>NZ_CAUM01000129.1 GCF_000350085.1 Mesorhizobium metallidurans STM 2683
GGCAGCGCGGCCACGTCTGGCGTTTGACGCTTCCTGATCGACTGGCGCGTTCTCACTCATGAGCTTTCTTCCCTGAAACCTGAAAACCGTTGCGGCTGCATACCGCAGCTTCTGGCCGGATCGTAGCCATGCACCCTATTCGAAACGGCCCGCCAGCGCCAACGCCTGTCGCAAAATCGACAAGAATTCCAATAGATTTGCGGTCGCTTTCCTTTTGCGGGAAGTCGCAAATCAGCTATGGACAAGCAGCCCTCGCGGGTTAGGTATTGACGCAATATTTTTGAGCTGCCGTGATTAAATCCACGCGGCAAGGAGCCCGAGAAAAAATGGCCGACGACGAGATCATCCTTTCCGAGCTTTCCGACGACGAACTCGTGCAGCAGATGCACGACGACCTTTACGACGGGCTGAAGGAAGAGATCGAGGAAGGAACGCAGATCCTGCTCGAGCGCGGCTGGGCGCCCTACAAGGTGTTGACCGAGGCGCTGGTCGAGGGCATGCGCATCGTCGGCGAGGATTTTCGCGACGGCATCCTGTTCGTTCCCGAAGTGCTGTTGTCCGCCAACGCGATGAAGGCCGGCATGTTCATCCTGCGTCCGCTGCTCGCCGCTACCGGCGCGCCGAAGCAGGGCAAGATGGTGATCGGCACCGTCAAGGGCGACATCCACGACATCGGCAAGAACCTCGTTGGCATGATGATGGAGGGTGCGGGCTTCGACGTCATCGACCTCGGCATCAACAATGCGGTCGAAAAATACCTGGATGCCATCGAGCAGCACCAGCCCGACATCATCGGCATGTCGGCGCTGCTGACGACAACCATGCCTTATATGAAGGTCGTTATCGACACGATGAAGGAAAAAGGCATCCGCGACGACTATGTCGTGCTGGTCGGAGGCGCGCCGCTGAACGAGGAATTCGGCAAGGCGGTCGGCGCCGATGCCTATTGCCGCGACGCGGCGGTGGCGGTCGAGACGGCCAAGGATTTCATGAAGCGCAAGCACAATGTGCGCGCTTCGGCCTGACCTTTAGCAAGGCCTTGCCAAAAGCCGCGCCTTGCAGCGCGGCTTTTTTGTTCCCAGATGTTGGAAACGGCTGCGAACGGATCAGGGTTTGTTGACGGTATCCTCAACGGCTTTCGCGGTGGATTTGACATCCTTACCGACGCCGCGCACCGTGTTGGCGCAAGCCGAAAGCGCCAGAGCGCAAGCAAGGATTGCTATCGGCGCAATGCGTAACAGTTTCATGGACGGTTTATCCCTCTCTCGATAGATTCGCCCCGAGCAACGAAGAACGGTTTGACTGGTTCCATGGCCAAGAGGCAAAAAACGAAACCGAATCAAGCGGACAGGCTGCTGGTCATCGCCTGCGGGATGATTGCGCGCGAAGTTCTGGCCGTCAAGGAGCAGCTCGGGCTCGACCATCTCGACCTGACCTGCCTGCCGGCGGAGTTCCATTTTTATCCCGATCGCATAGCGCCGGCCATGGACAAGGCGATCGAACAGGCCAAGGCGGACGGCTACGTCGACATTTTCGTCGGCTATGCCGATTGCGGCACCGGCGGCCTGCTTGATCGCGTCTGCGAGAAGCATGGCGTCGAACGCATGGCCGGGCCGCACTGCTTTGCCTTCTACCAGGGCATGGATGCCTATGCAAAAATCGCCGACGACGACATGATGTCGTTCTACATGACCGACTTTCTGTGCCGGCAGTTCGACGCCTTCTTCATGAAGCCGCTCGGCCTCGACAGGCATCCGGAGCTGATCAAGGATTATTTCGGCAATTACGAGAAGCTGGTCTATCTCGCCCAGACCGACGATCCCGAACTCGACAAGGTCGCCGAGAAAGCCGCAAAAATGCTCGGCCTTGCCTATGAGCGCCGCTCGACCGGCTATGGCGACCTGACGGAGGAGTTGGCGCAGGCTGCGGCCGTCGCCTGACTACTCAGACTCCGCTGCCAGCGCGGCAAGCACATCGGCAAAGCTCGTCTTGCAGACGAAGCCCAGCCTGTCCCTCGCCCGCGTGGCATCGTAGACGCGGTCGATCGAGGCAAACATCGTCCAGCCTTTTCGCGCATAGAGCGCCGGACAATTCGGAAAATAGCGCGCCACGACGGATGGGGCGTCTGAAATCAAGGCCTGGCAATCGTCGGGATTGAACGGTGTCGGCGCCGAGACGATGAAGGTGTCGAAGCCCAGTTGCGGCGCCTTCTCCAGCGCCGCGACATGGGCCTCGGCAGCGTCTTCCACCGTCAGGCGGCGGAACAACAGCTCATTGGCCTTGGTGTTGGCGTCCGACTGTTCGATCGCATGCGCCATATCGTCGGCCTCGGGAAAGAAGCGCGCCGTGCGCAGCACAATCACCGGCAGGCCGTGCTCGATGTGATAGAGGCGGCAAAGATGTTCGGCCGAAAGCTTGGTGACGCCATAGATGTTGCGCGGTTCCGGCGACATCTCTTCCGTCAGCCAAGCGGCTTTGCGCGCGCCACCGGTGAAGCCGGCGCGGATGGCTTGCGAGATCAACAGCGATGTCGTCGACGTGAAAACGAAGCGTTGAACGCCCGATGCCACCGCAGCTTCCAGCAGGTTGAGCGTGCCTTGCACGTTCGTCGCGACGAAATCGCTGTTGCCGTGGTTCTCGATGTTCGGCTTGTGCAGCGCGCCGCTGTGGATGATTGCCTCGATGCGGTTTTCGCTGACCGTTTGCATGACCAGGTCGCGGTCGGCGACCGACCCTATCATCTGCGTTTGCGCCGACGGAATGGGATCGAGGCCGATGACGTTGTGGCCAAGGGTCCGCAGGCGCGGCGCCAGCGCGCTGCCCAGCCAGCCTGACGATCCCGTCAGCAAGATCCGCATCGATGAAACCACGATTTTTAACCTGACGCTGTTAAGCACGGATGACAGGCCGCCGCGAACCGGTAAGTTATGCGCCAGACAGGAAAACAGGCTGCTCCAGACACAGTTGGGAAACGCACCGATGATCGCTCGTCTCTTGATTGCCGCAGGCGCTGTCTGCTTCACCCTGCCCGCGCTTGCCGACGGCGAGGTGCAGAAGCTCATCACCGCCGCGGACAAGGCGCGGCTCGACAAATATGGCGAGACGCGCAAGGCAGCCCTTGACGAGGCGAAGGCGGGTAGTCCCGCCGACGTCAAACAGCTCGACACCTTGCTGGCGAGGCCGCTGGCCGCCTTTTCCGACAAGGACCTGACCGGCAACTGGCAATGCCGCACCATCAAGGCCGGCGGGCTCGGCGCGCTGGTCATCTATGGCTGGTTCAAATGCAAGGTGAGCGACGACGGCTCGGGCTGGATGCTGGAAAAGGTCAGCGGCTCGCAACGCACCAAGGGCCGCTTCTTCAACGACGGCGAAAAGCGCGCCATCTATCTCGGCTCCTTCTCCGTCAACAACAATCCGGCGAAACCCTATGGCAGCGGCCCGCAAAGCGACCAGGTCGGCTACGCCTTCCGCAACAGCGCCAGTGAATGGCGTATCGAGTTCCCGGCGCCCTATTACGAATCGAAGCTCGACATCCTCGAATTCAAGCGCTGAGCCCTACTGATCACCACCCTGCTGATCACCAAGGATTAACCCGGACCGCCTAACGTCCGGCGCGCCAAGAGTCTATCCAGACGGCGTGTCGCGACCATGCAATCCTTGAAATCAGACCTGCCGCCGATCGTCGTCGTCACCGAGGGCGGGCCGCATATCTGGGCCATCATCAACGCCGTTGCCGGTCGACTTGGATCTGTCAGCGTCATCCTCGAAACGCCTGAATCCAAAAAGAAATTGCTGCTTGGGCGTGCCCGCTGCCAAGGCTGGTTGCAGGCCATCGGGCAACTGGGCACTATGGTGCTGACGCGGCTCGGCAAACGGTTTTTCGCCGGCCACGCGGCGCGCATCGTCGCCGAACAGAAACTGCAAACCGAACCGAAGTCCGACCAGAAGATCATTCACGTGTCTTCGGCTAATGCGCCGGAGTGCCTGCAGGCCATCGAGGACATCCGGCCCGGCGTCGTGCTGCTCGCCGGCTGCCGCCTGCTGTCGCGGCAGACGCTGGCCAAGTTGCGTTGCCCGGTCCTCAACTATCATGCCGGCATTGCGCCCAAATATCGCGGCATGAATGGCGGCTACTGGGCGCTGGCTTCCGGCGATGCGGAAAACTTCGGCACCACGGTGCATCTGGTCGACGCCGGCGTCGACACCGGCGGCGTGCTGCGGCAGGCGCGCGGCGAGCCTGGTCCGGGCGATACCATTTCAAGCTACGCGCTGCGGCAGGCGGCATTCTCACGCGACATCTGCGTCGAGGCGGTCGGCGATGCGCTGGCGGGAAAACTTGCCACATCGGATCCCGGCCCGCCTTCGAAACAATGGTACCACCCGACGATCTGGTTCTATCTCTGGACCGGATTGCGTCGCGGCGTGTGGTAGGCGCTGGCAAGCTGTTTGTATGCTATTGTCATACAGAAGGGGAGATTTGTCTGATGTCCAACATGGCTCCCGTCAGCGTTCGCGTCACTGTGGACGAAAGTGACATTCTCGAAGCCGCCGCCAGGCAGGCCCATACCAACCTCAGCGACTTCATCCGTCGCAAGGCGGTCGAAGCCGCCGAAATGGAGGTGCTGGACGGGCGCGTCGTGACAATTCCCGCAGCCGACTGGGAAAAATTCGAGGAGTGGGCGAAGTCGTCGCCGAAGACCCTTCCCGGGCTGCGTAGGCTCGCGGCGTCACGGCCCGTATGGCAGGATTGACGACGCCCCGGCTGCCTGCTGCAGATGACAACAGGGAACACGTTTGATTGCGGTCGCGAGTCGCTCGACAACTGACTTCGTCGCCATGCCTAGCGCAACTAGTTTGGCTTTCCTTTTCGCCGCTTACGATTGCGTCGCTTTTGAATGCGCGGGTGTCGTCCCATAACAAGCAGCCTGATGGCGCTTGCGGCAATGCTCGAAACTGTTGCATCGGCCCGAAAATCGAAATCGATCGTCAGAAAGCACAATGCAGTCGAGTGAAAGTGGTAGGGCATCCTTTCCAACTAGACGCAAAGCGCCCTGCAGGAGTGAGAATTCATGGCCGATCTGATCATCGTCTACTGGCGCGATATCCCCGCCCAGGTCATCGTCAAGAAAGGCCGGCAGAACGCCAAGCGCGAACTGCCGTTGCGCTTCACCGAGGCGATCGACATGTGCGCCATGCGCACCGGCGCCGGCGGCACCGACGACTATCTGGCAGAATGGCGCAAGGCCGACCCCGTGCCGGTCGGCGACGACCTCGAAGCCGAGGTTGAAAAAGCCTTTCAGGAGCTCGACGCGAAATACGACCGCGAGCGGCTGGTCGCTCTGGTAAAGGCGGGCGGGAAAGAAAATGTCTGAAACTGTTCCCGGCAAGGATGGCCCAAGGATTACCCAGCCGGTTACCCAGGCCACACTGGTCAAGAAGGCAGCGCCGAAATCCGACTACAAGCCAGCCGACGTGTCGCCGCAGCGGCGCGTCCAGCGCTCTTTTGCGGTGCGGCTGTGGTCGATCCGCCATTCGCGATTGCTCGAATGGTTCTATTCCAGGTTCGCCGACATGTTCCTGCTGCTGCATCCCTTGTGGAAGGGCATCGGCTACAACAGGGTCGAAGGCCCGATCAAATTCGTCGAAAAACGCGTCAAGGGTTTTATGTTCGACTGCCGCATGTGCGGCCAGTGCATCCTTTCCTCCACCGGCATGTCGTGCCCGATGAACTGCCCCAAGCAGTTGCGCAATGGCCCTTGCGGCGGTGTGCGCGCCAACGGCAATTGCGAGGTCGAGCCCGATATGCCTTGCGTCTGGGTGAAAGCCTGGGAAGGCTCCCGGAACATGGTGCATGGCGACAAGATCCTCGACGTGCAAAAGCCGGTCGACCAGTCGCTGCGCGAAACCTCGGCCTGGCTGCGGGTGACCGCGCAGGCCGCCGCCGCGCGCGAAGCCGCCAACGCCAAGACCGGGGCATCGGCATGATCGGCCGCCAGCGCGACGAGAACCCGGCCGGCATCCATCTGCCGCTTGAGCCCCTGCCCGGCCACACTTCGCGCGGCCGGCTGGAGCGCGTGCTTCGGCGCGGCGAGTTCGCGGTGACCACCGAGCTCAACCCGCCCGACAGCGCCGACCCCGAAGACGTCTACAACCGTGCGAAAATCTTCGACGGCTGGGTCGACGCCATCAACGCCGTCGATGCGTCGGGGGCCAATTGCCACATGTCGTCGGTCGGCATCTGCGCGCTGCTGACCCGCATGGGCTATGCCCCGATCATGCAGATCGCCTGCCGCGACAGGAACCGCATCGCCATCCAGGGCGACGTGCTGGGCGGGGCGGCAATGGGCGTCGCCAACATGCTGTGCCTGACCGGCGACGGCGTGCAGGCCGGCGACCAGCCCGGCGCCAAGCCGGTATTCGACCTCGACTGCATGTCGCTCTTAGAGACCTGCCGCATCATGCGCGACAATGGCAAGTTCCTGTCCGGCCGCAAGCTGACGACGCCGCCGCAGCTCTTCCTGGGGGCGGCGATCAACCCTTTCGCGCCGCCGATCGATTTCCGCCCGCATCGGCTGGGCAAGAAGATCGCCGCCGGCGCGCAGTTCGTGCAGAGCCAGTACTGCTTCGACGTGCCGATGTTCCGCACCTACATGCAGAAGGTCCGCGATCTCGGCTTCACGGAAAAATGCTTCATCCTGTGCGGCGTCGGGCCGCTGGCCTCGGCCAAGACCGCCAAATGGATCCGCTCCAACGTGCCGGGCATTCATATCCCCGACGCGATCATCACGCGGCTGGAAGGCGCCCAGGATCAGAAGAAGGAAGGCAAGCAGCTCTGCATCGACATCATCAACGAGGTCAAGGAAATATCAGGCGTTTCCGGTGTCCATGTGATGGCCTACCGCCAGGAGGAATATGTCGCCGAGATCGTCGATGAATCCGGCGTGCTGAAGGGCCGCCAGCCATGGAAGCGCGAAATCCGCCGCGACGACCAGATGGTCGCCGACCGGCTCGACCGCATCTTGCACGACGACATTACCGAAACGCAGGTCGACATGGTCAAGACGGCGCATTGATGATGCCAACCGTGACCATTCGCTTGATCGAAATCAGAAACGATATAAAGAACTCTTTATATCACGACGGAGAGATTTCATGACCCGGACGATCGTCGCCTCGGCGACACGAGAAATCATCATCGGCTTCGACCAGCCTTTCTGCGTGATCGGCGAACGCATCAACCCGACCGGCCGCAAGAAGCTGGCCGCCGAAATGGTGGCGGGCAATTTCGAGACCGTCATCAAGGACGCGCTGGAGCAGGCCGCCTGCGGCGCGACCATGCTCGACGTCAATGCCGGTGTCACCGCCGTCGACCCCAACGCGACCGAACCGGCGCTGCTGGTGCGGACGCTGGAGATCGTGCAGGGCCTGGTCGACCTGCCGCTGTCGATCGACAGCTCGGTGACCGCCGCGATCGAGGCGGCGCTGAAAGTCGCCAAAGGCCGCCCGCTGGTCAACTCCGTCACCGGCGAGGAAGAAAAGCTCGAGGCCATCCTGCCGCTGGTCAAGAAATACAACGTCCCGGTCGTCGCCATCTCCAACGACGAGACCGGCATTTCGATGGACCCGGACGTGCGCTTCGCCGTCGCCAAGAAGATCGTCCAGCGCTGCGCCGATTTCGGCATTCCGGCGCATGATGTCGTCGTCGACCCGCTTGTCATGCCGATCGGCGCGCTGGGCGATGCCGGCCGCCAGGTGTTCGCGCTGCTGCGCCGCCTGCGCGAGGAACTCAAGGTCAACACCACTTGCGGCCTCTCCAACATCTCCTTCGGCCTGCCGCACCGCCACGGCATCAACGCCGCCTTCATCCCGATGGTGATCGGCGCCGGCATGACCTCGGCGATCATGAACCCGGTGCGCCCGCAGGAAATGGAAGCGGTGCGCGGCGCCAATGTGCTGAACGGCACCGACGAGAACTGCACCAACTGGATCAGGACCTACAAGGACTATAAGCCGGCCGAAGGCGGCCAGGCGGTCGCGGCTCCCACGGCAGTCAACGCGCCAGGCGAAAATGGCGGCAATGGCGGCCGCCGGCGCGGCGGCCGTGAAGCGCGGATGGCCCGGGGATAAGCGCGCAACCGTGAACTCTCCCGCCAACATCACCGATCCGCTCGTGCTGTTCATGCCGTCGGGCAAGCGCGGCCGGTTTCCGGTCGGCACACCGGTGCTCGATGCCGCGCGCCAGCTCGGCGTCTATGTCGAGAGCGTGTGCGGCGGCCGCGCCACTTGCGGGCGCTGCCAGATCGAGGTGCAGGAAGGCAATTTCGCCAAGCACAAGATCGTCTCGTCCAACGATCACATCTCGCCCAAGGGCGCCAAGGAAGAGCGCTACGAACGCGTGCGCGGCCTGCCCGAACGACGGCGTCTCTCCTGCTCGGCGCAGATCCTCGGCGACCTCGTTGTCGACGTGCCGCAGGACACGGTCATCAACGCGCAGACCATCCGCAAGGATGCCGACACCAGGGTCATCGCCCGCGATTCGGCAATACATATGTGCTATGTCGAGATCGAAGAGCCCGACATGCACAATCCATCAGGCGATCTCGATCGCCTGAAGATCGCGCTGATGAAGGATTGGGGCCTCAAGAGCCTCGATTTCGATTTCCATCTGTTGCCGCAGGTGCAAGGCATCTTGCGCAAGGGCAACTGGACCGCGACCGCCGCGATCCATAAGGATGCCGAAAGCGAGACCCCGCGGGTCATTTCTTTGTGGCCCGGCCTGAAGAACGAGGCCTACGGTCTTGCCTGCGATATCGGCTCTACCACCATCGCCATGCATCTGGTGTCGCTGCTGTCCGGCCGCGTCGCCGCCTCGTCGGGCACGTCCAACCCGCAGATCCGCTTCGGCGAGGATCTGATGAGCCGTGTTTCCTATGTGATGATGAACCCGGACGGCCGCGAAGGCATGACCGTCGCGGTGCGCGAGGCGATCTCCGGCCTCGTCGACAAGGTCTGCGCGGAAGGCAACGTCCAGCGCAACGACATTCTGGATTCCGTCTTCGTCGGCAATCCGATCATGCATCATTTGTTCCTCGGCATCGACCCGACCGAGCTCGGCGGCGCGCCCTTCGCACTCGCCGTCTCGGGCGCGGTGCACATCAAGGCGTCGGATATCGGCCTGAAGCTCAACCAGGGCGCCAGGCTCTACATGCTGCCTTGCATCGCCGGCCATGTCGGCGCCGATGCGGCAGCGGTGACGCTGTCGGAAGGCCCGCACCGCCAGGACGAGATGATGCTGATCGTCGATGTCGGCACCAATGCCGAGATCGTGCTCGGCAATCGCCATCGGGTGGTGGCGGCCTCCTCGCCCACCGGCCCGGCCTTCGAGGGTGCTGAAATCTCCGGCGGCCAGCGTGCAGCGCCAGGCGCCATCGAGCGCGTGCGCATCGATCCCGACACGCTGGAGCCGAAATACCGCGTCATCGGCTCGGAACTGTGGTCCGACGAGCCGGGCTTCCTCGACAGCGTGCAGGCGACCGGCGTCACCGGCATCTGTGGCTCCGGCATCATCGAGGTGGTCGCCGAGATGTACCTCGCCGGCATCATCTCCGAGGATGGCGTCATCGACGGGTCGCTCGGCGCCCGCTCGCCGCGCGTCGTCGCCAATGGCCGCACCTTCTCCTACGTGCTGAAGGAAGGCGAGCCGAAGATCACCATCACCCAGACCGACATACGCGCCATCCAGCTGGCCAAGGCCGCACTTTATGCCGGCACCAAGCTCTTGATGGAAAAGCAGCACACCGAGCATGTCGACCGCATCCACTTCGCCGGCGCCTTCGGCTCCTTCATCGATCCGAAATACGCCATGGTGCTGGGCCTGATCCCGGATTGCGACCTCGACAAGGTTTCGGCCGTCGGCAACGCCGCCGGCGCCGGCGCGCGCATGGCGCTCTTGAACCGCGGCTACCGCCGCGAGATCGAGGAAACCGTCAGCCGGATCGAGAAGATCGAGACGGCGCTGGAGCCGAAATTCCAGGAGCATTTCGTCTACGCCATGGCGCTGCCGAACAAGGTCGACCCGTTCCCGAAACTGTCTGCGGCGGTGAAATTGCCGCCCCGGAAAACCGTCAGCGAGGACGGTGTTGCCGGCGACGCCGCCCCGCGACGGCGCTCGCGCGAAGGCCACGCGGCCCGGCGCGGCCGGGAGTGAAGAAACGCCGGACGGCTTGACGACCAATCAGATGCGCGACCACGCACCGATTTCCGCCCGCCCGATCACCACACTTCCGAGCGAGACGACCTCGTCGAGCATTCTTGACGACAGGGTTTTGGTATCGATCTCGCCTTTGACGACGATTCCGAGACGCTCCATGTCTGGTAGCAGCGTCCGCACAAGATCAGCGACAAGATCGAGCCGGTCGGCATCGGCCGGGCCCGAGCCGATAACGGATTCGAGCCGCATCGATGGTGGACGAATACCAGCGCTCACAAATGCGGCCTGCAATTTCGGACCCATGCTCGTTTCGGCGCCGAGGCGGCCAATGGTTTCGGCGCACATCGCACAGCAGCGGTCGTAGAGCGGCGCAGGCGGCACCGAGCGCGCGCCAGCCCAATCCAACTCGTGGAAAACGATGATGCCGCCAGGAGGCAAATGGGTCTTCAGTTTGGCCAATGCGACCGCAGGATCCGCCATGAACTGCAGGACGTAGCGGCCAGCAATTGCGTCGATGGCCTGCGCCAGGCGTATCTCCGTGGGATCACCCATATCGAACGTCACATTGTTCAATCCGAGCGCGGCGACCCGACGCCGGGCGACGTCGAGCGCCGTGGCGGAAGTATCCATTCCGACAACCCTTCCCGTCGGGCCGACCAAATCGGCAAGCAGGATGGCGACATCGCCAGCTCCCGAACCGACGTCGAGCACACACATCCCGGGAGCAATTCCCGCCTCCATGAAAAACCGTCGCGTGATCGGGTCAATCAGGCGTGCTTGGGTACTGAGGCGCTGCAACTCCAGCTCGGAATGGCCGAGCGCATATGGCATTTCGCTGATTGCGTCGGCACTGCCCATCACAACCTCTCGTCTGTCGGCATGAAGACACTAACAGCGCCGGACGCTGTAAACCAGCGCTGGTCAGAAGTTCTGGCCCATCGCGACAGTCATACAGAAGGCGACAACGGCGCTTCGCCCCAATTTCATTTGCATGCAAATGTTTCCGGATCGACCCAGACTGAAACAAACGGCCGTTTTCGCGAAATCCCTCCGATACATGCGTGGCGCATTTAACAGTCATGGAATGGCAGGCAGGATATGTCTTGCCGCCGTCGCGGTATCCAAGGGAGATGACGATGTCGATGTTCGAAAGCCTCGGTCGCTATGGCGCGGCCCTCAAGCATGCACACAAGAGGCACAGGTCGGTCCGGGCTCTGAACAGTCTGCCGGCTGAGATCCAGCGGGACATCGGCTGGCCCGTGTCGCAGCGCGATGACCCGCAGGCCAAGCTGGCGGCCCTGCTGCTGGGTTCACAGCGCTGATGACCTTCGCCGATAAATGCAAACTGCTCGGCAAGCGCCGGAGCCGTGATGCAGCTCCGGCGGCGGCCGACACCAGGCTGCGCGCCGCGCTGCTGCCCCGGCGCTGAGCGTCGCGGTGCGCGGACGAACGCTGGCCCTGGTCGCCAGATCACAGCACCGTGTTGACACCGCGCAAATCTTGACATTTTGGACGAAGATACGATCTTCGGATTGTGGGGGTTCTCTTAGTCGGCTCAGCCGAAGTCCGTGTGTCCGCATGCCCAGTTTGAAAAGCCACGTCGTGTCCTTCGTGCTCAGGCATAGCCGCAAGCAGGCTTTTTCCAGCCCGGAAAACCTGCAGCGCTGGATCGCCTATGCCCGCAAGACCGAGGACCACCGGCCGCCTGCTTCGCTGCATCAGCGCTTCGATATCACGACGCGCAGCGTCGGCGGTTTTCCCGTCTATGACATCGCACCCAAGGCTGGCGAGCGGAAACGGATCCTTTACCTGCATGGCGGCGCCTATGTCTTTCAAATCACGTCCTATCATTGGGGGCTGATCGCCGAGATGGCCAACCGGGTGGGCTTCGGCATCACCGTGCCGATCTATCCGATCGCCCCCGAACACGATTTCCACGCCATGTTCGGCATGGTCGGCGAGGTCTACCGGCAGATGCTGTACGAAACGGAAGCCGAGGACATCGTCTTCATGGGCGATTCCGCCGGCGGCAACATGGCCGTGGTGCTGACCATGATGGCGGCGGAAGACGCCCTGCCCCTGCCTTCGCGCCATGTGCTGATTTCGCCCGGCCTCGATATGTCGCTCGCCAACCCTGAAGTGTTCGAGGCGGAACGCTACGATCCGTGGCTGGGCATTTCGGGCGGAATGGAGGCGGTCCGGCTCTACAGCGCCGGCATCGATCGCAGCGACTGGCACATCAGCCCGCTTTACGGCGACCTCTCGGTGCTGCCGAAAACGCTGCTTCTGACCGGCTCGCACGATCTGCTCAGCCCCGACAATCTGATCTTCGCCGAGAGAGCGCGCGCCGCCGGCGTCCAAGTGGAAGTCGTCTACGAGGAAGGCATGTTCCACGTCTGGCCGCTGATCGAGATGCCCGAGGCGAGGCGGGCGCGGGACAGCATCGTGGCCTTCTTGGCCGGTGAACCCCAAACACGCCGAGCCGAAGCCAGCTGGTGGCTGCAAGGCCAGATCGCGACGTAACCGCTCACGAACCGGTTGGGTCGGTCGGATCAGAATTTCCCGGTTTCCCTGAACACTTCGAAGGTCGCGCGGATATGGTCCGCGACCGCCTTCACCGGCGCGCTGGCGTCCGGCGCCACGACCATGGCGAGGTTGTAGGTGCCGATGTCGGGCATGCCGTCCTTCGGGCAAAGCTCGACCATGTCGTTGCCGAGGAAGGATTTCGGCAGCGGCGCCACCGCAAGGTCGGACATGATCGCGGCGCGCTGGCCGGCCGTATGCGCACTCATATAGGCGACGCGGTAGTTGCGGCCCTCGCGGCCGAGCGCTTCGAGCGCCCCTGCCCGCCAGGCGCAGCCCTCTTCCCACAAGGAGACCGGCAGCGGCTCGCGCAGATGCGCGCAGCCACCCTTGGCGCCGGCCCAGACGATCGGCTCGGTCAGCAGCACTTCGGCGCCGAGCGCGCTGCTCTTGTAGGAATTGGTGAGCAGCGTGATGTCGAGCGCCCGGTCGTCCATGCGACGGCGCAGATTGCTGCTTTGGTCGATGGTGACGTCGACGGCGATCGACGGATGCGACTGGGCAAAACGCTTCAACACATGCGGCAGGACGCGCTCGCCATAATCGTCCGGCGAACCGAGCCGCACCACCCCGACAATGTCGGGGATGATGAATTTCGACACCACCTCGCGGTTGATCGACAATAGCCGGCGGGCATAGCCGAGCAGCATCTCGCCATCCGTGGTCAGTGTCACCGAACGCGCGTCGCGCGCGAACACCGATCGGCCGAGAATGTCCTCGAGCTTCTTGATCTGCATGGAGACGGCCGACGGCGTGCGGAACACGGCATTGGCCGCGGTGGTGAAGCTGCCGGTCTCGGCGATAGCCACGAAAGTGCGCAGGACGTCGAGATCGAGCAGTGGCAGCGGATGATTGAGTGGGGCGTTCATGGGAACCGACCTTCAATTTTTCTGATGCAAACCATCATTCCATTTCGTTTGATTGAACATCACTTTGGGAGGATAGTCAACTCCATCGAAGCAGGGCGGGATCGAAAGCGGTCTTGAAACGACCATGACACGAACCTGCATTCGACACGAAATGAAGCTGAAACAAACCTTGTGTAGCGCTTCCCATGCACAGCGACCTGAAAACCAACGGCCAACACGCAAAGGAGAACGAAATGTCTATCCTGTCGTCCATCGGTCGCATCGCGGCCGAATTCAGCGAGGCCCGCGCCCGCTACCAGACCGAACGCGCCATCCGTGCGCTGCCGATCGAACTGCAGAAGGATATCGGCTGGCCTGAAGCCGCCGACACCAAGACCAGCACGCGCCATGGCGTCGGATCCTGGGCTGGAGCAAAGTAGATCGTGTGTACCAAGTGCTGAAGGCCTGCCGCACGAAGCCGTCCGGCAGGCCTTTTCTATTTCATTGCATTCAAACGAATTCAGGAGCCATGCCGCCGCTGCATGGCGCGCATGAGTAAGCCGCATAGCAGCTCAGATTTTGAACTAACCGACTGTAAATAATCGAAAATCTGGGCACTCTGCCCAAATTTGTCGCATTCCGCGTCGCTTTTCATATCAAGCGCTTCGCTTTTGTCATTTAGTTTCCCCTCACGTAAGCCTATATCAGCGCCAGCAAACGAGCTGCCCCACTCCATCAAGCGAAGGCGACCCGTCTGAGCAACCGAATGGAGATGACAATGAAGCTTTTTGCCCGCCTCTTCCCCCGCCGTGAAATGAACTTGACCACCGCGCTCGAGCGCCAGCGCCTTGCCAACACCATGCCCGGCCAGACCGGTGCCATGAATGCGGCGCGCCTCGGCTTCGTCGCCTGATTTGACAAGCTCATAAGCAGCACTCGTGCTGCTGCTTCGAATTTGATCACCGCGCCGCTTCGGTCCAACCGAGGCGGCGTTTTCATTATGCACCACCGCATCCGGCACATCTGCTCAATCCGGTGGCATGTCGATCGTTCGCCGCATAGCGATTGCCCATTTGCGACCCATGTCGCAAATAAAGTCATTCCGTTGCCACCTAGCCAATTGACAGGAAAGGTTTTTCCTGATGTCGCTATGCTGATCGCGACATCCTGTTCGCGCCATTGCAGCGTGAGGATTCCCCTGTGAACGTCGTAAAGCATCCGGTCAGACGATCATTTGTATTCTTCCTGATCCCCGATTTCACCATGATCGCCTTTGCGACGGCACTCGATCCGTTGCGCTCTGCCAACCGCATGCTCGGCTACGAAGCCTATCGCTGGCGTCTCGCCAGCATCGACGGCAAGCCGGTGCGCGCCTCCAACGGTGTCGAATGCGCCGTCAACACCTCGCTCGAGGAAGAGCGCAAGAAGATGTCCGGGCCGGACCGGCCGTCAATGGCGATCGTCTGCAGCGGCATCAATGTCGAGCGCTACCAGAACAAATCGGCCTTCGCCTGGCTGCGCGAGGAGTATAACCGGGGCGTCGCCGTCGGCGGCTTGTGCACTGGCGCGCATATACTGGCCGCCGCCGGCCTGTTGTCCAACAAGCGCTGCGCCATCCATTGGGAAAACCTGCCCGGCTTCTCCGAGGCCTTCCCGAAAGCCAATGTCTTCGCCGACCTCTTCGAGATCGACCAGAATGTCTACACCTGCGCCGGCGGCACCGCCGCACTCGACATGATGCTGAAGCTGATCGGCGACGATTTTGATGAGAGCCTGGTGAACCGGGTGTGCGAGCAGGTGCTGACCGACCGCGTGCGCAGCCCGACCGACCGCCAGCGCCTGCCGCTGCGCGCCCGCCTTGGCGTGCAGAATTCCAAGGTGCTGACCATCATCGAATTGATGGAAGCGAATCTTTCCGAGCCGCTGTCGCTGATCGAGATCGCCGATCATGTCGACCTGTCGCGCCGCCAGATCGAGCGTCTGTTCCGCACCGAGATGGGCAGGTCCCCTGCCCGCTACTATCTGGAGATCCGGCTCGACCGGGCCAGGCATTTGCTGATCCAGTCGTCGATGCCGGTGGTCGAGGTGGCGGTCGCCTGCGGCTTCGTCTCGGCCTCGCATTTCTCCAAATGCTACCGGGAGCTCTATGCGCGCTCGCCGCAGCAGGAGCGCGTCGACCGCAAGCAATTGCTGGCTGCCTGAGGACGCGTCGCGGAGAAGGCTGGCAACCGGATACGGCCTCGGCCGTCGACGATCTCAGTATCGGTCGCAATAGCACTCGGCAGACGAGATGCGGTCATTCCAGCCAATCCGCTGAAGATTGCGGAGCCCGCGATTGATTTCGAGCGAGCGGCCGCCCATCCTTGAGTCCTGATAGACGACAAGCGTACAGCCCCTGCGCACCATCACCGAAGAGATCCGATCGTTCCAGAACTGGCCGCCGCGAAAATTGACCCTGTCGTCGGGTTCCATCTCCAGTGAGCGTCCGCGAAAATTGGCATCTTCAAACATCACGCATGCAGGCTCTTCGTAATAGGCGCTCGCGCTGCCGACACAAAGCGCTGACGCGACGGCTGTCAGGACTGCAATTCTTTTCATCGGTATTTCTCCGTTTTGACCGATCGCGGTTACTCTGGAGCAATTCCAGGAAAAGTGTAAAGCGGTTTTCCCCGGAAAAGCGCGTAGCGCTTTCCCTTGGGAATTGCGCAAAAACAAAGAGATAGAGCGGTTCGGCGTTTCAGTGAAACGATGAACCGCTCTAGCGGCTGTCGAACATCCAGCTTCGGTCGCGCCACATTTTTTCGCCGATCAGGCAATCGGTGACCGGTCTGTCCCGCGCCAGCACCACCGGCGGGTACGCCACTTCGTCCGCCGCCCATTGCGGCGAGTCGGGCCCGGCAAGCTCCAGCACCAGCTTGCGGCGGATCGCTTCGGGAAACTGCGTCCAGTCATTGACCGGGATCATGAACGCGCCGGGGCCGCCGATGACACAGTCGGTGTAGTAACGGTCGAGATCATTGACGTCGTAGACGCTGGTGAAGCCGCTTCTGGTCATCAGCGGCAGGCCATTGATGGTGATGCCTTGCTTGACCAGTCCGTCGCGGATGATGTTGACGGGAGCACCCTGATTGTTGGGGCCGTCGCCCGAAACGTCGATGACCCGCTTGATGCCCTGAAAGCCGCTCTCGGCGAAGAGGTCGCTGGAAAATTCCAGCGCCCCGGAAATCGATGTGCGCCGGGCGCTGTTGGGCGGGCGGGCGGAGAGCTGTTCGACCACCCGCTCGGCGTCGGCGCGATTGGCGATCACCGTCCACGGCACGATGACATGCTGCCAGGTCGTGCCGGCCCATTCGACATAGGTGACGGCGATCTTGCCATAAGCGCCGTCGGCGATGGCCTGCAGCACGTCGTCATGCGTCAGCGCCGCCGCATAGCCTTGACGCTGGATCTCGAGTTCGTCCGGCGACATGGACAGCGAAACATCGACGGCCAGCACCAGTTCGATGTCGACGGGCTCGTCCGCAAGCGAAGCAGGCGTGAACCCGGGCACGAGCACCAGCGCGGCGCTGCCTAAGAGAAGCTGTCTTGCGCGGGCAAAAGCAGACATACCGCAACGTAAGCGAGAATCAGCGCCGCACAAAGAGAAAAGCCCGGCGACAGCCGGGCTTAACAACTCACATTTTTGCGACCGCAAAAACCGGCCGCACCGGACAGCCGATCGTCAGGCACAAGCTCGGAGGCTCAACTGCGCGGCTTGAGGTTCTCCGGGTCGTAGAGCGGCTTGTAGCCGACGGCGGCGACTTCGACCGGATAGGTCTCGCCGAAATATTCGACATTGAGTTTGCGGCCTTCCTGGCAGTACGCCCAAGGCAGATAGGCGAGCCCGATGTTCTTGCCGATGGTCGGACCATAGGCCATCGAGGTCGTGAAGGACCGGCGGCCGAGTTCGTCGACCAGCGTCTCGCCGGTCTGCTGATCCATCACCGGCATCGTGCCGACGGGGTAGCGGGCAACGCCTTTGGAATCAACATTGTTGGTCATGACCAGCGTGCAAAGCATCGCCGGCTGGTGCTCGCGGGCGCGATACTCGACATGCCTGGCTTTGCCGCAGAAATCGCTCTCCTTGACCTTTGGGCGGGCGAGATCGGCTTCCAGCAGATTGTACTCGGTCAGGAGGTCGGCGTTCTGCAGGCGCAGGCTCTTCTCCATGCGGCGGGTGTTGGCATAGGTCTCGACGCCGAAGGGCATCACGCCGGTCGAACGCAGCGCGTCCCAGACGGCGAGCCCGTCTTCGTAGCGCATATGCAGCTCCCAGCCCTGCTCGCCGACATAGGAGATGCGGAAAGCGGTGACATCCTTGCCGCCGATCCTGACCGGTTTGATCGCCGCGAAGGGGAAATTTTCCAGTGACAGCCCATCAGGATCTTCGACCACTTTCTGCAGCGTCGCCCGGGCGTTCGGACCCCAGATGCCGATGGTTACGAATTTCTCGGTCACATCGGTGATGGTGACGTCGAAACCTTTATCCTCAGCGGTGCGGCGCATATACTGGAAATCGCGCGGCCCGGCGTCGGCGCCGTCGATGACCCGGCAGCGGTCGGCCATGCGGATCACGGTAAAGTCGGCCCGCACCATGCCCTCCTCGTCGAGGAAGTGGGTGTAGATGCCCTTGCCGATATTGTTGTCGCCGCCGATCTTGGCCGCGCACAGCCATTCCAGCAATGCGACATGGTCCGGGCCTTCGACGTCATACATGGAGAAATGCGACAGGTTGACGATGCCGCAATCCTCGCTCATGGCGAGATGTTCGGCATTGGAGACGCGCCAGAAATGGCGGTTGTCCCACTCGTTTTGGCGTACCGGCACCCGGTTGCCGTACTTCTCCAGAAGATGCTCGTTGGCGGCGTAGCCATGCGCGCGCTCCCAGCCGCCCAGCTCCATGAAGTAGCCGCCGAGCTCCTTTTCGCGCTCCCAGAATGGCGAACGCCTGATGTTGCGGCCCTTGGAGAACGGCTCGCGCGGATGCACCGCCGGATTGTAGACTTTCATCGCCGTCTCGGTGCAGCGGTCCCAGATGAACTGCTCCTTCGTCTGGTGCGGATAGAAGCGCGCATAATCGATGGCGTGATGGTCGATCGATGTACGGCCGTCGGTCATCCAGTCGGCGATCAGCTTGCCCATGCCGGGACCGTCCTTGACCCAGATGGCGACCGCATACCAGAGGCCCCTCACCTTCTGGCTCTCACCCATGGACGGGCCGCCATCCGCCGTCACTTGCAGCAGGCCGTTGAAGGAATGGCTTTCGTTATAGCCGAGTTCGCCGAGGATCGGCGTCAGTTCCATGGCGCGTTCGAGTGGCGCCAGGATCTGCTCCATGTCGAGGTCGCGCTGCGAGGGTGAAAGCCGCGCCTGATCCTTTTCCAGGAGGTCGCGCGGATGGCAGAGGCGCGGATTGGTTTCTTCGTAATAGCCCCATTCGATCTGCCCGCCTTCGGCGGTCCTGGGATCGCCGGTGTCGCGCATATAGGCCGAGTTGCCCTGGTCGCGCAGCAACGGCCAGCCGATCTCCTTGCCGGTGCCGGCGAACTCGGTGTACGGCCCGAAGAAGGTCAGCGGATGGTCGATCGGCATGACCGGCAGATCCTCGCCGACCATCTCGGCGGTCAACCGGCCCCATATGCCCGTGCAGACCACGACATAATCGGCTTTGATGGTGCCACGGTCGGTCACCACGCCCATGATACGGCCGTCCTCGACGATGAGCGATCTGGCCGGCGTGTTGGCGAATGATTTGAGCTTGCCCGAGGCCTCCGCCTGGTCGACCAGCTTGCCGGCGACGGTCTGCGAGCGCGGGATGACGAGGCCGGCATCGGGATCCCACAGACCACCTTGCACAATCTCTTCTTCGATAAGCGGAAATTTCTGCTTGATCTCGGCCGGTTCGATCAGCCGGGCGCGTGTGCCAAAAGCCTTTGCCGAGGCGATCTTGCGCTTGATCTCTTCCATGCGGGCGTCATCGCCAACGCGGGCGACCTCAAGGCCGCCGATGCGCGCGTAATGGCCCATCTTTTCGTAGAAATCGATCGAGTAGAGCGTCGTCCAGCAGGACAGGAAATCATGGCTGGTCGTATAGCAGAAGTCGGAAGCGTGCGCCGTCGAGCCGATATCGGTAGGGATGCCCGATTTGTCGATGCCGACGATATCGGTCCAGCCGCGTTCGATCAAATGATGGGCGACCGACGCGCCGACAATGCCGCCCAGCCCGATAATGACGACCTTGGCCTTTTCCGGAAATCCTGCCATTGCCCGCGACTCCAAAGTGGTAAAGCGGGCACCCGGCGCCCGTTTGATCGGCGCACAATATGCAGACGACGGCCGTCCCGCTACCGCCTGTTTGCGACACGCTACAGGTGCGGCGCGACCCGACAAAGTCAGGTGCTTTCGAGGAGCCCGGAACTATCCTTCAGGCGAAGGCCCAGACGTCCTCGGCCTGGAAGCCGACCTGATAGCCGGCGGTCTTGAGCTTGACCACGACCTGGCCGATCTCCGGGGCCGGCAACGCCCCGACCTCGACCTTGATCATGCCCGGATGATAGCGCTTGAGGTCGAGTTGCTCGAAGACGATCCAGTCGGCGCCCTCGCAATCGACGAGGAAGGCGTCGATATGGGTGATGCCGTTGCGATCGAGCAGAATCTGCAGCGTTTCCGACGGCACTTCGATATCCCTGAGGTGCGGCGCGAATTTGTT
This sequence comes from Mesorhizobium metallidurans STM 2683, assembly GCF_000350085.1. Classification (GTDB taxonomy): domain Bacteria; phylum Pseudomonadota; class Alphaproteobacteria; order Rhizobiales; family Rhizobiaceae; genus Mesorhizobium; species Mesorhizobium metallidurans. The sequence continues at coordinate 20,390 of NZ_CAUM01000129.1, forward strand.
GAAGTTGGCGTCGGCCTCGCCCCAGGCATTCTTGCCCGACATCAGATTGGTGTCGGTCACCGACGAGCAGCCGATGAACTCAAGCGGCAGCGTGCCGGCCTCAAGTGCGGCGGCATCGAAGGTGTGGACCGTAATCGTCCCCTTGGTCTTCGTCACCGCCACCGGCTCGATGATGAAGCGGTCCGTGTCGGGATAGTTGGCGCGCAACCGTTTCTGGTTGTACGGGATCGGCTCGACCAGCACCGCGCGAGCGTGCCGGATGCGGTGCAGCCACGGCGTCACGTCATCGAACAGCGCGCCATCGCAGGCGCCGACATTGACCATCTGGAACGGTCTTTTTGCCCCACTGAGGCGCGCTCTAAGCGCGGCCTTCGCCAGGAACTTCGTCCCACGCAGCGACGGGCTGCGGTCGATGACGCCTGTGGGGAGGCCGAGCGACAGCGCGATGCGCGCCAGGCCGGAAACGGAGTTCATGGCTTATCTCCCGGAATGACGTGCAATGGTTCGGCACCGCGCCCTCTGGTGCTCGCCAACGTCCACAACGCCATGAATGGGCCAGCCAGCAGCAGGAAAGGCGGGATCAGGTTGGGAAAGTAAATGCGGGTGTCGTGGATCGGGAAGACGGTGAACTTCGCCAGCACGCCGAGCACAAGCGCCGCAAACAGGATGCCGGCGCGGCGGTCGAGCTTGAAGCCGGCGCGGCGCGACGCATACCAACCCGCCAGCGCCAGCACCGAGACGCCGACCCAGCTGTTCAGGCTGATGGCGCGGACCAGGGAGGCGGCAAATGCCCTAAGGACAGTCGTCA
>NZ_CAUM01000128.1 GCF_000350085.1 Mesorhizobium metallidurans STM 2683
GAGCCAAAAGAACCGGCTGGCCCGCCGACACCGTCGCCGCAAAGACATAGGCTGCGGTCACCGCCTGCTGCTCGATGGCAAGGCTGACGAACTTGCCCGAGATGGTGATGGCGGCGGTGCCGATCGCCGCGATGCCGGTGATGGCCGAGGCCTGGACGACGGCGATCAGATTGGGCGTGGTGCCGAAGCCATCGACCGTCAGCGATGCGATGATAGCCAGCGTCGCGATCGGCACGAAGGGGCCAAGCCGTCTCAGCCATACGCGGCGCTGGCTGTGCTCGGCCGTCGCGTCCCGCTGCTTTGCGGCCATGTCACTCATGGTCGATACCGCCATGTGTAATCCATGTCGCCAATTGGTCACGGGTCAGTTGCGCCGAAGGCGCCTGGTGCACCAGCCTGTTGTCGTGGAAGACCAGCACGCGTTCGCCAAAACCCAGCACCTCGTCGAGATCGGTGCTGGCAAACAGGATCGCCAGCCCGTCATCGGTCAGTGCGCGCAGCAAGCGGTAGATCTCCGCGCGGGCGCCGACATCGACGCCGCGCGTCGGCTCTTCGAGCAGCAGGATGCGTGGGTTGCTCGACAGCCATTTGCCGATCGACACCTTCTGCGCATTGCCGCCCGAAAGCGCATGCACCGGCCGTTCGCGATAGGCCGGCAGGATGGTCATGCGCTCGGCGATGGCGTCGACGGATTGCCGAAGCCGCGATGGGCGGACAAGGCCCCACAGGCCGGACTGTGCGAGGCCCGGCGCGCTCATGCTCTCCCACACCGGCAGGTCGCGAAAGAAACCGTCCAGTTGGCGGTCGTCCGAGCAATAGGCGACGCCGGTTTCCGCTTTGGCGCTAAGGGCCGTGGTGCGCTGGAATTCGATCGCTCCGCCCGACAGCGGGCTGACGTCGGCGATGGCCCGCAGCGGCTCGACGAAACCGCTGCCGAGCTGGCCGCAGACCGCGACGATTTCTCCCGGGCGCAGCTCAAGGCCGACCGGGCTCGCAAGGCCGCCGGTAACGACATCGTTCAGCCGCACCACGGGCGCTGGAAGGACCGTACCTCGCGCCGGCGTGTTCGGATAAAGTTCGTCGAGCTCGCGTCCGATCATCGCATGCACGATGCGGGTCATGCTGGCATCCTTCGTCTCGAACTGGTCGGCAAGCCGTCCGTTGCGCAGGATGACCGCCGCATCGCAGATCTCGTCGAGCTCGTTGAGCCTGTGGGTGATATAGAGAACGACATTGCCCTCGCTCGCCAGGCGAAGCACGGCCTTGTGGACGAGCTCGATATCGCTGTCGGCGAGCGCAGCGGTCGGTTCATCGAGGACCAGCACGCGGGCATCCTGCGAGAGCATGCGGGCGATCTCGACCAATTGCCGCTCGCCGATCGTCAACTCGCCGACGGCGGTGCCGGGATCGACATGTCCGAGCCCCAGCCGGTTCAGGTATGGCGCGCAAAGGGCAGGGGCCGACCCGCGCCTGAGCCAGCGGGAAGGCTGCGTCAGCATGAAATTTTCCGCCACGCTGAGATTGGGCAGCACGCTGATCTCCTGCTGCACCACGGCGACGCCCGAACGGCTGGCGCGCTCGGGACTGGACAGATCGACCGGCGCGCCGTTGACGCGGATGGCGCCGGCCGTCGGCGTGACCAGGCCGGAAAGGATCTTGACCAGTGTCGACTTGCCGGCGCCGTTCTCGCCGAGCAGCGCGGTCACCTTGCCGGGTTCGACGCTGAACGTCACATCGCTCAGCGCATGCACCGGCCCATAGGATTTGGACAGACCACTGATTTCAAGCATTTCGCAACACCGGCCATGGCTGGCGACATTCAGGAGCCGCCAGCACCTTGGTTCGCAGGGAAGGCTGCCTCGCCTGCCTCCTTCAGATCAATACACGCAATGGTCCGAGAAGGTCTCGCCCCAGAGCTTGAACTTCGAAAGGATCTCTCCGGCCTTGGCCTTGTCGGTGCCGACGACGACCTGCGGGTTCGGAATGATGTTGATCTTGCTTGGCGCGAAGTTGAACTCGGGCCGGGCATCCGCCGTGTCGGGAGCGATGTACTGGCCGTCCTTGACCTGCTTGCCATATTCGAAGTAGCGCGCCACGACGTTGAGCGAGAACCAGCCTTCGAGGCCGGCTGCCTGCACGCCGGTGGCGAATTCCTTCGCCGACTGGATCGCCGAGATGTCGGCGATGCAGGTGGCGCTGATCAGATAGACATCCTTGCCGGGCACGAGGCCGACTTCCTCCAGCGCCTGCACCGCGCCGGTCACCGGCCCGTCCGACGCGCCATAGACGAAATTGATGCCCTTGCCGCGGATGCTGGGGATGAGCTGGCTCATCGCCTTGTAGCCGCTGGCATTGTCGAAGCCGGCATATTCCGACGCGATGACATTGAACGGCTTGTCCTTCGTCGCGTCCGCGAAGCCGGCCTCGCGGTCGTCGCCGGCCGAATAGCCCGGTATGAACTTCAGGATGACCAGATTGCCGCCGTCGCTGGCCAACTTGTTGCCGGCCGCGACATAGGCGTCGCGCGCCGCGATGGCGTTCTTGCCGGCTACCTGGCCGTTGAAGAAGTCGTCGACGCCGGCATAGGCGACGACGAGATCCTTGGCTTCCGGCCGCAGCGCCTGGTTGACCTGGAAGACCGGCACGCCGGTGCGGCTGAGGCGGCGCAGCGTCGCCAGACCCGCCTGGTTGTCGGCCGGCCACCAGACATAGGCCGCCGGCTGGTTCGGCGAGCCGATGCGCTGCTGGGCCTGCGCGTCCTGCTCTGTCTGGTCGAAATTGTTCTCGATGACGGTGATCTTGTAGTTCGCTTCGGCGGCGCTCTTTTCGGCGCCGCGGATCCACTGCGCCAGATAGGCGTTGCTGCGGCTGGGCATCAGGACGACGATCTCCTTGCCCTCGCCGTCGAGCTTGCCGTCGGCCTCCTGCGCCATGACGGGCGCCCATGCCAGCGCCACGGCACACAATACCGCAAAGGCGGCACCGATCTTCGTTCCCATGACTTCCTCCCGATTTGTCGTCAAATGAGTAAGCGCCTGAAAACATCTTGTCAATCGATTGCAAAAAGTGTTGTCATGTGACCATCGGTCGCTGGGATTCGACGGCCGGCACGGGGGCGGGCGATGGTGGGGAGACGAATAACTTTGTGTTTGGCCGTTCCGATACGCGCCATAGGAAGGCAGCCGGCGAACCATCGCTTGCCAAATATCGGCTGGCCTGCCAGCAAGATCATGGGATTGGGCGGCACAACGAGGATGCGGGCGAGGCCATGGCGCGGTTGAACATGCGAGAACTCGCGCTCAAACTTGGCGTGGATCGCGCCACCGTCTCGCGCGCGCTCAGCAATGACAAGGCTCATCTTGTCGCTCCGGCGACGCGTGAACGCATTCGTCAGGCCGCTGGTGCTGCCGGCTATCGGCCGGACCTGACGGCCGCCACGCTTCGCCGCGGCCGCTCGCATACGGTCGGGATACTGGTATCCGATCTCGGCAACGAAACCTTCATCGAGGTCATTCGCACCATTTTCCGCCATCTCGACGCGCGCTCGGATGCGCCCTCGATCACCCCGCTCATCGCCGAGACGCTGGATCAACCCGACGCCACACGCCGTCTGATCCATACGTTCCTGTCGCGGCGTGTCGACGCGATCATCTCGCTCGCTTCGACGGAAGCCGACACCGCGATCCTGCAGGATGCCGCCCGCGAAGTCCCCGTGGTGCTTGCAATCCGGGCCATTGCGGGGGCTGTCTTCCCGTCCGCCCTGTGCGACGACAGGGCGGGAGGGGCGATGGTGGCCACGCATTTTGCCGAACGGGGGCACAAGATCGTCTGTCAGGTCCAGGGGCCGCCCTTGTCGGCGACCTTCAAGAACCGGGCGCTTGGATTCTCGGAGGTCTGCGCGTCACGATCCATCGTCGAAATGCCGCAGCGCATCTTTGCCGAGACCGCGACTTCGGCGGCAGGCAAGAGGACGCTCGACGCCCTGCTGGCGGTCAGCCCGCGGCCGACGGCGATCTTCGCGCACAATGATGCATTGGCCCTCGGCGTCATCGAGGCCATGCGCCATCGCGGGCTTCGCTGTCCGGAAGATCTCGCCATCGTCGGCTTCAACAACACGCAGCTTTCGCGGATACTGGCCGTGCCGCTCTCGACGGTGGATTATCCGGTCGAGGAGGTCAGCCGCCACGCGGGCGAACTCGTCCGCAACCTGATCGCCGATCCGTCATACCGCTTCGAAAGCAGGCTGTTTACGCCTTCCCTGATCGTTCGCGCCTCTTCCTGAAGGGGGCCAGATGTCGTGTGGCGAACGGAGTTGAGGAGTACCGATCTAGCAGCAATTTTTTGCAATCGATTGACAAGCGCCGGCATAGCGGTTCATAAAAATGCGATGGACTTCATGTCAGGCACTCTGCGCCGGGATCGGGCGGGACGTCGGCTGAAGTCTCAAAATGATAAATTTTGCGGTTTGATCCGAGGCTTAGAACTGCAAACTGTCATGTGGCGCCGGGGAGGGCGTCTCAGGTTAATCAAGGCACCAGGCAACAAAAGTGCCCGCCCCCGGTTTTCGGGGTCGGATCGATGACATGCAGGCGGCGCAGCATCGTTCGCACATGCTGGCTGTTGACGGAAAAGGGTGAGGGAGATGCGACGCAAGGGGGAAACGCATCGTAAAAAAGCAATCGATTGTAGAAACATCGAGAAATAACCAAAGGGAGTGAAAAGCATGTCTCGTGAAGAAGATATTGTAAGGACGGTCTCGCAAATTCAGGATCCGATGTCGCGCCGCGTGTTCATGCAGCTTGCCACCGCCGCCGGCATCAGCCTGCCGATGGGCACGGCGCTGAGCATGCGGACAAACCAGGCCCTTGCCGCGCCGACCGGCAAGGCGGCGACCAGCGTGGCGACGCTCGCCAACGACTATTGGGCAGCCTTCATCAAAGGCTTCAAGGCGACGTCCTCGGCGCTCAAGATAGATCAGGTCGAGCTCTATCACGACAATGACGCGGCCCGCGAAATCAGCCAGGTTCGCGGCCTGCCGACCCAGGGCGTCAACATGCTGATCAACACGGTCGTCGCCGCCGGCGAGGTGCCGATGATCGCCAAGCTCTGCCAGGAGAACAAGGTTTACTATTCGGCGATCTGGGAAATTCCGGCCTGGTACACGCCGTCCGATGTCGGCGACTACTTCGTCTCCTACATGACCGCCAACTCCGTCGAGGCCGGCTACCAGGTCGGCAAGGAATTGTTCAAGTCGATCGGCGGCGAAGGCGAGGTGGTCCACATCAAGGGCCTCGCCACGCCGACCGACGATGCCCGCACCGCCGGCATGATGAAGGCCGCGGCCGAATTCCCCGGCATCAAGGTGGTCGGCGGTCTGCGCGGCGACTGGGTCCGCGAAAAGGCGCGCACCGTCATGCTCAGCATGGTCACCGCTTATCCGAACATGAAGGCGGTCTTCGCGCAAAACGATTCCATGGCGCTCGGCGCGCTCTCCGTGCTCAAGGAGCGCAACCTGACCAACGTCAAGATCGCCGGTATCGACGGTCTCTCGGAAGGCCTGCAAGAAGTCGCCAAGGGCGAGCAGTTCGTCGCCACCAACACCTCGCTCGCGCCCTACCAGGCCGGCTTTGCCGCGGTCATGCTGTTCGATGCGCTGAACGGCTGGAAGCCCACGCTTGCCGAGCGGCTGCTCTACACCGGCTCGCTCACCGCGACCGCCGAGACCGCCGCCTCGATCGACCAGAAGGTCTACAAGGGCGCCGAACTGCCGTTCGATTTCGCCAAGATGAGCCGCACTCTCAATCCCGACAATTGGGATCCGCAAAACAACATCTACCCGATCGATCCCGCCACCCAATGGGCGGGTCAGGAGGGTCAGGACAAGCTCAACGCAGCCTATGGCGATGCGGCGAAGTGGAAGGCCGAATTCGACGCCGTCACCAAGCTCTACGCCGATCACTACAAGAGCGGCCCGTTCAAGTGACCTCCCTGACTGTGGTCGGTCGTCCGGATCTCCCGGGCGGCCGGCCGGCCGCAGCACCCGCGCTCGAGCTTCGCGATATCTCCAAGACCTACCCCGGCACCAACGCGCTGACCGGGGTAAGCTTCGTGCTGCGCCGCCACCAGATGCTCGGTCTGGTCGGCGAGAACGGCGCCGGGAAATCGACATTGCTGTCGATCATCAACGGCACCGTGCGCCCGGATACCGGCACGATATCGATCAATGGCGAGGCGGTGCGCTTCGGCCATCCGACGGAGGCCGCGCGCAATGGCGTCGCCACCGTCTTCCAGGAACAGGGGTTGATCCCGACTATCCCCGTCTTCGAGAACATCTTTCTCGGTCGCGAGACCAAATTCGCCATTGCCGGCGGTCTCAGGCGCAAGGCGATGATCGCCGAGGCGCGCGCGGTGCTCGAAGAGCTCGAAGTCGATGTCAGCCCGACAGCGCTCACCGGCGCCCTGTCCTTCGGCCAGCGCCAGCTCGTCGAGATCGCCAAGGCCTTCGCGCTGAGCCGCGTCTATCCGGTCGAGCCGATCATCCTTCTCGACGAACCGACCAGTGCGCTTTCGGACCACGAAACCGCCAAGCTTTTCGACGGCATCAACCGCTGGCGTTCGCGTGCCTCCTTCGTGCTCGTGTCGCATCGCCTGTCCGATGTCTTCGCCATATGCGACGAGGTCGTCGCCTTGAAGGATGGCCATGTCGTCGATCAGCGGCCGATCAAGAGCATCGACGAGGTGGCGTTGCACGAACTCATCGTCGGCCGCCAGCGCAATGCCGAATACTACCGCGAGGCCGTCCAGCGAGAGCCGTCCGCCACCGTTGCGCTGCGCGCCACCGGCATCAGCAAACCGGGCCATCTTCGCGGGGTGTCCCTCGATCTGCGCGAAGGCGAAATCCTCGGCGTCGCCGGCGTCCTCGGTTCCGGCAAGTCGACGCTTGCCAGGATCATCGCCGGCGCCGAAGCGCAGGGCGAGGGTGACGTCGTCGTCGAGGGCGCCACGCTGCGCCGCGGCTCGCGGCGCGACGCCATACGCCACGGCATCGGCTTCGTGCCCGCCGAGCGCAGCGTCGCCGGCATCATCGGCACCGACACGGTAGACTGGAACCTGACGCTGCCGAACCTCAAGCAGATTGCCCTGGGTTTCCTCGGCCTGATCTCGCCCCGGCGCAGCCGGGCGCTGACCGTCGAATGGATGCAGCGTCTCAAGGTGCGCGCACCGGGGCCGGCGGCAGCCTGCCGCACCCTGTCGGGCGGCAATCAGCAGAAGATCGTCTTCGCCAAATGGCTGGCGCGCGGCGTCCGCATCCTGGTCCTGGACGATCCCGGCCGCGGCCTCGATGTCGGCGCCAAGGAGGACATCTATTCGCTGATGCGCGAGATCGCCGACAAGGGCGCCGCCGTGCTTCTGGTCTCGGACAATCTGCCCGAACTGATCGGGCTTTCCAATCGGATCATGGTGCTTCGCGACGGCGTGGTTTCCGCCATCGTCGAAACGCCGAAGGACGCCAAGCCACGCGAGGTCGACGTGGTTTCGGCAATGCTATAGGGGTTGAAATGGCAGAAATACCGGCCACCGTGGCCAAGAAGCAGGGTGACTTCAATCTTCGCACGATCGTTCTGCCTGTTATCGCGATCGTCGTGCTGGTCGCCTATTTCTCCTATGTCAATCCGCTATTCTTCTCGGCCTCCAATGCGCTCAACATCGGCCGGCAATCGTCGGTGCTGCTGATGGTGGCGCTCGCCGGAACCGTGGTCATCCTGATCGGCTCGATCGACCTTTCGGTCGGCGCGCTGGTGACGCTGACCGGCATCCTTGCCGCGCTCACCGTCGACCGGTTCGGCCTCGCCGGCGCGACGCTGGTCGGCATCGGCGTCGGCGCCCTTGTCGGCCTGGTCAACGGCAGCCTGGTCACCATGCTCAAAGTGCCGTCCTTCCTGGTGACACTCGGCATGCTGTCGATCCTCTCCGGCGTCGCCAACCAGATCTCGCAGGGCCAGTCGATCCTGTTCACCGACAGCCTGCTGCCGGATCTGGTCAACGGCTCCTTCGTGCTCGGCATTCCCAACGTCATCTGGTTCGCGCTGATCGCCACCGCGGTGCTCACCGTCGTTGCCTTCCGCACCAAGCTTGGCCGCTATCTCTACGCGCTCGGCGGCGGTGAGATCGTCGCCTCGCATGCGGGCGTTCCCGTCACCTTCTACAAGATCCTCGCCTTCGTGCTGGCCGGCGGCATCTGTGGGCTCGCCGGCGTCATGCTGACCGGCCAGGTCGGCGCCGGCACGCCGACGGCGGGAAGCAGCCTGCTGCTCAATTCCATCGCCGCCGTCGTCATGGGCGGCACGGCGCTTTCCGGCGGCATCGGCGGTCCGCACCGCACGTTCCTCGGGGTTCTCGTCATCGCCATCCTGACCAACGGTATGGACGTCACCGAGGTCAACAGCTTCACCCAGGACATCGTCAAGGGTTTCGTCATCATCCTGGCGGTCTCGCTCACCATCGACCGCTCGAAATATCTGTTCATCAAGTGACGAAATCTCTTCAATAGGACCGGAGGATCTGTTCATGAACGCGTCGGACAAGAAGAAATTCGGCCGCACCGGCCTCGAAGTCACCACCATGGGTTTCGGCACGGCGCCGATCGGCAACCAGTTCCGCGCCGTCCCGGAAGCGGACGTTCGCGACGTCATCAAGGGCGCGTGGGATGCCGGCTTGCGCTATTTCGATACGGCGCCGATGTATGGCCACGGCCTGTCCGAACGCCGGCTGGGCGAAGCGCTGCGTGCCTTCCCGCGCGATGAATATGTTCTGTCGACCAAGGTCGGGCGCCTGCTCGCTCCGGTGCCGAAGGGCGAGATGAAATCCTTCTTCTGGGTCGACATGCCTCCCTTCGAGGTCGTCCACGACTACAGCTATGACGGCTGCATGCGCTCCTTCGAGGACAGTCTGCAGCGGCTCGGTGTGTCGCGCATCGACATACTGTTCATCCACGACATCGATGTCTTCTCGCACGGACCCGATCTACAGAAGCAGCATTTCCGCACGGCCATGGACAGCGGCTACAAGGCTCTGGAGAAGCTGCGGTCCGAGAAGCTGGTTTCGGCTATCGGCGTCGGCTGCAATGAATGGCAGGTTTGCGAGGCGGCACTGCGCGAGCGCGATTTCGACTGTTTCCTGCTGGCTGGCCGCTACACGCTGCTGGAGCAGGACGCGCTCGACACGTTCCTGCCGCTCTGCGAGGAACGCGACGTCGCCATCGTGCTCGGTGGCGGCTTCAACAGCGGCATCCTCGCCACCGGCGCGGTGAAGGGTGCGCACTACAACTACAGGGAAGCCGAGGAGCCGATTCTCCAGCGGGTCGGCAAGATCGAGGCGGTGTGCCGCGAGTTCGACGTGCCGCTTGCGGCCGCAGCACTTCAGTTCGTGCTGGCGCATCCGGCGATCCCGACCAACATACCGGGCACCCGCACCAGGAAGCATCTCGACCAGAATGTCGCCCTCATCGGCCATCCCATTCCGGCCGAATTCTGGGCGGCGCTGAAGAAGCAGGGTCTTATCCCGGAGAATGCCCCGACGCCGGCCTGACAGCCATGTTCCAGGACCTAAAAGGAAAGACCGCGCTGGTCACCGGCGCTTCCGGCGGGCTCGGGCTTTATTTTGCCGGGCTTCTGGCCCGGCACGGCGTTTCGGTCACGCTGGCCGCACGCCGAAAGCAGGCGCTAGCGGAGGCCGTCGAAAAAATAAGAGCGGCCGGCGGCAGCGCTCTCGCTGTCGAGATGGACGTCGCCGACAGCGCCTCGGTGGCGGCGGCGCTCGCGCAAGCGGGCACGCCTTTCGACATCCTGGTCAACAATGCCGGCGTCAGCGGAACCTCGCCGGCGCTCGATCTCGACGAGGCAGGTTGGGACCGTGTGATCGACACCAACCTCAAGGGCGCCTTCGTCGTCGGCCAGGCGGTCGCGCACGGCATGCAGGCTTCGGGCAGCAGTGGCGCTATTGTCAACATCGCCTCGATCCTCGGCCATCGTGTCGCCGGCAATGTCAGCGCCTACGCCGCCTCGAAGGCGGGCGTGATCCAGCTTACCAAGGCACTGGCGCTGGAATGGGCGCGCTATGGAATTCGCGTCAATGCGCTCTGCCCCGGCTATATCGAAACCGACATCAATCGCGATTTCTTCGCCTCGGAAGCCGGCCTCCAGCTTGTCAAGCGCATACCGCAGCGCCGGCTGGGCTGGCCGGATGAACTCGCCGGCGCGCTGCTGTTGCTCGCATCCGATGCCGGCAGCTACATTACCGGCTCGACCATCGAGGTCGATGGCGGCCATCTCGTTTCATCCTTGTGAGTGCTCATGAATTTCGACATCCCCGCCCGCACCGAAGCCTTTCGTACTGGGATCGCCGACTTCGTCGCGCGCGAGATCCTGCCGCTGGAGGCTGACAGAGCGTCCTACGATGCCTATGGCAACATCGCGCTGCCGCTGCTGGAGACACTGCGGGCCAAGGCGCGGGCGGCTGGCCTGTGGTGCCTGCAGCTGAAGCCCGAGACCGGCGGGGCGGGTCTTTCCAAGGTCGAAATGGCCGTCTGCTATGAGGAGATGAACCGCTCGATCTTCGGTCCGGTCGTGTTCAACTCCGCCGCCCCCGATGACGGCAACATGATGGTGCTTGAGGCGCTTGGGACGGCGGAGCAGAAGCAGAAATGGCTGCAGCCGATTGTCGAGGGCAAGGTCCGTTCGGCCTTCGCGATGACCGAGCCGCATCCGGGCGGCGGTTCCGATCCGTCGATGATCATGACCAGCGCCGAGCGGCGCGGCGACAAATATGTGGTCAGCGGCCGCAAATGGTTCATCACCGGCGCTGGTGAGGCCAGCCATTTCATTCTCGTCGCGCGCACCTCGGACGATCCGCGTCGCGGGCTTTCCGCCTTGCTGTTCCACAGGGAACAGCCCGGCTGGCGGATCCTGCGGCGCATCGAGATCATGGGTCCGGAAGAGCATGGCGGCCATTGCGAACTGGAATTCGACGGCCTGGAGGTGCCGGTCGAGGATGTGCTTGCCGGCGAGGGGAGCGGGCTGAAGGTCACCCAGGTCCGGCTCGGTCCGGCGCGGCTTACCCATTGCATGCGCTGGCTGGGCCTGTCCAAGCGCTGCATCGAGATCGCCCGCGCCTATGCCGCCGAGCGCCATGGCTTCGGCAAGCTTCTGGCCGACCGGGAGAGCATCCAACTTATGCTCGGCGATCTCGCCATGCGCATCGAGATCGGCCGCTTGCTGGTGATGAAAGCGGCCTGGGAGCTCGATCGCGGCGGCTTCGCCCGCAAGGAGGTCTCGATGGCCAAGGTCCAGGTCGCCAGTGTCCTGCATGACGCCGCCGATGTGGCGATCCAGATCAATGGCGCGCGCGGCTATTCGAAGGACACGGTGCTCGAATGGATCTACCGCTATGCCCGCCAGGCCCGCCTGGTCGACGGTGCCGACGAGGTCCACAAGATGGTGCTCAATCGGTTCCTCAACGAGGAGGCTACAGGCTTCTGGCGCTGGAATGTCGAAGCGGGTGAAACAGGCCATGCCGGAAAACGCTGAACGCGTGACGCGGCCGGATTTCGACCCGTCGCGGCTGGAGGATTTTCTCAAAAGCCGGTTCGGCGATGGCCTCCTGTCGCTGCAGCGGATCGGCGGCGGCCAGTCGAACCCGACCTATTTCGTCGACTATGGCGGACATCGCATGGTGCTGCGCAAGAAGCCCGGCGGGCCGATCCTGCGCGGCGCCCACGCCATCGATCGCGAATACCGGGTGATCGAGGCGCTCGCTCCAACCGATGTGCCGGTGCCACGGCCGGTGCTCTACCACGCCGGCGACGAATTGCTCGGCACGCCCTTCTATCTGATGGAACGCCTCGACGGCCGCGTCTTCCATGATTGCGCATTGCCGGGACTGTCGCGCGCCGAGCGGCGCGGCATCTATTTCGGCATGGCCGAGGCCATGGCCAAACTGCACGCCATCAAGCCGGAAGAGATCGGGCTCGGCGACTACGGCCGGCCGGGCAACTATTTCGAGCGGCAGATCGCGCGCTGGACGAAACAGTTGCAGGACTCGCCGAGCGACCGCATCGCGGCGCTCGAAGCCGTGGCCGAGTGGCTGCCGCGAAATCTTCCGCCCGACGATGGCCGCGTCGCCATCGCGCATGGCGATTTCCGCCTCGGCAACCTCATCTTCCACCCCGATCGGCCCGATGTGATCGGCATTCTCGACTGGGAACTGTCGACGCTCGGCCATCCGCTGGCCGATCTCGGCTTCTGCTCGATGCCCTGGCATTCCGCGCCGGACGAATATGGCGGCATCCTCGGCCTCGATCTTGCAGCGCTCGGCATTCCGACCCAGCGCGAGTTCCTCGATCACTATTTCGCCCATGCCGTGCCCACTGGGCCGCTGCAGCCGTTCCATCTGGCTTTCGCCCTGTTCCGCTTCGCGGTGATCTTCGTCGGCATCGCCGACCGGGCGCTGGCCGGCAGCGCGGCGGCGGCGAATGCGGCCGACGT
>NZ_CAUM01000127.1 GCF_000350085.1 Mesorhizobium metallidurans STM 2683
GCTGCTTGACCGCGCCCGTGCCGTGGATGGCATAGCCGCCGCGAAAGAACACCGAATAAGGCATCGGCGACATGTCGTATTTGCGCGAGTACCACATCCGTTCGGTCCGCTGCGGCCGATAGCTGCCGCGTGGCGTGACATAACCTTTGCGGGCGGTGGATACTGCCCACCGATACACCGCCTGACCATGTCTTACAGTCATCTTCTGCGAAGATATGTCGATGTTTGCAACCAGTTTGGCTGCCTGACCCTCGACTGAAGAACCAAACAGCATCGTTGCCAGAACCGCTGCCATGAGAATGGTCTTTTTCATGCGATCAAACCCCTTTGATTGCCCTGCCTGCTTGCCTTCACGCCATTATTCATCTTTTTAATGGTGCGTGAGCGAAATATCACACACTCCCTGACGAATTCACCAATCCAAAGCAGCGAATTTGAACGATTTCCCGCCATAGTTGCCGCGGCGACACCCAACTTTAGCGCGATCCGCCAACAGGCTTGCCAAATCGCGTGCTTCGCTGCTCAATTCGCCGGATGAACGAACGACTCCTGAAGGCGGTCGATGACCGGGTCGACGACCTGGTCGCGCTCACCGCCGACCTGATCCGTTTTCCAACTGTCAATCCGCCTGGCGAGGCCTATCGTCCTTGCGCCGAATATCTCGGCGCACGCCTGAAGAAGCGCGGTTTCGAGACCGAATTCATCCGCGCCGAAGGCACGCCCGGCGACACCGATCGCTACCCGCGCGTCAACGTCGTCGCCCGTTTTGACGGCCGCTCGGCTGGCGCCTGCGTGCATTTCAACTCGCATATCGATGTCGTCGAGGCCGGCGAAGGCTGGAGCCTCGATCCTTTCGCCGGCATCGTCAGGGACGGCAAGGTCTATGGCCGCGGCGCCTGCGACATGAAGGGCGGACTGGCCGCTTCCATCATCGCCGCCGAGGCCTTCATGGAGGTCTTTCCGGACTTTCCGGGCGCCATCGAGATCTCCGGCACGGTCGACGAGGAGTCCGGCGGCTTCGGCGGCGTCGCCCATCTGGCCAAATCAGGCTATTTCTCCGCACCGAAGGTCGACCACGTCATCATCCCCGAGCCGTTGAACAAGGATCGCATCTGCCTTGGCCACCGGGGCGTCTGGTGGGCGGAGATCGAGACCAAGGGCGAGATCGCGCATGGCTCGATGCCGTTCCTCGGCGACAATGCGGTGCGCCACATGGGCGCCGTGCTGCGGGCGTTCGAGGACGAGCTGTTCCCGGCGCTTGATCGCAAAATGACGCGCATGCCCGTCGTGCCCGACGGGGCAAAACGCTCGACCATGAACATCAATTCCATCCATGGCGGCCAGACCGAGGATTTCCGGCCCGGCCTGCCCTCGCCCAACGTGCCGGATTCCTGCCGGCTGACCATCGACCGCCGTTTCCTGCTCGAAGAGGATTTGGGCACGGTCAAAAGCGAGGTCACTGATATCCTCGAGCGGCTGAAGCGCGAGCGCAAGAAATTCGACTACGAGATCCGCGACCTCATGGAGGTGCTGCCGCTGATGACCGAGCGCGACGCGCCGGTGGTGAAGGCGGTGGCGCAAGGCATCATGGAGATTTTCGACCGCGAGCCCGACTACGTGATTTCGCCCGGCACCTATGATCAGAAGCACATCGCCCGCATCGGCCATATCTACGACTGCATTGCCTACGGCCCAGGCATTCTCGATCTCGCCCACAGGCCCGACGAATGGGTCGGGATATCCGACATGGTGGAATCGGCCAAGGTGATGGCGATCGGGCTCAACGTGCTGCTGAGAGGTACCGCCGCCGGGTAGCGACCGGGTAGACGCCAATCGATTGAGCATGCAGTTCGGAGAAAAACATTCCTTCAGGCACTGCCGGGCAGCATGAAACGCGATTTACTCCTCGGCGAAATCACGCTTCTATCCGCTGGGTTTTTTGAGCACATTCGAGCCTATGGGGAGTTTGCGCGATGAAATTGTGGAAAACCATTCTGGCCGCCGCGGCGCTGGCACTGGCCACTGGCGCCTCCGCGTTTGCGGCGCGGACCGACCTCGTCATCGGCATCCCGCTCGAACCGCCGCATCTCGATCCGACCGCGGGTGCCGCGGCAGCGATCGACGAAGTGCTTTACGCCAATGTGTTCGAGGGCCTGACCCGTATCGGTCAGAATGGCGAAGTGCTGCCCGACCTCGCCGAAAGCTGGACTATATCCGATGACGGCAAGGTCTATGTTTTCAAGCTGCACACCGGCGTGAAATTCCACGACGGCACCGACTTCAACGCCGACGACGTGAAATTCTCGCTCGACCGAGCTCGCGCCGACAATTCGGTCAACGCGCAAAAGGGCCTGTTCGCCGCCATCGACAAGGTCGAGGTGGTCGATTCGGCGACGGTCAAGGTCACGCTGAAGAACCCGCAAGGCTCCTTCCTCTACAATATGGGCTGGGGCGACGCGGTGATCGTGGCGCCTGAGACAGCCGGTACCAACAAGGAGAAGCCGATTGGCACCGGCCCGTTCAAATTCCAGAGCTGGGCCAAGGGTTCGTCGATCACGCTGGTCAAATCCGACAACTACTGGGGCACGCCCGTGTCGCTAGACAAGGCCGAGTTCCGCATCGTTCCGGATGCCGCTGCCGCCGTGCCCGCCTTGCTTTCCGGCGATGTCCAGGCCTTCCCTTTCTTCGATCCCGACAGCGTCGCACAGGCCCAGGGCGACCCCCGCTTCAAGGTGGTGATCGGCGCGACCGAGGGTGAGACCATCCTTGCGATCAACAACAAGAAGCCGCCTTTCGACAAGCTGCAGGTCAGGCAGGCGATTTCCTTTGCGCTCGACCGCAAGGCGATCATCGACGGCGCTTCGGCCGGCCTCGGCGTGCCGATCGGCTCGCACATGTCGCCCGCCAACAAGGACTATGTCGACCTCACCGGCCTCTATCCGCATAACGTGGACAAGGCCAAGGAGCTGCTGAAGGAGGCCGGCCTGGAGAATGGCTTCAAGGCGACGCTGAAGCTGCCGCCGCCTTCCTATGCGCGGCTTGGCGGCGAGATCATCGCCTCGCAGCTTCGCGACGTCGGCATCGATCTGGAGATCATTCCGGTCGAATGGGCGCAATGGCTGGATCAGGTGTTCACCAAGAAGGATTACGACCTGACCATCGTCTCACACACCGAGCCCAACGACATCGATATCTATTCGCGCAAGGATTATTACTTCAATTACGACAACCCGGCCTTCGACAAGATCATCGCGGAGTTGAACCTCACCTCCGATGAGGCCAAGCGCAAGACGCTGCTCGGCGAGGCGCAGAAGATCCTGGCCGACGACGCCGTGGTCGGCTTCCTCTACGAATTGCCGAAAGTCGGTGTCTGGGACGCCAAGCTGCAAGGCCTGTGGGAAAACGCGCCGATCCAGGCCAACGACCTGACCAAGGTGAAGTGGACGGATTGAGGCTGTTGGCCGGCCAAAGGCGAAAGGTGCGCTCCGTCCCACCCCCCTCTGCCCTGCCGGGCATCTCCCCCGCAAGGGGGGAGATTGCGCCCTCATCTCCGCCTTCGCCAATCACCGGCATCGCAAGAAAAGCGCGGTCATCGAAACTGCCGATCTCCCCCCTTGCGGGGGAGATGTCCGGCAGGACAGAGGGGGGTGGGCGGGAACGCGACCTTTGCCCGGTTTTTGCACCAAGCAACACAGCGGTCGCCCAACGATCATGACCGCCTATCTCCTCAAGCGCCTCGCCATCGCCGTCGCCACGCTGGTCCTGGCCTCCATGGTGGTCTTCGCGGTGCTGGAGATTATCCCCGGCGATCCGGCGCGGCTGATGCTGGGCATGAACGCCAGCGCCGAACAGGTTGAATTGCTGCGCAACCAGATGGGCCTCAACACGCCCCTCGCCTTGCGCTATTTGCACTGGGCCAGTGGTTTGCTGAGCCTCGATTTCGGCCGTTCCTACACCTATTCGGTGCCGGTCATCGATCTCGTCCGTGAGCGCGTCGTCGTCTCCTTGCCGCTGGCGCTGATCGCGCTGGCGCTATCCACCCTGATTGCCATTCCGGTCGGGCTGTTTTCCGCCGGCCGGCGCGGACGGGCCGGCGATACGATTGCCATGGGCGCCGCGCAGCTTGGCGTTGCCGTGCCCAACTTCTGGTTCGCGCTGATGCTGATCTACCTCTTTGCCGTCTGGCTGCGGCTGGTGCCGTCAGGCGGTTTTCCGGGCTGGAGTGTGGGTGTCTGGCCGGCGCTGAAGGCGCTGGTCCTGCCGGCGATCGCGCTCGCTCTGCCGCAGGCGGCGATCCTCGCCCGCGTCACCCGCTCGGCGCTGATCGAAGTGCTGAACGAGGACTATATCCGCACCGCGCGCGCCAAGGGCCTGCCCTACCGCGCCGTCCTGTGGCGCCACGCGCTGCGCAACGCCATGATCCCGGTGCTCACCATTCTCGGCCTGCAGTTCGCCTTCCTGCTCGCCGGCACCATCATCATCGAGAACGTCTTTTATCTCCCCGGCCTCGGCCGGCTTGTGTTCCAGGCGATCACCCAACGCGACCTGATCGTCGTCGAAAGCGTCGTCATGCTGCTGGTCGCCGCCGTCATCATCGTCAACCTGCTTGTCGATCTTTCCTATGCGATCGTCGATCCGCGTCTGAGAAGCCGGCAATGACGCTGCGCTTCGACCTCCCCGAGGAAAATCTCGCCGGCATTTTGGCCAAGGCATTCAGGAATCGCTCCTTCCTCGCTGGCTTCGTCATCACCGCGCTGGTGGCGGCAGTGGCGCTGCTCTCCTATGTCTGGACACCTGACGACGTCACCAAATTGGTCATCGCCGACAAGACGCTAGGACCATCGCCGGCAAACTGGTTCGGCACCGACCATTTCGGCCGCGACATTCTTTCCATGATCATGGTCGGCGCCCGCAACTCGATCGCCGTCGCACTGGTGGCGGTCGGCATCGGCATGGGCATCGGCGTGCCGCTCGGCGCCTTTGCCGCGGTGCGCGGCGGCCTGATCGACGAAGCGCTGATGCGGCTCAACGATCTGGTCTTTGCCTTCCCCGCTCTGCTCTCGGCGATCATGATCACCGCCATCTTCGGGCCGGGTGCGATCAACGCCATCATCGCCATCGGCATCTTCAACATTCCGGTCTTCGCCCGGGTGGCACGGGCTGGCGCACTCGCCATCTGGCCGCGCGAATTCATCCTCGCCGCGCGCGCCGCCGGCAAGGGCAAGATGCTGATCACGCTGGAACATGTCCTCCCCAACATCGTCACTCTGCTGCTGGTACAAGGCACCATCCAGTTCGCTCTGGGCATCCTGGCCGAAGCCGGGCTTTCCTATGTCGGTCTGGGCACGCAACCGCCAATGCCGAGTTGGGGCCGCATGCTGTTCGATGCGCAGACCCGCATGGTGGTGGCGCCGTGGATGGCGATCTTCCCGGGCATGGCGATCGTCATCACCGTGCTCGGGCTGAACCTGCTCGGCGACGGCATCGCCGACATCCTCGATCCCCGATCGCGGCGGCAGCGATGAGCCTGCTCGAAATCGGGAACCTCTCGCTGTCGATCGGCGGCACGCCGATCCTGAGAAACATCGAGCTGTCCGTCTCGCCCGGCGAGGTGATGGGGCTGGTCGGCGAATCCGGTTCGGGCAAGTCGATGACGGCGCTGACAATCATGCAGCTTCTGCCCTGGGTGGCACGCGCCACCGGCCGCGTCACCTTCGACGGCGTCGACATCCTTGCAGCAAGCGAGGACCAGATGTGCGCGCTGCGCGGCGACGACATAGGCATGGTTTTCCAGGAGCCGATGACGGCGCTCAATCCGGTCAAGACCATTGGCGAGCAGGTCGCGGAAGGCATACGCTGGCACACGAGGGCGAGCCGCGCCGACGCCGAGGAACGCGCGCGAAAAATGCTCGACCGGGTCGGCCTGCCCTCAGCACAATTCCCGCTGTCGCGCTATCCGCACGAACTGTCCGGCGGCCAGCGCCAGCGCGTCGTCATCGCCATTGCCTGTGCGCTGAAACCCAAGCTGCTGATCGCCGACGAGCCGACGACGGCGCTCGACGTGGTGCTGCAGGCGCAAATCCTCGATCTTCTGCGCGACCTCGTCGCGGAAAACCGCATGGGCCTGCTCCTGATCTCGCACGATCTTGCGGTGGTCACCGAGATGGCGGACCGTATCACCATCCTGCGCCATGGTGAGGTGATGGAAGCCGGCGACACCGCACGCACGCTGTCCGAACAGCTCCACCCCTACACGCGCCAACTGGCGCAGGCCTCGATGCATGTACCCGCGCGGGCCAAAACATACGAGGTCGGCCAAGGCAAGCCTCTGCTTCAGGTGGCCAAACCTCTTCTTCAGGTCGAACGGGTGACGCGCGATTACCCCGGGCGGCGCACATCGCTGTTCAAACGCTCCGCTCCGACCCGCGCCGTCGACAATGTCTCATTCTCGATGATCTCAGGCCAGTCGGTGGCGCTGGTCGGGCGTTCCGGCTGCGGCAAGTCCACGCTTGCCCGCCTGGTCCTGGCGCTGGACGAGCCGACATCAGGAGCGATCCGGTTTCGCGGTCAAGATATCGCCGGCAAGAGCGAGGCCGACCTCAAATCCGCGCGGCGCGACATGCAGGTGGTGTTCCAGGACCCTTACGGCTCTTTCGACCCACGCCAGAAGGTCGAAAGACTGGTCGCTGAACCGCTGCATGTGCTGGAGAGGAAACCGGACAGTGCCGAGCGGCGCGAGATGGTGGCAAAGGCCTTGCATGAGGTCGGTCTCAGCCCGCGCGACATGGACAAATACCCGCATGAGTTTTCGGGCGGCCAGCGCCAGCGCCTGTCGATCGCCCGCGCCATCATCACCCGGCCAAAGCTGGTCGTCGCCGACGAGCCGGTCTCGGCGCTCGATGTCTCGATCCGCGCCCAGATCCTCGACCTGTTCGCCGGGCTCAACCAGAAGCTCGGCATCGCCTATCTGTTCATCACCCACGATCTGACCGTCGCGCGCGCCATCACCGACGAGGTGATGGTCATGCATGACGGCCGGATCGTCGAGCGCGGCAAGACGAGCGAGGTGCTCGACCACCCGCAGTCCGAGGCAGCCAGGGCATTGGTCACAGCGGCTCCCGACCTGCACCGGGCGATCGCGCGACGACTGCGGGAACAGGAGTGAGCGACCGGACGGTCGACTTACTCCTGTGGCTTCGCCACATCGACCGGGCTGATGTCGAGCAGGTCGAGCGTACGGCGCAACAACCGCACCTCGGTCTCGGCCAATTGAGAATCGGCCTTCGCGATTTCCGCCATGTGGCGCGCGAGCAGCTTGCGCCGCTCGATGTCGAGGCCGCGGAACTGCGCAATGGCCTGCGAGCCGTTGGTCTCGTAGCCGAACTCGTTGAGATATTCGATGACGCGGTCGATGCTGGCTTCCGGAATGCCGAAGGCTTCCCGGCAGATGCGCCTGAAGGCCACCATCTCGCTCTCGCTGACGGATCCGTCGGCGAGGATCATACGGAACAGCATCAGCAATTCCGCCGACAGCACCGGATCGTCCGCGACCTTGCGCACGCCGGGGTCGCCATCGAAGATCGAGCGTATCTGGTCCAGCAAAGCGAATGCCATGGAGTTCCCTCTTCGATTCGTCATGAATAGGTAGCGCGGAATCAGCCTTACGCAAACGGGTCAGAAGGTGCCAATCGCGGCGAAGCTGCCGGCGGAACCCATGCGCGGGCTGACTGGTGTATGACTGCGGGCCTGATAGACTGTGAGCGTACGAATCATGTTGGAGGAGCCACACATGAATCTCAGTGCGCCTACGCAGATTGTTTTTATCATATCCCTTATCATTGCCATTATCGGCCTTCTTGCCGCTTTTGGCATACTTGCGTTCATTCCCATACCCGCGGTTTGGATTGCCCTCATCGCTTATATCGTGCTTGCCGGCGGCTGCTTGGTCCGCGGCGCCTAGTGCATGTCGCCCAAAAGCTTGCCCTCGGGCTTGACCCTAGGGTGCGCAGCGGTTTTGGGACAACGACATGCATAAAACAAAGGCTTGAAGCGCATCGTACAGGCGACGCGCTTCAAGCACTCCAATCTCAGGCAACTCGGAGCGCCCGGTCAAAAGCCGGGCGCTTTTGATTCTAGGCGATGGTCTGTTAAAGTCCCCGGGCGGAAGGAAAGCTCATGCCCGCCCAACGCGAAGGCGACGACCGCCATCCCAGCCCCGATCTCGGCCGGTTCGAGATGGTGCGGCGAGTGCCTGGCCTCTCGCTTCGGGGTATGGTGAGCGATATCTGCTTCTATCGCGAAACCATGCCCGGCCGTTTCCGCAATGTCGAATACGCCTCGCTGACCGTGCCGCTGGTCATCAGCTTCGCCGAACCCTTCGCCATCGGGCTCGGCAGGAACCCAGGTGACAATGATCGCTTCGCCAGTTTCGCCGCCGGTCTTTATGCAGGGCCGGTGGTGATCGAGTCCTTCGGCGGTGCCTGCTGCGTCCAGATCAATTTCACGCCGCTTGGCGCCCGCCGCTTCTTCGGCCAGCCGATGAGCGAACTGACCGACCGCATGGTCGGCCTCGACGATGTGCTCGGCGTCGAAGGCACCGCGCTGCGCGAGAAGCTCGGCAATACTGAGGACTGGAGCAGCCGCTTCGACATGGCCGAAGCCTTCGTCGCCGCACGGCTGGCCGAGGCCCGGGAAACGCCGGCTGAAATCGCCTGGGCCTACGACCGGATCATCATGTCGGGCGGCCGGTTTCGCGTCTCCTCGCTGGCTGGCAGGCTGGGCTGGAGCCGCAAACATCTCTCGGAAAAATTCTCCGACGCCATCGGCGCCGGCCCCAAGACGCTGTCGCGCATCGTCCGTTTCAACCGGGCGCTCGGTCTTTCACAGCGGGACAAAAGCGATTGGGCCGATATCGCCGCCGATTGCGGCTACGCCGACCAGTCGCATCTGGTGCGCGAATTCCGCGACCTCGCCGGGCAAACGCCGACGGCGCTTTCAGTCAAGGCATAGATGCCACAGCGTCCTTTGCAGGACGCCCGAGGTAACATTTCTTCAAGACGCCGGAGCGGCCTTCGCCCAGATTGGGTCATCGACAACCCGATTGAAGGAGACCGTCATGCCCACAGCAATCGAAGCGCCCCGGCTATATCCCGCCCTGCGCTACAGGAATGCCGCCAAAATGATCGACTGGCTGGGCGAGGCCTTCGGCTTTGCCGTTCGTGCCCGCCACGGCGAAGGCGACGTCGTCCAACACGCCGAACTGACGTTCGGCTCCTCGATGATCATGCTAGGCACCGCGCGCGACGACAAATTCGGCCAGATGATCGGAGCTCCAGCCCAGGGTGGCGGCAAATCAATCTACGTCGCCGTCGCGGACGCCGACGCAGCTTATGCGCGTGCCAAGAACGCCGGCGCCGAAATCCTGGAGGAACTTGTCGACCGCGACTATGGCAGCCGCGAATTCATCTGCCGCGATCCCGAGGGCAATGTCTGGTCGTTCGGCACCTACTGGCCGAAGACGAATGAGAAGGCATGAATGGACCATCGCCGACACTCAAGGGTGCCCGAAGCCTCCTCCACTTCGTCATCCCAGGGCGAAGCAGGAGCGAAGCTCCGTCGCGGAGACCCTGGGATCCATGCCGTAACCTTGGGCGAAGAGTTCCACGGAGCAGAATTCTGCACCGTCGCAACGCCTTGAAGTTACGGCATGGATCCTGGGGTCTGCGCTGCGTCGCTGCGCTCCTTGCTTCGCCCCAGGATGACCAAGCGATAGGCTTCAACTAGCGCGCCAGCGCGAAAATCGCGTCGCAGTCGAGGTGGATCTCCAACTCGGCGGCGACCTCGTCCAGCGCTCGTTCGACCTCGGCGCGATAGTCGATCCCGCCACCTTTGACGCCGAGGCTTTCCAGGAATCTTGCCCGGAACGCGTCTGCCGAAAACAGCCCGTGCAGATAGGTGCCCGATACCTTGCCGTCGGCTGAGATCGCACCGTCGTCGATGCCGTTGATAACAGCGGAAGGCCGCAACGTATCCGGTCCGGTGGTCCGGCCGAGATGGATCTCGTAGCCTTGCAGCGGCAGGTCGAATGGCACAGAATGCGCGCTGACATTGCGCACCGTTTTTTCCCGCTCCATCACCGTTTCGATGTCCAGCAGGCCAAGGCCCTCCGCCTCGCTTACACTGCCTTCGATGCCGTCGGGATCGCGCACAATTTTGCCCAGCATCTGGAAGCCGCCACAAATGCCGACAATGTGGCCGCCACGCTTGTGATGGGCGAGAAGGTCGCGGTCCCAGCCATTCTCGCGGAATTTCATAAGGTCGGCGATTGTCGATTTCGAACCGGGAATGACCACCAGCCCGGCATCCCGCGGCAGCGTCTTTCCCGGCGGCACGAAGACCACCTCGACCTGCGGTTCGGCCTTGAGCGGGTCGAGATCGTCAAAGTTGGCGATGCGCCCGAGCATCGGCACGGCAACCTTCAGCGCCCGTTTCTCGCCGGAGGTCAGCCGTTCGAGCACGACTGAATCCTCCGACGGCAAGCGCGCCGCCGCCTTGAGCCACGGCACGACGCCGAAGCAGCGCCAGCCTGTGAATTTTTCGATCGACTTGATGCCGTCCTCGAACAGCGAGACATCGCCGCGGAACTTGTTGATGAGATAGCCGACGATCATGCGCCGGTCTTCCTCCGGCAGGATCAAATGCGTGCCGGCCACCGAGGCGATGACGCCGCCGCGATCGATATCGCCAACCAGCACCACCGGCACGTTGGCGCGCGTCGCAAAGCCCATATTGGCAATGTCGCGGTTCCTGAGATTGATCTCGGCGGGCGACCCCGCGCCCTCGACGATGACAAGGTCGGCGCCCTCGCCGACCTTCGCCCAGGAGTCCAGCACCGCATCCATCAGCCGGCCCTTCAACGCCTGATAGTCACGTGCCCTCGCCTCGCCGAACACCTTGCCCTGCACGACGACTTGCGCGCCGACATCGGTTTGCGGCTTGAGCAGCACCGGGTTCATGTGGACCGAGGGCGCGACGCCACAGGCGATCGCCTGCAGCCATTGCGCCCGGCCGATCTCGCCGCCGCCGGCATTGTTGTCGCCGGGAATGTCGGCGACGGCGGCATTGTTCGACATGTTCTGGGGCTTGAACGGCCGCACCCTCAGGCCGCGTTTCTTCGCTGCACGGCAGAGACCCGCGACCAGCACCGTCTTGCCGACATCGGAACCCGTGCCTTGCAGCATGATCGCCTTGGCCATGGCTCAGGCCCTGCCCTGCGCGACTGTGCCGGGGACGGTCGATTTCTGCGCCAGTGGTCCGCCACGCCAGATGTACAATGCCAGCAGCGGCTCCTTGGCCGTTCGCATGGCGTGGCTGACATCGGAGGCATGGTGGATCACCTCGCCCGCTTCGCGAAGGCGAAAGCCGCTGTCGCCCTTGTGCCATTCCGTCCCGCCGGTCAGCGGAATGTAGATCTCCTCGGCGATATGGTGGTGGTCGGGATAGACGATGCCGGGCCCGAGGATCAGCAGGCCGGCCGCGACCTCATCATTGACGAAGTGGCCGCGCGTGCCGAAGACCTCCAGCCAGCCATATCTGGTCAGGAATTCCGCGCCAAAATCGGCGGCGTTGTAGGTCTGGCCCCAGCGCAGCTCATTGCGATGCGCCGCGAGGAACCGTGCCAGGGATCTGGCATTCGGCGGCGCAAGCTCGGCGGCGCGATCGAGATAGCCAAGGCAAGGCAGGCGGTGCGGCTCGAGCTGGCGCGACGGCATGTCCCAGCCGATCCGGGCCACCGCATCGCGCACCAGCGCCTCCTCGAACGTTTCGAGATAGGTTCGGAAATGCTCAAGCAGTTTATTCGAATTCGTCGACACATCTTGCTCCGATTTGCGCACAGCCGTTCCGCAAAGCGTCGGGTTGCGCGGCGGCATCATTGGTCTAGATTGGTGCGCGCGCAAAGCCAAAAACAACAGGCCAGCAAGCCAACCCAAGGGAGCACGCCATGGACGCCGCGGTCGATGCGAGCACCAGCCAGTTCGAACTCAACGAGGACCAGCGCGCCATCCAGGAGATGGCCGGGGCCTTCGCAGCCGACCGCGTCGCGCCTCACGCATTGGACTGGGACCGCAACAAGCATTTTCCGGCGGATGTGATCCGCGAGACCGGCCCGCTCGGCTTCGGCGGCATCTATGTCAGGGATGATGTCGGCGGCTCGGCACTTGGCCGGCTGGACGCCGTGCTGATCTTCGAAGCGCTTTCTCGCGCCGATCCGGCCTTCTCCTCCTTCATCTCGATCCACAACATGGTGGCCTCGATGATCGACCGCTTCGGCAGCGAGGAGCAGCGCCACCGCTTCCTGCCGAAGCTGACCTCGATGGAATGGCTGGCGAGCTATTGCCTGACCGAACCGGGCTCGGGGTCGGATGCGGCGGCGTTGAAGACGCGCGCAGTGAGGAGTGGAGGCGACTATGTGCTGAACGGCGCCAAGCAGTTCATCTCGGGCGCCGGCGACAGCGACCTCTATGTCGTCATGGCGCGCACTGGCGCCGACGGGCCGAAGGGCATTTCCACCTTCGTCGTGCCGAAGGATGCGCCGGGCCTCTCCTTCGGCGCCGACGAGCACAAGATGGGCTGGCACATGCAGTCTACCCGGCAGGTCGTCTTCGAGGACTGCAAGGTGCCGGCGGAGAACCTGCTCTCGTCAGAAGGCGCCGGTTTCGGCATCGCCATGGCCGGTCTCGATGGCGGCCGGCTCAACATTGCCGCCTGTTCGCTGGGCGGCGCGCAATCGGCGCTCGACAAGGCGCTTTCCTACACGGCCGAGCGCAAGGCTTTCGGCAGCAAGATCAACCAGTTCCAGGCGCTGCAGTTCAAACTCGCCGACATGGAGACCGAGCTGCAGGCGGCGCGCATCTTCCTCTATGCCGCGGCCGCGAAACTCGACCGCAAGGCGCCGGATGCCGGGAAATGGTCGGCGATGGCCAAGCGCTTCGTCACCGACATCGGCTTCAACGTCGCCAACGATGCGCTGCAACTGCATGGCGGCTACGGCTATCTGCACGATTACGGCATCGAGAAGCTGGTTCGGGATCTGCGTGTCCACCAAATCCTCGAAGGCACCAACGAGATCATGCGCGTCAT
Source organism: Mesorhizobium metallidurans STM 2683 (assembly GCF_000350085.1). GTDB lineage: Bacteria > Pseudomonadota > Alphaproteobacteria > Rhizobiales > Rhizobiaceae > Mesorhizobium > Mesorhizobium metallidurans. The sequence continues at coordinate 13,141 of NZ_CAUM01000127.1, forward strand.
CGTCGCGCGATCGCTGATCGGTCGTTGACGCCAATGCATGTCGCCCAAAAGTGCGCAGCGGTTTTGGGGTAACTACATGCGTCAAAAACAAAAGATCAGGAGAACACGATGACCACCATCGCCTTCATCGGCCTGGGCAACATGGGCAACCCGATGGCCGCCAACCTGGTCAAGGCGGGCCATGCCGTGCATGGCTTCGACCTGATGCCTGAGAACCTCACCATCGCCAAGGACCACGGCGTCGTGATCATGGCCAATGCGATTGCCGCCGTGAGAGATGCCGATGTGATCATCACCATGCTGCCGGCCGGCAAGCATGTGCTCTCGGTCTACGAGGACATCGCCCCCAAGGCGAAGAAGCGCACGTTGTTCATCGATTCCTCGACCATCGATGTCGAGTCGGCGCGAAAGGCCCACGCCATCGCCGGCAAGCACGGCCTGCTTTCCATCGACGCGCCGGTTTCCGGCGGTACCGTAGGTGCCACCGCCGGCACGCTGACCTTCATGGCCGGTGGCTCGAAGGATGCCTTCGCCAGGGCCGAGCCGATCCTCAAGCCGATGGCCGGCCGTATCGTCCATTGCGGCGACGGTGGCGCCGGACAGGCGGCAAAGATCTGCAACAATATGATCCTCGGCATTTCGATGATCGGCGTCGCCGAGGCGTTCGTGCTGGCGGAAAAGCTTGGTCTCTCGAATCAGGCGCTGTTCGACGTCGCCTCGACCTCTTCCGGCCAGTGCTGGTCGCTCACCACCTATTGCCCGGTGCCCGGCCCGGTGCCGACATCGCCAGCCAACAACGGCTACAGGCCGGGATTCGCGGCAGCCCTTATGCTGAAAGACCTGAAACTGTCGCAAGAAGCCGCGCAAAGCAGCGGCGCGGTGACGCCACTTGGCGCCGAAGCCGCGCAACTTTACGCGTTGTTCAATGCACAAGGGAATGCCGGCGCCGATTTTTCCGGCATCATAAATTTTCTCCGTGGTGCCCCTGCGTAAGATCCTGACTTCACAAGGCTTTTGGATTTTCTAGTGCCTGTCGCGCAAAAGTGCGCAGCGGTTTTGCGACGCTTTAGCCGGCAAAGATCGCGAATTTAGATTTGCTTAAGCTCTCGATAACCCGGCGGTAACGATGTGCCTGTAAAACGGATTGCGAGGCGGATGCATCCGCCCGGCGCTCCGGATCAGGTCTCGCGTACCGGAGCCCGTAAGTTTCGCAAGTGCATTTGTAGCGAAACGCCATGCGTATCTGGCAAAGCCGCGTTCCCGATGGGACGCGGTTTTTGCGTTTTTAGAACCTCGCGGCGCTCGATCCTATGCTTCGTCATCCGGGCCGGAGCGCCTTGCTCCGCCCCAGGGTTGACGACAGGAAAGATCGTTCTGATCAGCGCTTGCGCAGATCCGCTTGCGCCAGATCCAGCGCCTTGGCGATGCGCTCGCAGGCCATGTCGATCGTCTCGCGCGTCCAGATGAGCGGAGGCGACAGGATCATCGTGTCGCCGGTGGCGCGCAGCATCATGCCCTGGGCGATCGCATGGTCGCGGACGGTCACCGCAGCGCTGCCCGCGGGAAGAAAACGCTCCTTGGTCGCCTTATCCCTAACGATCTCGATCGCCCCCATCAGCCCGATCGAACGCACCTCGCCGACCAACTCGTGTCCGGCAATCTGGTCCTGCAGCGCCTTGGCGAAATAGGGTCCGGTGTCGTTCTTGACGCGGTCCACCAGGCCTTCCCGTTCCATGATCTCGAGGTTCTTCAGCGCCACGGCGCAGGCCACAGGATGACCCGAATAGGTGTAGCCGTGATAGAACTCGCCGCCCTTCTCGACCAGCGTCGCCGCGATGCGGTCGCCGACCAGCAGCGCTGACAGCGGCTGGTAGCCGGAGGTCAACGCCTTGGCCGTGGTTATCGTGTCCGGCTCGATGCCGAAGGTCTGTGCGGCGAACCATTCGCCGGTTCGGCCATAGCCGGTGATGACCTCGTCCAGCATCAGCAGCACATCGTATTTGCGGCAGATGCGCTGCACTTCCGGCCAGTAGCTTAGCGGCGGGATCTTCACGCCGCCCGCCCCCATCACCGGCTCGCCGATGAAGGCGGCGACCTTGTCGGCGCCGGCTTCGAGGATGGCGTCGTCGACGGCCTTCGCCGCACGAAGGCCGAAATCATGGTCGCTTTCGCCGGGCAGCGCCAGCTCATAGGCGTAAGGCATCATCACATGGACGATGTTGGGCACCGCGCCGCCAAGCTGCTTGTGCATCAGGTCCATGCCGCCCAGCGACGTGCCGGCAATCGTCGAGCCGTGATAGCCCATCTTGCGCGCAATGATGCGGTTCTTCTGCGGCTTGCCTTCCAGCGCCCAGTAGTGACGCACGAGGCGCAGCGCCGTGTCGTTGGCCTCCGAACCGGACGAGCCATAGAACACCTGGCTGACATTCCTGGGCGCCAGTTCCGCCAGCTTCCTGGAGAGCAGCACCGGCGTCGGCGTCGAGCATTTGAAGAAGGAATTGTAGTAGGGCAGTTCCTTCATCTGGGCATAAGCTGCATCGGCCAACTCGTCGCGGCCGTAGCCGACATTGACGCACCACAGCCCGGCCATTCCGTCGAGGATTTCCGTCCCGTCGGCATCGTAGATGAACGGCCCGTTGGCGTGGGTGATGATGCGCGAGCCGGCCTCGCGCAATTCCTTGTGGTCGGTGAAGGGATGCAGATGATGCGCGGCGTCGATCTGCTGAAGCTGCTTCAGCGAGTAATTCTGGTAAGTCATGTCTGATCTTTCCTCTTTGAATCAATCCGGCAAGGCCGGGGCGGATTCTTCAGGGGAAGGCAGGCGGCGAATAGCCGATACGGGCGCACAGCCGAAGCAGCTCGGCACGCAGCGTGCGCGGCGACGGCGTCACCGCGACCCCAAATGCGCAAGATGCCTTGATGCGAGCCATGCTCGCACCTTAGGCTGCCTGCGGCCCACGTTTCAAGCGGTGCCGCTCAGCGCCCTTTGCAGGAAGACATACTTCATCGCCGCCTGGGCTGCTTGCGGCCGGCGGTCGCCACGCCCGCCATGACCGCCCTCGGTCTCCTCGAAGAACAGCGTCTTGTCATGGCCGGCGGCCTGCAGCCGCGCCGCCATCTTGCGCGCATGGCCGGGGTGGACGCGGTCGTCGGCGGTCGATGTCGTCAGCAGCACCGGCGGATAGGCGGCGTCGGCCGAGACATGCTGATAGGGCGAATAGGCGGCCAGCCACTTGGCGTCTTCCGGTTTTGACGGATCGCCATACTCGGCCATCCAGGAGGCGCCGGGCGGCAATTCGGTGTAGCGCAGCATGTCGAGCAACGGCACCTCGACGATCACGGCCCCGAACAGTTCGGGGCGCTGCGTCAGCGACACACCGGTCAGCAGGCCGCCATTCGAGCCGCCCTGGATGCCGAGCATGGCAGGCGTGGCGATGCCGCGTTTCACCACATCCTGTGCGACCGCGGCGAAGTCGTCGAAGGCATTCTGCCGGTTGGCCTTCAGCGCCGCTTGATGCCAGTTCGGGCCGAACTCGCCGCCGCCCCGGATATTGGCCTGAACATAGGCATTGCCCTTCTCCAGCCACAGCCTGCCGCGCACGCCGGCATAGCCGGGCAACAGCGGCACTTCGAAGCCGCCATAGCCGTAGAGCGGCGTCGGCACCGGGCCGTCCTGGTCGCTTCGCCTGACGACGAAATAAGGGATCATGGTGCCGTCCTTCGAGCGCGCCTCGAATTGTTCCGAGACGAAGGGTGAAGCGTCGAACCGTGCCGGCTGGGACTTCACGGTAGCAAGCGTTGCGCCATCGTCGTCCGACCAGACGATCGAACTCGGCGTCAGGAAGTCGGTGAAGGAGAAGGAGACGCTGGCGCCGAAATGCTCGGCGTGGGCGATGCCGACATTGCCGTTCTCCGGTAGCGCCACAGGCTTCAGCGACCAGGTGCCGTTGTTGCGCTCGCAGACGACAACCTTGCCGCGCACATTGTCCATCAGGTTGATGAACAGCCGGTCCTGCGTGCGGGCGATGCCGGCGATGGAAACGCGATGCGCCGGCTCGAGCAAGGTTTCCACCGGGCCCAACGCGCCGGTTTCGACCCAGCGCGCCAGATCCAGCGAATAGAGGGCGTCCGGTTTGCACACTACGCCGTCGGGCGTCGTCCACGGGCTGCGCACGCCGAAGACAAGCTGGTCGCGAAAGATCGCGCTGTCGGTCATGTCGTCAGGCAGGGGAAGGCGCCTGTTCTCGCCTGAAGGCAATCTCAGGAAGATGTGCGAGGCGAAGAAATTCAGCGTCCGGGCCAGGATCAGATAGCGTCTGTCGTCATCGAACTCGAGAGCAGCGCCGGCGGCCAGATCCTCTTTCTCAGCCTCGAAGATCGGCGTCGCGTCTTCCAGCCTTGTGCCGCGCTTCCAGAGCTTGACCACGCGCGGATAGCCGGACTGCGTCTTCTCCGCCTCCTCGAAGGCAGCCGAAACGATGACCGTGTCCTTGTCGAGCCAGCCGAAGCCCGATTTCGAGGCCGGAGCCCGAAAGCCATCCTCGACAAACGACTTGGTTTCGATGTCGAATTCGCGCATCTCGCTGGCGTCACCGCCATCCGGCGACATCGAGAGCAGGCAGCGATTGAAGTCGGGGTAAAGCCGGCTGGCGCCGCTGAACACCCATTTCACGCCTTCCTTGGCCGAGAGCACGTCGAAGTCGATGATCGTCTCCCACTCCGGCTTCTCTGTCTTGTAGGAAGCGACCGTCGTGCGCCGCCAGAGGCCGAGCACATTGGTCTTGTCCTGCCAGAAATTATAGACATGGCCGTTGAGTGCAGCGCCGACGGCGATATTGTCCTCGGCCGTCATCAGGTCCAGCGCGGTCTGGAACGTTGCCTGGTAGGACGGATCGCCCTGCAATTCGCCGACCGTGACCTCGTTCTGGCGATGCACCCAGTCGAGCGCCTTTTTGCTTGTTCGATCCTCCAGCCAGAGAAAGGTATCCTCGGCGGCCGGTTCAGTCTGGCCTTTTGTCATCGATTGGGTCACGCGCGGTCTCCGAAAGCATTGTCAGGCGGCCTTGCCTACATCGCGTTGCAAGCGCCCACATTCAAGATGGCGATGTAGCGTCATCGGCCGGTCGCGGCTTGCTTACACCATCCGCCGCCGCACGACAGTCATCACCGCCAGCGCCAGGCAAATGGCGCCCAGCGTGATCGGCAGGCCGGACGCGCCGATGACGTCCATGACCCCGCCGGTGAGCGGCGGCACCAGTATGCCGCCAACGCCCCACATCAGCGAAAAGGCAGCGTTGCCGGCGACCAGCGCCGAGCCGGTGAAGCGTTCGCCAAGCTCGATGATCGACATCGTATAGATGCCGTAGGAAACCGCGCCCCAGATAAACACGCATGGCCAGATCAGCGGCGTTTCGATGAGAAGCGGCAGCAGCGCGCAGCCGAGCACGGTCAGCGACACGCAGATGAAGCGCACCAGGCGCGCTGTCAGCCGTTCCGCCAGCAGGCCGAGCGGCACCTGCATGGCGATGTTGCCGGCGATCATCACCGACAGCAGCGCCGACATGCGGGCTTCGGTGATGCCATGATGCGTTCCGTAGACCGGCAGCAAAGCGAGCACCCCCTGCTCGAAACCGGCGGCGACGACGACCGCGGACAAGAGCAGCGATGCCATCGGCATGAAGCCGATCACCGAAACCCGATGTCCGGCCTCGTCGACCTTCGGCAGCCGTCTCAGCACCAGGGCAAGGCAGGCGCCGCAGAAGACGAAAGCTGCGATGCCGATGAGGAATGGCGGCCACCCCTCGGTGCCGACAGCGAGCAGGCAAAGCGGACCTGCGGCGAAACCGGCGGAAATGACCGTGGAATAGACGCCCATGACACGGCCGCGGCGTGCCGGCGGCGCCAGCGCGATCACCCATATTTCGCTCAGCACGTAGAGCGGGTTGGTCACCGCGCCGATCAGGAAGCGCAGCGGAAACCACAGATGGACATTCTGCGTCCAGCCGATCAGCGCCAGCACGATCGCCGAAAGCGCGGCACAGGTGAGCGCGGTGCGCCCTGCCCCGAAGCGGCGCGCCAAAGCCGGGATCAGCGGCGACGAGACGATGAAGCCGATCGGCGTCATCGCCGCAGACAGTCCGATCATGGCCGGCGAGACGCCCTGTCGCTGCAGGATGAAGCTCAGCAGCGGATAGGAGAGCCCCTGTGCGATGGCGAACACCGACACCGTCGCGATCACGCCGGTGATCGCCGCCCATTGCATCGGCTCGTCGCCGCTTTTCTCCACCACATCCATCGGGCAGCCTTAGCGGGTCGCCTCGAAGGCCGTAAGCGCCGCCGTCGAAAACCGCTTGCTCCAGCCGGCGCGACGCTACGGAAAATAGCGGGCAATCGCTCCCTTCTTGCCGTCCGCGTAAGGCTTCAGCCACTTGTCGTCGATGGAGAGCCCGTCGTCGTCCGAAGGTCCTTTTCCGATGGTCCGGCGCCAGGCGCGAAACTTGTAGTGGTCGAACACATCGAGCATGTGCACCGCATAGGCTGCGGCAAAAGTCTTGTCGCCCTCCACGATCACCAAATTCTCGTCATTCTCGTAGGACGCCTTGTAGCCGAGATTGTGGCTGCCGGTGATGACGGTGGCGTTGTCTTCCATCGGATCGATGATCACGATCTTGTCGTGCACGATCGCGCGGCCGACGGTCAGCACCTCTGCCTGGAAGTCGCGCGCAACCGTGGCTCCGGTGAGATTTACCGCCCTGACGATGGAGACGTTCGGCGCCTCCCAGACCTTTTCCGGAAAGACGAATGGCGACTTGCCGTCCTTGTTCGATTTGCGGGTGACAGGATCCTTGGTCGGGGCGACGTAGTTGGGCATGGCGGTTTGGTCGCTGATCGCGCCTTGCACGATCAGACCAGTATCCGCCATGGCTGCCGCTACGGCCTGGTCGACGATCGAATTTTCGCCACGCCGCGAAGGATTGAACACCAGGAAGAGCACCGCGCGCTTCGCCGCCTTGATCCTGGCGAAAACGTCCGCGAGGTCGACCGGCCGCACCGAGATATCCTTCTTGTTGCGGTCGGGATCGTTCGGCGAAAACCATACCGTCATGCCGTCCAGGTTTGCCGAGGCGCCGTTCAGCGGGTTTGGTATGTGGTTTTCCCTGCGGAACGGCACGCCTTGCGTCTGCGCGACACGACCGGCCGCGCTTTCGCTGGCCGGCGGCGGGAATACGTCGGCCTTCATGCGCTCCCAATAGGCGTCGAATACCTTGGCCATCGCAGGGTCGTCACGGATGAAAGCGTTGTTGGTCTGCCCGCAAATGCCGGTCGATGTCCAGTTGGTGCTGCCGGTCATGACCGCCTGCGCATCGCCTTGCGCATCGCGGTAGACGGCGAATTTGTTGTGGCCGATATGGTTGTTGTTGAACAGGCGATCCGTCAGCGTGACGCCGGCGTCACGCAATCGCTTTCTGAAAGGTGCGTTGCCGGCATCCCAGGCCTTGGTCTGATCGTCCCTGCCTGAATTCGAGAGAATGACGTCGACGACATCCTTGGCGTCGATGATGGCGTCGCAAAGTTCGTCGTCGCCAAGCTCATAAAGCGCAAGCCTGACAGTGCCGCCCTCGTCCTTGGCCCGTTTCATCAGGCTGGTGAGCACATCCGGCACATCGCCATGCAGATAGGCGCGTATCTCGCTGCCGGGACGCTCGAGTTCGGCCCTGATCTTGTCACGCTGCCCGACCTTGATCCCGGCGTCCTCCAGGGCGCGCGACATCCATTGCGTCGACAGCACGCCATTAGTGAAGGCGACACGCGCCTTGCCGAACATCTGCCCGAGAAAGATCGGCGGGCTGACGGCGCCCTGGCCGAGATAGCCAAGCGGCCGCACCGGTCCGGTATAGGCGGGTTTGCCGTCGACGACCTGATCCGGGCGCACCGGCACCGGATCAAGGCCCGGCCTCATGTCGCCGACGGGGCGCACACGGTAGGCGATCATCTCGCCTTGCGGCCTGACGCCGAGGCTGTCGCGGCGGCGGCGCACGGTGAGGTCGCGCCAGAATGTCTTTTGCACCGGCCATACGCCGGTGTCCTGCGGGATCCACCTCGGATTGCGCTGGCCCTTGAACGGCACCCACGACGCCAGGCAACGCTCCTCGCCGGTGTCGGGATAGAGGCGCACGATCTCGAAGCCGAGACAGCCCGGGATCATCCCGTCGAGATCCCATGACAGGAACGCAACTTCATTGTTTGTCGCGGCACGCACTTTGATGACGTCAGGCATCGTGGTCCCCTCAAAGTTGCTCAACAAGGAAGTATGTCAGAAGTAAAAGACAGAACTGCAACGCATTTCACATTGCGGCACTCGCGTCGTCCAACTGCCTGTTCGGCATGTCGCTTCCCTCGCCCTAGTGGTCGCCGCCTCCGCAATGGCCGGACAGCCGGCGGTCCATTATGCCGCCGCATTATCGCAGCGTACGAGGCCTGTCATGACCGCCGCCCTTCACCCCGCCGAACCGCCATTGGCAACCGACCGCGCCCGTCGCGGCGGCCGCGCGGGCAAGCGCGCCGGCGGCTCGGCGGCGTTCGAACAGCCGCCGTTCCGGCAATTGAAAATCCCGCTGACGCCGACCCGGCTGGTTTCCGACGACGAGCTGGAATCGATCCACCTCGCCTCGCTGCGGGTGCTGAGGGAAATCGGCGTCGACGTCCTGCACGACGAGGCCCGCCGCATCATGAAGGCGCATGGCGCCGATGTCCGCGACGGCAGCGAGCGGGTGCGCTTCGACAGCGACATGATCCTCGAACTCGTTTCGCATTGCCCGCCGGAATTCACCATCCATGCCCGCAATCCGGCGCACAATGTGCGCTTCGGCGGCAACAATCTGATCATCTCGATGATGGCATCGGCGCCCAACTGCTCCGACATCGATCGTGGCCGCAGGCCCGGCAACCAGCAGGATTACCGAAATTTCCTGCGGCTGGCCCAGATGCACAACATCCTGAACTGCACCGGCGGCTATCCGGTCGAGCCGATCGACATCCACCCTTCGGTCCGCCACCTCGAATGCATCCGCGATCTTGCCACGCTGACCGACAAGGTCTTCCACATCTATTCGCTCGGCAAGGAGCGCAATGTCGACGGCATCGAGATCACCCGCATCGCGCGCGGCATCAGCGACGAGCAATTGCTCGAAGAGCCGTCGGTCTTCACCATCATCAACACCAATTCGCCGCTCAAGCTCGATGTGCCGATGATGGAAGGCATCATCCAGATGTCGAGCAAGGGCCAGGTCGTCATCGTCACGCCGTTCACCCTGTCGGGCGCCATGGCGCCTGTCACCATTGCCGGCGCGCTGGTGCAGCAGAATGCCGAGGCGCTTTCCGGCATTGCCTTCGCGCAAATGGTGAAGAAGGGCGCGCCTGTCGGCTATGGCGGCTTCACCTCTAACGTCGACATGAAATCCGGTGCGCCGGCTTTCGGCACGCCGGAATACATGAAGGCGCAACTGGTCGGCGGCCAGCTCGCCCGCCGCTACAACATCCCCTACCGCACCTCCAACACCTGCGCCGCCAATACCGTCGACGCACAGGCTGCCTATGAAAGCGTCTTTTCGCTGTGGGGCGCCATCCAGGGCGGCGGCAATCTGATGATGCATGCGGCCGGCTGGCTCGAAGGCGGTCTGCGCTGTTCCTATGAGAAGACCATTTTGGACATCGACCTGTTGCAGATGGTGGCCGAATTCCTCACCCCGCTCGACCTTTCCGAAGAGGCCCTCGGTTTCGACGCCATCCAGTCGGTCGGCCCGGGCGGTCATTTCTTCGGCACCCAGCACACGCAAGACCGTTACAAGACCGCCTTTTATTCGCCCATCCTTTCCGACTGGCGCAATTTCGAGACCTGGGCGGAAGCCGGATCGCCGACGGCATTCGAAAAGGCCAACAAGGTGTGGAAGGAACGACTGGCTTCCTATGACGAGCCATATATGGACCCTGCCATTCGCGAAGAGCTCAACGCCTTTGTCGAAAAGCGCCACGCCGAAGGCGGCGCGCCGACCGATTTTTGACCATCTGTATTAATTTGATGAATAGTCGACCCCCACTCCGTCGAGCTTCGCTCGACACCTCTCCCCCGATCGACGGGGTAGAGGAAGGGCGCGAAATTATTCCAGCAGGCGCCCTTCTTCTCCCTCCGGAGGGGGGAGAGGTGGCGCCGCGAAGCAGCGACGGAGTGGGGGAAGCCGTTCGTGAAACGCGCAGTCGCCGAAAAATAGGTACAACCCAGCGAGCACGAAAACTCAGGCAAGCGGGCAATCAGGCGAAAGCACTGCTTTGGCTTGAACTAAAGGCGCGCAAGCTTGGCGGCTACCGCTTTACGCGTCAGTTCTCCATCGGCCCCTTTTTTGCAGACTTTGCTTGCCGCGAAAAATGGCTTGTTGTTGAGGTCGACGGACACCAACACGCGGACAGCTCATATGATCGCCGCCGCGACGATTTCATGCGCGCCCAAGGCTATTCGATCCTGCGTCTTTGGAGCCATGACGTCCTGAAACATCGTACTTCCGTCTGTGAAACCATCCTAGCCACGCTTGATGGCAGGCTGGCCGAAAACATCGCTGTATCCGACCTCCGCTTTGTCTTCACATCGCGCTCACTCGATTCAATTTCTTCAAAAACGGACCTATCCTTATGAAATCTCACGTCAAAGCAGTTGTCATCGGCGGCGGTGTCGTTGGCTGCTCGGTGCTCTATCATCTGGCCAAGGCCGGCTGGACCGACATCATGCTGATCGAACGCTCGGAACTCACCTCCGGTTCGTCCTGGCACGCGGCGGGCGGCTTCCACACGCTGAACGGCGACCCCAATGTCGCCAAGCTGCAGGCCTATACGGTGCAGCTCTATAAGGAGATCGAGGAACTTTCCGGCCAGTCCTGCTCGCTGCACCTGACCGGCGGCGTGATGATGGCCGATACGCCGGAACGCATGGACTTCCTGCGCCTTGCCCATGCCAAGGGCCGTTATCTCGGCATGGACACAGAGCTGATCACGCCGTCCGAGGCCAAGGCGATGTTCCCGCTGATGGACGAGACCAACTTCGTCGGCGCCATGTGGGATCCGGTCGAGGGTCATCTCGACCCCTCCGGCACCACCATTGCGTATTCGAAGGCGGCGAAAAAGCTTGGCGCCGAGATCGTGCTGCGCAACCGCGTCGTCGAACTGACGCAGGAGGTCGACGGCACCTGGAACGTCGTCACCGAGCAAGGCACGGTGAAGGCCGAGCACGTCGTCAACTGCGGCGGCCTGTGGGCGCGTGAGATCGGCCGCATGGTCGGCGTCGAACTGCCGGTGCTGGCGATGGAGCACATGTATCTGCTGACCGAACCCATGCCGGAAGTAGAGGCATTCAACAAGTCGACCGGCCGCGAGATGATCGGCGTGCTCGACTTCAAGGGCGAGATCTACACCCGCCAGGAGCGCAACGGCATCCTGCTCGGCACCTATGAGAAGGCCTGCAAGCCGTGGTCGCCGGTCAACACGCCTTGGGATTTCGGCCATGAGCTGCTGCAACCCGACATCGACCGCATCGCACCATCGCTGGAAATCGGCTTCAAGCATTTCCCCGGCATTGAGAAGGCCGGCATCAAGCAGATCATCAACGGCCCCTTCACCTTCGCGCTCGACGGCAATCCGCTGGTCGGCCCGGTACAGGGCCTGACCAATTTCTGGTGCGCCTGTGCCGTCATGGCCGGCTTCAGCCAGGGCGGCGGCGTGGGTCTCGCGCTGTCCAACTGGATGGTCCATGGCGATCCGGGCTTCGACGTCTGGGGCATGGACGTGGCCCGCTTTGGCGAGTGGGCGAGCCTGCGCTACACCAATGCCAAGGTGCGCGAGAACTATTCGCGCCGCTTCTCAATCCGCTTCCCCAATGAGGAACTGCCGGCCGCGCGCCCGGCGCAGACGACGCCCCTCTACGACACGATGTTGGCCAACAACGCGGTCATGGGTGACAGCTGGGGTCTCGAAACCCCGCTCTGGTTCGCGCCGAAGGGCAAGGAGCCGAAGGACATCGTCTCCTTCCACCGCTCCAACGATTTCGGCCCAATCGGCGAGGAAGTGCGTGCCACGCGCGAGAAGGTCGGCGTCACCGAGATCGCCAACTTCGCCAAATACGAAGTGTCGGGACCGGGGGCGGAAGATTTCCTCAACCGGCTGATGACCAATCGCATGCCGAAGACCGGCCGCATCGTGCTGACCCCGATGATCAACGAATTCGGCAAGCTCATCGGCGACTTCACCATCGCCAAGGCTGGCCCAAGGGATGGGGAGGACCGCTTCATGATCTGGGGCTCGTCCGCCGCGCAGAAGTACCATATGCGCTGGTTCGAGAAGCATCTGCCGAAGGATGGCCCAAGGGCGTCAGAGGTCCGTATCCACCGCTTCGACCAGACGCTGGTCGGTCTGTCGATCGCCGGACCGAAATCGCGCGACCTGCTGCAAAAGCTGGTCGATGTCGACATCTCGACCAAAGCCTTCCGCTTCATGGATTTTCGCGAAATGGCGGTCGGCGGCGCGCCCTGCATGGTCAACCGCATCACCTATACCGGCGACCTCGGCTACGAGATCTGGATGGCGCCAGCCTATCAGCGCCTCGTCTACCACGCGATCAAGGAGGCCGGCGAGGAGTTCGGCCTCGTCGATTTCGGCATGCGCGCTCTGCTGTCGATGCGCCTGGAAAAGAATTTTCCGACCTGGTTCCGCGAACTGCGCCCGATCTACGGTCCGTTCGAAGGCTCGATGGATCGCTTCATCAAGCTGGAGAAGAACGATTTCATTGGCCGCGAGGCCGCCGCCAAGGAACAGGCGGAAGGGCCTAACCTGCGCCGCGTCTCCTTCTTCGTCGACGCGGCGGACGCCGATGTGATGGGCGACGAGCCGATCTGGGCCAAAGTCGGCAAGGACTATGGCACGGTGGAAAAGCCGCATGGCTACGGGGCGCCGCGCTTCGACACCTCAGGCAAGGAAGTGCGCGGCTCCAAGGCGGCGCAAGGCGCCTCGGCCGTACGCGGCATCGTCGATGGCGACTGGCGCGTGGTCGGCTGGGTCACCTCCGGCGGCTATGCGCACTATGTCCAGAAGTCGATGGCGCAGGGCTATGTGCCGGCAGCGCTTGCCGAGGATGAGAGCACCGGACTGTTCGAGATCGAGATCCTCGGGCACCGGCGACCCGCCCGCATCAATGTCGAGCCGCCTTTTGATCCGAGCGGTGAGAAGATGCGGACGTAAGGCGTGGTCAAGGCTGCTGCGCCAAAGCTGCTACCCAGATTGTGCAAGGCATGGTCTTCATGCTAGCGGAGCCGGCGACGAATATCCCGGCACGGGCGATGATCTCCTTGAAGCATTCCATGAAACGGGCCGAGTGGCTCGCCGAGGCCAGGATCGGCCCGTTCCCCGCGGCGATCGTCATGGTCGCGCTTTACTGCTGCATTCAGATCGCCGTGTTGCCGCTGGTCAGCCTCTGGGCGGGAACCGGCGTCGGCATCGATGACTCCGAACAGCTCATGTATATGCGGTTTTTATGGGCCGGCTATGGCGGCTCGCAGCCGCCGCTCTATTCCTGGCTCGGCTGGCTGACGTCGTCCGTGTTCGGAACCAACATCGTCACGCTCAAAATCCTGAAATACTCCCTGATTTTCATTGGCTTGACGTCGGTCTTCGTCGCCGTGCGCAAACTGGGGTACTCCCAGCGAACCGCGGTAGCTTCGATGTTCGGCCTGTGGCTGTTTCCCCAGGTGATCTGGGAAATGCAGCACACCTTGTCGCACAGCGTCGCCGCCTTGTGTTTTTCGGGGGTGCTGCTGCTTGCGCTGATCCAGCTTTTGCAGCGCAAGTCACCACTGGCCTATGTCCTGTTCGGACTGGCGGTCGGCGCGGCCATCCTGGCGAAATACAACAATTTCATCCTGCTCGGCGCGATGATGGCGGCGGCCTTGTCGCTGCGCGAAGCGCGCCGGGCCTTTCTGCGCCCGCAGATCGCGATCAGCATGGTCATGGCACTGCTGGTGTGCCTGCCGACCCTGTACTGGAACGCCACGCATCCGGGCGACTTGCTGGCGCGCAGCTACAAGTTCGGCATCGATGAAGGCGGCGGTCCTCTGCTCATCCGATGGAACGGCATCGTCGACCTCGGCAAAGCCGCGCTGAATTTTGCCATCCTGCCGCTCGTGATTTTTGCGGTGGCAATGCTGGCGGGGCGGGTCGTTCCATCGACGCTACGCGAACGATTTCCCGATTCCGAGAAGCTGCTGTGGCGCATTCTCGGCTTCGGTATCTGCATCACCATCATCCTGGTGCTCGCCAGCGGCGCCACCCGGTTCCAGGACCGCTGGTTGCTGCCGATCCTGCTTTTTCTGCCTGTCGCTTTCGCCGTCCGCATGGACGCTCTTGGCAACAACGGCAGGACCGCGCAAAACCTCGTCATCACCGTTGCAGCAGCACTGGCGATTCTGATCGTGCCCGCGACATGGGCCTATCAGGTCTATGGCGGAAAGGGCATGGGGCGCGTCGTCCGCCTGGACTACCAGACCTTGTACCGCGACCTGACCGCGGATGGCCCGATCAAGACGGTCACGTCGGACTGGCACTGGGTCGGAAACCTCAGGCTCGCCGACCCCGACCTTGTCGTCCTCGGAAAAGAAGTGCCGGGCTTCGATGCCTTGCTGCAGGAGCCCGCCGTTCTGGTCTGGCTCGACAAGCCAAGCCCGGAGCCGGACATCCTGGAGCGCATCCATCAGGCAGGATTTGTCGTGGACGGTGCAAGCCGCAGCCTCAGGGTTCCCGAATTTTTCGGCTCTACGGAAGGCAGGCTCGTGAACGTCGCAAGGTTGAAGAAGCAGGACGCAAAATGAGCGGGCATGGCACCGAGCGACGGTTCGGTCGCCACCGCAAGATCATGCCGTTCGAGCCGGGCGAGGCCGGTTCCCTTGATGCACTGCGTCAGCAGTCGCGCCAGAAGGCCGCCGGACTTAACCAGCATGTGCTGGGCTATGGCGCCCTGGCGGAAGCCGAGTGGCAAGCCGCCGGCATCGCTTCTCCCGACCTGCCCACCATGCGCCAGTACCGGCTAGACCGTATCCGTGCCGAGCTGAAGCGCCGCGACTATGCGGGAGCCCTGCTCTACGACCCGGTCAACATCCGCTACGCGACCGACTCGACCAACATGCAGCTCTGGGTCGCGCACAATCCGACCAGGCATTGCTTCGTCGCCACCGAAGGCCCGGTGGTGCTGTTCGACTATTTCTCCTGCGAGCATCTCTCCGACCATTCCGGTGTCGTTGACGAGGTGCGGCCGGCGGTGTCGTGGATATATCTCTACAGCGGCGAGCTGACCGAGCAGAAGGTCCGCCGCTGGGCGGGCGGCATCGCCGATCTGGTAGCCGAACATGGCGGCGGCAACCGCCGCATCGCCGTCGATCACATCGACCCCGAAGGTGTCGAGGAACTCGCCCGTCTCGGCATTTCGATCGGCAATGGCGAAGCGGTGATGGAGAATGCGCGCCTGATCAAATCGCCCGACGAGATCCTGGCCATGCGCCGGTCGGTCGTCGCATGCGAGGCAGCGATGGGCGAGATGGAAAAGGCGCTGAAGCCTGGTATTTCCGAAAACGAGTTGTGGGCCGAGCTGCACCGCGGCAACATTGCGCGCGGCGGCGAATGGATCGAGACCCGGCTGCTCGCGTCAGGCCCACGCACCAATCCATGGTTCCAGGAATGCTCGTCCCGCGTCATCGAGGCCGGCGATCTCGTCGCCTTCGACACCGACCTTATCGGCCCCTACGGCTTCTGCGCCGACCTGTCGCGCGTATGGCTCTGCGGCGACAAGAAGCCATCGAACGAACAGAGTGACCTCTACCGCATCGCCGCCGACCAGATCGCCCACAACACCGCCCTGATGCAGCCGGGGACGTCCTTCCGCGAACTTGTCGAACGCTCGGCGGTGCCGCCGGGCGATTGCTTCCCGACCCGCTATGGCGTGCTCTATCACGGCGTCGGCCTGGCCGACGAATACCCGACGCTGCCGCATGCCAGCGACTGGACGCAAGACACGCCGGACGGCGTGCTCGAAGCCGGCATGGTGCTGTGCGTGGAGAGCTATATCGGTCGGCTTGGCGGCCACGAGGGCGTCAAGATCGAGGAGCAGATCCTGATCACCGAAACCGGCAATGAGCAGCTTTCGAGCTACCCGCTCGATGAGCGGCTGCTCGGCGGCTGATCGCCTCCGGACCGGATTTCAGCCAACCGCCGCGACAGCCTCGCGCAACGCGGCGACGATCTTTTCCGGCATCGTCCTGGCGGTGATGAAGGCCAGGCCTTTGCGGCGCCCCGTCCAGCCGACGACCTTCACCGCTTGCGCCGCCGGCTCGAAGCGCTGCGCCAGCGCCCAGCTCTCGCAGTCGATGGCCGCGACATCGGCCGTGCCCTCGGCAATAGCGACGATAGAAGCGCGATGGCCGCCGCTTGGCAGCCGCTCCGCAAAGAGGTCGAAGTTCTCTCTCATCGCCTCCAGATCGCGCTTCAGCCCGAGGAAGCCCGACATCGAACCGGTATCGTTGAAGGTGAAGCGCTTGCCGCGCAACAGATCGAACGGGATCAGCGGAGCGCCGTCATACGGCGACGCAACCGATGGCCCGCCATCCGCCGGCATCACCAGAGCGCTGGAATAGAGTTCGCCCTGGCCGCCTTCATATGCATCGTAGCTCGGCTGGGCGACCACCTGGACATGCGCCGACAGGCCGAGGTCCATCGGTCCCCAGCAGGTCTGCGCAAAGAGCAGCGCCGGATGCAGCCAGAGCCCATGGAAGTCGAGCTCGTCCGGCGGCAATGTCGCGGGATCAGGGGCGATGACCTTGCCGTCGCCGTCGCGAATGCCGCCCGGTACCGGCGGCAGGTCGCCATTGACGCGGGCAAGCGCTTCGGGCGCGTCGATGCCTTTCTGCCTGATAGCATCGCGCAGCGGCACCCACTGGGCGTCGACCTCTGCCCGCATTTCCGGCCAGTCATACATCGGCAACGCCGCAACGAATTCGCTCATGCCGGAAATCGACCGTTATGCCCAAAGGATTGACGAAATCACGGACGCCAAGCGCCCACCACAAGCATAGTCGCTAGCGCGACAAAGCTGCAAAACTCATTCTTTCGGCGGCTCGGCCGGAACCGGTGCGCTGCCAAGCCCATTGAGGCTACGCGCCCTGACGCGCGGCTTGAAGGCCCTGCCCGGCTCCGGCGCGCGCCTGAGCACGGGATGGACGATCGGCTCCTTCGCCTTGAAGGCGTAGGCCCTGAGCAGCGCGAAATAATTCGGATAGGCGTAGCCATTGTTCATCCGCAGCCACTCGTCCCGGCGGTCGGCAAACAGTTTCGGCAGCCGGTACCAGGCAACCGTCGGGCTCTTGTGATGGACGAAATGGAGATTGTTGTTGAGGAACAGAAAGGACAGCGGCGAACGCTCGACGATCACCGTGCGGCCCTCCGGATGCTCCGACCATTGGTGCTCGGCGAAAGTGCGGATCGAGATCAGCGACTGGCCGAGCCACACCGGCACCAGGATGTAGAGCCACAGCGGGATGCCGAAGCCGAATTGCACGATGGACAGCACCGCCGCGAGGCCGATGGCGTGCAGCAGCCACGCCTTGCGGATCGCTCTGTCGCCGGCGGCCATCTGCTTGGCGTCGTCGATGAAGAAGCCGATGCAGGAGAGCCACGGGCCGAGCACGAAGCGGCCGATCATGGTGTTGTTGATCTTGAGCACGAACTTCATCGCCGGCGGCAATTCGTCATGATGCCACAGCGCCTTGTAGTAGCTCTCGGGGTCGTCGAGCGGATCGGTCAGCCGTTCGTCGGCATGGTGGCGCAGATGAATGGTCTTGAAACGGCGATACGGCCAGACGAGACCGATCGGCAGGAAGACGAAAGCCTCGTTGAGCCCCGCGTTGCGCGTCGGATGACCGTGCAGCACTTCGTGCATGATCGATGATTGCAGCGCGGCGGTAAAGGCCAATATGGCGAGAGCGAGGATCGGATAGGACGGCCAGATCAGGAAGCCGGTGACGAGCCAGATGCCGTAGCAGAAAAAGGCGAGAAACACGGTCGGCCATTCGATGGCCGGTGCATTGCGTCGTCTGTTGCCCATGCTCGTCATGCTATCGACCACCGCTTTCCAGTCGCCGGAACCATTTTGATTCCTGACAGCATTGTGTCAGGAGCATTGAATTGCTGCAACGCGACAAAGCGCACAAGATGTTGCGATTGCGCATTTTCAGCCGCATATGTTATGTTTTGTAAACACCTTCATGGATTCATTTACGCCTGAGGTGCCGCCTTGGCGGCTTGGGCGAAAATTTTTCCTTCCAACGGCCGGAACGACGATATGGACAAGCGCGACCTGTCGACGATCTTTCGCGAGCGTCTGAAAATGCTCTTGACACGGTCCGATCTGAACCAGTCCGCTTTCGCAACGGCGGTGGGCATCGACCGTTCAGCGCTGTCGCAGCTTCTGTCCGGCGCCTCGACCCGCCTGCCCCGCGCCGAGACGCTGCTCAACATCGCCGCCGAATTCAAGGTGTCGCTCGACTGGCTGCTCGGCCTCAGCCAGGACGAGGGCGTCACCGGCGAAATCCGCGAGAGCCTCGAGATCGAGGAGGCGCCCGACGGTTTCGACCGCACGCTGCTGGCCAGATGGCATGCCGAGGCCGCCGGCACGAAAATCCGCTACGTGCCGGCCGGCATTCCGGACCTTCTGCGCACCGAGGCGCTCGTCGACTATGAAGCGCGCATCGCCAACAAGAGCCGCGAGGCGCAGGCCGGCGAAACGCAGTACCGCATCGACTACAACCGGCGGCCGGAAACCGACATGGAAGTCTGCATGCCGCGCCATACGCTGGAGATCTTTGCGCGCGGGCTGGGCGTGTGGGATCGTTTTCCCGAAGCCGAACGCCACCAGCAGCTTCTCCACATGGCAACGCTGCTCGATGACCTTTATCCGACCTTCCGCCTGTTTCTCTATGACGGGCGGATGCGCTATTCGATCCCCTACACCATCTTCGGGCCCTATCGTGCCGCCATCTATGTCGGAGACATGTATCTGGTGCTCAACGCGACCCAGCCGGTCCGCACGCTGACCAGCCATTTCGACAATCTGATCCGCGCGGCGGACGTCAACGCGCATGAGGCCGCCAGCTTCACGCAAAGGCTGGCCGAGATGCGATTTTGACAGGCGACAGCGCGCCTCTCGACATTGACGTCATATAAAGAATTCTTTATATCCTTATCAAAGATAATCCTCCGGAAGGCGTATTTCACCATGACCAACCCGATCGACGCGCTGCTTGCCGAAAAGGGCGTTCTGCTCGCCGATGGCGCCACCGGCACCAATCTGTTCGCCATGGGCCTGGAGGCCGGCGAGGCTCCCGAACTGTTGAACGAAACCGCGCCCGACACCATCACCAGCCTGCACCAGAACTTTGTCGATGCCGGCGCCGACATCATCCTGACCAACTCTTTCGGCGGCACCCGCCACCGCTTGAAGCTGCATCATGCGCAGGACCGCGTGCATGCGCTGAACCAGCGCGCCGCCGAGATCGCCCGCGCCGTTGCCGACAAGGCCGTCCGCAAGGTCATCGTCGCAGGTTCGGTCGGCCCGACCGGCGAATTGCTGGTGCCGCTCGGCGCCATGACCTATGACGAGGCGGTCGACGCCTTTGCCGAGCAGATAGAAGGCCTCAAGGCCGGCGGCGCCGAGGTCGCCTGGATCGAAACCATGTCGGCGCCGGACGAAATCCGCGCCGCGGCGGAAGCCGCCATCCGCGTCGGCCTGCCCTACACCTATACCGGCTCCTTCGACACCGCCGGCCGCACCATGATGGGGCTGCTGCCGAAGGACATCCACGGCGTCGTCGACGGGCTGCCGCAGGCGCCGCTCGGTGTCGGCGCCAATTGCGGTGTCGGCGCCTCCGACATTCTCGCCTCGCTGCTCGATATGACCGAGGCGAAGCCGGAGGCGACGGTGATCGTCAAGGGCAATTGCGGCATTCCGGAATTCCGCGGCACCGAGATCCACTATTCCGGCACGCCCGAACTGATGGCCGACTATGTCAGGCTCGCCGTCGATGCCGGCGCCAGGATCGTCGGCGGCTGCTGCGGCACTTCGTTCCAGCATCTTGCCGCGATGCGCAAGGCGCTTGACGCGCACACCAGGTCGGACCGCCCGACGGTCGAGGCGATCGTCGAGCGGATCGGCCCGATGCGCAACAAGGTAGCGACGGAAAACACCGCCGAGACCAGCGAAGCCCGTCGCGAGCGCCGGCGCAGCCGCGCCTGACGCGGTTCGCAGCCCGGTTGAAAAAAGGCCGGCAAGGTTTCCTCGCCGGCCTGCCTCACCACCTGTGGGCCGGCATTCAGAACGATCCCCTTCTGAATGAACCGGTCGCCATCGCCACTACCGATTGCCGCCCAGCGCCGAGGCAAGGCGCACAAGCGAGAGGAACTCGGACCTGTACCCGAACGGGTCGGCTCCCCGGGCGGCAGTGGCAATTTCCATGATCCTGTCGTAGCCGAACTTCGCGGTCGCATCCTCGTCGCGCAGCTTCTGGCCAAAGGCCGCGACCGCGATGGAAAAGCGCTGATCGGTGCTGGCCTGGTCGAAGGACGACACTTCGTTGGCTGATGTCACCGGCGTGGTGATCAGCTTCGAAACATCCTCGTTCGGCAGCTTGTAGCGGATCTTGACGAAGGCATATTCGTCGGCGTTGGCGACGCCGCCATTGTTCACCGAAGCCTGGCCGTAGCGCAGCGGATCGATCTTCTCGCCGCCGCTGCCCTTCGGCGTGATTTCGTAGATCGCGGTGACCGAATGGCCGGAGCCGATCTCACCGGCATCGACGCGGTCATTGTTGAAATCCTCGCGGTTGAGCGCGCGGGTTTCGTAGCCGATCAGCCGGTATTCCGAGACCTTGTTCGGATTGAACTCGACCTGGATCTTCACGTCCTTGGCGATAGTGAACAATGTCGAGGACGCGTCCTCGACCAGCACCTTCTCGGCCTCGGCCAAAGTGTCGATATAGGCCGCCGTGCCGTTGCCGTTCTGGGCGATGGTCTGCATCATCTGGTCGTTCAGATTGCCGCGGCCGAAGCCGAACACCGACAGGAAGACGCCGGTCTTGCGCTCCTGCTCGATCAGCCGCTTCAAATCGTCATCGTCGGTCTGGCCGACATTGAAGTCGCCGTCGGTGGCGAGCATCACCCGGTTGACCCCGTTCTTGACGAAGGATTTCTGCGCCAGCCGGTAAGCTTCCTTGATGCCCGCCTCGCCGGCCGTCGAGCCGCCGGGCGTCAAAGTGTCGATGGCATTGAGGATCTTGTCCTTCTCCGAGACCTTGGTCGGTTCGAGCACGGTACCGGCGTCGCCGGCATAGGTGACGATCGAGACGGTGTCGTCGGGCTTCAGCTTGCTGACCAGAAGCCGGAAGGCCGACTGCAGCAGCGGCAGCTTGTCCTGCTCGTTCATCGAGCCCGACACATCGATCAGGAAGACCAGATTGGCCTTGGGCTGCTCGGCCGGTTTCACGTCAAAACCCTTGATGGCGACATGCATCAGCTTGGTGTGCCCGTTCCACGGCGTCGGCATGACGCTGACGGTCGAGTTGAACGGTGTCGAGGCGGAGTCCGGCCCCTTCCAGTCATAGGGGAAGTAGTTGATCATCTCCTCGACGCGGACCGTGTCGGCCTGCGGCAAAGCACCTTCCTTCAGCGAGCGCCGCACGAAGGAATAGGAGGCGGTGTCGACATCGATCGAGAAGGTCGAGATCGGGTCTTCAAGTGCTGCACGCACCGGATTGGTCTTGAAATCCTCGACGCGGTCGCGGTTCTGCTCCCGCGGCAGCATCTGGTCGGCCGGCATGGCCTGCGGCTGCACCATCAGCTTGGATTCGGCGCCGGGCATGCGGCCGACCCGCGCGGCGCCATTGGCGCCGTCAAACAGCCCGGCTTCGCCGGCGGGGGGCGGTGCAGGCGCAGGCTTTTGAGCCGGCAATGTTGCGTATTCCGTCGTGGCCGGCGCCTCGGCCTTCGGCGGCGATGCCGGCGCGACAAGCGCCTCGGTCGCGTCGCGGCTTTCGCTGTCGGCGTCGGCTTTCTTCTGCTTGTCGGGCTCGGCCACCGTCAGCGGCTTCACCGTTGCTGGTTTATCGGCCAGCGTTTCAGCGATTTTTTCGTCCCCTCCGGAACGGAACGGCTGCTCCTGCAGCATATAGATGGCAGCGTATCCGGCGATCGGCAGGGCGACGAGCCCGGCGATGGCCGGCGTGGCGAAGAGTTTCTTTGGCATGATTTCGCTCCAGAGCTTTTGTGCTCGCTCTCTGAGACGAAGCCCGCCCGCCGATCCTTGGGCGGCTGTGGAAGTTTTCTCGTCCATATCGTAGGCACGCATGGCGGCCGCGAAAGCACGCGCCTTCGCGTCGGCGCCCGGCGCCGGTGCTGCGATATCGCGCAGCCTGTTGAGTTCGTTGTCGTCGACCATGGTCACACTTCCCCGGCTGGCCGCATCAGCGTCTTCAGCCGTTTCTTCGCTTCATGGATGTGCCAGGAAACCGTCGTCTCCGAGATCGCCATCGCCTCGGCGGCGGCCGCGTGGCTGAGCCCTTCGCCATAGACCAGAAGCACCGCGTCGCGCTGCTTGTCCGGCAGCTTTCGCACCGCCGCCCAAAGCGCCTCGGCCGGGTCTTCCGGCTCGGCCTGCGCTTCTCCCGAGATTAGCGCATAAGCACCATAGGCTTCGGTCTTGACCGTCTCGCGGGCGGTCTTGCGCATCATGTCGCGCGCCGCGTTCAGCGTCATGGTGTAGAGCCAGGTCGTGAAGGCGCCGCTGCCATGATAGTCGCGGATCGCCCGGCCGAGCCGGACACAGACTTCCTGGGCAATGTCCTCGGCGTCGGCCTTTTTTCCGCACCAGCGATAGGCGGCTCTATAGACGAAACCATAGTGCCTTTCGAGCAATTTGCCGAAAGCCCCTCTGTCTCCGCCCTTCGCCCGCCCGATCAACTCGGCGTCGGAGGCTTCGCTTTCATCCAGCATCATCGCCATCATTTGCCTGTTGGACGAAGGCTAATGGCGATTCCTTGGGTGATGGGAAGATTTTTTTGGCAGACCGGTCACTGGAGTGACCGTCGGTACCTATCCCAATGTTTCGGCAAACAAAGTCGTCAGCCGCTTCCAGTGACGCTCGGCGCCGGTCGCATCGAAGACGCTGTGGTCCGGCACGCACCAGCCATGCGCCATGCCGACATAATTTTCGATTGTGTGGTCGACTTCCCCCAACCGGAGCGCTTCGGCCAGCCGCGCCGACTGCTCTGGCGGGAAACTTCTGTCGACACCCGCCGTCCCGACATAGACGCGGGCCTTGATGGAGGCGGCCTTGCGGTGCGGGCTGTCGGCGGCGTCGCTAGCCAGATTGCCGCCATGGAAACTGGCAGCGGCCTTTATCCGGTCGGGATAGGTCGCCGCGGCATTCAGCGCCCTTGCGCCGCCCATGCAATAGCCTACCACGCCAATCGGTCCCGTCACGCCTTCGCCGGCCAGCGCGTCGATAAAGGCGCCGCCGTCGCTGATGGTCATCTCCTGCGTCGTGCCGCTGACCAGCGCCATCAGGGCGGCTTTGCTGGTCTCCACCGCGAACGCGGTCTTGGCGTCAAATGGCCCGTAAGGCGCGTTGCGGTAGAAGAGGTCCGGCACCAGCACCGCATAACCCTCGCCCGCCAGCCGCTCGGCCATGCCGTCCAACGCCAGTCGCGGGCCGAAGGCGTCCATGTAGAGGATGATACCGGCCTTGGACGAGGAAGCTCCGGCCGCCCGGAACATCCCCGCTTTCGCCACGCCGTCCCTGGTCTTGATCTGAATATCCTGCTTCGCCATGGCCCGCTCCGTTCAATTGTCGTGCGATACATATCCGCGCGGGCCGACAGGGCAAGGCGTTCCCAGTGTCAGGCAGTCAACATTTCGTGCTGGATTGCGTGACCAGCTACAGACCCGCGAACGCCGCCATGTGGAATGCCTGCACTTCGGCCGGATAGCGATAGGCGGTGCCATAGGGACAGGCGTTGCGATCGAGACAACCCTCGCTGCGACAGGGTTCGCCATTCGGTCCGCGCACATGCGCCAGGCAGGACCGATAGTCGAATCCTTCGGCGGAATAGGAGTCGACCGGGCAGGATTTCATGCAAGGTTTTTCGACACATGCATCGCAAAGATGTATCGCCGCCTCGGCCGATTGAACCGAAATCTCATCCTCGAACAGTAGCGCGCCGCGATAGGCGTGCCAGAGCCCATACTCGGGATGCATGAGAATGCCGAGCGGCGACGGCCTCAAGCCCTCCGCCCGCATGGCCCATTGCTGGAACGGCAGATACGGCCGGTCGGAGGGCGAGACTGCACGCGCGCCGAATGTCTCCGCCACCGCGCCGATCGCTTGCCGCGACCATGTGTCGAGTGGATTGGCGATCGCCTGTGGTTGCCCCTCCCGCCAGCGCAGGAAATGCGGCCAGGGCGCCGCACCCGCCTGCCCCACCAGCAGCACGGACTTGGCGACAACGCCGGAGAGGCCGGGAGTTGCCTCCTCTCCGTCAGCAAAATTGAAGCCGCCGCGAAGGATCAGGCCGTGACGCGCCAGCGCTGCCGCGATATTTTCGATCAGGCCGCGCAAATCATCCCTTCTTGTCCGGATCGGAGAAGGCGCTCCGCCAGACTTCCTTGTGGATGATGTTGGCGACTTTAGCCCCGCCTGACTCGGGCTCCTTTCAGGTGAAGGCGTCGGCCATCGACGCCTTCTTCCTGGCGATGAAATCCTTCAGCCCGTCATCGATGCCCGGATCGAGAGGCGGCGCTTCGTAGCTTTCCAGCCAGCGGCGGGCGAGCTCGTTGGCGCGCTGCGGCGCGGTCTTCTCGCCTTCGGCGAGCCACTGCTCGTAGGAATTGTTGTCGGCGATGTTGGAGCGGTAGAAAGCGGTCTGGAAATTGGCCTGAGTGTGGTCGCAGCCGAGATAGTGGCTGCCCGGACCGACCTGGCGGATGGCGTCCATCGCCTGGCCGTTCTCCGACAGGTCGACGCCTTCGGAGAACTTCTGGGTCATGCCGAGCTGGTCGATATCCATCATGAATTTCTCATAGCAGGAGGCGAGCCCGCCCTCGAGCCAGCCGGCAGCGTGCAGCACGAAATTGGCGCCGGCAAGAATCGTCGAGTTCAGCGTGTTGGCGCTCTCATAGGCCGCCTGCGCATCCGGTATCTTCGACGCGCAGAGCGAGCCGCCGGTACGGAACGGCAGGCCAAGCCGGCGCGCGAGCTGCGCGGCACCGTAGGAGACCAGCGACGGTTCCGGCGTGCCGAAGGTCGGCGCGCCCGACTGCATCGAGATCGACGAGGCGAAGGTGCCGAACAGCACCGGCGCGCCCGGCCGGATCAACTGCGTGAACGACGCGCCGGCCAGCACCTCGGCCAAAACCTGCGTCAGCGTGCCGGCGACGGTCACCGGGCTCATCGCGCCGGCCAGGATGAAAGGCGTGACGATGCAGGCCTGGTTGTGACGCGAATAAACCTTCAGCGCACCCAGCATGGTCTCGTCGAACACCATCGGCGAGTTGGCGTTGATCAGGCTGGTCAGCACCGTGTTGTTCTCGACGAAATCGTCGCCGAACACGATCTTGGCCATCGCCACCGTATCTTCGGCGCGCTCGGGCGCGGTGACCGAGCCCATGAACGGCTTGTCCGAATATTTGATGTGCGAATAGATCATATCGAGATGGCGTTTGTTGACCGGCACGTCGACCGGCTCGCACACCGTGCCGCCCGAATGGTGGATCGACGGCGCCATATAGGCGAGCTTCACGAAATTGCGGAAATCCTCGATCGTCGCATAGCGCCTGACACCGTCGAGGTCGCGCACGAAGGGCGGGCCGTAGACCGGCGCGAACACCGTGGCGTTGCCGCCGACCTGCACTGAGCGCTCCGCATTGCGGGCATGCTGGGTATAGAGGGACGGCGCGGTCTTCAGCAGCGAGCGGCAGAGGCCCTTGGGGAAATGCACGCGCTCGCCCTTGACGTCGGCGCCGGCCTCTTTCCAGAGCTGCAGGGCCTCGGCGTCGTCGCGAAAAAATTATGCCGATCTCTTCCAGCACCGTGTCGGTGTTCTTTTCGATCAGCGCCAGCCCTTCTTCATCAAGCACTTCATAGACTTTGATCTTGCGCTTGATGTAGGT
>NZ_CAUM01000126.1 GCF_000350085.1 Mesorhizobium metallidurans STM 2683
CCTTAGTGGGTGATTGGAGCCTGAACCAGACTATTCACCATTCACCATTGACTTCACGCTGCTTGCTTGGCCTTGCCCTTCGCTCCCTTGGACATCGTCGCCGATGCGGCAAGGATCGCCTTGACGATGTTGTGGTAGCCGGTGCAGCGGCAGATATTGCCTTCGAGCTCGACCCGCACCGTGGCCTCGTCGAGACCTTCGGGGTGGCGGTTGATCATGTCTGTCGCCGCCATGATCATGCCCGGCGTACAGAAACCGCATTGCAGCCCGTGATGCTCCTTGAACGCCGCCTGCACCGGATGCAGGTCAGCACCGTTGGCCAGACCTTCGATCGTGACGATGGTGGAGCCGGAAGCCTGCACCGCCAGCATCGTGCAGGATTTGACCGCCTTGCCATCCACATGAACCACGCAGGCACCGCATTGCGAGGTGTCGCAACCGACATGCGTGCCGGTGAGGCCGAGATTCTCCCGCAGGAAATGAACCAGCAGCGTGCGATCTTCGGCGACGCCGCCGACCCGCTTTCCGTTCACCGTCAACGATACTTCCGACATGAAACCTCCCTGGGTATTTACCTTGGTCGTTCCGTCGCCGATGCGGCCCGAGCGCTCCGGCTGTTCGCTCTTCCTCCACCCGTGTAACACACGGAAAAAGCGGCTCGAAATCCCGAAGTCGTGAGAATGCAGTTCGCCCGAAAGTCCGCATATTGTACTTTCGGTCACGCCGGCTCATTGCCAAAGCGTCGCTTCAAGACAACAATGGTTCGATGCCCCCGCGCCTCAAGCAAACAAAAGAGTCGCGAACAAGGAGAGCGTCGGAGGAACAGGAGGAAGCCGCTGGCCAGTTCACGGACGCGCTATGCATGCGGCCTGTCGGCGCTCACCACCGACAAGCCCGACTCCGATGCGTTCGCCCGGGCGGTGGCACAGGAAGCCGCCGCCATCGATGCCGGCTTCGCCCTGCTCTTCTTCTCGCAAAGCCTTGTCGAGGCGGCTGCCCTGGCGGATGCGCTGAAGACCCATGCGCCAGCGCTAAATTATGCCGGCTGCTCGACCGCCGGCGAAATCACGCCGCAGGGGCTGGAGGACGGCCATATCCTGGCGATGCTGCTTCCCTCCTCATCGTTCTCGGTGGCCAGCACCATGGTCGAAAATTTGTCCTCGTCGGGCATGGACAAGATCACCGGCGAAGTCGAGATGCTCAGGCGTTCGCTGCGCGGGAGCAGGCCCGAGCGGGCCAAAAGCACCTTCGCGCTCTGCTTCATCGACGGCCTGTCCTACGCCGAGGAAGCGGTAACCTCGGCTATCCATTGGGGCCTCGACGACATTCCGCTGATTGGCGGATCGGCCGGCGATGATCTCAAATTCGAGACGACGCGGCTGATCTCGAACGGCAAGGTCGCCTCCGACAGCGCCATCATCGTGCTGATCGCCACCGAAATTCCTTTCCACGTCTTCAAGACCGACAATTTCGTTCCCACCGATGAGAAGCTCGTGGTGACGGCGTCCGATCCCGATCGTCGCATCGTGCGCGAATTCAACGCCATCAATGCGGCGGAGGAATACGCCGCTTCTGTCGGCATCGTCGCGCAGACGCTGACGCCGCTGAGTTTCGCCTCGCATCCGGTGGTGGTGAAGGTTGGCGGCGAATATTACTGCCGCTCGATCCAGAGGATGCATCCGGACGGCTCGCTGTCGTTCTTCTGCGCCATCGACGATGGCGTCGTCCTTTCCATCGCCCAGCCCAAGGATATGGTAGAAGCGACGCGTGCCGCCCTGAGGGACGTCGAGGACAGGTTGGGCGGCATCGACATGATCCTTGGCTTCGACTGTGTACTGCGCCGGCTCGACGCCCGCAACCGGCAGGTCTTTCGCGATATTTCGGAACTCTACCGGGTCAACAATGTCATCGGCTTCGGCACCTATGGCGAACAATACCGGTCGATGCATCTGAACCAGACATTTACCGGCATCGCCTTCGGCGAGCGCCAGGCGGCGGAGTAGGAAATCCGCATGCCGCTAAGGGACATCACCGACCTGGAGAAGCTGAAGAAGATCAACGCCGCCCTGGTCAGCCGCGTCGAGCGGTCGATGGACCAGCAGGGCAACGCCTTCTCGCTGTTCCAGACCGCGATTTCGCTCGAGAATCGCGTGCGTACGCGCACTGAGGAACTTCATTCGACCTTGCGCCGGCTGGAGCAGTCGAACATCGATCTCAGTGCCGCCAAGGAAAACGCCGAGTTGGCGAACCTGTCCAAGACCAGGTTTCTGGCAGCCGCCAGCCACGACGTGCTGCAGCCGCTGAACGCCGCACATCTGTCCGTCTCGGCGCTCGCCGAGGTGCAGACCTCCGACGAAGGCAGGAAGCTGGTCCGGCAGGTCGAGCGGTCGCTGGAGACGATGGAGGATCTGCTCCGCACCTTGCTTGACATTTCCAAGCTCGACGCCGGCGTCGTGCAGCCCGACATCGGCGACGTCAATCTGGAAACACTGTTTTCCTCGCTGCGCTCGGATTTCCTGCCGGTCGCCGATATGAAGGGGCTGACGCTGAAGTTCCGGCCGGTCAACGAACTCGTGCGTTCGGACCGTACCTTGCTGCGCCGCATCCTGCAGAACATCCTTTCCAACGCGCTGCACTACACCCGCTCCGGCGGCGTGCTGGTCGGCACCAGGCATCGCGGCGACACGATCCGCATCGATGTCGCCGATACCGGCTGCGGCATCCCCGACGACCAGCGCGAGGCCGTATTCGAGGAATTCCACCGCGGCACGATCCCGGCTGATGCCGGACTTGCCGGCGGCGGGCTGGGACTGGGCCTGGCCATCGTGCGTCGCATCGCAGCCGCACTCGGCCATCCCGTGACGTTTTCCTCGAAGGTCGGCCATGGCACGATCTTCCATATAGACGTTCCGGTCGGCATTGGCGCGACGGCCGACGCCATCGCCAACGCGGCCGACATGGAGCGGCCCCGCGGCTACGGCCTGTTCGGCACAAAAGTGCTGCTGGTCGAAAACGACGCCGAGGTGTTGCAGGCGATGACGTCCCTGCTCGAACGCTGGCAATGCCTGGTGCGCGCCGCCACCTCGACCGACGATGCGCTCGACCTGCTCGGCGACACCGCCTGGGTCCCTGATATCGTCATCGCCGACCAGCATCTCGACGGCGGCGACCTCGGCACCGCCACCGTCGCCGAGGTCCGCGACTATCTCGGCCGCGCCGTACCGGCGCTGATCGTCACCGCCGACGGTTCGGAGGCCATTGCGAAAGCCGCCCGCGCGGCCGGCATCGAACTGATGCGCAAGCCGCTGAAACCAGCACAATTGAGGGCGTTGCTCGCGCATCTGCTCGCTTAGATATTTTTCAGCTGGTTGCTGACTTCGACCAGGTTCCCGTCAGGGTCTTTGAAATAGACCGACAAGATGGTGCCGACTGCCCCAGAACGTTCGCCAGGCCCGGCGACGATCTCGATGCCTTCCGCCGAGAGCTGCCTCACCACCTCGTCGATCGGCGTATCGGTGAGCACGCAGAAATTGCCGCTGCCCGGCACGGTGTCACGCGCGATGTCGGGAAAGGCGCGTGCGTCCTGAAGACTGATTTTATTGGCGCCGAAATGCAACGACCATTTGCCGGGCCGCTCCTGTCGCGGCTCCATGCCAAGCACCCGTTCGTAGAAGCGGCAGGCGCGCTCGACATTATCGACCGCGAGAACGATATGATCGAGCGCTGTGGCTTTCATCGTGCCCGTCCTGTCGCGCGAACGTCCATCCGCGGCCGATGCTAAAACCCCGCCTGATCGCGAAACAGCTCCGCATTGTCCAACTTCGAAACCTCGATCACCGCTTGCGTGCGGCTGTAGACGTTGAGCTTGCGCAAAATCTCGGAGACATGCGCCTTGACCGTGGTTTCGCCGACCTGCAGCTCGTAGGCGATCTGCTTGTTGAGCAGGCCCTGGCGCAGCATCTGCAACACCCGGAGCTGCTGCGGCGTCAGCTTGGCGAGACGCTGCACCATCTCGGCGCGGTCGGCGCTGTCGGCGGCGGGTGCCTGGCTTTCGTAGGTTTCGGGCACATAGATCGCGCCTTCCATCACCGAGCGGATAGCTGCCGCCAGATCGCTCTTGCGTGCCGATTTGGGGATAAAACCTGCAGCCCCATAGGACAGCGCCTCGGAAATGATCCTGGGCTCTTCATAGCCCGAAACGATGACCACCGGCAGGCGCGGATAACGGGTCCGAAGCTGCAGCAGCCCTTCAAAACCATGCACATCGGGCATACTGAGGTCGAGCAAGGCAAGATCGAAGGGTTTGGCATCCGCCAGAAGCTCAAGCGCCTCGGCGATGGTGCGCGCCTCCACCGTGTCGACTTCCGGATAGGCCATCTGCACGGCGCTGTGCAGCGCCTCGCGAAACAGCGGATGGTCGTCGATGATCAAGAACCGGGCGCGATCACTGGCTGTCATGGGGCTGCGGTCATGTGGCTGCTGTCACTTGGGCTCGTTTCAGTTTCCTCCGGCACAGGATAGCCCCGCGACCATGGCCAGATTATTGCCAAATAGTACATCGCAGTGACGCCTAAAGCACATCGCGTTTGAATGGATTTTGCGATGCAATAGCTTGCCCGACCACCCAAATCGGTCGAATGTGCCGCCAGCAATCGAAGCCGTGACCTGATGAGCGACATCGTCCTTCATAATTACTACCGCTCCTCCACCTCCTACCGCGTGCGGATCGCACTGGAGATGAAGGGGCTGAACTACGAGTATGTGCCACACCACCTGCGGCACGGCGAGCACCTGGAGCCAGCCTATCTCGCGGTCAACCCGCAGGGGCTGGTGCCGGCGCTGATCCTGGGCGACGGCAAGTTGCTGACGCAATCGCTGGCTATCATCGAATTCCTTGACGAAACCAACCCCGAGCCGCCGCTGCTGCCGAAGGATGCGCTGGGACGCGCGCGCGTCAGGATGCTGGCGCAGATGATCGCCTGCGACATCCATCCCGTGAACAATCTGCGCGTGCTGACCTCGCTTCGCATCCTGTTCGGCGCCGGCGACCAGGATGTCGTCAACTGGTTCCGGCACTGGGTGAACGAGGGTTTCCAGCCAATTGAGAAGATCCTGGCTTCGTCGCCGGAAACAGGAGCGTTCTGCCATGGCGACACGCCGAGCCTGGCCGACATCTGCCTGGTCGCCCAGATCGCAAGCAATGCCCGTTTCGGCGTCGACTTGACGCCCTACCCGACAATCTCGCGCATCCACGCCGCCTGCATGTCACTGCCGGCCTTCCAGAAGGCGGCGCCTGAGAACCAGATCGATGCCGAGTAGAGAGGCTGCTCGGTAAAAGCATGAGGAATCGCCTATGAAAGCCGTCGTCTTCGAAAAGTTCGGCGAGGCGCCGACCATCCAGACCGTTGCCGATCCGACGCCGGCACAGGGCGGCGTCGTCATCAAGGTCGAGGCGACAGGGCTCTGCCGCAGCGACTGGCACGGCTGGATGGGCCACGACGATGGCATCCGCCTGCCGCACGTACCGGGCCACGAGCTTGCCGGTGTCGTGGTCGCCACCGGCAAGCAGGTGACCCGCTGGAAACCCGGCGAGCGTGTCACCGTGCCGTTCGCCGTCGGCTGCGGCCGCTGCTTCGAATGCACGTCCGGCAACCATCAGGTCTGCGAGCACCAGTTCCAGCCCGGCTTCAGCGCCTGGGGCTCGTTCGCCGAATATGTCGCCATCGACCATGCCGACACCAACCTCGTGCGCTTGCCGGACAAGATGGAGTTCGCCACCGCCGCCAGCCTCGGCTGTCGTTTCGTGACGTCGTTCCGCGCCATCGTCGACCAGGGCCGGGTGACGCCGGGCGAATGGGTGGCCGTGCATGGCTGCGGCGGCGTCGGCCTGTCGGCGATCATGATCGCCAGCGCCATGGGCGCCAACGTCATTGCCATCGACCTGACCGACGAGAAGCTCGATTTCGCCAGCAAGATCGGCGCCGTGGCGACGATCAATGCCTCTAAGACACCGAATGTGGTCAAGGCGGTCAAGCAGATCACCAATGGCGGGGCGCATATGTCGATGGACGCGCTCGGCCATCCTACCACCTCGTTCAACTCGATCGCCAATTTGCGTCGGCGCGGCCGCCATGTGCAGGTCGGACTGATGCTCGGCGATCACGCCAGGCCGCAGATACCGATGGACAAGGTGATCGCCTTCGAGCTCGAAATCCGCGGCAGCCACGGCATGCAGGCCTACCGCTACCAGGCGATGATGGAGATGATCCGCACCGGCAAGCTCAAGCCTGAACTTTTGGTCGGTAAGAGGATCAGTCTCGAGGAGGCGCCGGCAGCGCTGATGGCGATGGGCGGGTTCGAAGGCATAGGCATCGGCGTGGTCACGAAGTTCCAGTAACGGACGGGACGGTCACTCCGCAGCCACCTCTTGATGCGCATTCTGCTTCGCGAACCTCTTCGCCCCAACGACGCAAAACACCACGGCGACCGTGACGGCGATCATCACAGGACTGACCTGCTCATGCAGCAGCGTTGCCGCCAGCGCGAGGCCGAAGAAGGGCTGCAGGAGTTGCAACTGCCCCACGGCAGCAATGCCGCCCAGCGCCAGCCCGCGATACCAGAAGACAAAGCCGATCAGCATGCTGAACAGTGAGACATAGCAGAGGCCGATCCAGGCGTTGATACCGACGCCGTCAAACGAAGCCGGCTTGGTCATCAGCGTCAGCGTAAGCATCGCCGGCAGCGACAGCACCAGCGCCCAGCAGATCACCTGCCAGCCGCCGAGCCGACGCGACAGTGCGGCTCCTTCGGCATAGCCAAGACCGCATGCGACGATGGCGGCAAGCATCAAACTATCGCCCAGCGGCGAGGCCGCTCCGCCCTGCGCCAGCGCAAAGCCGGCCACAAGCGCGCTGCCAAGGCACGAAAACAGCCAGAAAGCCGGTCTTGGGCGATCGCCGCCGCGAATGACGCCAAAGATCGCGGTCGCCAGCGGCAACAGGCCGACGAAGATGATGGAGTGAGCCGAGGTGACGTGTTTCAGCGCCAGCGCGGTCAGCAAGGGAAAACCGACCACAACACCGAGCGCCACGATGATTAGGGAAAACAGGTCACCACGCTGCGGACGCTCGGCGCGCAAAACGATGAGCAACACAAGGCCGAGGATACCGGCCGTCGCGGCGCGGGCCGCGGTCAAGAAGATCGGGTCGAAATCCATCACGGCTACGCGTGTAGCCGGAAGCGAGCCGCTGAAAATCAGCACGCCTATGAAGCCGCTCACCCAGCCGCTCGCCGTCTTGTCCATTAAACGCTCCCAATGTTCTCGCTCTCTATCGGGCCAAGACATGTGGCATCACCAGAGACAATGCAGTACAATTCCAAGAAACTGTCATGATATAGCGAGCAGTACGGATGGATGAACTGACGACGGAAAGCCGGAACAACGGGACGCTTGTCGAAAGCGTCATGGCAACGATCAGGCACCGGATCGCCGCACGGGTCCTGACACCGGGAGCACGGCTGCCGTCGATCCGCGCCTTTGCCAAGAGCATGCAGGTTTCCAAATCCACCGTGGTCGACGCTTATGAGCGTCTTGCCGCCGAGGGGGATATCCGTTCGCGGCCGGGTTCGGGTTATTATGCCGCCGGGCCAATTGCGCCTTTGTCATTGGCCGAGATCGGTCCCCGGCTCGACCGGGCGGTCGATCCGCTCTGGGTTTCGCGCCAATCCCTGGAGGCGGGCGAGGACGTGTTGAAGCCAGGTTGCGGCTGGCTGCCGGCCTCGTGGATGCCGGAGGGTGGCCTGCGCCGGGCGTTGCGGACGGTGGCGCGGGCCGATGCCGCTACGTTGGCGGATTACGGTACTCCGCTCGGATTGCCGCCGCTGCGTCATCTGCTGACGCGGCGCCTTGCAGCGCAAGGCATCGACGCCTCTCCCGAACAGATCATGCTGACGGAATCGGATACGCAAGCCATCGACCTCCTGTGCCGGTTCCTGCTTGAGCCAGGCGACGCGGTGCTGGTGGATGATCCCTGTTATTTCAATTTCCATGCTTTGTTGCGCGCCCACCGGGTCAAGGTTGTCGGCGTTCCCTACACACCGTCTGGGCCGGATATCGAGTTGTTCGCGCAGGCGCTGGCCGAGCACGGGCCGCGTCTCTACATCACCAATTCCGCCATTCATAACCCGACAGGCGCGATCCTGTCTCCGGTCGTCGCCCACCGCCTGCTCAAGCTCGCCGATCAATCGGGGCTGACGATCATCGAGGACGATATTTTTGCCGATTTCGAACATACGCCCGCTCCCCGGCTTGCGGCATTCGATGGTCTCGACCGGGTTGTCTATATCGGCAGCTTCTCCAAGACGCTTTCAGCGTCGATACGCTGTGGCTTCATCGCCGCGCCCCGGCGCTGGATGGAGGGATTGACCGATCTCAAGATCGCCACGTCCTTTGGCAACGGGCGGCTCGCATCCGAACTGGTGCTGACGCTGTTGAAGGACGGACTCTATCGCAAGCACATGGATTTGCTGCGGGCACGGCTTTCGCGCGCCATGGCCGAAACAACCAACCGCCTGAGAGCCATCGGCATCACGCCATGGATAGACCAGCCGGCAGGCATGTTTCTGTGGTGCAGCCTGCCCGAGGGGATGGATGCCGCCGATATCGCCCGATACGCCTTGTCGGCCAATATTGTGCTGGCGCCCGGCAATGCGTTCAGCCTGTCTCAATCGGCAAGCCGCTTCATGCGCTTCAACGTCGCGCAATCCAGCGATGAGCGTATCTTCAGGACGCTTGAAGCGGCTATGGCGCGTTGTGACTGACGGTCCGGGCTAGGTGCCGCCTCACGCCCCTGCCCGCCTCCGCCGCTCATACAGCATGACCAGCGTTTCGGCGGTCAGCGCGGGCTTCTGCTCGCCTTCGATCTCGACGGTGTTGGCGGCCTTCATCAGGTACTGGCCCGGCCCCCTGTCTTCCATGGACAGAAGCGTCGTGCGCAATCTGATGCGTGCGCCGACCCGGACCGGCGACAGGAAACGCACCTTGTCGAAGCCATAGTTGAATGCGGCCTGCGTGTTTTCCGGCACGATGCCCATGTCGAGCGCCAGCGCGCCGATGATCGACAGCGTCAGATAGCCATGCGCGATGGTGGTGCGGAACGGGCTTTGCCGCCTTGCCCGTTCTGGATCGACATGGATCCATTGATGGTCGCCCGTGCATTCGGCAAACTGGTCGATGCGGTTCTGGTCGACCGTCGTCCAGTCGGACACGCCAAGTTCCTGCCCGGCCATGGCCCTGAGCTGCTCATAGGTCGGCGGCGTCCTCGGCCGTGTTTCCGTCATTCCTGCTTTCCCGATCGCCTGCCCTGCCTCCGGACCACGAACCGGTCGCCTCTGTCAATTCGGCTTATGCGATTCCGTTCCGACTGTTCAGCCCAAATCATGCCGGGGCCTGTCCCTACGAACGGGAGCGGTTTGGCCAGCCAGGAGAAATCCGGCTCGACCGGTTTTGGCAGCGACCGACTACTTCTTCTCGTAGCCGGTGCGGATCTCCGCCATCGCCTCCTTGATGCGATCGCGCAGGATCTCGACCGATTCGGTGCCGGACTTCTTGACCAGTTCGGCGACCTCGCCGGCATTCTTCAGCGCGGTTTCGAAGGATTTCCTGGCGAATTCCGTTTGTTTCGTCACCAGCTCCTGCGGATTGCCCGGCGTCCGGTAGCTTTGCGCCATGTCGGTGATCTCGCGCAGCGTGTCCTGCAGCATCTCGCGCTGCCTGGACATAAGCGACTGCGCTCCGGCGGCACTTGCCCTGGCCGACTTTTCCAGGGCTTCGAGGTTTTTGCGATGATGGCTGAGGATCGCCTCGACATCGACGTTCGGCAACTTCAGGTCACGGCCGAAGCGGCCGAACATGTCCATGAAGGAGTCGGAATCGGGTTGCTTTGCCATGATGGTTCTCTCCCCTGTTGCCGCGAATGCGGCACCCGAAGA
This sequence comes from Mesorhizobium metallidurans STM 2683, assembly GCF_000350085.1. Classification (GTDB taxonomy): domain Bacteria; phylum Pseudomonadota; class Alphaproteobacteria; order Rhizobiales; family Rhizobiaceae; genus Mesorhizobium; species Mesorhizobium metallidurans. Next base: position 9,991 of record NZ_CAUM01000126.1, read on the forward strand.
GAGAAGAATAGAGCACCGGAGCTTCGCGGTCCATTCGGACAGGCAATGAACGTTTCAAAGCCGTGCGCAGCGCCTCAGTTGACGAGAAACAGCCGCTCCGCCGTATAGAGCACGACGCCGGCAAGGCCGCCGATGACCATGCCGTTGAAACGGATATATTGCAGGTCCCTGCCGATGTTCATCTCGATCAGCCTGGTGAGCTGGGCAAGATCCCAGCGCTTGACCTGGTCGGCGATGAATTTCGACACGCCGCTCTTCTGGCTTTCGACGAAGGAGGCCAGCGCCACGATAAAACCCTGGTTCATGTCGGCCCTGATCTGCGGATCGCCCGCAAGATGGCGGCCAACCTCGACGAACATGTTGGCCAGATGAGCGCGGATCATCGAATTCTCCGCCTTGGCGTCCTGCTCGATGAACAGGCGCAGACTATCCCACATGTCGCCGGCCAGCGCCTTGAGCTCCGGCCGGGCGAGGAAATCGCGCTTCAGTTTCTCGGCGCGCCTTGCATATTGCTTGGATGTCCTCAGCCGCTCGACGAAGCTTTCCACGAAGCGGTCGAATTCGGCGCGCATCGGATGATCGGGATCGGCCCTCACCTCGTCGAGCAGCGAACCGGCTGACGCGACGATCTTCTTCAGGAGATAGGCATCGGCGCGAAACAGGTTGAACAGCGACGGCAATTCCTCGCGGATCTTCTCGCGCATCGTCGCCAGCGCCTCTTCATCGCTCAGGAACCGGCCGACCACCTTGGTGAACTCGTCGAACAGTTTCTGATGGCGGCGGTCGTCGGTCAGGGCCGACAGCAATTCGGCGGCGAGCGGCGCCAGCGGCACCTTTTCGACCTGTTCCAGCATGCGGCTGGTGACGAAGCCGCGCAGACCGGACTGCTCGATTGCCCCCAGCGTCTGAGGCACCAGACGGCCGACGAACCGCGACAGGCCGGCCGCCCGGTCGGCATCCGACAGCCAATCGGCGACGAGCGCGGAAAAGTCGACCTCGGCGAGCTTTTCCCGCACCGGTTCCTGCGCCAGGAAATTGACCTCGATGAAGCGGCCGAGATTGTCGGCGATGCGGTTCTGATTTTCAGGAATGATGGCGGTGTGCGGGATCGGCAGGCCAAGCGGCCGCTTGAACAGCGCCACCACCGCATACCAGTCCGCCAGGCCGCCGATCGTCGCAGCCTCGGCAAAGGCGGCGACAAAACCCAGCCACGCAAAGCGGCCCTCGAACGACTTGGCCACCGCAAAGATGACGACGCAGAGCGCTAGTGCAGCCGTAGCGAGAAATTTGGTGCGCCGGAGCGCCGAAAGCTTGGCGTACGCATCGGCGTCGGACCGGGCGACGGGCGCCAAAGCCTGGGCTGGTTGTGACATGGAACCGCTCCTGGTGGATCTCGCGGACTTACTTAGTAACCCGCCCAGCCGAATGCGCGCCACATTTCATCCCAGCCGTTTTGCGCGGCCGCGCACACAAAGTTGACGATAATATTCAACTATTATGCAGTCCTTGTCTGGAATTATTCCAAGGTATAGGCCATATTCACTGATGTCGCCTAAAGCTGAGCTGCGGTTTTGGGACAACGGCATGGACAAAGACAAGGCCTGAAGCGCGTCGCTCGTTGACGCGGCGTGTTTAGGGTCGAGCCACTGCTTCGCGAGGACAAAATGCGCCTGACACGCCAGACCAACTACGCCATGCGCATCCTGATGTATTGCGCCGCGAACACCGATCGGCTGAGCCGTATCCCAGAGATCGCCGCCGCCTATTCGGTATCCGAGCTTTTTCTGTTCAAGATCCTGCAGCCGCTGGTCGAGAATGGCCTGGTCGAGACGGTGCGCGGCAGGAACGGCGGCGTCCGGCTCGGCCGTGCAGCCGAGCAGATCAGCCTGTTCGACGTCGTGCGGGTAACCGAAGAGAGCTTTGCCATGGCGGAATGCTTCGAGAACGATGCCGCCGAATGCCCGCTGGTCGACAGTTGCGCGCTGAATTCGGCGCTGCGCGAGGCGCTCAACGCCTTCTTTGCCGTGCTTGAGCGCTATACGATCGCCGACATGGTGGCGGCACGACCGAATGTGCGACACCTGCTCGGCATCGACCTGCTGGAGCGCCGGGCGCCGGCCGCCTGATTTCTGTTACGCTGCCGATTGCGGCAGCACGAACGGCATATTCCCCTGCGGCAGCGCGCCGACCTTCAGCCGGCAGCCGAACACTTTTTCGATCAGATCGTCGCTCAGCACGTCCTGCGGGGAACCGTTGGCGGCAAGCCTGCCGCGATGCATGACGAAAATGCGGTCGGCATACATGGCCGTCAGATTGAGGTCGTGCAGGATGGCGACCACGCCGCCGCCCCTTCTGGCGAAATCGCGGGCAATGCCCATGATGATCAGCTGATGCTTGATGTCGAGGCTGGAAACCGGCTCGTCGAGGAACAGATAGCGCGGCTTGCCGTCGAGCACCGGCGCCCAGACCTGGCAGAGCACGCGGGCAAGCTGCACGCGCTGCTGCTCGCCGCCCGAAAGCTCCTGGTAGAAACGGCCGGCAAAGCCATCGAGATCGACACGCGACAACGCCCGTTCAGGCAGGTGCTCGTCCTCGCCGGGCAGTACGCCGGAGCGTCCGCCGACCAGGCCGAGCCTGACGATCTCGCGCACCGTGAAGGGGAAGGACAGCGTCGTCGCCTGTGGCAGCACGGCACGCACTGTCGCAGCCTCGACCGGTTTCATCGCGGCAAGATCGCGGCCGTTGATGGCGATCTGGCCTGAATAGGCAAGATCGCCTGACAACGCCCTCAGGAAGGTCGTCTTGCCCGAGCCGTTGGGGCCGACGATCGCCGCGACTTCACCGGGCCGCATGTCGAAATCGACATTGGCGACGATGCGCTTGCCCCCAATCGCCACCGAAACATCCCGCGCTTCGATCATGAAACCCATCTCACAGGTCGACGACGCCGCGCTTGCGCAGCAGTATCCAGAGGAAGAACGGCGCGCCGGCGATCGCGGTGACGATGCCGATCGGCAGTTCGGCCGGGGCCACGATGGTGCGCGCGACGGCATCGGCCAAAAGCAGCAGGCAGGCGCCGAGCAGCGCTGATGCCGGCAGCAGATAGCGGTTGTCCGGGCCGATCGCCAGGCGCAGCAAATGCGGCACGACGATGCCGACGAAGCCGATGCCGCCGCTGACGGCGACGGACGCCCCGACCGCAGCCGAAACGCCGACGATCGCCGTGTATTTCAGCCTTTGCACCGGGATACCGAGATGGCCGGCGGTGGCTTCGCCGAGCGCCAGTGCATTGAGGCCGCGCGCCAGGAACGGCATCGCCGCCAGCGCCAGCACGATGATCGGCCCGACCGAACCGATCTTCTGCCAGGTCGCGCCGGCGAGCGAGCCGAGTTGCCAGAAGGTCAGATCGCGCAGCTGCCGGTCGTCGGCCATGAAGATAAGGATACCGGTCAGCGCCATGGCGAGCGCCGCCAGCGCGATGCCGGCCAGCAGCATGGTGGCGACCGAGGTTCGGCCATGCCTGGTGGCGACCTGGTAGAGCACCAGTGTCGTCGCCAGCCCGCCGCAGAATGCCGCCAGCGGCAAGGCAAGCGTGCCCAGCGCCGACGTGAACGGCGCCAGCACCGTGGCGCCAAGCACGATGACGGCCACCGCGCCAAGGCTCGATCCGGCCGACACGCCGATGAGGCCGGGGTCGGCCAGCGGATTGCGGAACAGCCCTTGCATGACCGCGCCGGAGACGGCGAGCGCGGCGCCGATCAGCACGCCAAGGATTACGCGCGGCAGACGGATGTCGTAGACGATCAGCCGGTCGCGGGCGTTCAGCATCTCATTGCCGGGCGCAGCACCCACCAGCCAGTCGTGGACGACACCGACGGCCGACGCATCGGACGCGCCCGATGTCAGCGACAACAATACGACAAGGACAAGCCCCAGGCACAAAAACAGGATGACGATGCGGGCGCGTCCCGAACGGTCGCCTTCGGATGCAGTCGCCATAATGCCCGCCGCACCTGCGATCGATTGATCGGCCATCGGCGCTCGCTCAGTCCGTGACCTGCCCGCCATAAAGCGAGACGGCAAGATCATGGATGGCGTCGGCCGTGCGCGGCCCGAAGCCGAGCAGATAGCCGCCATCCATGCGGACCACCTTGCGGGCAACGCCCGCCGGCGTCGATGAAATGGACGGGCTGGCGAACAGCTGGTCGTCCGACACGGCCGGACCGGCATTGTTCATCATCAGGATCACGTCCGGCTTGGCGGTGATGATAGCCTCGTCGGACAATTGCTTGTAGCCGGAAAAACCGTCGATCGCATTGACGCCGCCGGAAAGCTTGATGATGCCGTCGGCGGCGGTCTGACTGCCGGCGGCGAGGATCTTGCCGCCCTGCAAAGACAGGATGAACAGGATGCGCTTGCGGTCCTTGATCGAAGCGGTCTGCTTTTCGGCGGCCTTCAGCTTGGCGTCGATCTCGGCTGCCAGCGCATCGGCCTTGGCGTCGGCGCCGAGCGCCTTGCCGACGATATGGATCTTTTCGAGTATGCCTTCACGATCGTAGCGCTCGGGCACCTCGATGAACGGGATGCTGGTCTTCTTCAGCACATCGACGGCCTCCTTCGGGCCGCTGCCGTGCAGCGCCAGGATGCCCGACGGATTGACCGAAAGCACACCTTCCGGCGAAAGCTGGCGCATATAGCCGACATCGGGCAGGCTGAGCGCCGCCTCGGGATAACGGCTGGTCGAATCGCGGGCGACCAGAAGCTTCTGCTCGCCGAGCGCAAAGACGATCTCGGTGATCGAGCCGCCGATGGCTGCGATCTTCGAATTGTCGGCAAAGACCGCTGGCTCTTCGGTGGCGTGGGCCGGCAGAAGGGCTGCGAAGGCCAGGGAAAGGCCGACCACCGGCGCAAGCGCCCGTTTGAAGAAAGAAACCATCGTCATCGTCCTCAGGCCGCGGTCGGGCTTGGAATGCGCGGCAGGTTTTCGGCCAGGAACCGCCAGTCCTCACGCTCGCTTTCGCCTTCATGGCGCTTGCCGAAGAACTGGATGATCATCTTGCCGTCGGCGCCATAGGCTTCGAGCGAGGTGACATGGCCGTCCTTGGTCGGCTTGCGCACGGCCCAGACCTCATGGATGTGGTCGGTCCGCAAATGCAGGTGGAAGGTCTCGTCCAGCACGTTGATCCAAGGCCCCATCGGCTTGATCGACTTGACCGGGCCGGAATGAATCTGGATGCAGCCGCGATTGCCGACAAAGCACATGATCGGCATCTCGCCCTCGGCGGCATGGTGGAACATGGCGCTGACGGCGTCATTGTCGAGCAGCCAGGCGTAATCCTGGCCGACCATGCGCATCGCCTGGCGGCGGTCGAGCTTCAGCGTCTTCAGCATGCCGAAGAATTGGTGCACGTCGGTCAGCCGGCTCCAGCGTTCACGCAAATCATCGACGCTTGCCGAAGCGTCCGGAGCCTCGGCCTCGTCTTCGAACCCGCTCCCTGAAACCGCAACGGTCGGTTCCTGGTTCGGCGATTCGAGCCCAGCAACCAGCTTCTGATAGGCATAGAGGTTGGATGCGGGCCTGAGATGCACCTTGTGCACCGCCTCGCCTGCGGCATCGAAGAACTGCAGGCTGTGCCTGATGTCACCGCCGTCGCGCTTTTCCACGGCGAAGCCGTGTGCCCAGACTTTCGGGAAGATGCGCAGGTCGATGTTCTCGCCAAGCACCATGGCATTGTGGTTGCCGGTGACGACCTTGTCGTAGACGCCGATCTTTTCGTGCACCGCGCTTTCGTTACGGGTCAGCGCCATGACCTCACCGACAGCCTCCAGCCCGGTCAAAAGGTCGTTGACGCGCGGCTCGACGCGGACGACGCCGTCGCCGCAATGCGCCGCGACCAGTTCGGCCTCCGAAATGCCGAGCTGGACGGCGAGATCGCGCTCGCGCATCTTCGGATTGTCCGCCCGCGCCCGCCGGATTTCATGCGGGGCGGGTTTTACGCGCTGGTCCATGTCTTAACACCTGATTGTCTTACCCATTCGCCTCGGGTCTACTTGTTGAGGATCAGCTTGCCCTGGCGGGTGATCTTCAGCCGGTAGAGCGCGCCATGGTGCTCGATGCCGATCTCGTGCTCGCCCTGGAACAGCGTGTTGCTGGAGAGCGTCCTCACGGCAAGCGGGACCCGGTCGAAACGAGCCGGATTGTCGTCGGAACGGCGGACGCGATAGCGAAAGTCACTGGGATTGTGCGTGTTCATTGGATCGATCCCTTTCCTGTGCCGGGCGTCTGGCTAGGCGTTGCGTAGATGCCGATTCATTTCTTGACTTGAATAATCATGTTTACTAGTCAGTGCAATACCGGAGTAAGTGAGTCAACATTTAAGACGCCGGACACGATCAAAAATGCCAGCGAGCGCCAAGCCAGCCAGCATCGAACCTGGATTTTTGGAGTTGGGGCATGGGGTTGGCGAATTGGGGACGGCTTGGTCTGGAAAATCCAGGCCCGGCGCATCGGTCGACGATAAGGAAAATGGCCGCATTGCTGGCCGGCGCGGCGGCGATCGGCTTGCTGACAGTACCCGCTGGCGCTCAACAGGCGACAGACGAACAGCAGACCGACCAGGCGAAGCAGACTGAAGCTGCCCAGGCGCCGGCGGGCGCGACGCTGCTCGACCAGATCCTGGTCGTCAGCCGCACCGGCGAGACGGCGATCGAGTCCCTGTCCTCTACCAGCCACGTCGACCAGGAGCAGCTGGACCGGCGCATGGCAACGACGCCAAATGACGTGTTCTTCGGCGTCCCGGGCATCACCATGCAGGCCGATGCGAGGCGCGTTAGCTCCAGCGTCAACATCCGTGGCTTGCAAGATCTCGGTCGCGTTCAGGTCATCGTCGATGGCGCAAGGCAGGACTTCCAGCGTTCCGGCCACGGCACGCAATCGACCTTCTGGATTGATCCCGAATTGTTGAAGTCCGCGGATGTGATCCGCGGGCCGGTCGCCAACACCTATGGCTCGGGCGCCATCGGCGGCGTCGTCTTCTTCGAGACCAAGGATGCGGACGACTTTCTTCGCGACGGCGAGACGTGGGCGGCATCCACGACCGGGCGCTATGAAAGCAATGGCAAGGGCTGGACGACCAGTGCCGCCGGCGCTTATCGCTTCAACGAAAATTGGGACGTGCTCGGCAACATCGTCTATCGCGACTATAACGACTACAAGGATGGCGGCGGCGACACGGTAAATGGCACTGGCTTCGACGTACTGAGCGGTCTTCTCAAGACAACCATCCGACCCAGCGAAAACAGTGAACTGAAGTTGGGCTGGAACGGCACCAGCGATAGCTGGCAGGAGACCAGCAGCGGCGTGCCGGTCTATGACGTCGATCTCAAGCAGAACACTTTCACCGGGCGTTACAACATCACCGACGATGTCAAGAGCTGGCTCGATCTGCACATCAACGCCTCCTACGGCAAGACGCAGCTGGACCAGACGAGCCTGATTGCGCTCAACCGCTACAACCCCTCTACCGGCCTGCCCATCCTCGTGCCAGCGGGCTCGCAGTCGACCTACGACATGGACACGGCCAGCATCGATATCTGGAACACGTCACGCTTCGAAACGGGTGATTTCGCCCACGAGCTGACCTATGGCGGCGACTGGGTGAGCGACGATGTCGACAACACAGGCGCGACGGGCAGCGACAGCTTCTACACGCCGTCCGGCAAGCGGCGGGTCTCGGGTGGCTACATTCAGGACAAGATCTCCTGGAACTGGCTGGAGATCGAGGCCGGCTTGCGCTACGACAGCTACAGCCTGAAGAGCGACGAAGGCAATACGTCCGGAGACCGCCTGTCACCCCGGATCACGGTCGGCGTCTCGCCGTTCGACAGCGCAGGGCTCGACGGATTGCAATTCTACAGCACGTACGCCGAAGGCTACCGCTCGCCTTCCATCACCGAAACCCTGATCAGCGGGATGCATCCGGCCGGCGTAGTCTTCCCGTTCCTGCCCAACCCCAATTTGAAGCCGGAAACCGGAAAAACCTGGGAAGCCGGCATCAACTACAAGACCAATGGGATCATCCAGTCCGACGACGCATTGCGCATCAAGGCCGCATACTTCCACAATGATGTCGATGACTATATCGGTTTGAATGACGATGTCGGCGTCGGCAACAACGGATGTCCCTACCTACCAGGCCTGCCACCGATCTGGGTTCCGGGCGGCTACTACATTCCCACTTGCGCTCAGTATCAGAACTTCGCCAACGCCAAGATCCAGGGCTTCGAATTCGAAAGCGTCTATGAGGCGGCATGGGGATTTGCCGGCCTTTCAGCCTCCTTCACCAACGGCCATACGGTGACTTACGAAGGCGTCCGCGAAGATCTTTCGACCATCCCCTCCTCCCAGGTCACGGCGCAGCTCGGCCTGCGTTTCCTCGAGGACAGACTCACCGTCGGCGGCGAGGTGCAATACAACGGCAAGCCGAAGGGCAACGCGGTGGCCAGGGACTATACGCTGGTCAACGCCTTCGCCAGCTACCAGGCGACCGACAATTTCAAGGTGGACTTCCGCGCCGACAATCTGTTCGATGTCAAATACGCCAACCCGTTGAACGGCAGCACGACAGTCGCGGTGTATGAACCCGGCGTCACGCTGAAGCTGGCGGCGACCATGCGGTTTGGAGGTTGATACCAATGACAGGCTTGACGGCATCGCTTCGTCTGCTGACCTCGGCGTTGGCGGTGTCGCTTGCGATAGGCCCGGCGTTGGCGCAACAGGCCGCGCCGGCCCCATCGCTGACCCTTGAGCTCAACGCCGCGCAGCCCTCGGACAAGGGCTGCCGCTTGACCTTCGTGGTCAACAACGGCCTTGGCACGGACCTCGCCAAGGCGGCGTTCGAAATCGCGCTGTTCAACGAGGCCGGCGTCGTCGACCGGCTGACCGTGCTCGACTTCAAGGAATTGCCGGCGGGCAAGACCAAGGTGACGCGTTTCGACCTTGCGGGCACCGACTGTACCAAGCTCAGCCGCGTGCTGATCAACAGCGCGACGGAATGCACGGGCGCAAGCGTCGAGCCGAATGCCTGCATGCGCGGCCTGAAGACCGAGACCAAGACCGGCATCGCCTTCGGGGTCTGAGTGGGATTGCATCCCGCATTCACGCGAAATACCGCGGCATGGCCCGTGTCCGGTCCGTTGCCGTGGGAGGCAACCGATCTTGATTTGACAATCCCATGTCGCTCGCGGCAGTTCTCGTCGCGAGACATGCAGAAAATCAGCTCCCTCCCCGACGCCGGCAGCGAACTGGCGATCACGCCAGCCGAGCCGCTAGCGCAGAAGCAGCCAGCCGAGAGCCGCAAATGGACAGTGGCGATCGTCGCCTCCTGCCTGCTCCATGCCGCTGTGGCGGCGGCGTTTCTGATCGCACCCGCCGGGACATTCGATTCCAGGGATGCGATCCAGATGGAAGGCACCGATCAAACCGGCGCCAACGTGGTCGGCAGCACCTTGGATGGTCAGATGCCGGGCGCAATGAACATTACCTTGGTGCCCGATCCGCAGCCGGCCAGGGTCAAGCCCGAGCCGCCTGCCGACCGACCCGCCAGGGAATTGGCCGCCCAGCCGCCCGCGCCCTCGCCGCAGATTGTCAAACAACCCACGCCAGACATACTGATGGCCGACACCCCACGCCTGGACGAACAGAGCGTGGCTCCGAAGATTGAAACACCGGCAGAGCCGGTTGCTCCGGCCGAAAGCACTGAGGCGCTTCCTGCCGATATCGGACAGCCGCCGATCCCGACCGCAAGGCCAAGCACGGCGGCAGGGCTTGGCGGCGCGGGCGAAACGAACGATGCCCGCGGCGCGGCGGATGGCGAGGAACGCGACGCGGTGACCTCCAGCACGGGCAAAGAGCAGACCGCGGCTGGCAATGCGGTCGAATCCCGCTACAGCGGTGAAATTCAGAAGAAGCTTTCCCGCGCCAACCGTCGCGTTTCGAAATCGATACAAGCGAAGGCTCGCAACAATGCCAGGGTTGTTTTCGTTGTCATGGCCGACGGCGGCATCGGCGATATACAACTGGCCGAAAGCTCAGGTTCTGCCGAGCTTGACCAATTCGCTTTGACACTGGTGCGCCAGCAAGCTCCGTTCCCTCCCATCCCACTCGAGACTGGCAGGTCAAGTTGGGTGTTCAAAGCGCGGATCGGCCCGTTTTGACAACCTCCACCTCGGACAATCCATCAATCCTCGCAGTTCACCAATCCCGAAAGGAACCACCATGTACATCGCCATGAACCGCTTCAAGGTCCAGAACGGCTCGGAGGACGCCTTCGAGGACGTCTGGAAAAACCGTGATTCAAGCCTCTCGGAGATGCAGGGTTTCAAGGAATTCCACCTGCTGCGCGGTCCGGTCAACGAGACCGAGGGCTACACGCTGTTCGCCTCGCACACGGTGTGGGCGAGCCATGATGATTTTGTCGCCTGGACCAAATCCGAGAATTTTCGCGCCGCGCACCGCAATACCGGCTCCAGCAAGGTGCATTATCTCGGCCATCCGCAATTCGAGGGCTTTTCGGTCGTCGAGGGCGCCTGACCCCTCGCACCGGTCAGGCCCTGCCGAACGACCCACGCACGGCCCGCGTGAGGCGCTTGCGCCACCGCCGCCAGCGGCTGCGGCGATCGAGGAACGGCAGCAGGCGCGGATCGTTTCCCAGGTCGCCAAATTTTTTTACATGGTTCGACAGGAATCCGGGCACGAAATGCCTGCCGTTGATGGCGCCTAGCCGTTCCGCATCGGCCAGGACATAGTCGAGGACGTCCTTGCCCATGGTGATCTCGTGCGCCCGATAATTGGGGGATTGCTGCACATGACCGCCGGCATAGGTTGCGCCTGCGGAAACGCTGGCTCCATGCAGGCGATAGAGGCCGAGACATTCCGACAGGATCAGGCTGCCCGCCGCCAGATGCGCACATGTTGCCGCGAGATAGTCGGTTCCGATCCTTGACTTGAACGGGAACGCCAGAACCGGTTCCAGCGCGCCACGCCGGAAAACCATCGACGATGTCGGCGCCCACATCCAGCCATAGGCCTCGGGGCCAAAATAGGTGATCGGATATTCCGATGCATAGGCGATCTCGGACGCCATCTCGCCAAGCTGCTTGCCGGGCGTCGTGGCCGTGCCGGGCGCATCCGTCCGGGAGCGCGGCTTGCGCAACATCGGGTAGGTACCGCCGAGCACGGTGCGGTCGCGGTCGACCAGATAGACGTCGGAGCTGGACAGTGCCGCCGGGCGCGTTGCATTGAGATGCGCGGAAAGATGCGCGACGAGAAAATTCGGCAGCCAGATGTCGTCGGCGTCGAGGAACGCCAGGAAAGGCGCATCGCTCGCGGCAAAACCATCACGGAACGCAGCGAGTTGGCCGCCATTTTGCGAACGCACCAACAGGCTGAGGCGCGGATCGCCGATCGCCCGGAGAAGTTGGCGAATATGTTCGGTCGAGCCGTCGGTCGAAGCGTCATCGACGATGACGCAGGTCCATCTCTGGTAAGTCTGCGCCAGGACCGAGCGGATCGCGTCCTCGACATAGGCGCGATAATTGTGACAGGTGATGACGACGCCGACACGCGGAAGCTCAAGGCGTGGTGGCGCATGTTGCATGTGTTCGGGCCCGGTCGAGTTGTCCCTTCTGTTCGGCCCGGCGCGGCTTCTTGTCAACACAAGGCGATCCCCGACGAGCGAAAAGCCTCACGCCGCGGCCAGCAGGCTGGCATTGCCGCCCGCGGCCGTGGTGTCGACGCAGACAGCCCTTTCATGAGCATAAGCCGCCGGGTTGAGCACCTCGCTGACCAGCGGCACGATCGGCCCGGCGCGGTCGGCGATGACCTTCCGCACGATGCGCGCGGCCTCCGGCGTGCCTGAAAAGGCGACCAATTCGACACGCAGCGAGCGTGCCTCGACCGGGTCGGGGCGGCCGTCGATGGCCGCCAGCGGCAGGCCCTTGCCGGTCAGCGCCGACAGTGCCGCCGGAGCACCTGGTGCCACGGCCAGCACGGCATTGCCTGCGGCGAGCGCCTGAATGGTCTGCGCCAGCAGCGTGTCTTGATCCGGACCGAGACAGAGCACCCGGCCGCGCGGCGACAGCGACAGCGTGTTGGCCTCGCCGGTCGGTCCGGGCAGGTCGACCTGGCCGAAATCGATGCTGGCGGCGGCACCGATCGCCGCCGCGCCCTTGCCGCGCAGATGCTTGCGCAGGATGGCGACGCGGTCGGGTCGTGTCGACCAGCCGCCAAGCGCGGGATCGGGCAGATTGTCGGCGAGCTCCGTCGCCGTCACTTTGTGGCCATCGGCGATGGCGGTGCCGGCCTCGGGTCCCTTGCGGAAGCGCCGGAGATAATGCGGACCGCCGGCCTTCGGCCCGGTGCCTGAAAGCCCCTCGCCGCCGAAGGGCTGCGAGCCGACCACCGCGCCGATCTGGTTGCGGTTGACATAGATGTTGCCGGCATGGATGCCGTCGACGAAATGTTGGACCCGGCCCTCGATGCGGGTGTGCAGGCCGAAGGTGAGCCCGTAGCCTTTGCGGTTGATCCCGGCGATGACAGCGTCAATCTTGTCGGCGTCGAAGCTGGCGACATGCAGCACCGGTCCGAACACCTCGCGCTCCATCTCCTCGATGCCTTTGACCCTGAACACATGCGGCGCGACGAAGCGGCCCCTCTTCGGCGTTTCGAGCTTGGCGATCAGCCGGCCCTGCAAGCCCATTTTGGTGCAATACTCTTGGATCGAGGTTTGCGCCTCGTCGTCGATGACCGGGCCGACATCGGTCGAAATCTGCCAGGGATCGCCGATGCTGAGCGCTTCCATCGCGCCTTTCAGCATCTCCAGCATCTTCTTCTCGACGTCCGTTTGCACATAGAGCACGCGCAGCGCCGAGCAGCGTTGGCCCGCACTCTGGAAGGCTGACGCCAGGATGTCGCGCACCGCCTGCTCGGGCAGCGCGGTGGAATCGACGATCATCGCGTTCAGGCCACCAGTCTCGGCAATCAGCATGGCATCGGGCGCGGCGGTCTCGGCCAATTGCTTCTCGATCAGCTTGGCGACCTCGGTCGAGCCGGTGAAGCAGACGCCGGCAACGCGCGGGTCGGCGGTCAGCGGCCCGCCGACCGACGGGCCGTCGCCGGGCAGAAGCTGGATGACGTCTTCCGGCACGCCGGCCTCGCGCAGCATTTCGACGGCGCGGAAGGCGATCAGCGGCGTCTGCTCGGCCGGCTTGGCGATCACCGAATTGCCGGTCACCAGCGCGGCGGCGATCTGGCCGGTGAAGATGGCGAGCGGAAAATTCCACGGCGAGATGCAGACAATGGCGCCGCGCGCTTGTGTCCCCGCTTCGGCATTGGCCGCTTCGGCTGCGTAGTAGCGCAGGAAGTCGACCGCTTCGCGCACTTCGGCAACGCCGTCGGCCAATGACTTGCCGGCCTCGCGGGTGGCCAGCGCAAAGAATTCGACGGCATTGGCCTCGTAGAGGTCGGCGGCGCGGTTGAGGATGGCGGCGCGCTCGGCGACCGGACGTTTCGCCCAGGTCGGCTGCGCCTCCACCGCGATGCGCACGGCCGTCGCCACCTGCTTGGCGGCAGCCTCGCTGACCGTGCCGACCACCTCGTCAGGCTTGGCTGGATTGACGATGGGGCGTTTCTTGCCGTAGCCGGCGGCGCGAGTGATCGGCTTGGCGTGCCAGCGATCCGGCCCGGCAAACCCCGCTTTGGCCTTGTCGATGGCAGCCAGCGTCACCGTATCGGTGATGTCGAACCCTTTCGAATTGCGGCGGCCAGAGCCGAAGATCGATGCGGGGCGCGCGATCGCCGGATTGGCGGCGGGGCCCTGTTTCTCGACCGTTTCGAGCGGGTCGCGGGCGATATCCTCCGGCTTGACCTCCTCGTCGGTGAGCTGATGGACGAAGGAGGAGTTGGCGCCGTTTTCGAGCAACCGGCGGACCAGGTAGGCAAGCAGGTCGGAATGCGCGCCGACCGGCGCATAGATGCGGCAGCGCGTGCCCTCGGCCTGCCGCACCGTCTCGTGCAGCGCCTCGCCCATGCCGTGCAGCCGCTGGAACTCGAAGGAGTCGCGGTCCGTCGCCATTGACAGGATGGCGGCGACCGTGTGGGCGTTGTGGGTGGCGAATTGCGGATAGATGCGGTCGGTCATCGACAGCAGTTTTTTCGCGCAGGCCATGTAGGAGACATCGGTGTTGGCCTTGCGGGTGAAGACGGGATAGCCGTCGAGCCCAAGCGTCTGCGCCCGCTTGATCTCCGTGTCCCAATAGGCGCCCTTGACCAGCCGCACCATGATGGTGCGGTCGTATTTCTTCGCCAGTGCGTAGAGCCAGTCGATGACGAAAGCCGCGCGCGGACCATAAGCCTGGACGACGACGCCAAAGCCGTTCCAGCCGGCCAGCTCCGGCTCGGCCAGCACCCGTTCGATAACGTCAAGCGAGAGATCAAGGCGGTCCGCCTCCTCAGCGTCGATATTGAGGCCCATGCGCGAATGGCGCGCCGCCAGCGCCAGCGACAAAAGCCGCTCCGCCATCACCGGCAGCATCTTTTCCTTCTGCGCCACTTCATAACGCGGATGCAGCGCCGAAAGCTTGACCGAGATGCCGTGGTTCTGGCGGATGTCGGGGCCGTTGGCGCCAGCATCGAGCGAGGAAATGGCGTCGGCATAGGCCTTGAGATAGCGCAGCGCGTCGGCCTCGGTGCGAGCCGCCTCGCCCAGCATGTCGAAGGAATAGAGATAGCCTTTCTGGGTCATCGGCCGGCCGCGCTTGACCGCTTCTGCGATGGTGCGGCCGAGCACGAATTGCTCACCCATCTCGCGCATGGCGGCCGCCACCGCCTTGCGGATGACCGGCTCGCCGAGCCTGCGCACCATGGCCCGCAGCGTGCCCTCGATGCCGCCCTCGCCCTCGTCGAGCACCCGGCCGGTCAGCATCAGCGCCCAGGTCGAGGCGTTGACGAAGATCGAGCTCGAACCGCCCGAATGCGCCGACCAGTCGTGCGGCGCGATCTTGTCGGCGATGAGGTCGTCCATCGTCTCGGCGTCCGGCACGCGCAGCAGCGCCTCGGCGAGGCACATCAGCGCCACGCCTTCCTTGGTCGAGAGGCCGTAGGCGGAGAGAAAAATTTCCATCAGCCTGGGATCGGACGAACCGCGCACCGCCCGCACCAGATCGGCGGCGCGGACCGAGATCGCCTGACGGTCTTTGGCGGAGAGCCCCGTCGCTTCGGCCAGCCGCTTCACCGCCTGGTCTTCGTCGGGCAGATAGTTGGCGCGGATCTGCTGGCGGATGGGATCGAGCGGCATGGCGGTCCTGCGGAGCAAGCATCAGGGAGCGGGCCGGCGGTGACCGGACCGAATGGCGCAAGCTAGCACAAAGCCAAATTTCAGTCGGCCCAAAGAAATCGACAAGGCAGACCGAATGATCTAGCTTTGAGCCGTATTTCCCTCGAAATGGCCTGCACAATCGATGACAGAAGACCAATTGGACCGCATTGACAGGAACATCCTCTCGGCATTGGCGCGCGACGGCCGGCTTTCCATGTCGGAACTCGCCGCCAAGGTCGGCCTGTCGAAGACGCCGGTGCAGGCGCGGGTCAAGCGGCTGGAAAAGGATGGTTTTATCCGTGGCTACCAGGCGATCATCGACCGCGAGCGCATGGGCGAAGGTCATGTCGCTTTCGTCCAGGTCAAACTGTCCGATACGCGCTCGGCCGCGCTCGACGCCTTCAACCGCGCCGTCCAGGCGGTGCCGGAGATCGAGCAATGCCACATGATGGCCTCGAGCTTCGATTACCTGCTGAAAGTCCGCACCACCGATATCGCCGCCTATCGCCGCGTCCTCGGCGAGCGCATTTCCGCCCTGCCCCACGTCGCCCAGACCTCGACCTTCGTGGCAATGGAGACGGTGAAGGATAGGTAGCGCCTCTGTCGCAAAGCGACATGATGCAAACTGGACCGCTCGCGGCAGGCGAAGAGGTTTATCGTTACGCGGCGGCGCTCACATCGTATTCGAAATGGATACGATCGTAGGGAAACTCGATCCCGCTTGCCGTCCGGTCGATCACGCCCGCGTTAACGAGGGTTGTCACGTCACGATGAACGGCTTGCACGTCGCGATTGATGCGCCGGATGCCTGAGGGACAGAGGCGGCACGAAGGATCGCGATTGATCGGCTTTTGTTCGGCTCTCAAGCTCACTCCGCCAGCGTCTTCAAGAACGCCACCAGCGACGCGCGTTCGCGGTCCGAAAGTTGCAGCGGATGGATCTCGGACACACCTTCGACACTTGCCGGCGCCTTCGAATAATGCGCCACCACCTCGTCGAGCGACGAGAACTGCCCGGCATGCATGTAGGGCGCCCGCGTGGCGGCACCGCGCAGCGACGGCGTCTTGTAGGCGCGGATGAGCTCCGGCCCGCTCTTCACCATGAAGCGCAATTCGCCGCAGGCGCCGGCGCCGCCGTCGCGGAAGTCGCCGAGACAGTTGAACGGATCGGCCTCGACTTGGCGTACCGCGTCCACGCGGCCGCGATCCGGCGGCAAACCCTTGACCGGCGGCACGCCGGTATTGTGGAAACTGTTGTCGGTGAAGCGCGGACCGGTGTGGCATGTCACGCAATTGGCCTTGCCGATGAACAGCTTCAACCCAAGGATTTCCTCGGGCGAAAAGGCGTCTTCGTCTTTTGGCTTGGCGCCGGTGGCCAGATCGATGGCAAAGCGGTCGAAGCGCGTCTGCGGCGGCGCGATCGACCGTTCGAAGGCGGCGATCGCCTTGCCGATATTGGCGAAGACGCGATTGACGTCCTCGGTCTGTTGATCGGACATGGCGCTCCATGCCGCCTTTTCGGCGTCAGTGCCGAGCGGGCTGGCATTGGCCGGCACCTTGGAAAGGTCGGGCAGCGGCCCGAAGATGCGCTCATAGCGCTCGCCAAAGCGCGCCTTGATGTAGTGCGCGAAGGCGGCGCGGTTGCCGGCCTGCTCCAGCGGATTTTCCAGCGGCGTCAGCGCCTGCGCCCACAGGCTGTCGCGGCGTCCATCCCAGAAGAACCAGGGATCATGTGCAACGCCGGCCAGCGGCATGGTGCGCCGGTTGGTCCGGCCGACGCCGACCGCTTGCGGCAGGTCGTCCTGGAACTGCCGGTCTATCTTGTGGCAGGTCGAGCAGGAAACCATGCCATCGCCGCTCATCCCGGTGTCGAAGAACAGCGTCGAACCAAGCGCGGCCGCGGCCGGCACATCGGCGAAGCGGTTGGTGGTGTCGGGCTTCAGTGGCGGCAAGGTGTTGAGTGCCAGCGAGGCGATGGTTTTCTTCTCGGCGTCGGAGAATTCCGGCTGGCCGCAGCCGGCAAGCACGGCCATCGCCATCAGCAGGAAAAGGCGAGAAAGCCAGCTCACAGCAGCACGTTGAAGACGACCGTGTCGGAGCCGGCCGCCGCGGAAATGGCAAAATGCAACTGCCACAATCCGCTCATCGTGAATTTCAGCCCGTCGATCCGATAGCGCCCGTCGCCCAGATAATCGGTCGCCTGCGGGCTGGTCGGCAAGCCATGATTGTGCTGCGGCATGCCGCCGGAAACCGCGATCGCCGCTCCTTGCACCGGCGCTCCCGCAACTGTCTTCAGCGTCAGCAGCCAGGATTGCAGCTCGCCTTGGCGGATGACACCCTTTTCGGGTTCGAAACTTGCCACGAACAACCCGTGCGCCGTGGTTTTCGAACGGGAAATGTCGGCGGCAGCGAGTTGTGGAGCTTGCGGCGCGGTCAGATAGACGACACAGAGAATCCCGGCCAGCAAGGCGGCCAGACCAAGACCAGCCAGAACATAACGCCATAACGATGCCAAACCGGTTCCTCTTCCAGAGATAACGTCTCGGCGAGCGGGTCGCTTCCCGCAGCCCCGGTCAGAAAAAGCTTCTGGCGAAAAAAACCGCTGACGCCAAGCATGGCGCTGCCGGCCGCAAAAAGCTACAGCACCCGTCTTTGGGTTTGTGCATGTCGGTTACCCCAAACGGCTGCGCACCCTCGGGTCAGGCCCAAGGGCAAGCTTTTGAGCGACATGCGCCAGGAGAGAGATTGATGGCAGGAAATGGTGTCGCCTCGATCGGCGAATGCATGATCGAACTTTCGGGCCAGGAGGGGCCGAGCTGGCGCATGGGCTTTGCCGGCGATACGTTCAACACGTTGTGGGCGCTGCATGCGCTGAGCGGCGATCGCCCGGCGACCTATGTCTCGGCCTTCGGCGATGATCCGTTCTCGCAAGGCCAGATCGGGTTTTTCGCCGAAAACGGCATCGGCATCGGCAAAAGTCCGGTCATATCGGGCGCACGGCCCGGCCTCTATGCGATCACGCTGACCGGCTCGGAACGCTCCTTCACCTACTGGCGCGGCGATGCGGCCGCGCGGCAGCTTGCCTCCGATCCGGCCGCACTGGCAAAAAACCTTGAAAACCAGGCGCTTGTCTACTTTTCCGGAATCACTTTGGCAATTCTAGACGATGCCGCTCGCAAGACGCTGCTGGCGGCCGTAGCCGGCGCGCGCGCGGCCGGCTCGCTTGTCGCCTTCGATCCCAACTACCGGCCGCGGCTGTGGCACAGTCCTGAGGCGGCGCGAGCCGCGATCCTCGATGCCCTTGCCGTCACCGATATCGCCCTGCCGACTTTTCCCGACGAGCAGATGCTGTTTGGCGATACGGCACCGCAAGCGACCGCGCAACGACTGGCAAGGCTGGTCGGCGAAGTCGTGGTCAAGAACGGCGAGGAGCCGGCGCTGATCGCCGAAAAAGGAGCCATGCAACCCGTTCCCGCCGTGCATGTCGCCGCCCCTGTCGACACGACCGGCGCCGGAGATTCCTTCAATGGCGGCTATCTCGCCGCCCGGCTTGCCGGCCACGCTCCGGCCGAGGCGGCGCTGCGCGCACATCGCGTCGCCGCTGCTGTCGTCCAGGTGCGCGGCGCGCTGGCGCCGTTCGAGACACTACGAGCGGCGTTCGAAGATTAGGTCTGTCGAGATTCAGGTCAGGCCGGCCTCACCTGAATATCGATAGACCTAAGGCAGCCTAAATCTGTATTCCGTGACCTGATGGTATATCTGGCCCGGCCACAACGTCGCCTGCGGGAAATACGGCCGGTTCGGCGCGTCCGGCCAGACCTGCGCTTCCAGGCAGAAGCCCGAGAAAGCCTTGTAGTGTCGCCCGTCCAGCCCTGACAAAGACGGCTGCAGATACTGACCCGTATAGAGCTGGAGGCCTGGCTCCGTGGTCCAGACCTCCATCTCGACGCCGGAACTCGCACCTTGCGCCCAGGAAGCCTGCCTGAGCGGCCCGCGTGTCGGGGCGAGGCAGAAATTGAGGTCGTAGGGAAGCTGTTCGCCCTCGGTCTCCATGCGCAGCGGCCGCGCCTGGCGGAAGTCGAAGGGCGTGCCGTCGACGGGCTTCACAGCGCCGGTCGGTATCATCTCGCCGTCAACCGGCGTGTAGGCGCCGGCATTCAGCATCAGCCGGTGGTCGAGGATATCGCCGGCGCCGCCATCGTCGAGGTTGAAGTAGGAATGCTGGGCGAGATTGCAGAGCGTCGGCTCCTCTGAGGTCGCGGTCATCTCGATGCTCAGCGTGCCGGGGATCTTCAGCCGGTAGGTGCAGGTCACGTCGAGCGCGCCGGGAAAGCCCATCGTGCCATCGGGATCATGCAGCGTCAGCGTGACGAAATCCCTGCCATGCAGCGAGACCGTCCATGGCCGATGGGAATAACCTTCGGAGCCGCCATGCAGCGTATGCTTGTCGAGGAAATTGCGCTCGCTCTGGTAGCGCTTTCCCGCGATGGTGAAGCGGCCGTCGCGGATGCGGTTGGCAAAGCGCCCGACGACGGCGCCGAAGAAGGCCCTGTCGGTCTCATAAGGCTCGAAACGGTCGTATCCCAGCACTAGCGGCGCGTCGTGGCCGGCCAGGCGCAGGTCCTGGATGATGGCGCCGAGCCCGATGATGTTGGCGGTAAGGCCGCCGCCCCGAATGGTGAAGCGGCGGACCTGGTCGCCCGCCTGTGTCGTGCCGAAGACCTCGCCGTCCTTCATCGCCATGCCCGAAATGCCGGTTGGTTGATCGATGCCCGCCTGACCTTTCGGGCTTACCGGGGTCCGTTATGATCAACAGACCCCGAGGAAATCAGAGGGTGGGAAAATCAGAGGCCGAGGCCACCGATGCAGACATATTTGGTATCGAGATAGTCCTCGATGCCCTGATGTCCGCCTTCCTTGCCGAGGCCCGATTCCTTGACGCCGCCGAACGGCGCTTCCGGCGTGGTGATGAGGCCTTCATTGACGCCGACCATGCCGTATTTCAGCCCTTCCATCACGCGGAAAGCGCGACCGAGATCACCGGTATAGAAATAACAGGCCAGGCCGAATTCGGTGTCGTTGGCGAGCGCTATCGCCTCCTCCTCGGTTTCGAACTTGAACACGGGGGCTACCGGGCCGAATATCTCTTCCTTCATGAAGCGCATCTTCGGCGTTGCATTGGCGATCACCGTCGGCTGGAAGAACGAGCCGCCAAGCGCATGGCGCTTGCCGCCGGCGACGACCTTGCCGCCCTTGGCGGTGGCATCGGCGATCAGCTCCTCGACCTTTTCGACCGCCTTCTCGTCGATCAATGGCCCCTGCTGCACGCCTTCTTCGAGACCGGAACCGACCTTCAGCCCGTTGCTGGCAGCGGCGAGCTTTTCGACGAATTTGTCGTAGACATCAGCCTGCACCAGGAAACGGTTGGTGCAGACGCAGGTCTGGCCGGAATTGCGGTACTTCGCGGTGACGGCGCCGGTGACGGCCCGGTCGATGTCGGCGTCGTCGAAGACGATGAACGGCGCATTGCCGCCGAGTTCCATCGACACTTTCTTGACTGTGACGGATGATTTCTGGATCAGGATCTTGCCGACTTCTGTCGAGCCGGTGAAGGTGATCTTCTTGACCAGCGGGTTGGCGCAGATCTCGTCGCCGATCTCACCGGCAGCACCGGTCAGGATGTTGATGACGCCCTTGGGGAAGCCGACCTCCTCGGCCAGCGCGCCCCAGGCGAGGCCGGAATAAGGCGTCTGCGACGCGGGCTTGACCACCGCGGTGCAACCGGCGGCAAGCGCCGGGCCGAGTTTGCGGGCCAGCATCGAGGACGGGAAATTCCACGGCGTGATGGCGGCGATGACGCCGACCGGTTCCTTGGTCACCAGGATGCGACGGTCCGCCCAGGGCGACGGCACCACATCGCCATAGGTACGGCGGCCTTCTTCGGCGAACCACAGTATGTAGGATGCAGCCGAGCCGATCTCGCCCTTGGACTCGAACAGCGACTTGCCCTGCTCGATGGTCAGAAGTTCCGCGAGCACGTCCTGATTGTCCATCATCGCATCGTGCAGCTTGCGCAGCAGCTTCGAGCGTTCGAGTGCCGTGGTCTTGCGCCAGGTCTTGAAGGCGGCTTCGGCGGCTTCGATGGCGCGGCGGGTCTCCACCTTGCCCGATTTCGGCACGGTACCAATCTTGAGGCCGGTGGCCGGATTGTTGACGTCGACCGTCTGGCCACTGTCGGCCTGCACCCATTCGCCATTGATGAGATTGGCCTGGCGCATGAAATGGCTGGTTTTCTGAAGCATGGTCTGGCCTCCGTTCGGCGCACTGACGGGCCGGTCGCTGGATTTTCTTCGATGAGCGTGCGCAATGGCATCGATGCCCGGCACGCTGGAGCCACTGCTCTTTACCTAGGGCAAGCCCCGCAAGCAATCGCAAGATGGCATATAGGGTTTGAGCCAGCAAAGACTAGCCGAAAATCTGCACAACCACAGCCAGCCAGAAGGCCATGGTGACGACGGCGCTCGCCGTGGCGATGGTCATCTGGTTCGAGGCCAGCGCCTGGCCGGTGTTGAACTGCACGGCGATGAGATAGGAATTGATGCCGGAGGGCAGCGCCGCCACCACCACCGCCACCTTGGCCGTCAGCGGCGGCAAGCCAAGCAGCCAGACCAGGCCGAGCACCAGCGCCGGCATCAGGAACAGCTTCAGCACCGACAGCGCCAGCGCTGGCGCGACATTGCCGGAAATGCCGAAGCGGCGCAGGCTGAGCCCCATTGCGAACAGCGCCACCGGCCCGGCGGTGGCGGCCAGCGTATCGACCAGCCGCATGCCAAGCTCGGGCAGCGGTGCACCGGTGATGCGCCATGCCAGCCCGGCCAGAATACCGATGATCAGCGGGTTGAGGAACAATCTCCTCAGAAAGCCGCGGACGACGCGAAGCGGATGGACGGGCTCGCTGCCGCCGCGGCCGAACATCTCGAACAGGATGATCGAGGCCATCATCATGATCGGCAAATGCACGGCGACGAGCAGCGACAGCACCTCGAATCCGTCCGGTCCGAATACGCCAAGGATGAAAGGAGCGCCAAGAAGAACGATATTGGAATAGGCCGACGAGACGCCGCCGACGACACCCGCGCGCGCGTCCCGCCCGAAGATCCGCGTGGTCACCAGATGGCCGGCGGCCCATGTCAGCGCGGCTGCCGTGAAATAGGCACCCCACAGCGACCAGGGCGCAGCACCATGGAAATCGGATTTGACCATCGTCTGAAACAACAAAAGGGGAATTGCCACGTTGATGGCGAATTCGGATATGCCCTCGCCGCTCGCGGGCCGGAGATAGCCGGTGAGCCCGGCGAGATAGCCGAGCGCGACAAGACTGAAGACAAAGAGAACGGTTTCGGTGAGCGGGGACATTTTTCCCGTGATAGGCGAGCCCGCCTTGCCGTGCAATCGCCTGCCCTCGGAAACAGTCCTTGATCTGGATAGCCAGGAAATGGGCCACCATGCCCCTGCGCTTGTCTTTCGACCGGCTTTGCCATCCCTATATGCCGGTCACCGGGGCCTACCTCCGGCGACCGGGAAAAGGACGTCCGATGTTTCGATTTGCCCTGGCGCTGTTGCTGCTCGTCGTTCCCGTCGCAGCGCATGCGACGGAGGCCGGCTGGGCGCTGTTGCGCGACGGCGGCCATGTGGTGCTGCTTCGCCATGCCATGATCACCGGCACGACCGATCCGGCGAATTTCGACATCGCCAAATGCGCAACCCAGCTCAATCTCTCGGCGCGCGGCAAGCAGCAGGCCAGCAGGATCGGCGCGCTGCTTGGCGCCCGTGCGGCCCCCATCGAGCGCGTGCTGTCCAGTCGCTACTGCCGCTGCCTCGACACCGCCCGCATCGCTTTCGAAGCAGAGCCCGAGCCCTTCGCGCCACTTGATCTGCTGAAGACCGACGGAAACGAGAAAGCCGCCCAGATCGCCGCAATCATGAACGAGATCCGCGGCTATTCCGGCTCCGACAATCTGGTCATGGTCACCCATCTGGAAAACATCGTGGCCCTCACCGGCGTCTCTCCGCGCGAAGGCGAAGCCGTGGTGGTCGAGCCGCAGGGCGACGGCCTACGCGTGCTTGGCCGCGTTACGTTCTGACAGGACGGCCATCTTTGGCAAATGTTGCAAAAATGCCACTGAAGGGGTTCGATGCTCTGGAGGCTGACCTCGCGTCAAATGGAAAGGCCGCCGGGCCAACCAACGGCCCTTCTTGTCTTTTCCAGACCCGCATCCCATCTGCGCCCGGCGTTTCAGGCCTTTTCCTGCCCGGAAAAACCGATTAGACAGCGCGCTGAACATGCGGACAGATTCCGCCCGCAACCGAAGGAAAAGCCCTTGTCCACCACGTTCGACAAAGTCGCCAAGATCATCGCCGACACCAGTGAGATCGATATCGACACGATCACCCCTGAAAGCCACACCATCGACGATCTCGGCATCGACAGCCTCGACTTCCTCGACATCGTCTTTGCCATCGACAAGGAATTCGGCATCAAGGTGCCGCTGGAAAAGTGGACGCAGGAAGTCAATGACGGCAAGGCCTCGACCGACGACTACTTCGTCATGAAGAACCTGTGCGCCAAGATCGACGCGCTGGTCGCGGCCAAGAACGCCTGATGGAGGCAGGGAGCGTGACCTTGACGCGCTTGGCGCATGACCCCGAAAATCGGCATCGATTTTCGGATAGGGATCATGCGCAGAATCAAAAAAACTCGCCTGACCCACAAAGCCGCTCATGAGCAGTCCCCACGACGTCGTCATATCAGGCATCGGCCTTGTCTCTTCGCTGGGAGAGGGTCCAGATGCACACTGGCAAAAGCTCACTCAGCCGGGTGTGCGGCCGGTGCTGGAAGCCTCGCGCTTCGCGCCCTATACCGTTCATCCGCTGCCGGCGATCGACTGGAACTTGCAGATCGCCAAGCGCGGCGACCAGCGGCAGATGGAAACCTGGCAGCGGCTTGGCACCTATTCCGCCGGCCTGGCGCTCGACGATGCCGGCATCAAGGGCGATGACGGGCTTTGCGCGACCATGGACATGGTGGTGGCCGCCGGCGGCGGCGAGCGCGACGAGGCGGTCGATGCCGCGATCCTCGCCGCTTCGGAAAGCCGCAACGACCGCGACGTGCTGCTCAACGAGAAACTGACCACCGAATTGCGGCCGACGCTGTTTCTGGCGCAGCTTTCCAATCTGCTCGCCGGCAACATCTCCATCGTCCACAAGGTGACCGGATCGTCGCGCACCTTCATGGGCGAGGAAGGTGCCGGCGTCGCCGCCGTCGAGACGGCGGCAGCCCGCATCCGCTCCGGCCAGTCGACGCATATTCTGGTCGGCGGCGCCTTCCAGACCGAACATTCCGACATGCTGCTCGGCTATGAGCTGGCCGGTTACCTGCATCG
Organism: Mesorhizobium metallidurans STM 2683; assembly: GCF_000350085.1. Taxonomy (GTDB): domain Bacteria; phylum Pseudomonadota; class Alphaproteobacteria; order Rhizobiales; family Rhizobiaceae; genus Mesorhizobium; species Mesorhizobium metallidurans. The sequence goes on from NZ_CAUM01000126.1 coordinate 34,807, forward strand.
CGGCGCCTGGAAGCCGGTCTGGCAAAGGCAAGGCGGCGAAGGCGGCGGCGTGGTGACCGGGTCCGGCGGCGCATTCCTCGTTCTGGAGCAACGCGAGCACGCGGTGAAGCGTGGGCGCAAGATCTACGCCGAACTCGGCGCGGTCGTTTCCGGACGCGCCAGGCGCCCGCGGGGCGGACTCGATAACGAGATCGCCGCGTTGCTCAAGCAGGCTGCATTGCCGAACGGCGAGCTGCTTGCCATCTCCGGTGCTTCGGGCGCCCATGCCGCGACCGCAGCCGAGAAGTCGGTGCTCGACGCCAATCCGGCGATTGCCGCGCGCGCCTTTTCATCGCTGACCGGCCATATGAAGGAAGCGCAGTTTCCCTTTGCCGTGGCGCTGGCGGCGCTGGCCGCCGACCGCAAGGCCGCCTACCCCGTCTTTGACGCCGCCAACGAGAAGCCGTTCAGCGGCATCCCCAGGGCCGTCCTTGCAACGGCGATCGGCTATCACCAATTCGAGGGCGTGGCGCTGGTCAAGGCTGCCGATTAAACTGTTTCAGGGAATAAAGATGGCCAATCTCAGAGATCACATGGGCAGGTCGATCGTTGCTGTTACCGGCATCGGCGTGGTGACATCGCTCGGCGTCGGCAAGACCGACAATTGGGCAGCACTCACCTCAGGCCGGTCCGGCATCCATCCGATCACCCGCTTTCCGGTCGATCATCTGAACACCCGCATTTCCGGCATGGTCGACTTCCTGCCGTCCAGTTCGAAGGGCGCCAGCCTTCTCACCTATGAGCTGGCCGAAACCGCTGCACAGGAAGCGGTAGCCGAATCCGGCCTCGATGCCGACGATTTCGGCGGACCGCTTTTCCTCGCTTCGCCGCCGGTTGAACTCGACTGGAGCGAGCGCTTTTCGCTCTACAATTCCGACAGCCAAGACATCGGCTCCGAACGGCTGCTGCGCGTGGCGCGGGGCCTCAAGGTAACAGACATTTTCGAAACCACCCAGTTCGGTTCGATCGCCGACCGGCTGGCCGACCGTTTCGGCACGCGCGGCCTGCCGATCACGCTGTCGACGGCCTGCGCCTCCGGCGCCACCGCCATCCAGCTCGGCGTCGAGGCGATCCGTCGCGGCGAATGCGACAGGGCATTGTCGATCGGCGCCGACGGCTCGGCGACCGCCGAGGCGCTTATCCGCTTTTCGCTGCTTTCAGCACTTTCCACCCACAACGACCTCCCCGAAAAGGCCTCGAAACCCTTTTCCAAGGATCGCGACGGGTTTGTTCTCGCCGAAGGTTCCGGCGCGCTGGTGCTGGAGTCGCTGGAGGCCGCACTTGCCCGCGGCGCGACCATCCTCGGCATCATGCGCGGTTGCGGTGAAAAGGCCGACGATTTCCACCGCACTCGCTCGAAGCCCGACGGTTCGCCGGCGATTGCCGCCGTTCGCGCCGCTCTTGCCGATGCGGGCCTGAGCGAAGACGAGATCGACTATGTCAACGCGCATGGCACCTCGACGCCGGAAAACGACAAGATGGAGCATCTGTCGCTGTCGACGGTGTTCGGCGAGCGGATCGGCTCGATGCCGATCTCGTCGAACAAGTCGATGATCGGCCACACGCTGTCGGCCGCCGGCGCCGTCGAGGCCGCGTTCTCGCTGATGACCATGCGCGAGAGCGTCATTCCACCGACCATAAACTACGACAATCCCGATCCGGCGATCGTGCTCGACGTGGTGCCGAACCAGAAGCGCAACGCCGAGGTTGGCAGCGTTTTGTCGAATTCCTTTGGCTTCGGCGGCCAGAACACCTGCCTTGTCATGGCGCGGGAACCGGTTTAAGCGAGCGCTCTTTCCGCTCAACAGAACCGACAGGCTCCATGCGCGCACTGCAACTTATCGAGGATCGCCGTCTTGAGACGGTGGACCTGCCGCCCCCACCGCCGCCTTCGCTCGGCGAAGTGACGCTGCGCATCAAGGCGGTGGCGCTGAACCATATCGACGTCTGGGGCTGGCGCGGCATGGCCTTCGCCAGGCGCAAGCTGCCGCTGGTCGTCGGCGCCGAAGCCTCCGGCGAGGTCGAGGCCGTCGGCCCTGGCGTCTCCAGCCTGGCGCCGGGGCAATTGGTGTCGATCTATGGCGCGCGCACTTGCGGGCTTTGCCGCGCCTGCCGCGAAGGCCGCGACAATCTCTGCGAGCATGTTTCCGGCGTTCACGGCTTCCATCTCGATGGCTTTGCGCAGGAGAAAATAAACCTGCCGGCGCGCCTGCTGGTCCCTGCCCCGCCCGGCGTGACCGACATCGGCGCTGCCGTTGCACCGGTAACCTTCGGCACGGTCGAGCATATGCTGTTCGACAACGCCAGGCTGCAGCCCGGCGAGACCATCCTCGTCCATGCCGGCGGCTCGGGCATCGGCTCCGCCGCGATCCAGCTCGCCAGGAAAATGGGCTGCACCGTGATCACCACGGTCGGTTCCAACGAGAAGATCGACAAGGCCAAGGCACTTGGCGCCGATCATGTCATCAACTACCGCGACGACCGTTTCGAAGGCATCGTGCGCAAGCTGACCAAGAAGAAGGGCGTCGACGTCGTCTTCGAGCATGTCGGCGCCGACACCTTTGCCGCCTCGATGCTGTGCCTGAAACGCGGCGGTCGCCTGGTGACCTGCGGCTCGACCTCGGGCGTGTCGACGCAGATCAATCTGATGCAATTGTTCCAGCAGCAGCTGAAACTGCTCGGCTCCTTCGGCTGCCGCATGGGAAACATGGCCGACGCCATGCAGAAAATGGCGGCGGGGCTGGTCTCTCCGGTCATCGACACCGAGGTCGGCTTCGATGGCATTGACGCGGCCTTGAAGCGCATGGAAGGCCGCGACGTGTTCGGCAAGATCATCTTGCGTGTCGGCTGAGAATGCTCGGCAAGGCTTTCAGGAAGGTCCGCCGCGACCTGGCGTTTCGCCACGGCAGGCGGCTTCGCCAGTTCAATTACTGGCTGGTAGCGCGCGCCGCGATGGCGATGATTTCGCTGCTGCGTCTGCTGCCGGTCGACAGCGCGCTCAATTTCGCCGACCGCGTCGCCCGCCGCATTGGTCCCTGGGTCGGTCGCCACAACGTCGCCATCGACAATTTGCGCAAGGCCTATCCGGAAAAGAGCGAAAGCGAGATCCAGGCTATCGCCTCCGACATGTGGGGCAACATGGCGCGCCTCGCGGCGGAATACATCTTTCTCGACGCCTTGTTCGACTTTGATCCGGCCGCGTCGAAGCCGGGCCGCGTCGAGGTCAAGGGGATAGACCATTTCGTAGAGATCGCCGGCGAGGAAAAGCCGCATATCATCTTCACCGGGCACCTCGGCAATTTCGAATTGCTTCCGGTCGCTGCCGCCACCTTCGGCATGAACATCACGGCGCTGTTTCGCCCGCCCAACAATCCTTATCTTGCCGACTACATCCTCTCGACGCGCCGCTCGACCATGGGCTCCCTGCTGCCCTCCTCGACCGGCGCGTCATTCGCTCTGGCAGGCATCCTGGAGAAGGGCGGCAATATCGGCGTCCTCGTCGACCAGAAATTCTCGGGCGGGCTCGAAACGACCTTTTTCGGCCGCCCTTGCGAGAGCAACCGGATCCTGGGCACCCTGGCACGGCACTATGACTGCGATGTCTATCCAGCGCGTTGCGTGCGCCTGCCGGGCAACCGCTTCCGGCTCGAGATCGAGGACAGGCTGACCTTGCCGCGCACCGCCGGCGGCAGCGTCGACGTCCATGCCACCACCCAGCTTCTCAACGACGTCGTCGAGCGCTGGGTGCGCGCGGATCCCGGCCAGTGGATGTGGTTCCACAAAAGGTGGGAAATCAGCACTCGCCGCAAAAGGCGGCGTCAGCAGGCGACAGAGCAAGGCGAAGCCGCCTGAGCAGAAAACCGCGATGCGGGCATTTCGCGGTGACGGCATTTATGCTATTGATGTGTGCACGGTGCTGATTTGCGCCAACGACCCGCCTGCCGTGGCGGGTTTTTTGTTTCCGACCGCTCGATGGCCGCCAGGCAGCTTGGTTTCAAGTTTCGGTCCTTTCGGCATGGTTTCACCGCCAGGTCCTTGGCGCCGCCGCAGATGGCGTCGCTCCGTTGGTGGGAATCTGATCGGTCAAAGCCTTGCCCCATCGGCCGTAAGTGCGTGCTCTCGCGTGCCGGAGACGATGATCTCCAGGACCTCATGCTCGTCGGTGTTCCTGATGTAGCGATCACCGACGTTCTCGCCGCGCTTCAGCACCATCACGCGGTCGCCCACAGCGAAGATGTCAACGAGGCGGTGGGAAATGATGATCTGGGCAACGCCCTGCTTTTTCAGTTCCAGCATGGTCTCGAGCAGCCGCTCGGTCGCCATCACCGAGAGATTGGCGGTCGGCTCGTCAAGGATCACCACGCGCGGCTGGAAGGAGATGGCGCGGGCAATCGCCACAGATTGCTGGCGGCCGCCCGACAGGCTCTCGACCTTTTGATAGACGGAGTTCACGTCGACCTTGAGTCGCTTCAGCACGCTGTCGGCTTCCGCGTACATTTTCCGCCGATTGACGAAAAGGCCCTTGCGCGGCCAACGGCCAAGAAAGATGTTCTGACCGACATCCATATTCCCGCAAAGAGCGAAATCCTGGTAGATCATCTCGATGCCGGCGTCGCGGCTTTCGTGCGGGCTCTTGAAGTGCACCGGCTGCCCGGCGACGAACACCTCGCCGGCGTCGCGCTGATAGGCGCCGGTCAGGATCTTCATCAGCGTCGACTTGCCGGCCGAGTTGTCACCGACGAGGCCCAGGATCTCGCCGGGATAGAGCACGAGGTCGACGTTGCGGAGCGCCTGCACCGCACCGAAGGCTTTTTCGATGCCCCGCATTTCTACGATCGGTGCAGGCGTGGTCGCGTCACGCATGGGTGGTTTCCGCCGTTCTTGTGCGCCGCGCAAGGCGCGCCCGCAGGTGGCCGAAGATGTTGGCCTGGCGCACCCAGATATCGATCAGCACCGCCACGATCAGGATGCCGCCGATGAAGACGTTGATCCAGTGCTGCGGCATTGTGAAGCCCTGGACATTGAGCTGCAGCAGCCCCCGGATCAGGGTGATCACCGCCGCCCCGGCGAGCGCCCCGATCACAGTGCCGTAACCGCCGAAGATCGAACCGCCGCCGATGATCACCGAGGCGATGGCGTCGAGTTCGCGGAACTGGCCGGCCACCGGGTTGAAGCTGCGGAAGTAGGCGACGTTGATGATCCCGGCCATTGTCGCGCAGAACGCCGCCAGCATGAGCGCGAGGAACCGCACCCGGTTGGTATTGATCCCGGCATAAGCGGCGGCGCGAATATTGCCGCCGGTCGCATAGACCTTCTGCCCGAACGGCATGTAGGCGAGCACGACGCCGGCAAGCAGGGCGACGAACAGCATCCAGATGGTCTGGACGCTCACCACCTCGGCGACCGAGCGCAGGAGCCCGTCCGGCAGCGAGATGCGGTAGTGCAGCAGGATGTCGTACACCTTGCGGCCAAGCAGGTTGTAGCCTTCGGGCCAGCCGGTAAGCTGCTGCCCGGCGACGAACCAGGCGGCGAGGCCGCGGGCGATGTAGAACATGCCGAGCGTGGCGATGAAGGCCGGCAGCTTGAAGCCGACGGTAACAATCGCGTTGACGAGGCCGGCGCACATGCCCGCGAGCAGGCCCATCGCCACGGCGGTCACGGGGTCGGCGCCGAGGACCTTGAGGAAATAGGCTGCGGTGCTGCCGGCGAGAGCGAGCACCGCCCCGACGGAGAGGTCGATATCGCCGGCGGCGATGACGTAGGTGAGCCCGATGGTGATCAGCGCAAGCTCGGTGTAATTGAGCAGGATCGCGAAGCTGTTGGACAGGTTCCACCAGTAGTCCGGTCGGAGCGCGAGGCCGGTCAGCCACAGGAGAACGGTCAGGACGATGGCGAGCGCGTCGCGCCGGGCGAGGAACTTGCCGAACCTGGTGGCCGACAGCGCCATGTCGGTGGCCATCGCGCCCTTGGTCTGCACCCCCTCGATCGCGATGCCGCCGATCTCGTAGGCTGGCGGCGGCGGTCGGCCGCGGAGCCAGGCCCAGAGGCGCCCTGCCACCTGACGACGGATGAGATAGGGCTCGATGAGCACCGCGACGATGAGCAGCAGCCCGAGGAACACCGGCACCGCGCCGACAGGTAGCGAGAAGACGGCGTTGACCGTGATCTCCTCGTCGCCGATCTTGATGATGCGCGTGATCGGCCAACCCTCGCGCAACACCTTGTCGAGCAGCACCACCAGCAGGGCGCCAAGGCAGGATCCGACGACCCGGCCGCGGCCGCCGAGGATCGAGGCGCCGCCGATGATCACGGCGGCGATGACGGTCAGCTCACCGCTGACGCCGTAGAGGGGCGTCACGCCCTTGTCCTGGGCCGCTGACATCAGGCCGGCAAGCGCCGCGCAGAGCGAGGAGATCAGGTAGGCTCGGATGCGCACCCAGTTGGTCGGGATGCCGGCATAGGACGCCGCCTGCTCGTTGCCGCCGGTGGCGAAGGTCTCGTAGCCCCAGCGGGTCTTGGCGAGCACATGGGCGCCGATCACGGCGACAATGGCGAAGATCGCGATCTGGTTGTTGAAGCCGAGGAGGTTCGTCTCGCCAAGGTGGAAGAACAGCGGATGCTCGCTCGCTTTGGCGGGATAGTAGATCGACTGGCCGTGGGTCAGCGCCAGCACGAAGCCGCGGCCGATGAAGAGGATGGTCAGCGTGGCGATGAACGCCGGCACCTTCAGGATGGTGACGAGCACGCCGTTGATCAGCCCGATCAGCGTGCCGAGCAGCAGGCAGAGGACCACCGAGGGGACGATGCCGAGATCGAGGAAGCTCGGGGCGAACAGCCTGGCGAAGACGACGGCGACCAGGCCGTAAGTGGAACCGACCGAAAGATCGAGGTCCTTGTTGACGATGACGAAGGTCACTCCGACCGCGATGATGGCAACCCGCGAGGTGTCGCGGAGTAGCGAGTGAAAGGCCCCTGTTGACCCGAAGAACGCGGGATTGACGAGAGCGCCGCCGAAATAGAGCAGCAAAAGCAAGGCAAGGAGGCCCACCTCCCAGCCGCCGACAATCTGGGACGGCGCACGGCCGAGCGATATGGTCGCGGTGGGCGCCATGGGTCCCCCTCTGGTTGTTGCCGTCGCTGCGGGGGAGTTCGCACCCTCCCGCACCGATTTTAAACGTTCCGAGCGGACTCAGTTCTCGAAGCGCTTGCCGACTTTCCCGACGGTCTCCTGCGTCACGAGTTGGGCGCGTGTGTCGAGGTTGGCTGCCGCGATGCCGCGATCGATCTGCAGATAGAGCTGCATGACCGGCCAGAAGCCCTGCAAGAAGGGCTGTTGCCCGAGCGCGCCGGTCAGATCGCCGCTCTTGATCGCATCCTGCTGGGCCGGGCCGAGGTCGAAACCGTAGGCGCAGATCTTGCCGGTCATTCCGGTCTGAGCGACGGCCTTGGCAAGCGCCGGCGTGAACACGTTGTTGCCGGCGAATGCGCCAACGACGTCGCCGCGCGATTCGAACAGCGTCACGATGCCGTTCACCGGATCATTCGGATTGGTGTCGATACCGGTGTTCTCCGGACCCGCGTCGACCTTGAAGGCATCAAGCTTGCCGGCATCCCTCAAGCCCTTGACGATGGCGTTGAAAGCCGAAGTGACACGATTGTTCACCTCGATGTTGCCCATTGCGGTCGACGACGGCAGGACGATCGAACCCTTCTCGATACCCTTGTCCGCGAGGCACTTGACGAGCGCCTCGCCGGCGATTGCGGCAGCGGAGGCGTCCTGGCCGGTGTGGCCGATGCCGCTGCGGTTGAGGATCGTGCCGTCAAAGGAATTGGTCGTGGCGACCGGTATGCCCTTCGCCTCGGCGGCCTTGACGATGTCGTTATAGGCGCCGACCTGGGGCGTTGTCATGATCAGCCCGTCGATCGTCGGATCCTGCACGATCTGGTTCAGGATTTCGATCTCGCGGGCAGGGTCGTCGGTCGGCGATTCCGAGCCGAGCAGCAGGATCTTGGCGCCGATCAGGTTGCCGGCGACGGTCGCGCCGACGTAGACCGGATCGAAGAAGCCATTGCCGGCGGTGTGTGTCACGATAGCGAAAGTGAGGCGACCATCGGCCGAATGGAAGTCCTTGGTACCGGGGGCTTCCTTTGCGGCTTCTTCGAAGCTGTAGCCGCCGACCGCCTTATCGACGCCGCCCGATTGTGCGTAGGCGTTCGATACGTCGAGCGATAACGCCGCGGCAAACGCCGCGAGCACGAAAATGCGTTTCATGATTATCCTCCCTTGCAATCAACGGTCGGAAGCCGTTCGGGCGCATTTATTCAGGGATTCCGAATGCTTCCTCCCACCCCGTATATTCTGCCCAATACCTGCCCACGTAAATAGTGCTCCTACGTTCACCGACGAATTGGTTCAGAGCGGAAGTCGGCATCGCTTCACACGAGTCCCCCATTCCGACTTCTTGCTGGAGCTGCGAACTCTCGACTTTCCCGCTTCCTTCGCTTGCAGCCGGCACAGTTAGTCGGTGACGACGATCCGCGTATTGCCGAAGCCGGCTTGCCGCACCATGGAATAGAAGGTGGCCGCGTTGGCGGTGCGCAGCCGAACACAGCCATGCGACGCCGGGCGCCC
>NZ_CAUM01000125.1 GCF_000350085.1 Mesorhizobium metallidurans STM 2683
GGTCTCTCCCCTGCGTACACTGTAGCTGACTCGGTCAACAGGTCTGAGGGCACCACTCTTGGCGAAGAGATCCACGCTGAGATCTCTTACCTCAAGAACTTTATTCGTGCTCATGTCGCAATCCGCTTATTCGGATCTTCGCTTGATGCTCGTTCCCATGACGCAGCGACAAGCCGGCCGCGCCGCAAAACTGAGCGTCGCAACTCGCGCGGCACACGGTTCAGTGCAATCGCTTCGCCCAGCAAGTTGAAGCTGACGACGACTCCTGTGATCGCAAAGCCCGGAAGCAGAACCATCCACGGATTGAGATCCAGGTACGGCAACGCATCAACGAGCATCTGCCCCCACTCCGGTGTGGGCGGTTGTATGCCCAGTCCGAGAAACGAAAGAGTCGCAATTGATAGTGCGATCCCTCCTGCGTCCGCTGAAACATAGACCAGCACCATTCCTAGCGTTGATGGAAGCAGATGGCGGAAATAGATCCGCAGCGGGCTGGCCCCAAGCACGCGGAGTGCTTCTATATGCGGCAGGTTCAATATCCCTATGGCCACGCCGCGGGCGACGCGAGTGGAACCTGCCCAGAACGCCAGGATCAGCGCCAGCACCATGTTCCAGTAGCCGATTCCGAGCACGCCGATGACTGCGAGAGCTATGATGAGCGAGGGAAGCGCCATGAACAGTTCCACGAAGCGCATCAGTATCTCTTCGGTCCGACCTTTGACGAAGCCGGCGAAAGTACCCAGTGTGACTCCGATGAGGAGCTTGAAGGTCACGATAATGGTCATGGCGACGACTGTTGTTCGAGCCGATACAATCAAGCGCGAGAACACATCGCGGCCGACATGGTCTGTGCCCAGCCAATGATCGGCTGACGGACCGGCGAAGCGGGCAGTAAGGTCCTGAAAGTTGGGATCGTGGGGCACCAGCCACGGACCGAATGCTCCCAGAAAGAGAAACAAACCCACCCCGATCAGCGCGGCCTTTGGAAAGCTGCTGAACGCTTCTCCAATGGAATGCAAAAGGCGCTTCATGCCACCTGCCTCCGCAGCTTCGGGTCCGCCGCAATCATCAGCAAGTCGGCCACCAGGTTCACCAGCGAAACATACAGTACAAACGTCAGGAGACAGGCCTGCATGACCATGAAATCTCTGGTGCGAACCCCTGATACAAAGAGCTCGCCAATGCCGTGCAGGGCGAAAAGCGGTTCGACGATGATCGCGCCGATAGTCATCGAGCCGATCATGTTACCCAGCGCGCTAACATATGCGGGAACTGCATTGGGCAGCGCATCGCGAAGCATGATATGCAGGACCGGGAACCCCTTCGCACGCGCCGTCAGGGCATAAGGCCGTGTCATTGCCTCGGAAATGCCGATCCGGAGCACACGAGAAAGTACCGCGGCGGAAGGCGCGGCCATCGCGATTGACGGCAGTATCCAACTCAAAATGGAGCTGTCGCCAAACGAGGGTAGCCACCGCAAATTCACGGCGAAAATCAGGATCAGAACTGCGCCCCCGAAAAATACTGGGGTTGACGCCCCCAACAAAGCCAGGACCCGTACGATGTGGTCGGGGAACCGCCCCGGCCACGCCGCTCCGATCAATCCCATTGCGGCCGACAACACTATCGTCACGATGCTGCCCCCGAGAATGAGCTTCATCGTGGTCGGAATTCTGTTTCTGATGGCCTCGCCAACATCCTCGCCAGTGATATAGGCGACGCCGAAATCGCCTTGAACGACGCCTTGCAGCCAGTGCCAATAGCGAACAGGAACAGGATCGTTGAGCCCGAGTTCCTGCGCGACCTGGTCTACCATAGCCTTGGATGCGCCCGGAAAGCGCAGCTCGGCGATGAGCTGCGCGACGTTTCCCGGGGCAGCCACGACGAGTCCGAAACACAACACTGACGCCATCAGCAGCAGCAGTGCTGAGTTTCGCAATCGGCGCCTCAGATAAGTAAACATGAGTAGGCCGCCCTCCCGGAACTAAGACTTCAACACGATGCCTCGGTAGGGGAATTCTGTATCGGTGGGAGGGACCTTGAAACCTTCGACGCGACTCGAAGCCGCCCAATATATCGGCGGGTAGAGGACCGGCGAATACAGGACTTCTTCACGAAGCTTGTCGTAGAAGACCTGCAGCGCTGCCAACTGCGCCTCTTCTCCCACCGCTTCAGTAGCAGCCACGATAAGTGGATCCAGGCTTGGATCGAGCGCGACCTTGCCATCGGACCCGCTTTCAATCGTGGATAGGAACAGAAGCGTCACCGAGCCGAATGGATCATAGGGAGCGCCATAGGTCTGTAAGATCGCGATGTCATATTCGCGCTTAGGAATCTTGGAATGACGGGACGCATGGTCGAACGAACGTACCGTGACCTCTATGCCTATTTCACCAAGCTGCTGCTGAAGAATTTCACCGAACACCTTGGAGCCGGCGATAAAGTCGTCTGAAACCAGAAGCTCCACGGACAAGGTCTTGCCGCTCTTCGAGCGGTATGGCGCACCGGTCCAACCTGCGTTCTCGAGCAGTTGCTTCGCTTTCTCGACGTCGCGAACGGATGCGTCATGCCTCGTGCCCGACAATGGCACAGTGGGACCTAGAAGATCACCAGCCGGAGCGGCGTCGCCATTGAAGAGCACAGCCGATACGGCCGTGCGGTCGTAGCCAACATCAATCGCCTGTCGTACGGCCTTTTCCGCAAGCGCGGCGTTCCTTTGGGTATTGAAGGAAAGCACCATCGTCATCGAGCCCTGCGCGGTGAGGACGTTGATTCCCGCCCGCCGCAAGGTGTCCGCCTCCTGCGAGGTCAGTGCGGCCGCTCCGCCGCCGACAATGTCCAGTTCATCGGAACGCATGGCATTAACACGGGAACGAGAATCCGGCATAACGGCGATCTCGATCCCGGAAAAAGATGGCTTATCTCCCCAATACTTGCCGTTGCGAATGAAAGAACTGCCAGACGCCGAGTTTTCTTGAACGATCCACGGGCCGGTTCCAACCGGTGCCTTGAGGGTTCCGTCCTCGTTGACGGAAATGGGCGACAGGAAACGTACAGGCCGGACATAGCTCAGTTCATACATGAGGCCCGGCACGGGCTGCGTAAACTTGATCTCGATCGTGTATTCGTCGATCTTCCGGACATCCGAGAAATACTTGGAGGCGTTGATCCAGGAATTGTCGGCAACACCCATCCAGAGTTTCAGGTTCCAGATGGCCGAATCCGCGTTGAACGGGTGCCCGTCGGTAAAGCTTACATTCTTCCGCAAGTTCAACGTCAATCGAGTGTCATTGTCGGAAAAGCTCCAGGATTCTGCGAGGCTCGGTGCCGGAACGCCTCCTGCTCCGTATCTGATCAAAGGCTCATAAATGAGGTCTTGCAGTTGGAACTGAGCGACGTAGTCACGCGCGTCCAGATTGGCGGACGCTTTGGCCACCGCGACGCGTAAGGTTCCGCTCTGGTTGTCCGCCATGGCGGACCTGATCATGCCGTCAAACCCGAACAGGACCGGTGCAGCCGCAAAAGCTTTTAGAATGCTGCGACGTGTAATTGTCATTGAGCTTTCTCCTGTCGCCCTTTCCCCAATTTGCCGTGCGAGCCGGACGAGCTATCTTCGCGCGGTTCCGACCTCTCCTTCTGCCGGAATACTTGGGTGAGTCGCCGAAAGGAGCGGTTGCCGAGACAGTTTTCCGCAGACGCTTTCAAAACTGCACGCACCACCTCTTTTCATTTCGGCATGGCCGGTATCCACTCCACCTGTCACCCGCAATTTGAAGGAAGTTGACATGGCGCAGGTCATGCCGTCTAATATTTTTATCAGCGCGAACTATTCCCGATAGTTATAGTGTTATAGGCGTCCGGGATCGGGTCCTGGTTGCGATGACCTGGGCATAACCTCGCATGCCGCAGAGATGATTGGCGTTCGCAGCCCGCCCGCTCTCACGAGGAAACGCGCGGGCAAATGGCAGATCGCTGCCCATTGGAACGTCGACTGCAGATAGATTGCGGGGCCGTCACCCTCATAGTCAGCGTGCTATGCCCAAGGGCAACCAGACGCTGACCTGCTGCCCGTTATTCAGCATGTCAATGACCGTGGAATCGGGACCCTGTTTTTTCGCGCAAAAGGTTGGACGAAAATCACCCCTCAAACGGGATCCTCATTCCATGAAAAATCACAATCTATCGAAGGGATATACCGCGAGAGTGTAACACCTGCCCGCTTCTTAAGCCCTTGTTCGACGACCCCACGGGTTGAACTGCCTTGGAAGGGCCGCGCGATGGAAGCCTAGCCGCCCCTTATGACGAGTTCGCCGCGACCTGCCCGTCATGCCGCCTTTGGGGTCGCCGCGCGATAGCGCCCATAGGCTACCTTCACGAGGAGCCCCTCGTCGCACATGCGGGACAGATAGCAGCGGGAGACCCCTATTGCGGTCAGTTCGGCCGTCCGGACCTCACTGCGTTGGCCAGCCAAAGCGACGGCACGCTCTCTCAACGTCGGCCTCGGCCCGCCGGCAAGGCGAAGGGCTTCAGCGCGATCCCGGTCGCGCTTACGCATCTTCGATAGCCGTGGCGTGTTCCGGTGTAGTATGATGGTGAGTTCGTAGTTCGCTTCTTCGTCGACCCCGGGGAGCCACTTCAAAATCAAGCTCTTGGATAGCTGGCACTCGAGCGGCCAAGCCCTGCTCCGGCAAACATTGGCACAAACCCTGGCCTGGTTCGTTTCGTTGACCGCTTTGAACCACAACGATTTCCCGACGGCTTGCGACAACCTGCCGGGACCAGGCGATGCATAAATGGCCAGCCTCGCCAGCGAAACGAGATTGCTCGCATTGGGGCAGATGCGAATTGGATTTGCTTGGTGATCCGGCATCCATAGGGCAAACTCCCTGCCGGGCTTCAGGAGGAGAGATGAAAGCACGCACCGCCACGGTCGGCGATCTGGAAGACGTTTTTCGTGATCTGTCGAAGCGCATGTCCGACGAGTATGTCGCGGCCGGCAAGGATCCCAAGATCGCCTACGACGATCTGATGATGAATCTCAAGGAAGGTCGCGCCCACGCGCTTGTTCAGAATGACAGGACCGTCGCGATCATCGCCTGGCATGAGCATAGCGACGCAGCGGTTACATTGTTCGCCGCGCGAGAGGATTTCTTCAACGCCGCGACCGTTCGCTTCTGCAAGCGTCACATTCGCCAGATCCAGGCGCTTGCCGGCAACCTGCCCGTTCACTCAACCAGTTGGCTCCGGGGACCTGACGTCGCAAGATGGTTCCGAATAATCGGCTATGTCGAGCGAGAGCCGGTGGGCGGCGCCAGCCTGTTTGAACTGTCGCCGGCAACGTCCGAAGGGCGGATCGGCCAACGCGAGGCAGGCGACGAAGGGAACAATGTTTCGGCTCATCGACGCACCGGGTGATCCCGCCACCTTCCGCGATCACGCAATACCCTGTCTTGCGGCATTTGCTACCTTGCTTCCCGTGCGGATCGAATTTTCCGCTTGGCCGGTGCCCATCAGGCAACCTACCCCAACGCCCCCCACAGTGGCACCGGCCACCTTTCCAGCATGGTGATCGCCCCCACGCGATGTTCGTGCCCAATGCAACCTCACGAACGAACGCGCGTTAGCAAGGTTGTCCTGTTCTGGGGAGAGGTCATCATGGGAAATTACTCGAAACTGATCGGCTCAATCGTTGGCGGCGTGATAGGCTGGCTCGGCTCGAAATATGCGTTGCCGCCCGATTTGACGTCGCCGGAAGTCCAGACTGGGGCCACGCTCATCCTCAGCGCGGTGGCGACGTACCTGTTCCCGGCAAACACCGCGAGCACATCGCCGGCAACCGAACGGCAAGCGAATACGACCTCCCAGCAGCAGTGAACGCTCGTCCCTAACGGGGCGATTCCAACCGGGAACCACTTTTATCCCGCTGCCTCGATGTCTTTGCCGGGAAGCGTCTGCTCGACCAGATTGACGTAGTAGCGCAACACGGTCGGCACGATCTCGTCGTTGAAGACGTAGCGATCGCCATGCAGGCCCTCGCCGGGGCCGACATCGCCGACGCCGATCCAGGCGTAGCAGCCGCTTGCCTCGCGGACCATGAAGGCGAAGTCCTCGCAGCCGAGGCTGGGGCTGAACTCGGTCGAGACGTTCTCCCTGCCGACGGTGGCGGCAGCCGCCTCGACGGCGCGGGCCGTCGCAGCCGCCGTGTTGATTAGCGGCGGATAACCCTTTTTGTAGTCGAGTGCGGCGTTGAGCGAATGGGCCGCGGCGATGCCCCGGGCGATCTCGCCGATCAGCCGCTCGCAGTGATCGGAATGGCCAAGCTCGAAAAAGCGGCAGGTGCCTTGCAGACAGACCTTGCCCGGCACGATGTTGCCGACATTGCCGCCATGGATCTGTGTGAGGCTGACGACAAGCGCACTTTGCGGATCGACCGAGCGGCTGACGATGCGCTGGACGGCCTGGACAAAGGCGCCGGCGGCCAGGATCGGATCGTCGCCCAGCTGCGGCATGGCGGCGTGCGCGCCGAGACCTTCGAAGGTCAGTTCGAAAGTGTCGACGGCCGCCATCTGCGGTCCGACGCGCGCGGCGATCGTCCCCAGCCTGAGGCCCGGCCAATTGTGCACGGCATACATCGCCTCGACCGGGAAACGCTTGAAGAACCCTTCCCCTATCATGCGCATGCTGCCGCCTTCGTTTTCCTCGGCCGGCTGGAAGACGAAGCACACGGTGCCGTCGAAGGCGCGCGATTGGCTGAGCAGCCTGGCGGCGCCGAGCAGCATGGCGGTGTGGCCGTCATGGCCGCAGGCATGCATCACGCCCGGATTCCTGGAGGCATAAGGCAGGCCTGTCTTCTCCACGACCGGAAGCGCGTCCAGCTCGGAGCGAAGACCGATGGCGCGAGCACCAGTGCCGCTGCGCAGGACACCGACAACCCCGGTGCCGCCGATCCCCTCATGCACCTCGTCGAAACCGAAGGCGCGCAGTTTCTCAGTGACGAAGCGTGCCGTTTCGTGCTCGTTGAACCCGAGTTCCGGATTGGCATGGATATGGTGCCGCCATTCGATGACCTCTGGCGTCAGCGCGGCGATCGGGTCATTGTGCAGCATGATATTCTCCTTCCATGACGGCGGTCACGGCCCGCTCCTTGGCATCGCCCTGGAATAGACGGGCCGGACAAGGAGCGTCTTGAACCGGATTGACCGCAGGACGAAAGACGTGCACGCGACCGAAACCAGCAGATATTGGCGCCATCCCTGCTTCCCCGACCTTGGCCTGTTCAAGGCGCGTTTCACGCGGCATCGCTACGAGTTGCACACGCACCCGACCTATGTGATCGCCCTGATCACGGCTGGCTGCGAGCGCATCCGCATCGGGCGCCGCCATGTCATCGCCCCGGCAGGCACCATCGCCATCGTCAATCCCGAGGAGTGGCATGACGGGGAACAAGGCGCGGATGAAGGCTGGGCCTACCGGACCTTTTATCCCTCCGTGCCGCTGATGGCGGAGTTCGCCGGCGAGCTGGGCCGGGATCGCGCCCCGGTCTTCTCGCGTGAAATCATCGACGACCATCATCTCGCCTCGGCGCTGGCGGCGGCGCATGAAGGCTCGACATCCCAGGACGCGATGAAAGCCGAGGCGTCCCTGCTCGCCGCGTTGGGGCGTCTGATCGTTCGGCATGGCGACTGGAACGGGCAGGCCGAGGAGGTCGAAAACGCGGGATCGCGGCGGCGATTCCCTGTCTACGAGGAAATGATCGAAAGCAGGCTTGGCTCGCCGCTCGATCTCCAGCGGCTTGCCGACGCCGCGGGCGTCACCCGGTTCCAGGTCATACGGGATTTCAAGAAGACGATTGGCCTGACACCCGCGGCCTATATCCGCGACCGCAGATTGCGCCGCGCCCGCCTCTTGATCGAAGATGGACTCGGCCTCGCCGATGCCGCGCTTGCGGCGGGTTTCGCCGATCAGAGCCATCTCACCCGCACCTTCCGCGCCGCGCACGGCATGTCGCCAGGCATGTTCCGCGGAGCCGGCTGAGCTAAACGGGACCTACTTGCGCGTGGATGTTTGTCGCGCGATGGTGTCACGAGGCTTGGGAGGAACCATGCGAAACATACTGGCATCAATGACGCTGCTGCTCGCGGTAGCGCTGTTTGCAGACACCGCTCAGGCGCTGGACAGCAGCGGGATGCCGGTGGTCGTGACGCCGCTTGCCTCACGCACGGAGACGGCGTCCGGCCAGCCGATAGTGCTGCCGCAGAAGAACGTCGAGGTCCTGGTTTCAACCTATGACATCGCGGCGGGCGCGACCTTGCCGGTCCACGAGCACCCCTTCCCCCGCTACGCCTATGTCCAGGCCGGAACGCTTCAGGTCACCAATGTCGAGACCGGCAAGAGCAACGCCTACAAATCTGGCGATTTCATCCTGGAGATGATCGGCCAATGGCACCAGGCCACCAATATCGGAACCGATCCGGTCAAGTTGCTGGTGATCGACCAGGTTGAACAGGGCGCCAAGAACACGGTGTTGCGCCAGTAACCGGCACTTCTATTTCCAAGTTCCGCTTAGGACAGAAAACGGATGGAATCGCCTTGTGCTTCCATCAGCTTCACGGCCTTCTTATCGAAGGAAATGAAAGTATCCGCGCCAAGCCAGCTTCCCTCATAGGCTATCACGCCATCGGCAAAGTCGCCCCCCGCCTCCAGCAATGCCAAGCCGGCATCTGCCGCGGGTCGGTTCAAGACGACGTTCGCACTGTTCATCAGCCGTCGGATGGTTTCGGCGATTTCCACGGCAGGGACCTTGTAGCCTTGCGATAACACCCAGACCAATTCGCAGAGCGCCGGCAGCGCCAATGCAACCATATCCGCATTGGCCAACTCCGTCTGGGCGACTTTGCTTTGCCGCTCGTCGTCGCCCGTGATAGCCCGAACGAGCACGTTGGTGTCGGGCGTGATCTTCACCGCTTGCCGGTCCAGCCTTGTGCGGCGACCGCGTTCATTTCCTCGATCGACAAGGATGGGCCACCCTCCCGCTTCAGGAAGTCGAAAACATCCGAAATCTTTCCAGCCGGCCGCGCGGCTTTCACCTCGACTCGGCCATCGGGAAGCTTGTCCACGATAATTTTCTCACCTGGATGAACACCCAGATGCTTCAGGATATCCTTGCGCAGCGTGACCTGCCCTTTGGCGGTAACAGTAAGCGTGCTCATGGCGCGGCCCTCCTGTTGAAGTTCTCTACGTAAGGTAAAAAGGCCTTACCATCAAGGGCGTCACAGCCCGTTGGATAGCAGCAGCGACGATAGGGAGCGCCTTGAGCCAACGGTTCCGGCTTTCGCGGCGACGGAGCCGATGCTAGGGCTGCGCGATCTCTGGCCATCAATGGAACGCCCCGTGACCGACATCGAACGCCCTCGCCTGCCACTGATCGAGATCTGCGTCGAAGGCATAGACGGACTGCTCGCCGCGCAAGCAGCCGGCGCCGACCGGGTCGAATTGTGCGCCAGCCTGGTCGAGGGCGGCATCACGCCAAGCCTTGGCACAGTACGCGCGGCCCTCGAACTGGCGACGATCCCGTTTCATGTCATCGTGCGGCCGCGTGGCGGCGACTTTCTCTACAGCGACACCGAATACCGTTCGATGCTTGCCGATGTGAGCACGCTCCGCGAGCTCGGCGTGGCCGGTGTCGTCGTCGGCTGCCTGAATGCCGACGGCACCATCGACGAAAGGCGCATAAGCGAACTGGTGCAGGCCGCCGGGCCCTTGAATGTCACCTGCCATCGCGCCTTCGACATGACGCGCGATCCGGCCGAGGCACTGGAAGCGCTGATCCGCTGCAAGATCGGCCGCGTGCTGACCAGCGGCCAGCGCGACACGGCGCTGGAAGGAGCGGAGTTGCTGGCGGATCTCGTGCGGCAGGCCGGCGACCGCATCGTCATTCTCGGCTGCGGCGCGCTTAGTCCCGACAACATTGCCGAGGTGCTGGGAAGCACCGGGCTGGCGGAAATGCATTTCGCCGCACTCAAGGACGTGCCGAGCGCCATGCGCTACCGCAACGCCAGAGTCGGCATGGGCGGCGCCGACCTGGATCGCGAGTACCGCACCACCGTCACCGACGGAGCGCTGGTGGCCGCGACGATCGCGGCGGTTCGAGCGTGATGACGAATACGCCCTCGCCGATTGCCAGGGTTTCGCCTCAGGATGAACCCGCCATCCTCACCCTCAACAACGAGCACGCGGCCGAACTGTCATGGCTCGAAGCCGGGCGGCTGTCCTTCCTGCTCGGCGAGGCATTTTATGCGCGCCGCATTGGCGCGATCGAGGCCTTCATCATGACCTTCGACCAGGACGCCGACTACGACAGTCCTAATTTCCTGTGGATCCGCGAGCGCTACAAGCGCTTCGTCTATGTCGACCGCGTCGTCGTCGCCGGCCACGCACGCGGCCGCGGCCACGCCCGCCGGCTCTATGAGGATCTGTTCGGCCATGTTTCGCGCGCCGGCCAGACCATCGTCACCTGCGAGGTCAATGCCGAACCGCCCAATCCGGCCTCGGACGCCTTTCACGCGGCGCTCGGCTTTGTCGAGGTCGGCGACGCGGTTATCCACGGCGGCAAGAAGGCCGTGCGCTACTACGCCAGGCAGATCGCCAGCTGACACGCCAGCGATCTTGGTTGGCGTCATGCGTTGGCGGCGGCCACAGCGCGCTTGGCCATCACCGCGATCAGATTGGCGCGATAGTCGGCCGAGGCGTGGATGTCGCTCATCAGATTCTTCGCCGGCACTTTCATGCCGTCGAGCGCCGAAGCCGCAAAATTCCTGGCCAGCGCTGCCTCGATTTCCTTCGAGCGGAAGACGCCGTCGTCTCCGGCCCCGGTGACGGCGACCCTGACGCCGTCCTTGCCCTTGGCCACGAACACGCCGACGATCGCATAGCGCGAGGCGGGGTTGCGGAACTTTTCATAGGCAGCCTTGGCCGGCGCGGTGAGGCTCACCGCGGTCACGATTTCACCATCCTTCAACGCCGTCTCGAACAGGCCGTTGAAGAATTTGTCGGCGGCGATCTCGCGCTTGTTGGTGACGATGGTGGCGTCGAGCGCAAGCAGTGCCGCCGGATAGTCGGCCGCCGGATCGTTGTTGGCGATCGAGCCGCCGAGCGTGCCCTTGTGGCGCACCGCCGGGTCGCCGATCAGCGACGCCAGATAGGCAAGCGCCGGACAAGCCTTCTTCAGCTTCTCGTCGCTGGCGACTTCATAGTGCGTGGTGCCGGCGCCGATTGTGATGGTCTTGCCCGACACCTTGACGCCTTGCAGTTCCTTGATCCGCGACAGGTCGACGAGGTCGGAGGGGGCGGCCAGCCGCGTCTTCATCGCGGGGATCAGCGTCATGCCGCCCGACAACAGCTTCGCATCGCCGCTCTTGATCATCTTGGCGGCCTCAGTGACCGAGGCGGCACGGTGATAGTTGACTGAGTACATGGGATTCTCCCCTAAAGTGGCGGTGAATAGTGAATGGCAAATGGTGAATGGCCAGGCTGGCGTCGCGTTCGCGTAGCGCCTTTCTATTCACCATTCACCATTCACCCCTTTTTCAGTGCTTCGTCGCCCGGATCGCCGCCCAGACCGTGGACGGCGATGCCGGCATCGCGATATCGGTGACGCCGATGGCGTCGGTAATGGCGTTGATCACCGCTGGCGGCGAGCCGATGGCGCCGGCCTCGCCGCAACCCTTGATGCCGAGCGGATTGCCCGGGCATGGCGTGTTCGAGGTCGAGACCTTGAACGACGGCAGGTCGCTTGCGCGCGGCATGGTGTAGTCCATGTAGCTCGCCGTCAGCAGCTGGCCGCCGGCATCGTAGAAGGCGCCTTCCAGCAGCGCCTGGCCGATGCCCTGCGCGATGCCGCCATGCACCTGGCCCTCGACGATCATCGGGTTGATGATGTTGCCGAAATCGTCGGCGGCGACGAACTGGATGATCTCGGTCATGCCGGTTTCCGGATCGATCTCGACCTCGCAGACATAGCAGCCGGCCGGAAAGGTGAAGTTCGACGGATCGTAGAACGCCGTCTCCTTCAGCCCTGGCTCCATGCCGCCGGGCAGATTGTGGGCGGTGTAGGCGGCGAGCGCCATCTGGAACCACGGCACTTGTCTGTCCGTGCCTGCCACCTTCAGCGCGCCATTGTCGATGACGATGTCGCCCTCGTCGGCCTCGAGCAGATGGGCGGCGATCTTCTTGGCCTTGGCCTCGACCTTGTCGAGCGCCTTGGCGACGGCCGACATGCCGACGGCGCCGGAGCGCGAGCCGTAGGTGCCCATGCCCATCTGCACCTTGTCGGTGTCGCCATGGACGATCGAGACACTGTCTATCGGCACGCCGAAACGCTGGTTGACCAGTTGCGCGAAGGTCGTCTCATGGCCCTGGCCATGGCTGTGCGAACCGGTCAGCACCTCGATCGTGCCGACGGCGTTGACGCGCACTTCGGCACTTTCCCAAAGGCCGACACCCGCTCCAAGACTGCCCACCGCCGCCGACGGCGCAAGGCCGCAGGCCTCGATGTAATTGCTCATTCCGATGCCGCGCAGCCTGCCTCTATTGGCGGCAGCCGCCTTGCGCGCGGCAAAGCCGGCATAGTCCGAAGCCGCCATCGCCGCGTCGAGCGAGGCAGCATAGTTGCCGGCGTCATAGTTCATGATGACCGGCGTCTGGTGTGGGAAGGATGTGATGAAGTTCTTTCGCCGAAGCTCGGCTGGCGACACGCCCAGTTCGCGGGCGGCAGTCTCCATCGTGCGTTCGAGCAGATAGGTGGCCTCCGGCCGCCCTGCCCCGCGATAGGCGTCGACCGGCGCGGTGTTGGTGTAGACGGCGCGCACATTGGCGTGAATGGCCGGAATATCGTACTGGCCCGACAGCAGTGTCGCGTAGAGATAGGTCGGCACGCAGGACGAGAAGAGTGACATGTAGGCGCCGAGATTGGCAATCGTGTCGACCTTCAGTCCGGTGATCCTGTTGTTCTTGTCGAAGGCCATTTCCACCGTCGAGACGTGGTCACGGCCATGCGCGTCGGTGAGAAAACTCTCGGTGCGGTCGGCCACCCATTTGACCGGCACGCCGGTCTTCTTCGAGGCCCACAGGCAGACGATCTCTTCGGGATAGATGTAGATCTTCGAGCCGAAGCCGCCACCTACATCCGGCGCGATGACGCGCAGCTTGTTTTCCGGCGCGACATTATAGAAGGCGCTCATCACCAGGCGCGCCAAATGCGGGTTCTGCGAAGTCGTCCAGCAGGTGTAGTGGTCCTCGGCCTTGTCGTAATAACCAAGAGCCGCACGCGGCTCCATGGCGTTGGGCACCAGCCGGTTGTTGACGATCTTCATGCGGGTGACGTGGGCCGCGGCCTTGATCGCCGCGTTGGTCGCCGTGCTGTCGCCGAGCTCCCAGTCGAAAATCAGATTGCTGTCGGCTTCCGGATGGATCTGTGGCGCACTCCTTTCGAGCGCCTTCGGCGCATCGACGACTGCCTTCAATTCCTTGTAGGTGATGTCGACCGCTTCGGCCGCGTCGCGCGCCTGGCCCTTGGTTTCGGCGACCACGACGACCACCGCGTCGCCGACATAGCGAACCTTGTCGAAGGCCAGCGGCGACCACGCCCCCATCTTCATCGGCGAGCCATCCTTGGAATGGATCATCCAGCCGCAGATGAGATTGCCGATGCCGTCGGCCTTGAGCTCCTTGCCGGTCAGCACGCCGATGACGCCGGGCATGCCTTGCGCCTTTTTGACGTCTATCTTCTTGATCTGCGCGTGCGCGTACGGGCTGCGCACGAAGGCCGCATGCTTCATGCCTGGAACCACCATGTCGTCGACATAACGGCCGGCGCCGGTGATGAACCTCTTGTCTTCCTTGCGCGCCACCCGAGCGCCAACGCCTTCAATGCCCATCGCAGAAATTCCTCCCGGTGAATGGTGAATGGTGAATAGTGAATAGTGAATAGTGAATGGCGAGC
>NZ_CAUM01000124.1 GCF_000350085.1 Mesorhizobium metallidurans STM 2683
TGCATCCGCGAACATGCCGATCCATTCGTGGAAGGCGACTTTCAGCGGATTGAAGGTGCCTATGTTCTTGACTTCGCCAGGCTCGGATCATGCAGCCCAAGTGCCACTGCCACGGTCTCGGCATCTGTTCTGTCGGCGAAGGCGAAGCGCCCGCCTTTCCAGGTGAAGTCGGTGAGCTTGAGCAGGATGGCGCCGCTATCGTCGACATCCAGGGCAATTATGTCGCTGGCCGTGACGATGCGGGTCAGGAAACAGTCGCCGACGCTGTGAACGATGCCGGCGCGCCCCCGCTCAAGATCGAGAAACGCCGTCCTTGGTCAGGCGGATCGCTGCCGCCGCCTCATCGGGAAAATCCTGCGCGAAACGGCGCAATGCCTGATCCGCGCCGGCAAGCGTCGCCGTCCTTGTGCCGCCGGTGAAATGCACGGCCGCGACCGACAACGCAATGCCGAAGACGACAAGTGCGACCAGCACAGGCAGGCTCATGAACCGCTGTCTCCTCCAGGCCGGCTTGTGTCTTGCGCATTCGGCTTCGACCCGGGACAAGTCCTACCATGATTGACGTTTACGTCAAATGGACGGCCAGCCTTTCGATGCGCGGCGCAGCAGTAGCCAATGCCGGCGCAAGGCCGACAGCCGCACCACGCGATCGAGCGGCGAACGGCTTTCCATCTTGGCGAGATAGGCGCGCGTCAGGGCAAGCGGCAGATAGGCCGGGCGCAACGAAGGCGGCAAGGCTGGCGCGGCCTGTTCGAAAGCGGCCAGATGCTCGCGCGCCAGCGCGATCATCGCCGCCACGGCGCGTTGCGCGCCGGGGCCGCCATCGCCGTTGACGAACTCTTCCGGCGAGGAGCCGGCCGCCGCGAGCACATCCGCCGGCACGAAGCATTGGCCGCGCCGGCGATGCAGTGGCAACAGCAGCAGAAGACCGGTCATTGCCTGCGCGCAGCCCGCCCTGCCCGCCAGTTCGGCGAAACGCGGCGCTTCAATGGGGTCGAGCACCATCGCCGCAAGCTGGATGAGCGCCGCCGCCGTCTCGCCGCAATAGCCTTCCAGGTCGGTGCGCGACGGCATCGGATCGTCGTAAAGGTCGAAAATACGCGCTTCGAGCATGTTGTCGAACGCCGGCTTCGGCAGGCGGTGGGCCGAAATCGCGGCCTTCAAGGCGTCGGCGATGGGATGGCCGATGTTCGCCCCATCCTCCGCTGTAATAGCATCGCGCCACCATTGCAGCCGCACCTCGCCGGGCAGCGGCTCGTGGATGCGGTCGCGAATGCCCGATATCTCGGCGTTGAAGGCATAGAGCGAAAACAGGGCATCACGCTTGTCGGCGGGCGCATAGAGCGCCGAGAGATAGCGGTCGTGGTCGGCGGCGCGCACCGCTTCCATGATGATTTTGGCGTCGTCGATCATCTCAGTCGACGGCTATGAGCGCGGCGGCCACTGCGCGGTTTTCCGCCAGAAGAACATTGTAGGTCCGAACCGCAGCACCGGTCGACATCGGGTCGGAGGAAATGCCCGCCGCCTTCAGCGCGGCACGCAGCGCCGCCGGCAATGGTCTCAAATCCTTGCCGGTGCCGACCAGCAGGATCTCGACCCTGGCGGCCTCATTGAGCAGTTTTTCGAAATCCGCCGCTGTCAGCGCTTCCGGATCAGCCGGCTCCCAGCCGTGGATGCCGGACGGCAGGCACAGCAGCGAGCCGCGATGCGACATGTCGGCGAAACGGAAGCCGCCACTGCCATAGGCCTCGATCGGCGCGCGACCGGGGAAATGCGCCTCGCGGATGACGATACCTTTGGCCACGGCTCGACAGCCGTCAGGTCGCCACGGCTTTGCCGCCGCTCACCGGCTTCTCTTCGTCGGCGGTTGCGGCTCCAGGCCGCAACTTGAACAGGATGAGCAGCGGCGCGGCGATGAAGATCGACGAATAGGTACCGAAGACAATGCCGAACAGCATCGCCATGGTGAACGAACGGATCACCTCGCCGCCGAACAGCACCAGCGCCACCAGCGCCAGGATCGTCGTCACCGAGGTCAGCGTCGTTCGGGACAGCGTCTCGTTGATGGCGTTGTTCAATAGCTGTGGCAGCGGCATCTTCTTGTATTTTCTCAGATCCTCGCGAACGCGGTCATAGACGACGATGGTATCGTTCAAGGAATAGCCGATGATGGTCAGAATCGCAGCCAGCGACGATTGGTTGAATTCCAATCCGGTGATGACGAAAAAACCGATCGTCATGACCACGTCGTGCACCGTCGCAATGATGGCGCCGACCGCGAACTGCCATTCGAAGCGGAACCAGACATAGATCAGGATGCCAAGCAATGCGACAAGCATGGCGATCGTGCCCTGCTTGGCCAATTCGCCCGAAACCGTTGGTCCTACAACCTCGACGCGACGGAAGTCATACTGGTCCTGCAACTCGCCGCGCACCTTGTCGATGACGGTCTGCTCGGCATTCTCGCCGCCATCCTGCGTACCGACGCGGATCAGCACGTCATTCGGCGTACCGAACTGCTGCACCTGGATCTCGCCGATGTTGAGCTCCGAAAGCCTGCCACGGAGGTCGGCAAGGTCAGCGTTGCCGCTCTTCGACTGCACCTCGATCAGCGAGCCGCCCTTGAAATCGATGCCGTAATTGATGCCGGTGCTCATGAACAGGACCACTGACAGGATCGACAAAGCACTCGACAGCGCGAAGGTCCAGCGACGGATGCCCATGAATGGAATTTTCGTGCCGGGCGGAACGAAGGTCACCGGCGCGCGCGGCAACTCCTTCGGCCGGGCGCGGCGCAGCCAGATCGACACCAGCAGGCGGGTGAAGGTGAAAGCCGTGAAGACGGTGGTCAGGATGCCGATGGCGTAGGTGACGGCAAAGCCTTTCACCGGGCCTGTGCCGAGATAGAAAAGCACCACGGTGGCGATCAGCGAGGTGACATTGGAATCGACGATGGTCGCCAGCGCCTTCGAGAAGCCGGTGTCGATGGCCTGGATCACCGAGCGGCCGGCTCGTCGCTCCTCGCGGATACGCTCGTAGATGAGAACGTTGGAATCGACAGCCATGCCGATGGTCAGCACGATACCGGCAATGCCTGGCAAGGTCAGCGTCGCGCCAAGCAGCGACAACAGCCCGACGATCATCGCCACATGCACCGCCAGCGCGATGTTGGCGAGGAAGCCGAGGAAGCCATAGGCAACGAACATGAATGCAACGACGAGGATCGAACCGATGATGCCGGCGACCTTGCCGGCATGGATGGAATCCTGGCCAAGACCCGGACCCACCGTGCGCTCCTCGATCACCGTCAGCGTCGCCGGCAATGCGCCGGCGCGCAGCAGTACGGCAAGGTCGTTGGCGCTCGCGGTGGTGAAATTGCCTGATATCTGGCCGGTGCCGCCGAGGATCGGCTCGCGGATCTGCGGCGCCGAGATGACCTGATTGTCGAGGACGATGGCAAACAGCTTGCCGACATTCTGCGAGGTCGCCTGGCCGAAGCGCGCGGCGCCTTTAGAATCGAAGCGGAACGAAACCACCGGCTCGTTGTTCTGCGAATTGTATGTCGCCTGGGCGTCGACGAGGTTCTCGCCCGAAACGATGACGCGGTTCTCGATCAGATAGGGAACCGGCGGATCGTCCTGCGAATAGAGCACCGACGACCCCGCGGGCGGGCGGCCGTTGAGCGCGTCCTGCACCGGCATCGACTGGTCGACCATCTGGAAGGTCAGCTTGGCGGTCTGGCCGAGAATCTCCTTCAGCCGCTGCGGGTCCTGCAGGCCCGGCACCTGGACCAGGATGCGGTCGTCGCCTTGCCGCTGCACGATCGGCTCGGTCGTGCCGAGTTCGTTGACGCGCCGGCTGACGACTTCGATCGACTGCGTCAGCGCCGTCGACGTGCGGTACTTGATGCCGGCGTCGGTGACGGTGAATTTGAGCAGGCCGGGCTCGGAATCGTCCAGCGTCATCTCCTGGATCGAGCCGCCGGTGAACAGGCCGGCCGCCACCGGCTCCGTCAATGTCTTCAACGCTGTCTTGGCGGCATCGACCTGAGCCGGATCGGTGATGCGGACTTGCACGGTGCGGCCCGATCCGGCAAGGCCGGTATAGCCGACCTTGCCGTCGCGCAGCAGCGTCCTGATCTCGTCGCGCGTCGTCTCCAGCCGATCCTTGATCAGATCGTTGGGATCCATCCGAAGCAGGATGTGCGAGCCACCCTGCAGATCGAGGCCGAGCGTCATCTGCCGCTTCGGCACCCAGTCGGGAAGCTTTGCCAATGTGCTTGCAGAGAACAGATTGGGCGCAGCGAGGATCACTGTGGCGGCCACGGCCAGCCAGATCAGGATCATCTTGAAGCGCGAAAAATAAAGCATATGGCGTCGTCCGTCAGGGCATGCTGGCGGATCGTTCCGCCGAGAATTCGGTTATTTCTTGGCGTTCTGGTTCGCCACCGGCTCGCCCTTGACGCGCACATCGGCGATC
Source organism: Mesorhizobium metallidurans STM 2683 (assembly GCF_000350085.1). Taxonomy (GTDB): domain Bacteria; phylum Pseudomonadota; class Alphaproteobacteria; order Rhizobiales; family Rhizobiaceae; genus Mesorhizobium; species Mesorhizobium metallidurans. Next base: position 4,480 of record NZ_CAUM01000124.1, read on the forward strand.
GTCGAGCGCAACGCCGTCACCTTGGTGCCACCGCCGAGATCGATCTCAAGCTCATTGTCGTCGATCACCTTGGTCACCTTGCCGACGAAGCCGCCGCCGGTGACGACCGTGTCGCCGCGGCGAACCGCCGCCAGCATCTCGCCACGCTTCTTCAACTGCGTGCGCTGCGGCCGGATGATCAGAAAATACATGATCACGAAAATCAGCACAAACGGCAAAATGCTGATGAACATATCGGGAGAGGCGCCGACGCCTTGGGCATATGCCGGTGTAACGAACATCGAGGTCCTCCTGAATGGTGAAAAGCCGCCTCAAGGCGGCCCCGCGAAATTTGGCCGGAATATAGTCGGTAAAGTTGCCAATGCAACTGCGCTGCCAGGCATTTCAGTTGCTTTTCCGGTCTGTTTGGCCGTGTTAGAGCGTGATCCCGAAAAACGAAGCCCGATTTCCGGAAACATCATGCTCTAACAGAAGGTTGGAACAGGTTCCGAAACCGCCGGAATCAAATAGGTTCCGCGTCACGTCTCCCTGAAGCGAAACAAAAAAGACAAGAAATGACCGACAGCACCATTGAAGCCCTGAACAAGAAGCTCGACCGCCTGATCGAGGCGGTCACGCGCCTCGCCCCGCCGCGGGTGCCGCAGACCGACCTCGGCGGGGCCGATTGCTTCGTCTGGCAGGCCGATCCCGGCTATCTGGAACCGGTGCGCAAGGTCAATCGCGTCGACATCGGCCTGATCCGCGGCGTCGACCGAGTCCGCGACATATTGGTCGACAACACCGAGCGCTTTGCCGCCGGTTATGCGGCCAACAATGTGCTGTTGTGGGGCGCGCGCGGCATGGGCAAATCGTCGCTGGTCAAGGCCGCGCACGCCGCCGTCAATGGATCGGCAAAGCTCGACCTGCCGCTCAAGCTGATCGAAATCCACCGCGAGGACATCGACACGCTGCCGAAGCTGATGGGTTTGCTGAAGACGGCGCCCTTCCGCTTCATCCTGTTTTGCGACGACCTCTCCTTCGACCATGACGACACCTCCTACAAGTCGCTGAAGGCAGCGCTCGAAGGCGGTGTCGAGGGCCGCCCGGCCAATGTCATCTTCTACGCCACCTCGAACCGGCGCCATCTGTTGCCGCGCGAGATGATCGACAATGAGCGCTCGACCGCCATCAACCCGTCCGAGGCGGTCGAGGAAAAGGTTTCGCTGTCCGACCGTTTCGGGCTCTGGCTCGGCTTTCACAAATGCTCGCAGGACGAGTATCTCGACATGATCGACGGCTATATCAGCCATCACGGTCTTGCCATCGATCCCGAGACGCTGCGCGCCGAGGCGCTGGAATGGGCGACGACGCGCGGCAGCCGTTCGGGCCGCGTCGCCTGGCAGTTCACCCAGGATCTGGCAGGCCGGCTGGGCAAGTCCCTCAAAGATTAGCAACTGAAAAAGCCCGCCCCTTGGCAGGGCGGGCTAAGCCGGCGGGCCGGACTGGAGGTCAGGCGGCCTGCAATCGTTTTTTCTTGTATTCGACGTAGGTCGACGGATCGACTTTCTTATTCAAGATAGGTCGAAGGATCGACCGGCGCGGAGTTCTTGCGCACTTCGAAATGAAGTTTCGGCGAGTCGGTCGTGCCGGTCATGCCGGAGAGCCCGATTTCCTGGCCGCGCTTGACTTTCTGGCCGCGCTGCACCTCGATCGAACTGGCGTGGCCGTAGACGGTGACCAGCCCGTTCTCATGGCGCACCAGCACCGTGTTGCCGAATTCCTTGAGGCCGTCGCCGGCATAGATGACGACGCCGTTTTCGGCCGCCTTGACCGGTGTCCCCTCGGGTACGGCGATGTCGACACCGTCCTTGCCGCCGCCGAAGCCGGAGATCACGCGGCCGCGCACCGGCCAGCGCATCTTGCCGATGCCGGTCGCATCAGGCGCCACCGCGTCGTCGTCCTCGGCCTGCTGGATGACCTTGGCGTCCTTCTTCGGCGGCGTGTAGGAGGCCAGCGTTTCCGACGGCGTGGTCTTGGCCGCCGGCGGGGTGGTGGCCGTCGTCACCGGATCGACCTTCGCCGGCTTGACGCTGGCGACAACAGCGGTGCCGCCGGCCGGAACCTTAAGCGCCTGGCCGATCTTGAGCAGACCATCCTGCATGCCGTTCGCCTGCTTCAGCGCAACGACACCGACGCCGGTCTTCCTGGCGATGGCGGACAGCGTATCGCCCTGCTGGACGGTGTAGGTGCCACCGGCGCTGGTCGCCTTGGGCGCAGCCGCGGCCACCTTGGGCGCGGCCTTTGCGTCTTTCGGCTGGCCTGCCGCGGCCGAAGCATCCACCGGCGCTGCCGACTTGCCCTCCTTTAGCTTCGGCTGCTGCGGCAGCACGGCCACCTTCTCCGGCGCGCTGGCCGGCGCATCGCGCTTGGTGCCGTTCGCTGGCTTGGCGTCGGCGATCTTCGGTGCAGCTTCCTTGCTCGAATAGGCATAGGCCGGGATGACCAGCTTCTGCCCGCTCCGCAACCCCTTGGTCTCGCTCAGCCCGTTGACCTTCATGATGGCGTCGGCGGGCACGCCATAGCGCCGCGACAGGCCGGAAATGGTTTCGCCATCCTTGACGATGATCTCGGTGGCATGCGCCTTGCCGGCCGCTGTCGCCACACGCGGCGCATCTGGCTCGGCGTCCTTGAACGGCTTTGCCGCCGGCGCGACGGTGCCTGTCGCCTTGCGGTCGACACGAGGCGCGGCCGGCGCCAGGGCCGGCGCTGTAGCGGTGCGCACAGGATTTCCGGCGGGCACCAGGGCCGGGGCCGGTTGCGCCTGGCTGACCGGCGGCAATTGCCGCGTCGTCACCGGCTCGAGGCTGGAGCGGCTGACCGACTGGGTGTAGGTGCCGTCGACCGGTGCTGCCGACACCGGAGCGTCGCCCGGATAGGGCTGGGCAGCGTCTTGCTTGTCGATGATGGCGCGCTGGTTGTTGGTCGAGGCGGTGAAGACGTCGTCGACGCCATTGAACCGCGCCACCTGGGAGCTACACCCCGCGGCGGCACCCGCGACCATGAGGACGGCGCAGCCACGCGCCAGATTGCGTCCGTTTGCCTTCAAAACACTGAATTGCATCGCACTAACCCGCACAGACCCGGTACAAACTGAGCGTGATTAAAGCGCGTTAATGTTACTGGTCGGTTAACCCATTAGAATCTGACGCAAATTTTCTTAAAATATTTAGTGGCGCATGGCGGGCCGACATCACCTGAATATCAACCTACCCCTAGATGACCGCAGCGACACTGCGCAGGATCGGCTGCAGGCGCACGATGCCGATATCCTCGCGGTCGAAGCGGCTGCCGACCTTGGTCAGCCTGGCCACCACCTGCTCACCCTCCTCCGGGCCGATCGGCGCAATGACGATGCCGCCGCTCGACAACTGGTCGAGCAGGAAACGCGGCAGGCTGTCGAAAGCCGCCCACGCGACGATGCGGTCGAACGGCGCTTCATTCGCCAGCCCGTTGGAGCCATCCGCCTGGCGGGCGATGGCATTGCCGATGCCGAGCGCCTCGAAACGCTGCCTGGCCTGCTCGGCCAGCGTCTTGTAGCGGTCGATGGTGACGACCCGCGCGGCAAGCCTCGACATCACTGCCGCCGTATAGCCGGACCCGGTGCCGATCTCGAGCACGCGGTTGCCCGGCTCGATGGCGAGTGCGGCAATCACCGCCGCCTGCAGATCGGCGCCTTCGATCGCCTCGCCGCATTCGATCGGCAGCATGCGGTCCGACCAGGCGATCGGATGGAAATGAGCGGCGAGGAAGCCACGCCGCGGCGTCGCCTCGAAGGCGGCGATCAATGCCTTCGGCGCCGTGCCCCTGCCACGCAAGCGGAGCAGGAAAGCGGCAAAGCCTTCGCGGTCGTCGACCGGACCGTGGTTCAGGTTCATGCGAGCGCCTTGGTCAGTTGATCGCGGATTTCGTGAGCGGTGAGATCGAGTTGCAGCGGCGTCACCGATACCAGCCGGTTGCGCAGGGCATGGAGGTCCGTGCCCTTCTTGCCCTCGACCGGCTCGCGGCCGAAGCGCAGCCAATAATAGGGAAGTCCGCGCCCGTCGCGGCGCTCGTCGACCCACAGGCTGTGGACGAGCTTGCCTTGCGAGGTGACCACCGTGCCGGCGACTTCTTCTGGAAGACAGTTCGGAAAATTGACGTTGAGCAGCACGCCATCGGGCAACGGCGTCGCGACAAGCTTCTTGAGCAAAGCCGGCGCCAGCGCCTCGGTGGTCTCATAGGGGACGACTCGGTCCTCGCCGACATAGGAATAGCCTTGGCTGAGCGCGATCGAACGCACGCCGAGCAGCGCCCCTTCCATGGCGCCGGCGACCGTGCCCGAATAGGTGACGTCGTCGGCAATGTTGGCGCCGGAATTGATGCCCGACAGGATCAGGTCTGGCGCGCCGGGCAGGATCTTCTTCACTCCCATGATGACGCAGTCGGTCGGCGTGCCGCGCACGGCGTAATGCTTCTCGCCGATCTTGCGCAGGCGTAGCGGCTCCGAGATCGACAGCGAATGCGCGTAGCCGGACTGGTCCTGCTCCGGCGCCACCACCCAGACATCGTCGGACAAGGTTCGGGCCACGCGTTCGAGCGACGCCAGGCCCTCGGCGTGGATGCCGTCATCGTTGGTCAGAAGGATGCGCATTATTTCGATTCGATCTTTGCAAGGCCACCCATATAAGGCCGCAGCGTTTCAGGAATGGTTACGCTGCCATCCTCATTCTGGTAGTTTTCGATGACGGCGATAAGCGCGCGGCCGACGGCGGTGCCCGAGCCGTTCAGCGTATGGACGAAGCGGTTGCCCTTGCCATCCCGGTCCTTGTAGCGGGCATCCATGCGCCGCGCCTGGAAATCGCCGCAGACAGAGCACGACGAAATCTCGCGATAGGCGTTCTGGCCGGGCAGCCAGACCTCGATGTCGTAGGTCTTGCGCGCGCCGAAACCCATGTCGCCGGTGCATAGCGTTATGGTGCGGAACGGCAATTCCAGCCGTCTCAACACCGCTTCGGCGCATTCGGTCATCCGCTCGTGCTCGGCGAGCGAGGACTCCTGGTCGGTGATCGAGACCAGTTCGACCTTGTAGAACTGGTGCTGGCGCAGCATGCCGCGCGTGTCGCGCCCAGCGGAACCCGCCTCCGAGCGGAAGCACGGCGTCAGCGCGGTATAGCGCAGCGGGAGCTTTTCATGCGCCGTGATTTCTTCGCGCACGAGGTTGGTCAGTGGCACTTCAGCGGTCGGGATCAAGCCCAGCCTGCCGTCTCCGTGCGGGGCGAAGAACAGGTCTTCCTCGAACTTCGGCAACTGCCCGGTACCATAGAGAACCTCATCGCGCACCATCAGCGGCGGCTGGATCTCCTCATAGCCATGCTCTGTCGTGTGCAGGTCGAGCATGAACTGGCCAAGCGCGCGCTCCATGCGCGCCAGTCCGCTTTTCAGCACGGTGAAACGCGAGCCGGACAGCTTTGCCGCCCCCTCGAAATCCATCATGCCGAGCGCTTCGCCGATCTCGAAGTGCTCCTTCACCCAGTCTGGCCGCGTCGGCACCTTGCCGACCGTGCGCTTGACGACATTGTCGTGCTCGTCCTTGCCGACCGGCACATCGTCGAGCGGCACATTGGGCAGCACCGCCAATGCATCGTTCAGCGCCTTGTCGAGTTCGCGCTCGCGCGCCTCGCCATTCTGGATGAACGACTTGATCTCGCCGACCTCGGCCTTCAGCTTTTCGGCAAGCGCGGAATCGCCCGAACGCATGGCATTGCCGATCTCCTTCGAGGCGGCGTTGCGGCGCTCCTGCCTGGTCTGCAGCTCGGTCAGATGTTCGCGCCGCGCCTCGTCCCTGGCAATCAGATCGTCGACCGTGGATTGCGCATCCTCAGCCGACCAAGAGCGCTTCCTGAGCGCCTCGGCAAGGGCCTTGGGGTTGTCGCGAATCCATTTGATATCAAGCATGGCTTATTCGTCCTCGGGTAAGGTCAGAGGGCGTAAACCGCATCCTTGGTCGATGCAAGATGTCGAGGCCGAGTTCCTTCAAGCCCTGCGGATCTTGAAAAGATAGGAGAGCTACCCTCCTACGAAGGAACCTGCTCCGAAGGCGCGTCCGCGGCCTTTTCGGCCACCTTTTCTCCGGCGTCCTTCTTCTCGCGCGCCACCCGCTGCTTCTCCTGGTCCCGCTCGATCAGCCGTGCTGCCCAGATCGCCACCTCGTAGAGAATGATGGTGGGAATGGCGAGCCCGATCTGGCTCATCGGATCGGGCGGCGTCAGGATGGCTGCGACGACGAAGGCGATGACGATCGCCCATTTGCGCTTTTCGGCCAGCGCCTTGGACGACAGCATGCCGACCCTCGTCATCAGGCTGGTCACCACCGGCAACTGGAACACCAGGCCGAAGGAGAAGATCAGCGTCATGATCAGGCTGAGATATTCCGACACTTTCGGCAGCAGCGAAATCTGCACCTGGTCGTCGGTGCCTGCCTGCTGCATGGCGAGGAAGAACCACATCACCATTGGCGTGAAGAAGAAATAGACCAGCGACGCGCCCAGCAGGAACAGGATCGGCGAAGCGAACAGAAACGGCAGGAAGGCGTTGCGCTCGTTCTTGTAGAGGCCGGGCGCGATGAATTTGTAGATCTGCGTGGCGATCAGCGGAAAGGCGATGACCATGCCGCCGAACATGGCGAGCTTGACCTGGGTGAAGAAGAATTCCTGCGGCGCCGTGTAGATCAACTCGACCTTGCGCGGATCGAGCCCGGCCCACTGGGTCGCCCATTTGAACGGGATCACCAACAGGTTGAACAGCTTCTTGGCGAAGAAGAAGCAGACGAGGAAAGCAACGAAGAACCCGCCGATCGACCAGATCAGCCGCCGGCGCAGCTCGATCAGATGCTCCATCAGCGGAGCCGACGATTTCTCGATCTCGTCCTTCTCTGTGTCAGAAATACTCACTTGGCGGCTCCCGCCGTCTTTTTAGCAGCCGGGGTCGGCTTCTTCACCGCAGCCGGTGCAGGCTTCGGTCCTGCCTTCGTCGCCGCTGTCTTGGTCGCTGCCGACACCTTTGCAGCTGATGCCTTTACCGGCGCGGCCTTGGCGGCAGCCGTAGGGGCCGCTGGCTTGGCTGTCTTCGACGCGGCGCGCTTCTTCGCAGCGGACACTTTTTGTGGCGTGGCCGGTGCGACAGTTCCCGCAGACGCTGGCTGTGCCACCACGGACTCGTCGGTCATCACTGGAAAGATCGGCGCCTCTGGCGCGCTGACATCTGGCAGCACCGTCGCGCCATTCTTCAGCGGCTCAGCGGCCTGCGGCGTCGAAGCGGCAGGCTGGGCGGGATCGGCCGCCGGCTTTGGCTTCATCGCTGCATCAACTCCCGAACGAACGTCGGCCGCCGCCTGCTCGAACGGATTGAGCTGCTTCCTGATTTCGGCGGCAGGGTTGAGGCCTCGCAACGAATCGACCGACTTCTTGACATCGTCAAGCTCGGCTTCCTTCAGTGCCTCGTTGAACTGTTTCTGGAAGTCGGCCGCCATGGCCCGCAGCTTGGCCGTCGTGCGGCCGAAGGTGCGCAGCATGTTGGGCAAATCCTTGGGCCCGACGACCACAATCATGACGATCGCGATCACCAGCATCTCGGTCCAGCCGACTTCGAACATGGCTATACGTTCCGACTAAAAAGCGGGGGCTCAGCCTTTGCTGGCCTTTTCCTTCACTGCCGAAACGGTTTCGTCGGCACGGTGTTCGACGGTGCGCTTGTCATCGGCGGCGTCGTCGTCGGCCATGCCCTTCTTGAAGCTCTTGATGCCCTTGGCCATGTCGCCCATCAGCTCTGGAATCTTGCCGCGGCCGAACACCAGCAGCACGATCACCAGCACGATCATCCAGTGCCAAATCGAAAATGAACCCATAGCAAATCTCTCTCGAATGTTTTCCCTGACGATGATCTATGCGTTTTCGCGTTGGGATTCAAACACAACCGCGAAAGAGTTTATGGATGAGTGGCTGAAGTCACGCGGGTTTCGGCGCGATAGCCCGCTACCAATCCGCGCAGCCCCGGTCCGCACGCTTACTGCCTTGCTCCAAAGTGTGGCGAATTTCGAGCGCCGCGCCAGGCCCGCGGTCAATCTTCCGTGACGCGCGGCGTCAGCAGGCCGAGTTCCTCGAGGTCGATGTCGGTCAGCGGATCCTCGTCGTCGGTCAGCGTGTCCGGATCGGCCGGCGGCTGCGGGATGGAGAAATTCGACGGCATGCGGCCGGACAGCAGCCCGGCGCCCTTCAATTCCTCCATGCCTGGAAGGTCGCGGATCTCCTCCAGCGCGAAATGGTCGAGGAAGATGTCGGTCGTGCCGTAGGTCACGGGCCGGCCGGGCGTACGCCGGCGGCCGCGCATCCTGACCCATTCCGTCTCCAAAAGCGTGTCCAGCGTGCCCTTGGAAGTCTCGACGCCCCTGATGTCCTCGATCTCGGCGCGCGTCACCGGCTGATGGTAGGCAATGATAGCCAGCACTTCGAGAGCCGCGCGGGAGAGCCTCTTCTGCTGGACGGTATCCCTGCTCATCAGGAAGGCGAGGTCGCCGGCGGTGCGGAACGCCCAGGCATCGCCGACGCGGACCAGATTGACGCCGCGCCGCGCATAGATCTGCTGCAGATCGGCCATCGCCGCGGCAATGTTGATGCCGTCGGGCAGCCGCGCGACAAGCTGTTTTTCACTGACCGGCTCGGCGCTGGCGAACACGATCGCCTCGGCCATGCGCACGGCTTCGGCCATATGCAGCCGCTCGCCAGGATTCCGGGACAGGTTCTGGCCTATATCCTGTGCCGATGTCTCGGCAGGCAGCCCCTCCTCGGTCTCTTCATCGACCTTGAAGGGAATGACCGAAGCGTTGGCGCGTTCGCTCATGATGCCACCTCGACTGCTCTAGTGCCTTGCGCCCGGCCGCGCAGATAGAGCGGCGCGAACACCTCGTCCTGCCGCATCTCCATTTTGCCTTCGCGCACCAGTTCCAGCGTCGCGGCAAAGGAACTTGCGACCGCGGTGCGCCGCTCTTCCGGACCGGACAGGTACTCGATCAGGAAACTGTCGAGCGCCGTCCAGTCGGCAAACGTGCCGATCAGCCTGGTCAGCACATCGCGCGCGTCCTTGAGCGACCACACGCCACGCCTGGCGATCGTCACATTGGTGATCGCCTGTTTCTGGCGCTGTTGGGCATAGGCGGTCAACAGATCATAGAGCGAGGCAGAATAGGTGTTGCGCTTTTCGACGATGACCATTTCCGGCATGCCGCGCGCGAACACGTCGCGTCCGAGCCGGTTGCGATTGACCAGCCGTGCCGCCGCGTCGCGCATCGCTTCCAGCCGCTTCAGCCGGAATTGCAGCACCGCCGCCAGTTCCTCACCGCTTTCGCCCTCTTCGCCCGGTTGCTTGGGGATCAAAAGCTTCGACTTGAGGAAGGCCAGCCACGCCGCCATCACCAGATAGTCGGCGGCAAGCTCGAGCCTTAGCACCCTCACCTTCTCGACAAAGGCCAGATATTGCTCGGCCAGCGCCAGGATCGAGATGCGCGACAGATCGACTTTCTGGTTGCGGGCAAGATGCAGGAGAAGGTCGAGCGGCCCTTCGAAACCGGCGACGTCGACGACCAGTGCTGGATCGCCGGTCAGCCTCGAATCGTCGTTCTCGGCCCACAAGCGGTCCATCGGTGCGGCCTTGCCGGCCTTACTGTCCAATGTTTCCGCCACTTCCCGTTTCCCTTTGGTGCTAGGCCACAGCGTCGAAATAAGTGGCGAACTCGGCGCGTATCTCGGTTTCTTCAGCCGCGTCGCGATCCCTAATATAGGTCAGCGCTCGTTTGGCACGCTCCAGCGACTTGCCCTCAAGCCCCGTGGTGCGCGACGCAATGCCAGCCATCTCCTCGAATACGCCGTTGCAGTGAAGGACCAGATCGCAGCCCGCCGCAAGGATCGCGGCCGCCTTTGTCGGGAAATCCCCAGAAAGTGCCTTCATCGACGTGTCGTCGCTCATCAGCAGCCCGTCAAAGCCGATTTCACCGCGAATGATCTCGTCGATGACCTTGCCGGAGGTGGTCGCCGGGTTCTTCGGGTCGATCGCGCTGTAGACGACATGCGCCGTCATCGCCATCGGCAAATGATTGAGTTCCCTGAACGGGGCGAAATCATGCCGCTGCAAGTCGCTCATCGAGGCATCGACGGTCGGCAGTTCGAAATGCGTGTCGGCAAAGGCCCGCCCATGCCCGGGAATATGCTTCATGACAGGCAGCACGCCGCCCGACATCAACCCTTCAGCCGCCGCGCGGCCAAGCTCGATGACGGCGCGCGGTTCCTTGCCATAGGCGCGCGCGCCGATGACGTCGCTGGCGCCTTCGATCGGCACGTCGAGCACCGGCAGGCAGTCCGCGGTGATGCCGAAGCGCAGCAGGTCAAAGGCATGCAGCCGCGCCATCAGCCAGGCGGCACGAGCGCCGGCATCGTGGTCGTTGCGCCATAGCGCGCCAAGTGCGCCGCCGGCCGGATAGTTCGGCGCCAGCGGCGGCCGCAGGCGCTGCACCCGACCGCCTTCCTGGTCGATGAACACCGGAGCGTCCGGGCGCCCGATACAATCGCGCATCGCGGCGACCAGATCGCGAATCTGCTCTGTCTCGCCGATATTGCGCGCAAACAGGATGAAGCCCCACGGGCATTCGTTGCGATAGAAATTGATTTCATCGCGCGTCAGCGATTTCCCGGCACAGCCGAGGATCATGGATTTTGATTCGGTCATGTCAGCAGTTTAGGGCTTCACGCGGACAAATGGAATCGTATCCAGCCATATGCATTTGGACAAACGAAACCCGGCGCGGCATGACGGCCGCACCGGGTTTCAGTTGAAGCTTTCGAGCAGCTAGCGCGACACGAAGCAATTGCCGCCGGCGGCCTTGTAGCTGGTGCACAGGCTGATCGCATCGTTGCGCGACTGTGCTGGGACGCGGACGCGGTAGAAGGTCCCCTTGCCGGCGATTTCGGCCTTGACGATGTTGGCGGTGCGACCGGCAAGCACGCTGCCATAGCGGCGCTGCAGATCCGCATAGCTGGACTGGGCGCTTTCAACCGTCGGCTGCGACGCGATCTGCATCGACCAGGAGCCACCACCGGTCGCAGTCGCCGGGATGGATGCAACCTGGTCCGGCTTGACCTCGCCGACGACATCGACCGGCTGGTCGGATGGACGCTGCGGCGCCAACGGAACCGTTTCCGGCGTGTTGGCGGACTGGCTATTGGTGGACTGGGTGGCGCCAGATTGGGTGTCAGCAGCAGATTGGGGCTTGGCTTCAGCCTTGGGCGCGGCGGCCGGTTTGGCTGGCGCCTTGGCCGTTTCCGGCTCCGCGGTTTCGGTCTGGTCGCTGCTCGCCTGATTGCCGGTTGCCTGACCGCCTGCGGGCGGCACGGTGCCGGTCTGCTCCGTGTCATCAGCCTGGGCCGACGGGGCCACACGCTGAGGCTCGGGATCGACAGGCTCGACGGCGGCCACAGGCGGTGCCACGGGCGCCGGATCCTCGCGCGCAACCAGCGAACCATCCGACTTGACGACCATGGTCCTCACCTTGCGCGGTGCAACCACAACGACATCCGGATTCCCGGACTTTTCGGCCTCCTGCAGAACCTGCGCGATACGATCCTCGGACTTGGGTGCCGGAGCAGCGGCAACGACGGCATTTCCGACCGCCTGCGTGTCGCCGACCGCCTGCGTGCCTTCGGCCGTGTCGCCAAGATCGACGACGCGGCTCTGCGGCGGCTCCTTGGCCGCCACATCCACCGGCTCTTCGGTGTTGGTGACCAGCTTTTCCTGGATCGGTTCGGCGGGTTTCGTGCCCTTGGCCACCGCGTCATAAACCTTGTTGTCCTGGTTCGGCACGACAGTGCCGCCCGGGTTTTCCGGCTTGACTTTGATCGGTGCATTGTCGGCCTTGACGATGACCGGCGCGTCGCCGCTGCCATTGCCTCCGAACGACAGCGCAAAGGCGCCGAGCCCTCCCGCGATCGCCACCGCGCCGACGACCGCTGCGATCAGCAGGCCACGGCGACGTGGCTGCCTGTCCTGCTCGGCCAGGCCCGGAACCGACATCGCTTCGTCCAGTTCGGGATCGTAGTCGAGTTCGTCCAGGGCAAAGTCATCGGCCTGCGAAACCGGGGTCTGCGAAACCGGCTTGCCACCGCCGGGCAATTCGTCCAGATCGAAGCCGCCGGCTGCATCGGCATAGGCCGCATTGGCCGGCGCCTCTGCTGGCCTTGCCGCATATGTCCGCGTTTCAACACGGTCGCGCTGGTAGCCCGAACTGAACCCTGCATTGTAGGATTCATCGTCGTAGGCAGCATTCCTCACCGGGGCGGGAGCGACGTCCACGGCGTTCATTTCCGTGAGCAGGCTGGCGAAATCGGAGTCGAGATCGTCATAGGCAGGCGCCGCCGGCTCGGCTTCATCGAAGTTGAGCTCCGGAATATCGAGATCGTCGGCCAGCGCCACGACGCGCTCCGGCACATCGACCGTCTCGACATCGGGCATCTCGTCATACGCCGAAGGCTGTTCTGCCGACGCCGGTGCTGCATAGGCGGTATCAGCCACGGCCGGCTCTTCCTGACGGGACGGAGCCGCAGCCATTGGCGTGGGCGCGGGCTTCGCCGAAGCCACCGGTTGGCTTGCGAAGGCAGGCTGCGAATTTGCGACCGGCGTCACGCGGCTCCACGAGCGAGCCGGTTCCGGTGGTGTCGAGCGCGTTGTCCGCCAACCGAGCGAATCATGTGGCTCTTCCTTCTCGGCGTCAGCCGCAATCCCGTCGCCTGCGGCATCGTGATCGAGGCCGATATCCCTGGCGAAAACGGCATTGAGGTCGTCATTGTCGAAATCGGCATCTTCCGATCCGGCGGCATTTTCAGCGCCGACATCCTCGCCGCCCAAATCCTGGTCGCCAAAATCCTGGCCCTTGAGCTCATCAAGGAGAAAAGTGTCGAGATCGGCGTCGGCGGCCTGAGCCGCTTCAGGGTGCGCCGGCTCCACGGGGGCGTGCTCATCAAGGTCCCAGTCGAGTTCGCCGACGGGTTCCGCTGGCTTCCCGGCGGCTTTTTCAGCCGCCGCCACAGGTTGCTGAGCCATGGCTGGCTCCCTGGGCGCGGGTGCTGCCGCGGCCAAGGGGGCGGAACGTGTGCTCATGGCGCCCAGCAACGCGTTCAACTCGTCTTCAAGGCTTCGCCCGTCGGCGGCGGGAGCAGCGGCCGGCTGGGCCGCGGCGGCTGGCGCGGTCGGCTGCGGCGCAACGCTGGCGACCTGTGCAATCTGCTCCTCGATCTCGTCCACAAGCGCATCATCGAAATTCAAATCGAAATCGTCGTCCAACGCATCTTCCGGGGCGGCAGCGGACAGCTCATCCGCGGCGGCCACGAACGCCGGCTCGTCAATTTCAGACTCTTCAACTTCGGCGAGATCGTCCGTGCGAACGTCGAAGTCCATGTCGACTTCGGCCATGGCTTCGTCGAAGTGGCCGGCAAGGTCCTCATCGGACTCATCTGAAACGGTCTGGGCCGGCGCAGCGGAAGTCTCGACGGCAGCATGTTCCATCGGATCATGCTCGTCCGGCATCAGCTCGTCTTCGAGCGAGCTTGCGACCGCATCGTTGAATTCGTCGTCGAAGTCAGGCTGTTTGGCCGCCACGAGAGCCTCGGCAACGCCAGGTTCGTCCGTCACATCGTCGTCGAGCAGGAAATCCTCTTCGAGCGACGCGGCAAGCTGGTCGTCCGCGAACGTGTTGTCGGCAAGTTCGTCGTCCACTGCCAGATCGTCTTCGAATGGCGACACGTCTTCCAGCGAACCGGCGATCGCATCCTCGAAATCATCATTGAAAGCAACGTCGGCGGCCGGCGCGGATATTTCGGCAACACCAAGATCAATGTCGGCGGCGGCAACGGCACGGGCGGCTTCGTCCGCCGCGTCGTCGTCCAGCAGGAGATCCTGTTCGAGCGAGGCGGCAAGCTCGTCGTCCATCGGGTCGGCGGCCGCGAAAGCCGGCTCGCGGACCTCGGCGGCGCCGTCATTGTCGTCGGCGCCAAATTCGCCCATCAACTCCTTCTCGAGGTCGATGTCGAAATCGCCCTCGTCCGCCGGCTGAGCGGCGGGAGCCGCCTTCGGCTGGTTAGGTGTCTGCGGCCTGACTGGCTGACGCGGGTCGAAGCCCATGATCCTGGTCAATTCCGCGAAGGGATCATCGTCAGCGATATCGTTGTTGACGGCTGCTCTCAGATGGGTTCTGTCTGCCATTATCGTTCCCGAACTCGCACTCATTCGGACGCCATGGACGTCGCGCAGGGTTGGCCCTTACCAGCGCAATGTGGGCAAAAGGTGACAGGTTTTTTAGTCAAACCTAACGCATTTCGGTGGGCGCTTCGGCCCCGATCAGCGTCAGGCCGGACGTCAGAACGTCCGAAACAGCCTGCACCAGCCCCAGTCTGGCATGCGTCAATTCTCGGTCGTTAACCTTAACAAAACGTAAGTCGGGATTCTCGGTGCCCCGGTTCCAGTGTCCGTGGAAGCTGGAGGCAAGATCGTAGAGGTAGAATGCCAGCCGATGCGGCTCGAGCGCAAGGGCCGCGGATTCAATCAGCCGGGGATATTCCGCGAGCTTCCTGATCAGGCCAATCTCGCCTAAGTCGGTCAGCGAGGCGGTCGCGGCGGCCAGCCGGTTGCGATCGAAATTGGCCTCGCCCAATTGCTCGCTCGCCTGCCGGAACACCGAATGGCAGCGCGCCGAAGCGTACTGCACGTAGAACACCGGATTGTCCTTCGACTGCTCGGTCACCTTGGCGAAGTCGAAATCGAGCGGCGCATCGTTCTTGCGGTAGAGCATCATGAAGCGGATCGGGTCGCGGCCGACCTCCTCCACCACCTCGCGCAGCGTCACGAAATCGCCCGACCGCTTCGACATCCGCACCGGCTCGCCGTCGCGAAAAAGCCTCACCAGCTGGCAGAGCAGCACGGTGAGCTTGACCTTGTCGTCGGCGATCGCCCGGGCGAGCGCTTCCAGCCGCTTCACGTAACCACCATGGTCGGCGCCAAGCACATAGATCAGTTCGACGAAACCGCGATCGACCTTGTCCTTGAGGTAAGCGACGTCGGCGGCGAAATAGGTGAAGGTGCCGTCCGACTTGACCAGCGGCCGATCGAGGTCGTCGCCGACCGCTGTCGAGCGGAACAGCGTCTGCTCGCGATCCTCCCAGTCGTCCGGCTTTTCACCCTTGGGTGGCGGCAGCTTGCCTTTGTAGATGTGGCCCTTCAGCGTCAGGTCGTTGATCGCCGAGCGGATCTTGCGGGCGTTGTCGGCATGCAGCGTGCGCTCGGAGAAGAACACGTCGTGATGCACGTTGAGCAGCGCCAGATCCTGGCGGATCATCGCCATCATCGCATCGATCGTCCGGTCCTTGACGATGGCCAGCGCCTCCTCGTCCGGCATCTGCAGCAGTGAGCGGCCGAACTCACCGGCCAGTTCCTGGCCGACCGGAATGAGATAGTCGCCCGGATAGAGCCCGGCCGGAATCTCGCCGATGTCGTCGCCGAGCGCCTCGCGATAGCGCAGCATGGCGGAGCGGCCGAGCACGTCGATCTGCGCGCCGGCGTCGTTGATGACATATTCCTTGGTCACGTCGTAACCGGCGAAAGCCATCAGATTGGCGAGCGCATCACCGACCACGGCGCCGCGGCAATGCCCGACATGCATCGGACCGGTCGGATTGGCCGAGACATATTCGACATTGGCTTTCCTGCCGCCGCCGACCGTCGAGCGCCCATAATTGCGGCCTTCGCCGAGAAGCGCGGTCAAATGCGCCTGCCAGAACTCGTCCTTGAGCCTGAGATTGACGAAACCAGGACCGGCGACATCAGCGGCGGCGATATCGGGATCGGCGCGCAGCGCTTGCGCAAGCCGGTCGGCCAGCGCGCGCGGCGACTGGCCGGCCGGCTTGGCCAGCACCATCGCCGCATTGGTCGCCAGATCGCCGTGGCTGGCATCGCGCGGCGGCTCGACGGCGATGCGCGACAGGTCAGGCGAGGCGCCCTCGCTGTCTTTCAGGTCAAGCGCTTCGACAGCTCTTGCGACTCGCACGGTGAAATCGGCGAAGATGTTCATTGGTGTGGCTCTGGCGGCTTTAAGGGAATCCGGCTCGTTGGCCGGCAAAATCGTGCCCGCCCTAGCTCAAATCCGGCGTATGGTCAAACAAACGGCGGTGTTCCTTCAAAGCATAGGTATCCGTCATGCCCGCCAGGAAATCGGCGACGCCCCGCGCCTTGATGCGGTCCTCGGCCCGGTCGAGCCCTTCGCGCCAGCCGTCGGGCATGGCGCGCGGATCGGTGAAATAGACATCGAACAGGTCCTTGACGATCCGCTCGGCATCGACGCGCACGCGCATGACCTCGCTGTGCCGGTAGAGATGCTTGTAGAGAAAGGCCTTCAATTGCTTTTCGAGCGCGGCCATTTCGGCGGAAAAACCCACTATCGTCTCGCCTGCCGCCCTCACCGCTTCAGCATTATCCGGCTTGATGCGCGCAAGGTTGGCATTTGTCGATACGATGACGTCCTCGACCATGATCGTGATCTGACGGCGCATGAGCTCGTGCCCCGTCCTCACGTCGTCCAGCGCCGGATAGCGCTGGCGCACGCCTTCCAGGATCGACCCCGGCAGCGAGATCCCTTCCAGCATATCCAGCGTCAGGAAACCGGATCTCAGCCCATCGTCGATGTCATGAGTGTTGTAGGCGATGTCGTCGGCGATCGCCGCGCACTGCGCCTCGATGCCGGCGAAGCGATCGAGTTCAAGGTCTTGCAATTGCGAATAGTCGCGGATCGCTTGCGGCACCGGCCCTTTCAGGCCTTTCCCCTGGGCATCGGTCAATGGTCCGTTATGCTTGACCAGACCCTCCAGCGTTTCCCAGGTGAGGTTCAGCCCGTCGAATTCGGCGTAGCGCCGCTCCAGCCGCGTCACCACGCGCAGCGACTGCGCATTGTGGTCGAATCCGCCCCATTCGGCCATCTTCTCGTTCAGCGCCTCCTCGCCGGTATGGCCGAAGGGCGTGTGGCCGAAATCGTGCACCAGCGCCACGGCCTCGGCCAGATCCTCGTCGCCGCGCAGCGCCCGCGCCAGGGCACGTGCAATCTGCGCCACTTCGATCGAATGCGTCAGCCGGGTGCGGTAGTGGTCGCCCTCATGAGCGACGAACACTTGCGTCTTGTGCTTCAGCCGGCGGAATGCCGTCGAATGGATGATGCGGTCGCGGTCGCGCTGGAACGGCGTGCGGGTCGGGCTTTCCACCTCATCGAACAAACGCCCGCGCGACCTGGCCGGATCGCTGGCATAGACCGCGCGCGGCCGATAGCCGAAGCCGATGTCGCCCAATTCATTGGTCATGGCCCCCAACTCACTGTGATAACCTTAGCCGCAGTTGACTTGCCCCCTCGCGCTTCATACCTATCATATGAAACCGAAAGCAAGGTGACGGCCATGGGCGCTGATGCCAAGACTGCCATGAAAGTCGAGATGACCGATGCCGCCGCGAAGAGGATCGCCAGGATCATCTCCGGCGAAGCCGGCAAGACGGCGTTGCGCGTCTCGGTCGAAGGCGGCGGCTGTTCCGGCTTTTCCTATAAATTCGACCTGGTCGATACCCGCAACGATGACGACGTCGCCATCGAGAAGGATGGCGCCACCGTGCTGATCGACGACCTCTCACTGGTCTATATGGGCGGCTCGGTGATCGACTTTGTCGACGACCTGATGGGCCAGTCGTTCCAGATCAGGAACCCGAATGCGGTCGCCTCCTGCGGCTGCGGCACCAGCTTCTCCATCTAGATCATGCCCACCATCGGCGCGGTCCGTCAGGTCGCGCTTTCGGCCGGACGCGACCTCGACGCGACTCTGGCCTTCTGGCGCGATGTCCTCGGCATGAGCGTTCATGCTCGCTACGATCCGCCCGGCATCGCCTTCATCATGGCCGGCGACGTGCGCCTGCTGTTCACCGACGGCGTGCCGGCCGGCACGGTCTATCTCGACATAGCGGGCCTTGACGACTTCCACGCCTCGGCAAACGCCGCCGGCGTCCCCTTCACCGCGCCGCCGATGCTCGTCCACCGCGACGCCGAAGGCCTGTTCGGCGCAGCGGGGGAAAGCGAATGGATGGCCTTCCTAAAGGATCCGGCAGGCAATACGATCGGCCTCGTCGAACGCCAGAAGCCGCAACAGCCCGGAACAGCACAGCAATGAGGCCGTCATGAAGATCGTCACCTGGAATATCAACGGCGTTCGGGCCCGCCTCGGCAATCTCACCCATTGGCTGAGCGAAAGCGCGCCTGACATCGCCTGCCTGCAGGAGATCAAGACGGTCGACGAGCAGTTTCCGCGCGCCGAGGTCGAGGCGCTCGGCTACAATGTCGAAACCCATGGCCAGAAGGGCTTCAACGGCGTCGCCATCCTGTCGAAACTGCGCTTCGACGAAGTCATCAGAGGCCTGCCGGGCGACGACGCCGACGAGCAGGCTCGCTTCATCGAGGGCGTATTCTCGACCGACAAGGGAAGCCTGCGCGTCGCCTCGCTTTATCTGCCGAACGGCAATCCGATCGATGACGAGAAGAAGTTTCCTTACAAGCTGTCCTGGATGGCGCGGCTTGAACGCTGGGCCGAGCAGAGGCTTCTGCTTGAAGAGGCGCTGGTGCTGGCTGGCGACTATAATGTCATCCCCGAACCGATCGACGCCAGATACCCGGAGAACTGGCTGGGCGACGCGCTGTTCCAGCCACAGACTCGGCAAGCCTTCCGCCGGCTGACGAATCTCGGCTTCACCGAAGCCGTGCGCGCGGTCACCGACGCGCCGGACACTTACACGTTCTGGGACTATCAGGCCGGCGCCTGGCAAAAGAACAACGGCATCCGCATCGATCACCTGCTGCTCTCGCCGGAAGCCGCCAACCGCTTTTCCTCAGCCTCGATCGAAAAGCATGTGCGCGCCTGGGAAAAGCCCTCCGACCACGTGCCGGTGGCCGTCGAACTGGCGCTGCAGCCTGCTTGATCGACCATTGCCCGGCGGCACAGTCATAAGTTGACCTCTTATCGCCACAAATCGCGCGCTTGATGACAAATCATCATGGTGGCTGGGGTTCCCATGACTGTTCGATTTGCTCTCTGCCCGATCGGCTGCGCGCTTGCGACGGCTGTGGCGACGCCGGCTTTCGCCGATGCGGAATGTCTGGCCAACGGAAAATCATTCCAGATCGGTCAGGTCGCCTGCCTGACGCTTTCCGGCGAGAGCCACCTCGCCCGCTGTGACATGGTGCTCAACAACACGTCGTGGACAAGGGTCCACGACGATTGTTCGGGAGACAGGCCGGCGCCACGTCCGCATGCCACGCCGATCTCGACGCCGGCACCCAGCCTGGTGCCTGCAGAGCCCACCGGGAACTGATTTTCCGGTAACTGGAAAGCGGTAATCCCGCTTACTGGTCGCCGCCGCCCTTGGTGAGGATGTCGTCGGCCAGCGAAATCGCGGTGCGGCGATCGGCTTCGCCAGCGGCGGCAAACGCCTCTTCCTGCATGCCGCGTATCCATGGCTGGTCGGCCGGTGAAGCGCGTT
Organism: Mesorhizobium metallidurans STM 2683; assembly: GCF_000350085.1. Classification (GTDB taxonomy): domain Bacteria; phylum Pseudomonadota; class Alphaproteobacteria; order Rhizobiales; family Rhizobiaceae; genus Mesorhizobium; species Mesorhizobium metallidurans. The sequence goes on from NZ_CAUM01000124.1 coordinate 24,148, forward strand.
CGAGCGCCGCGGTCATCATCGCCAGGCCGCGCACGATCTTGCCGCTCTGGAACAGCAGGTTGCCGAGGGTCGCCTGTGCGCCGGCATGGCCCTTTTCGGCGGCGAGCTGGAACCAGCGTCCGGCCTGCTTGATGCTGGCCTTGACGCCGCCCTCGCCCTTCAGGAACATCTGACCCATCTCGAACTGGGCGTTCGGGTTGCGATAGTTGGCGGCGGCGCGCATGTAATATTCCTGGGCCGCCACTTCGTTCTCGGTGACCGGGCTGCCGGGAATGCCCTTCCGCAAATAGTCGCCGAGCGCCACCAGCGCGTCCGACACATAGCTCTCTTCCGGCGAGCCGGGCTCGACATCCTGGTCGACGATCTCGCTGAAGAACTTGTACGCGGCATAGTCATCGCGCGCCACGCCATCGCCCTCGGCATACATGCGCGCAAGCTTCCAGGTGGCGCCGATCTGACCGTTTTCGGCCGCATATTTATAGGCTTCCGCAGCCTGCTCCTTGCGGCCGTTCTTGTAGGCGGAAAAGCCGAACTGGAACACCGCCCAGGGGCTGGACTGCGGTTTCACGCCGGTCTTGTCGTCGAACACCTTGTCGTCGAAGGCCATGGCCTGGCCCACGGCGTCCAAAGTCGCGCCAAAAGTGGCGATCGCGACCAGTGCCGAAAAGACAGACGACCTCAACAACTCAGACATCCGCATAACAATGTGTTTCTTTCGCACCGCCCGGATGGGTGACCGCGCCGTCGCGGGCGGGCCCCACCGTTTGTGCATATTTCCAGATCGCGCCCGACTGATAGTCGGTCGTGCGCGCCTTCCACGCCTTTGCCCTCGCTGCCAGTTCCGTGTCGGACAGATCGACCGCGATCATGCCGTTCACGGCATCGATCGAGATCACGTCGCCATCCCTGAGCAATCCGATCGGGCCGCCCACGGCGGCTTCCGGCCCGACATGGCCGATGCAGAAACCACGGGTCGCGCCCGAAAAGCGTCCGTCGGTGATGAGGGCCACCTTGCCACCCATGCCCTGGCCGTAGAGAGCCGCTGTCGTCGACAGCATTTCCCGCATGCCCGGACCGCCGCGGGGACCCTCATAGCGGATGACGAGAACCTCGCCTTCCCTGTAATTGCGGTGCGTGACCGCCTCGAAACATTCCTCTTCCGAATCGAAACAACGCGCCGGCCCGGAGAATTTCAGCTCCGCCATGCCCGCGACCTTCACGATCGCGCCTTCGGGTGCAAGGTTTCCCTTCAAGCCCACCACACCGCCGGTCTGGGTGATTGGTCGGTTGGCGGGACGGACCACATCCTGGCTATCATTCCAGGCAACGTGCTCCATGTTTTCGGCCAAAGTGCGGCCGGTCACCGTCAGGCAATCGCCATGCAGATAGCCGTGGTCGAGCAGCGTCTTCATCAGCAGCGGAATGCCGCCGGCCTCGAACATGTCCTTGGCGACATATTTGCCGCCCGGCTTCAGATCGGCGATATAGGGCGTCTTCTCGAAAATCCTGGCCACGTCGAACAGGTCGAACTTTATTCCGGCCTCATGCGCGATGGCCGGCAGATGCAGCGCCGCATTGGTCGAGCCTCCAGTGGCCGAAACCACGGTCGCCGCATTCTCCAGCGCCTTCGGCGTGACGATGTCGCGCGGGCGGATGTTCCTTGCGATCAGCTCCATGATCTTTTCGCCGGAGGCGAAATTGAAGCGGTCGCGCATCTCATAAGGCGCCGGCGCGCCGCAGGAATAGGGCAGCGCCAGACCGATCGCCTCGGCGACGGTGGCCATGGTGTTGGCGGTGAACTGGGCGCCGCAGGAGCCGGCCGACGGACAGGCCGCCTGTTCGATTTCAAGAAGTTCGGCGTCACCGATCGTGCCGACCGAGTGCTGGCCGACGGCCTCGAACACGTCCTGGATGGTGATCTGCCGGCCCTTGTAGGAACCGGGCAGGATCGACCCGCCATAGATGAAGATCGACGGCACGTTGAGCCGCACCATGGCCATCATCATGCCGGGCAGCGACTTGTCGCAACCGGCAAGCCCGACCAGCGCATCGTAGCAATGGCCGCGCATGGTGAGTTCGACCGAATCGGCGATGACCTCGCGCGACACCAGCGACGATTTCATGCCCTGGTGGCCCATGGCGATGCCGTCGGTGACGGTGATGGTGCAGAATTCGCGCGGCGTGCCATTGGCGGCGGCGACGCCCTTCTTGACCACTTGCGCCTGGCGCATCAGCGAGATGTTGCAGGGCGCGGCTTCGTTCCAGCAACTCGCGACCCCGACCAGCGGCTGCGCGATCTCAGCCGCCGACAATCCCATCGCATAGAGATAGGAGCGATGCGGCGCGCGTGCCGGACCGACGGTCACATGGCGGCTGGGCAGCTTGGCCTTGGAGATGACTCTGGCGTCCATACTCTTCCTTGCCGCGGGCGGCACGGCCTGCCTCATCGCCTGGCCTTTTGGCATGTGTCCCGAGACGCATTTGAGGTGCGCCGGGTTTATGGCGGGAAATAGGCAATTTTCCCGGCCAGGTTTCTACATTACAGGATGTTCAGAAACTGTTGCCGAAACGTCACAATAAAAGCGGCGACGATGTGCGGCGTATTTGCGACGCCGGCCGGGGGTCGAACCGTCACTAACTGGCCGGGAAAACAAAAAGGCCGGACAGTGTCCGGCCTTTTTGTCATTTGATTCTAAAAGCTTACCACTTCACCTTCAACGAAGTTGAGATCGCCGAAACAAGATCGTTACCAAAGTCAGCGGTATATTCCGTGCCATAGGTAACACCGTCGTCGCCAACAACTGGATGTATCGATCCGCTGGTTAGCACTCCGAGCGCGCCACCAAAACGCACCTCGATATTTTGGGTCGGCGTATAGGCCACGCCTCCCGCTACAGTCCACGTATCGGTTTGGCCGCTCAGCCCAGTGGTCGTTCCCCGATCCCAGGTAAGTGTGGCCGCGCCGCTCCACTGATCATTGAACTTGTGACCGATGCCGCCTGAAACCGTCCAGCCATCTCTGTAAAGCAGGTCGAGCGAGGTGGCACGAACCGGACTGGTCGAGGTGCAGGCAGCCAAGCCCTTGGTCGCAGTCGGGCAGAAAGGAATGCTCTGCAATACGCTCCAGTTCATCCATTTGATAGATCCGAACGCAAGCCAGCCCGGCGCAATACCCGACTGAACCTTGAGTTCCAGCGAGTCAGGCACCTCGGACGAGCCATAGACGTCAGTTATGCGACCCAAGAGCGGGTTTGTGGGATCGACGACACTGGCGATTTGGCGCAGATCCACCGTTCCACTCAAATTGTCGATCTTGACCGCCGAGTTATAGACCAGGCTGGCGCGCAGCGCGATGTCCGGAATCTCATAGGCAACACCGGCCCGCCATCCCCACCCATCTCCTTCGAGATCGAGGCGCCCTATGCCTGTACCAAGAAAGGCAGGAATAGGGGCGACCAATCGCGTTTTGAATCCCGAAACGTCCTCATGGAATACACCGCCAATGAAACGCAACTGACCTTTGCTAAGGTCGAATTTGTATGAGCACGTCGCGCCGAACGCTTCGCTTTCCACCTTGGTCTCTATATTGCTGTTGGCGCCCATCCAATTGGCGCCGGGATTGCTGTGCGCGCCGATTGGCTGCGAATAGTCCCCCAAGCAATCAACATTTCCCATACCGATCTTGATGCCGGCGCGAGGCACCCAATAATTCTCGGTATCGCGTGCTGTCGTAGAGCCACCGCCGATACCGTTCGAGCCGATACCGTCAGAAGGGTCGGTGTCCACGACATTCTTGAGGTCGCGCTGCGGCATCACATAGGTCCCGGAAACCTCGCCGGTGACCTGCGACGGATCGAACAGAAGATCGATGTTGTAGCCGCCGCGCTCGAGGCCGCCGGCATGCACCGTCCCGATCAGAGCCAGCGAAAAGCACCCCGCCCCCAGCAGCGCTTTCAGACTCGATTTATTCATCAAATTCCTCCCCGAATATTAGTGCCTTAGAGCTAGAACCAATTCAGGTTAATGGTGCAACAACGAATTCCCGACGCGTACATGTACGCCTCGGTCGAATGCATTTTCGACAAAGTCCATGCATTCGCCACAGAAGTGGAAACCCGCCTTCTGGTCTCAAATCGACGAAAAAAATCAGAAAAAACCGCTCAAAATGACGCGAAAACAGCGTATTCAGGGCAAGTTGGCCCCATTGTTACATTATGGCAACAATGGGGCTAAAATGTTCCGTTTACGTCAAAATTAACGCTGCGGAATGCCTGTTTTTGAGGCAGGAAGGCTAGCGCATGACCCCGAAAATCGGAATCGATTTTCGGAAAGGATCATGCGCAAAACAAAGGTGCTACAGCGCCCTTCGCGCGTCCAAACGGATGCGCGGCGCTGTAGGCTCGAAGCAGCTTTCGTGACACGCGAATCTACCAATCAACTGGCATCGCGAACCCGTGCCAGCGCCACCGAAAGCTTCTCTTGCGCCTCGCGATATTCGGCAAGTTTTTCGCGCTCGGCCTCCACCACCTCTTCCGGCGCATTGGCGACGAATTTCTCGTTCGACAGCTTCTTGTGCAGGCGGGCGATCTCCTCGGTCACTTTGGCCAGTTCCTTCTGCAGCCGCGCCGCTTCGGCGGCGAGATCGATCAGGCTGCCGAGCGGCAGGCAGATGGTCGCCTCGTTGAGCACGATCTGGGCAGAGCCCTTGGGGGCTGCGTCCGCCAGTGAAATATCGCCGACCCGCGCCAATCGCTTGATGGCAGGGGCATGGCGATCGAGCCGCTGGCGTGTTTCCTCGCTGACGCCGATCAACACCAGTGGCGCGATTGCCGCCGGCGGCACGTTCATTTCCGAGCGCACTGAACGGATGCCTGAGACAAGATCGACCAGCCAGTTGATGTCGGCGGCCGCTGCCGCATCCTCGAAGTCGGGCGACGGCCATGCGGCATGGCAAAGCAGCGACGGCCGTTCCTGGCCCTCCTCGCCGGCCGTTTCAGCCCACAATTCTTCGGTCATGAACGGCATCATCGGATGCAGAAGCTTGTAGATCTCGTCGAGCACGAAGGCGACGCAAGCCCGGCTTTCAGCCTTGGCGGCCTCGTCAGTGCCCATGAAGACCGGCTTCAGCAGTTCCAGATACCAGTCACAGAACAGGTTCCAGACAAAGCGGTAGGCAGCACCCGCCGCCTCGTTGAAGCGGTAGGAGGTGATGCCATCCGTTATCTCCCGTGTCGCACGCGTCAGCTCCGTAAGGATCCAGCGGTTGACCGCCAGCTTGGCGTCATTCAGCCAGAAATCGTCATTTCTCGCGACCTCGTTCATCTCGGCAAAGCGCGTCGCGTTCCACAGCTTGGTGCCGAAATTCCGATAGCCGGCGATGCGGGCGGGATCGAGCTTCACGTCGCGCCCCTGCGCTGCCATCACGGTCAGCGTGAAGCGCAGCGCATCGGCGCCGTATTCGTCGATGAGGTCGAGCGGATCGACGACGTTGCCTTTCGACTTCGACATCTTCTGCCCGTTCTTGTCGCGCACCAGCGCGTGCATATAGACGGTATGGAACGGCTCCTCGCCCATGAAATGCAGGCCCATCATCATCATGCGGGCGACCCAGAAGAAGATCAGGTCGAAGCCGGTCACCAGCACGTCGGTCTGGTAGTAGGTCTTGAGCTCGGGCGTCTGGTCCGGCCAGCCGAGCGTCGAGAATGGCCACAGCGCCGACGAGAACCAGGTGTCGAGCACGTCCTCGTCGCGGGTCAGGATCTCGCCCGGCTGGAAGTTCTCGAGCTTGTCCTCGACCCAGGCCTTCCATGGCCCTTCCAGCGCCAGGTAGTATTCGATCGCCGCTGCGAGTGCCTCTTCCTCAGTCTTCTCGACAAAGACGCGTCCGTCCGGCCCGTACCAGGCCGGGATCTGGTGGCCCCACCAGAGCTGGCGCGAAATGCACCAGGGTTCAATGTTTTCCATCCACTGGAAGTACGTCTTCTCCCAGTTGCCAGGTATGATCTTGGTACGGCCTTCGCGCACCGAGGCAATCGCCGGCTTGGCCAGCTCCGCCGCGTTCGCATACCATTGTTCGGTCAGGAACGGTTCGATCGGCACGCCGCCGCGATCGCCATGCGGCACGGCGTGGCGATGCGGCTCGACCTTTTCGAGGAATCCGTTCGCCTCCATCAATTCGACGATCTTCTTGCGTGCAGCGAAACGGTCGAGCCCGTCGAGTTCGTCCCAGACCGCCTGCCGCTCCGGCGTCACTTCGAGACCGGCGAGAAAATCCTCATTGTCCCTCAGGGTCACCGCCGCCTCGACGGTGAGGATGTTGATCGCCGGCAGCTTGTGGCGCCTGCCGACCTCGAAGTCGTTGAAGTCATGCGCCGGCGTGATCTTGACCGCGCCCGAGCCCTTTTCCGGATCGGAGTACGCGTCCGCCACCACCGGGATCTTGCGGCCGACGATCGGCAGCACGAGGTTCTTGCCGACCAGGTGCCGAAAACGCTCGTCGTCGGGGTGCACCGCAACGGCCGTGTCGCCCAGCATCGTCTCGGGGCGCGTCGTCGCCACCGTGATGAAGGTCTTCGGGTTTTCCGGATCGAAGGCCACGCCCCCGACCGGATAGCGGAAGTGCCACAGATTGCCGTTGACCTCCTGCTGCTCGACCTCGAGATCGGAGATCGCGGTCAAGAGCTTCGGGTCCCAGTTCACAAGGCGCTTGTCCTTGTAGATCAGCCCTTCCTTGTAGAGCGTCACGAATACTTCGAGCACGGCCCTGGACAGGCCCTCGTCCATGGTGAAGCGCTCCCGGCTCCAGTCGGCCGAAGCGCCGAGCCGCTTCAACTGGTTGAGGATCGCGCCGCCGGATTCGGCTTTCCACTCCCAGACTTTCTCGATGAACTCTTCGCGCGTCAGGTCGCGGCGATGGATCTGTCTCTCCATGAGCTGACGCTCGACCACCATCTGCGTGGCGATGCCGGCATGGTCCATGCCGGGCTGCCACAGCACGTTCTTGCCGCGCATGCGCTCGAAGCGCACCAATATGTCCTGCAGCGTGTTGTTGAGCGCATGGCCCATGTGCAGCGAGCCGGTGACGTTCGGCGGCGGGATGACGATGGTGAAGGCTTCGGCCCCCTCCTCGGCCCCTGCGCCGGCACGAAACGCGTCGGCCTCTTCCCAGAGTTTGGCGATCTTCGGCTCGACAGTTTTGGCGTCGTAGGTTTTTTCAAGCATGGAAAGGCGTCCGAGCTGTCGGGATTTGTTGGGTTTGGTGTAAATCGGAAGGCAGTTGGCAAGTCAACCAGCCTCGGGCCGCAGATGGCCTGGCTGATAGATAGCGCCGGGATGGTTCGGTACAACTCGCGGAAGTGATCGCCGCAGGGTAATCGCTTCAGGTTTGCGCTGCCCCTCTGCCCTGCCCGTCCTCCGCAGCAACTGCGGAGGGTGGACCGGGCATTTCTCCCCGTATAGTGACGGGGAGAAAAAGCTTGCACTGAAGCTTTCGCCAATCGCGAACGCTGCAGAAAAGACGCCGAGGGTCGCGACAAGCCCATTCTCCCCGTCACTACACGGGGAGAAGGTGCCGGCAGGCGGATGAGGGGCAGCGCCGACTTCGACACTCAACAAAACGCCGCCCAGAGGCAACGTTTGGCCCTGGTCCCTGAAACTTACTGCGCGCCGCGCGCGACGCGCTCGATTTCCTCACGCACCAGCCGTTCGACCAGTGTCGGCAGATTGTTGTCCAGCCAATCCTGCAACATGGGCCGCAGCATCTCTTCGGCCATCTCGTCGAAGGTTTTCTTGCTGCGGTTGGCAAACGCATCGGAAAGCTCGCCGAAGGCAGCGGCAACCTGCCGGCCCGTATGCTCGGAAAGGATCGCGGGACGAGAGGTCAGTGCCTCGACTGCGGCCGGCGGCGCCGATACGCTTTGGGGCTGGATGTCCTCGAAAGCAGGTTCGGCCGCCGCCGCGTCCTCGAAAACCTCGACCTTCGGTCCGGCGTCCGGCGTCCGGCGCAGCTCGGATTTGTCCGGGGCGGCAGCCTTGTCCGTCTTGGCCGCGGTCTCGCCGACTGCGGCGATCTCCCGTCGCCAATCGGCAACGACGGCCGTCTCCGCAACCGTTGCAGCCGCAGGCGCATCCGGCCTGGTGGCCGGGGCCGGCTCGGCGGTAACCCTGGCGCTCATCTGTGCAAGCGTTACCGGCGCTTTGACCGGAGCCGGATCGGATCGCACTGGCGGCTCCACGCGTGCGATGACGGGGGCGGCCTGTATCTCCGCCCGCGTGGCCGGCCTCCTGGCATCCAGTCCTGGACGCAATTCAGCGCGAAAAGCATCCACTTCAGGTGCCGCCTCGGCTACCTCCGGTTGAGTCTTGCCTACCGCCGGCTGCGCCCCGCGTGCCTCCGATGGCGCCATGCCTGCCGCCGATGCCGACAGGGGAACAGACGCCAAATCCTGAAGCAGGTCATCCGCTTCGCCCGGCTGCTTGCGGCCGGTGTCGCTGTCCTCGATGATCCTTCTGATGGAAGCCAGTATTTCTTCCATGGAAGGTTCGCGCTGCACGCTGCTTGCCGTCGCCATCGTCACATCCGCCGCCCTTGTGACACGTTGCAGATTTCCACCCGATCAAACCGAATGCGAATCATGCCGACAGCGTAACCCACGGATCGCCTTGCGAGAATCCCCAATCTGACGGCGTTTTGGATTTCAACAGATTAGAGCCCGCGCGTCCTTCCGACACGCGGGCTCTAATGCCTTGATATGCAAGTAATATGAATCAACCGGCTTTGCAGCCGTGGGCAGATTTAAGCCGCTGGCAAATCAGCGACCATCCGGCGTGCGCAGGCCGATCCACTTGTCCTTGACGGCATTGTAATGCTCTTCCGGCCGGTATTTCGTCACCTGAAGGGCGAGACGCTCGGTCGACAGGCGACCGATCGCCGAGAGGATGGCATAGCTGGCCACCACCACGTCGCGCTCGGAACTGGCCTGGTTGATCTTGGCGGTAATGACAGTGGCCTGCGCGTTGAGGACGTCGAGCGTGGTGCGCTGGCCGACATTGCGTTCCTCGATGACGCCGTTCAGCGCCAGTTGCGCGGCGTCGATCACCTTCCGGTTGGCAGCGACGCTTTGCTGCGCGGCCGTGTATTGCGACCAGGCCGAGGCCACGGCCTGACGGACCTGGTCGCGGTTCACATCGACCTCGATCCGCGCCTGGCTGAGCGATTCCTTGTTCTGGCGCACAATCGCCGAGGTACGGCCACCCGAATAGATCGGTATGGTGAGCGTGGCGCCGACGCTGGCCGAATTGGTCGTGCCATCCTGCGTGGCGAAGGCGCCAGGCACGGTGTTGCGATAGGCGCTTGAAACACCGGCGGAAGCGGAAAGCTGCGGCAGCAACGCGCCCTCGGCCGATTTCACCGAAAATGCCGCAGCGTCGACGAGATGCTGGGTAGCAAGGATGGCCGGATGCTCGTTCGCCGCAATCCCGATCGCGGCCTCAAGGCTCCGGGGCAAGAGCTTCGACACTGGCGAAGCGCCCCTAAGCTTGCCGGGCTCGTCGCCGACGATCTGGTGATAGGTCGCGGCACTTGCCAGCGCCTGTGCGCGGGCGGCGGCCAGTTGTGCCACGGCCGAGGCGCGTGAGGCGTCGGCCTGCGCCACGTCGGTGCGGGTGCCCTCGCCGACCTCGAAGCGCGAGCGCGCCGCGCGTGCCTGCTCGGTCAGGAATTGCAGATTCTGTTCGGTCAGCACCGCAATCTGGCGGTCGCGAATGACGTCCATATAGGCGCTTGCCGCGTTGAACAGGATGTTCTCTTCGGTGTTGCGCAGGGTCTCGACCGAGGCGCGGACCTGAGCTTCGGCGGCGGCGACATTGTTCCTGGTCTGAAAGCCGTCGAACAGGGTTTGGTCGATCTGGATGCCGAAGTTGCCCGTGGTCAAGGCCACGCTTCGGTTCGAGCCGTTAAGATGGCTGCTGGAGTAATCGATGCTCGCGGAACCATTGATGGTCGGACGCCAGCCCGACTTGGCGATGGCGACGCTCTCGTCGGTGACGCGGACGCCGGCGCGGGCCGAATTCAGTTGCGAATTGTTCTGATAGGCCTTTGAAAGCGCGCCGGTGATGGTTTCCGCCGAGGCGGCCAGCGGAGAAAGCGCGGTCGCGGAAACAAGGACGGCGGCAAAAAGGCTCTTGCGTACAGACGGCACGTTATATTCCCTCATTCGTTTTGCACGGGAACCGCGCAACGCCAGCCTATCTTCTTGATCAGCCGGCGCCGCGTTTTCATCGTTCCCCCGCTGATAGCCCCCAGAATTGCCCGGTTATGCCGATCAACAACGATTGTTCAAACGCAAGCGAACATGACAGCGCCTTTGCTGCAAGGCAAAACCGCTCAGAATTCAAATGCATGGATGCGTTCAAATCCCGGTAGTGGCTTAATTGCCGCATTAAATGCGCGTCTTCCGGTTACACCCCCCCCAGTTCTCAGAAATAAACGGGCCACGCCCGAATTTCCCTGCCCCTCGACCGCCACAAGACGTCCGCCCTCCGCAAGCTGGTCAAGCAGCGGCGCCGGAACCTTGCCGACGCTGCCGCCGATGAAGATGACATCGTATGGCGCCGCCGCGGCATGGCCTTCCGGCAGCGATCCCTTGACCACGGTGACATTGTCGCAGCCCAGCGTCGAAAGCGTCGACATGGCGGCCTCGGCCAGCATCGAATCGCTTTCCAGCGCAACGACGGACTTTGCCAGCCGCGACAGGATTGCCGACGCGTAGCCGGTGCCGCAGCCGACATCGAGCACCGAATCACCGGGGGTGATCTCGGCCAGTTGCATCAGCTTGGCCAGCGGCGAAGGCTCCATGAGATAGCGCGGACCATCCGCTCCATCGGCAATGCGGATGTCCTCGTCGATATAGGCAAGAGCGCTTTGGCCGGGGGCGACAAAGGCCTCGCGCGGCACGGAAAGCATCGCATCGATGAGCGGCGCGCTGGTCACGTCGGTGGTGCGGATCTGGCCATCGACCATCTTTACCCGGCGTTCGGCAAAATCAGCGCTCATTTTCCTACCAATCCGCCCAAACTCAATCCGCCCAGACTTAGTCCGTTTGCCGCGCCAGCGGCTCATTTCGATCGGAACCCTGGCCCTCGACGCTGGCGCGCGGGGGCTGGGGCGCCTGGAGGCCTCGCCCGGAATCGAACCGGGGTGCAAGGATTTGCAGTCCTCTGCGTAACCACTCCGCCACGAGGCCTCATTGCTTCCGGCGTTCCACCCGGTTCCAATAGGTTGCGGCGAAAATGGCGTCAAGCGGCCATGGTGCATTCCGGACGGTTTCCCCTCGGCATCGTGCCGTGTCTCAATATGCCATGTGTCGAATCGTCGATACGCATATTGCGATTAGTATATTAGTCAATTGTTAAACACCAAATATGGCGAAGGGAAGCCCTGAACCTGAACCGCGCGTCAGGCGGACAGGCTGGCCACTCTCAAGGGGATTTGCGAGGACTTGGAGCAACGCTCAGCGCATCGCCCGATAGGTCGAGCGAGCTTTGCCCAAAATTTTTGGGGGCTGCCGATTTCGGCGCGAATCCTCATTTCGAGCGTCGCCGTCGCTCCCACCAGACGACGAGCCGGCGCCGGTGGCGGCGCACCAAGGCAAACTCGTAGGAGAGCACCAGCAATCCGATCGGAATCATCCAGAAACCCAGGATGGGCAGGAAGCCGAGGATGCCGCCGAAGATCAGGACGGCCCCGATCGCGATCCTGCGGCCGCGCGAGCGCGGCATGGTGAACTCGCGGCCGAAGACCGATATTTTCCGTGCCGGCACCTGATTGTCGCTTGCTGCGCTCATGTGTGGGCGATGATCCGTTGGGTAAGTAAAAGCATCAGCAAACGAAAGCCGCAACCGCCTTTTCGGTTCCGCGCTCCCCGCCGAACCGCTCATATGAGGATGCGAACGCGCGATTGCGAGAAATCGCCGACCGAAAAAAGCACCGAGAAAATACGAAATGCTTCTTTGCAAAGCCGAAACGGGTTTGCTATAGGCTGCGCCACTCACATGAGAGCCTCTGTTCCCCGGTAGCTCAGTGGTAGAGCAACCGGCTGTTAACCGGTTGGTCGCTGGTTCGAATCCGGCCCGGGGAGCCAACGCCCTTTCTGCGCTGTGGCGCGCTATAACCGCCCAAGACCCTCGAACCTACGACCTAGCCTAGCCGACTATCCGCGCCGTTGTGCGGCTAGGTAAGCGACAAAGTCACTTTTGTGTCGCGATTGCGTTACCAAGCCGAGGGATGGCGCGGATGTAGACCAGCTCGAAGATGAGCTCGACCAGTGTCTGGGTCACGATGATCGCCGGCAGCACGGGCACGGCTCCGGGGACCGCGAGTGCCAGAGGAAGCACCACGAGCGAGTTGCGCGTGGCAGAGCTGAAGGCGACGCTGCGTGCCTCCGCGGCTTCGAGCCTGAACAGGCGTGCAACACCCCATCCGACGAAGGGCGCGAGAAGCCCAAAGGCGATGTAGATTGGTACAACCACGAGCACGGCACCGAGCGCCTGCTCAAGCTGTGGCACGACGGCGGCCACGACCACAAACAGCACGAGCGCGGTTGCGGGGACCGGAAGTATCCCCAATGCGGCAGCGATTTTCGCACCACGTTCACCGCGCCCGGCCCAGAGTTGAACGAGTGCGGCCAATGCAAGCGGGATGACGATCAGCCACAGGAAGGCATGGAGGAAGGGCCCGATCTGAACCACGGCGGCGGCCTCCATGCCCAGGAACAGTCCGAGATAGAGCGGCAACAGCGGTATCTGCAGGAGGAGCAGGACGGGTGTCGCGGCGAGAAGCAGCTTTGCGTCGGCGCGGCCGAGATGGGCGAACGTCACGACATAGTCGACGCAGGGCGTGAGCAGCACCAGCAGCACACCCAGCCTGAGCAGCGGATCGCCGGGCATCACCTGGAACAGTATGCCGACGAGGAGCGGAATTGCGACAAAATTTGAGAGCAGCAACGGCAGCGTAAATCGTACGCGGCCGAACGCTCGTCCAAGTTCGACCAGCGGGACCTGCAAAAACGTGACGAACAACATGAACGCGAGTGCCGGGTTGATCGCCGCCTCAAGCGCCGTTGTCCCGGGAACAAGCAGGGCAACGGCTGTCGCGATCGCGACCGCACCGAAATAGATCTGGACTTGACGGCTCTCCAGATGATTCCGGATATCTTGGTCAACCACGAAAATTCCTCTCGCCTAAGGCTTGGCCTGAGTGCCGCAGCAGCCGGCGATCGGGGTGGACTTCTGGCGCTCTCCTCCGAGGTCTTCGAAGATGCTGCAGTTCGAGGCGGGCCCGCCGAGACAGATTTGGTTGCAGGCGTCGACATACCCTTCGAGGCTCCGCTGCAGCTCTTGCAACTCCGTCATTTTGCGGCGCACTTCGACAAGATGAGCCTGGGCCAGATCGCGCGCCTCCGTGCAGGAACGTCGGTCATCCCCGGCCAAGCGCGTCAACTCCCGGATCTGCGCGTGGGTAAACCCGAAATCGCGACAGCGCCGAATGAAGGTCAAACGCTCGACGAGCGACCGGTCGTACACGCGATGACCGCCGGCGAGCCTCGAGGGCTCCGGCAGCAGGCCTTCCTGCTCGAAATAGCGGATGTTGGCGGATTTGACCCCGGTCAGGCGGGCCAGTTCCCCAATGCGATAATTTTGTCGCGTCACGGCGTCCTCTCAGAAACGTGAGCAATGAAGGCTTGAACTTCAAGTAACTAGAAGATGCAGGATGCCGAAGCAAGAGTCGTTCGGGATCCCCGATGCAACGCGTCGTTCATTTATCTGTCATTGCAATCCTTTTCCTTACGGTCGTCCTCGGTGGTCGGTCAGTCGCTCAGCTATCAGTTTCGGCCCCTGCTACCCACGCATCTCTCGTTGCCGACATCGATGCTGTTCAGCCGGGCCAAACCTTCTGGGCCGCGCTTCGTCTCGCACCGCCCGACGACTGGTACACATATTGGCGCAATCCAGGCGATGCCGGCCTTCCCACCTCGTTGAGCTGGCAACCGGCCTGGTGAGCTTCGGCTATCACGGCGAAACGTTCCTCCCGATCCGCATCACCGTGTCACCGGTCCCGTTCGCCTCAAGGCCAAGGCGAGCTGGCAGACAGGGCCCGATGGCGTCGTCCGCATGCTGTCGGGCGCGGTCCTGCTCACCTTCGCGCTCTGGCTTGTCGGTACGGTCGCGATGAGCGGGCTCGTCGTCAGGCGAGTTGCGCAGGCGGCAGCCATCGCCGTTGCTCTTGGGACCGCCTGGCTCGTGTTGCCCCTCGGCTCCCAACCGTCCGAATCCGCCGTGCGGGCCAGCGGCAGTGCGGAAGCCTATTCGGACGGCCGGCTTGCGGAATATCGCGCAGCCGGGCGACCGGTGTTCGTCAACGCAACCGCGGCCTGGTGCGTGACGTGCATCGTAAACGAACGCGTCGCACTCAGCAGCGATGTCGTGAAGGACGCCTTCGCCAAGGCCAACATTGCCTATCTCAAGGCCGACTGGACCAATCAGGATCCGACGATCACCGCTTTTCTCGAGCGTTTCGGCCGAGCCGGAGTGCCCCTCTACGTCTTCTATCCGCCGGGCCAGATCGAGCCCGTGGTGCTGCCCCAGATACTCACGCCCTCGATCGTGGTCGACGCCATCACTCCGGTGACGGCTGCCTCCGCGTCATAGACACCAATTTCCAACGCGTAACTCAAGGAGAATACATCATGCCCCTCAGTCGCCGTCATCTCTTCACATTTGCCGCTTCCGCCGGTGCAGCGATTGGTACCGCTGCGCTCGTAGCCTCCTGGCCAACGACCGGCGCCGCTGCCGCCGCAACGGTCGGGCAGCCGGCTCCGGACTTCGCCGTTGTCGATACCGGCGGACAGGTGCGGAAGCTGGGCGACTTCCGCGGCAAGATCGTCGTTCTCGAGTGGACCAGCCCATCCTGTCCTTTCGTCGGAGCCCACTACAAGAGCGGCAACATGCAGGCGCTTCAACGCTGGGCCACGCAGCAGGGCGTGATCTGGCTGTCGGTACTGTCGACGCATCCCTCGCGGTCCGACTATCTGCCCACTCCTCAGGCTGCAGCGTTCAACAACGAAAGGAATGCCGCTCCGACCGCGCTGCTGATGGACGAGGACGGCAAGCTCGGCATGAGCTACGGCGCCCGCACGACGCCGCATATGTTCGTCGTCGCGGCCGACGGTACATTGGCCTACGCCGGCGCCATCGATGAAGGTCCGAGCCCCGATCCGACGACCAAGCGCAACTACGTCCGACTGGCGATCGAGGATCTGATGGCGCAGCGGCCCGTGAAAACAGCCTCGACGCGTTCATACGGCTGCGGCGTCGGATATGGCGGCTAATAACGAACACCGAAGGGAACGTAGCATGACCAGCAAGAAACTCGGTCTGGGTGTCGTAGCGGCGTGCGGCGTAGCATGCGCCGCCCCGCTTTTTGCCTCTTCGGTGGCGGCGCTGGCCGCAGGTCTCAGCATTGGCAGCTTCTCGACCGGTAGCCTGCTGGCCGGAGTGTGTGCTGTCGGCGCTGTAGGCCTCGCAACCGCGGTGCTGATTCGGCGTCCTTAGGTTGTGTCTGGATTGCGGAGCCAAGCCGAGCCCGCTGGTGGATTCTCGCCCGGCCGCGCGTTTGAACTGAGGACAGTTCGGCAAACGCCACCGACATCGGCATGTTCGCAAGGCCAGAAGGGTGGTTGCTGCGGTCCCGGAGAACCAAGCACGGCTGAGTGAATGCCGGTCTCCACGAAGCCTTGCGACGTAGCAGGTCAAGCTGCCACACGGCCAACCGCCCGATAAAGGCCGTAGCCTACCTTGATAAGCAGACCCTCGTCGCACATCCGGGCAAGATAGCAGCGGGGGACGCCGATTGCGGTCAGTTCGGCCGTTCGCACCTCTCCCGCTGGCGGGCCAGGGCAACGGCACGCTCCCTCAGCGAGGGCTTCGGGCCGCCGGCGAGGCGTAGAGCTTCTGCGCGATCCCGGTCGCGCTTGCGCATTTTAGGCAGATCTGGCGCAGTTGGGAGTAGGGAGATCGAAAACTCGTAGTTCGCATCTTCTACGACCCCGGCGAGCCACCGTCTTTTCTACGCCATGGCGCGATACTGCGCGCCAGCGTGCGATTTTTTCCCTGCGCTTCGATCCGCTTCGCTTCTGCTGGAATGGCTCGCACACCACTTCAGGGGACACGATCTGTGGCAGTGAAGCTTATCGTACTTCGGCCAACCTTGAGCGCTCTTCAATCAATGCGTCAGCCATCTCGGTGACGATTCTCGACTTCTTCTGGTTTGGAAAAAGCATGAGCGTTCTGAAGCTTACGGATGGGACCAGCGGCCGTAACGTCACCCCCCGCTCGATGTATCCCGTCGCAGTTATCGGGTCCACAATGCCACAGCCCAGTCCTGCCAGAACCAACGCGCATACCGTCGATGAATAGGCAGTCTCAACCACCACCTGCGGCGCCACGCCGTACTTGGCGAAAATGGCTTCGGCTTCGTGGCGGGTCGTATCCTCAGGAGCCAGTGCGACGAAAGGCAGGCGATCAAGATCGGCGGGATGCACTACTTCTTTCTCGGCCAGCGGATGTCCGGGAGGTATGGCCAAGGCTGCGGGGATTTCCGCGAACGGTGTTGCCTCAACTCCGTTTGTGTCAATTTCATCCGCGGTGATCGCGATGTCGAGTTGGTTCGCGGCTATCATGTCGCGAATCGACGAGGAACCGCTGACATAGAACGAAACAGCTACTTTGGGGTTCTGCTGTCGGAACCTGGCGATGGCGTTTGGCAGCAGGTTCGTGCTGAAGGCCGAAAGGCAGGCAATGCGGATATCGCCCGAACCGTAGTCACGGATGCGGGCCGCCGCACTTCGTAGCTTGGCCAAGCCTGCTAGCGATATCTGAACCTCGCGGAAGAAGAGCTGCCCCTCTGCCGAGGGAATCATGCGCCCTTTTTCCCGGTCGAACAGCTTGAAGCCGATCGAGCGCTCCAGCGACATTATCGCCTTGCTTACGGCGGGCTGGGACATGCCCAGAATCTCCGCGGCCCGCGAGGTCGTCCCGTAGGTCATGACCGCCTGGTAAGTTTCGATTAACCGAACATCCATGTGAAGTCCTATAACCGAAAAGAATAGAAGTGCCATTTGTTGGTATTGGACGGGATATGTCGCCGCATGTCAACGTTGGCGCCATCACGGAGACGGGCTAGAATGCATGATGACACAAGGTCGGTAACGAGGCTATCGGTCAGCCTGGAAGGCTATGACAGCCTGACGGTTCCAATACATCGCGCCTCGACAATCCGGTATCCTGATGCCGCGTCCTTCGCGGCCCGGTTCGAGCGCAGTGCGGACGGCTATGTCTATGGGCTCTATGGAACGCCCACTCACCGGTACCTGGAGAAGAAAATCACCGAACTGGAAGAGGGCGCCCGCACACTGTTGGTGCCTTCCGGTCAGGCCGCTGTCGCTTGTTCCATACTGGCCCTCGTTGCCGCAGGGGAGAAGGTACTCATACCCGACACGGTGTATGGCCCCGTGCGCGACTTTGCCACGCATGAGCTGGCCGCGCTTGGCATTGAGGCCGTCTTCTACGATCCCGTCGATTTGTGCGCTCTAGGCTCACTTATTGATGCCCGGACGCGGCTCGTATGGACAGAGTCTCCAGGGTCGATAACGCTGGAGATGCAGGACATACCGGCGATCGTCCTGATGGCCCACGCCAAAGGAGCACTCGTCGGGTGCGATAACACATGGGCTTCTCCCCTCAACTTCAGGCCGATCCGCCATGGGGTGGATATTGTTGCGGAGGCTCTCAGCAAACATTTCTCCGGCCACTCCGATTTAGTCCTGGGTTCGATCACCACAAGGGACGACACGCTGGGTCTGAAACTCAAAGCCTCCCTCGGAAGACTGGGCATTGGCACATCGCCGGACGACTGTGTACTTTTGGCTCGCGGGCTAGAGACCCTGGCGGTACGTCTCGAAAGATCCAATGCATCCGGCCTTCAAATCGCGGCTTGGCTCGCGGGACATCCATGCGTGGAAATGGTGATCCACCCTGCACTGCCCGGGAATCCTGGCCACGAAATCTGGAAGCGCGATTTCAGCGGTGCCTGTGGTGTCTTCACTTTCGCGCTGAAGGAGCAGTACGCAGACCAGGCATTTGTTGCTCTGGATGCCCTACAGTTGATCTCCATTGGCGCATCGTGGGGAGGAACCAAGAGCCTGATCGCGCCATCCACCGTGAAGGGTCTGCGAACCGTGCGGCCCTGGACGGGTCCGGACTACCTCTTTCGCGTGAATGTGGGGCTCGAACATCCCGACGATCTCAAGGACGATTTGGCGCGCTTCTTCACAGCGCTGACCGAAAGCGAGAGAAATGAACCGCGCACCGCCTTCAGCGGCTGACCCGATATATAGATTCCACAAATACATTGAACGCAGTGCAGTATCAAAAAAGAATGAACGATGTCGTATGACGCAGCCAATCCATCGGAGCTTCAATGAGCGACATCGACCTCGTCCTTGACCATGTGGAAGCCAAGCTGCCTGTTTCGATCGACAAGTTCGTACGATTTCTGGCCTTTCCATCCGTATCCAGCCAGCCGGATGGCAGAGAAGGAATCGCCGCCTGCGCAGAGTGGCTTCGGTCCGAACTGGCAAGCTTGGGCCTTGAGACACAGGTTATCGCGACCGACGGTCATCCCGTGGTCATGGGCAAGTCACGGCCGCGAGACGGCTACCTAAGGGTCCTGCTATACGGTCACTACGATGTGCAGCCGGTAGAACCCCTCGACGCATGGGAGACGCCGCCATTCGAACCGGCTTGCAGGAACGAGAACGACCTGGTGCGGATTTACGCGCGCGGCGCGTCGGACAGCAAGAGCCAGGTCTGGTCCGTTATCGAGGCACTCCGCGCCTGGAAGGAGACCCAAGGCGGGTTTCCGGTCGATGTGACGGTGCTCTTGGAGGGAGAAGAGGAAACAGGTTCGCCCAGCCTTCCCGCCTTTATCGATGCGCATCACGACGAACTTTCCTGCGACGTCGCCTTCATCAGCGACAGCGACATGTGGTCTCCGACCAGGCCCGCCATCACGACGCGTCTGAAGGGATTGCTGCATGAGAAGATCACGATCGTCGCGCCCAATGGCGACCTTCATTCCGGCCACTTCGGGAATGTAGCGGCCAATCCGGTGCGTACACTCGCCAAGATCCTCACCTCCATTCACGATGACGAGGGGCGGGTCAGGATCGATGGCTTTTACGATGGCGTCCGGCCGGTGCCTGCAACGCTGCGGGAGCAATGGGGGTCTCTCGATCTCCAAGAGGCTCTTGCCGGTGTCTCGGTCGCCGGAGCCGTCCAGGAAGTCGGGCATGGCGCGATCGAGTTGATGTGGAGCCGGCCCGGCATCGATTTCAACGGCATAGTTGGTGGCAACACCGGACCTGGCGAGCGATCGGTCCTTCCCTCGTCGGCCTCGGCGCGACTGTCATTCCGCCTCGTCGACGAGCAGAAGCCGGAGCGCATCCGATCTTTGTTCAGGAAGTTTGTCGAAGCGCGCCTTCCTGACGGCTGCCGTGTGGAATTTGAGGGCGCCGGTGGAAACTCCGCAGTGTCGGTGAACGAAGCCAGCCGATTCATGGCAGCCACGGCGCGCGCGCTTGACGCCGAATGGCCGGAGCCGACCCTGATCAAGGGAACCGGAGGCGCGATACCACTCGTAGGACTTCTTACCGATGGCCTTGGCGTAGATTGCATCATCACGGGCTTCATCCTCGCCGATGATGCCATTCATGCCCCGAATGAACGCTATGACGT
>NZ_CAUM01000123.1 GCF_000350085.1 Mesorhizobium metallidurans STM 2683
CTCGATGTGGCCTGCGACATTGACAGAATGATGGCTACATGGGATTGGCCGGGCACTGCGGATGTGGCGGAATTGGTAGACGCCCTGGATTTAGGTTCCAGTGCCGAAAGGCGTGGGGGTTCGAGTCCCTTCATCCGCACCATCCTTCGCTCTTCGAGCTTCGGGTGGCAGGCCACCCGAAGATAGTTTGACGGGAGTATCCTCCGAAGCCTTGGCGAAGGAGGACTAATAAAGCGGTTCCTCGAACAGCGTCTTGTCGCCGTCAATCAGCGCCTTGATCTGCGCGGTGCCGTCCTTGGCGAGCGCGACGCGGATGCCGAATGGCCGCACCCGCATGTCGTTCTGGATCGCTATCCCCTCGCCTTCCGGCAGATAAAAGCGCTCGATACCGTAGTCCGGCGTGATCACCGTTGTTGCATCGCTCAGATTCCAGCCTTCGGCAACGTGCCCGGCAATATCGGCCTCGTCGGCTGCGGCCGGCGCCGGCGCCTGCCCAAACCAGGCAGAAGTCGGCTGCCAATAACCGTCGGCGCCCGGCTTCAGCCTGACCACGATCGGCGTGTCGTCGTTCGACAGCTTGCCGGCCGGGATATTGGCGATCAGCTTCACCGGTATACGCGAGATATCATAACCGAGGCGAATATAGTCGCCGCGCAGGAGATCGCGCGGATCGATCGGCTCGACCTTCAAGAGAACCTCTTTGCCGTCGCGCAGGATCGCCGCCCGGCCGGCGATGATCCAGCCCAGAAAGCCGATCTGAACGAGCGCCAGCACCAGCGCCGAGATGACAAGCCTTTTCCCGGTCATCATGCTCTTGCTCCTTCCACGCCAGACGCCTTCATGCGCTTTTCGATGCGGATGATGACAAGGGCAAGGACGCCGAGAAGCACCGCGGCGGCCAGGAAGAAGCCTGCCGTGTCGAGCATCGACTGCAGCATCACCACATAGATGATGGCAAGTTCGAAGGCGAAACCGGCATAGGCAACCCAGCGCAAGCCCCTGCTCTCGCGGCCGCCCAGCATGATCGCCGCGACAATGCCGGCGATCGCCACGGCCGAGGCAATAGCAAAGCCGCTGGTGTAGCTCGCTTCATCAGCCAGTTGGAACTGGATCATCGCAAGACCGGTGAGGCAGCCGATCAACGCGTGCAGGGGCAGCCGGCCGCCAAGCTGCAGGATCCTGTCGACAGTTCCGGCAGCGAAGATCGCCGCCGCGAACAGCAGCGCCGAGACGACCACCAAGGGAATAGCTACCTGCAGCGTTTCGTGATCCATGGCCAACAGCACGAGATAGAAGATGACCGACAGGATGATCAGGTGCCGCGCCGCCTGGCTGCGGGTCCAGAACGATATGGCAAACAGCGCGATTGCCATGACGACGAAGAGATGCGGAAATTCCGTGCGCCCGAAATAATCGAACCCTTTCAGGAACAGCCAGGCATCGGCGATGCCGACGGAAGCGACGGTCAGCGGGTTCGAGCGCAGCGCGACCGCCGCCAGCGCCGTGCCCGCGCCCCAGGTGACCAGGGCCGACGCCTCATCGCCGGACAGATGGTACATCTGGCCGATCAGCGCGATCGATCCGCCGAAGGCCGCGGCGGCGACGATCCACAGCGCCTCGCCGATCGCCGCATGGTCGCGCATCTTCAGCACCGCGCCGCCGACATAGCCGGCCAGGATGATGGCAAAGAGCGCCGCCACCCGCGCCAGCCGCGGGATGGCTTCCCAATTGGCGGCGACGAAGATCAGGATGGCCGCGCCAAACAGCAGCGCCGCCATCATCGCCAGGATCGAACCGAAGCTCAGCGATCCGCGTTCATTGGCCTCGACGTCGCGCGTCAGTGCGCCGGCCGTCGAGGCATCGATCAGGCCAGTCTGCAGCCATCGTGCAATATCGGCCCTCACCCGTGACGAATAGCTCGCCATGTCCTTCCCCTTGCTTGGTCTTTTTTCAGCCGAACCGGGCAAACCGTTGACGCCACGGCATTTTCCAATTCGGGCTTCTTTGTGACGAAGCCGTGAGCGCGTCGTGATGTTGCATTGCACAATTTGCATTGCTGCCATGCACCAATAGCGCTTTTAAATCGATATGACCCCACCTATCTTCATGGCGTACTGAAAGACGGAATGATCCGAAAGAAAGACGAAACGAGAAATACCATGAACTTGATCCGCAACTACCGCAACTGGCGCCGCTACCGGGACACTGTTTCCGAGCTGAGCCGCCTGAGCAACCGTGAACTGACCGACCTCGGCATCAGCCGCAGCGACATCCACTACGTCGCTCGCAAGGCGGTCTAATCCCTTCGGACCGCAAATGGTCCGAACCAGTTTTGAAAAGAGAACGACAATGAACCTGATCCGCAACTATCGTAACTGGCGCGTTTACCGCGACACCGTTAACGAGCTGGGTCGCCTTTCGAACCGCCAGCTCCATGATCTCGGCATCATCCGCGACGAGATCAAGATCGTCGCCCGCAAGGCGGTCTAACTACAAGAATTTCGCCAGGGTCGACCTCCTCCCCGACCCTGACGGATACGGTCAGCCTTCACCTCCTCCCGAGGGTTGACCACCAAAACGGCGCCCGCCGCACCTCCTCCCGCGGCGGGCGTTGTTCCCAAGGGCGAAAGAATTTCGTCCCAGGGCGAAAGAAATTTCGTCCCCAAAGGGTTTCGCCCCTTTTAAAACTGGCGAAAGAGATTTCGTCAAAGCCGACCTCCTCCCCGGCGATGACGAATACGGTCGATCTTCACCTCCTCCCGAGGATCGACCACCAAAACGACACCCGCCGGACCTCCTCCCCCGGCGGGTGTTGTTTTTTCCGAGGCAGGTTTGCCCAATTGCAATCGCAGCACTGAGCGATTATTCCGGCGCTCATGAGCAACAAACCCATTCACGTCATCGGCGGCGGCCTCGCCGGCTCCGAAGCCGCATGGCAGGCGGCCCAGGCCGGCATTCCCGTCATACTGCATGAAATGCGGCCGGTGCGCGGTACCGATGCGCACAAGACCGATGGGCTGGCCGAACTCGTCTGCTCCAATTCCTTCCGCTCCGACGACGCCGAAACCAACGCGGTCGGTCTGCTGCATGCCGAAATGCGGCTGGCCGGATCGCTGATCATGAGCGCCGGCGATGCAAACCAGGTGCCGGCCGGCGGCGCGCTGGCCGTCGACCGCGACGGGTTTTCGCAAGCCGTGACGAAAAAGCTTGAAGCGCACCCGCTCATCACGATCCAGCGCGAGGAAGTGCCGGGCCTGCCGCCGGCGGACTGGGACCAGGCAATCGTCGCCACCGGCCCGCTGACGGCGCCTTCGCTCGCCCAGTCGATCGCCGAGGCGACCGGCGCCGACGCGCTTGCCTTCTTCGACGCCATCGCGCCGATCGTTCATTTCGACACGATCAACATGAACATCTGCTGGTTCCAGTCGCGCTACGACAAGGTTGGCCCCGGCGGCACCGGCAAGGACTACATCAACTGCCCGATGGACAAGGAGCAATATCTCGCCTTCGTGCAGGCGCTTGTCGACGGCCAGAAGACCGAATTCAAGCAGTGGGAAGGCACGCCCTATTTCGACGGCTGCCTGCCGATCGAGGTGATGGCCGAACGTGGCGTCGAGACGCTGCGCCATGGGCCGATGAAGCCGATGGGGCTGACCAATGCCCACAATCCCAATGTGAAGGCCTATGCCGTCGTACAGCTCCGCCAGGACAATACGCTGGGCACGCTCTACAACATGGTCGGTTTCCAGACCAAGCTGAAGCATGCCGAGCAGGTGCGCGTGTTCCGCACCATCCCGGGCCTCGAAAACGCCGATTTCGCCCGCCTCGGCGGCCTGCACCGCAACACCTACATCAACTCGCCGATACTGCTCGACGCCTCGCTGCAGTTGAAGTCGCGTCCAGGCCTGCGCTTTGCCGGCCAGATCACCGGCTGCGAGGGCTATGTCGAGAGCGCCGCGATCGGTTTGCTCGCTGGGCGTTTCGCCGCCGCGGAGCGGCTCGGCCATCAGGCCTCGCTGCCGCCGCTGACCACAGCCTTCGGCGCGTTGCTCAACCACATCACCGGCGGCCACATCGTGTCCGACGATGAGCCGGGCAAGCGCTCCTTCCAGCCGATGAACGTGAACTTCGGCCTGTTCCCGCCGGTGGAAGCACCGAAAGCCGAGGGCAAGCGTCTGCGCGGCAAGGACAAGATCGTCGCCAAGCGGCGCGCGGTGACCTCGCGGGCGCTGGCCGATTGCAGGGAATGGCTGGGGCTGCCGGCGCGGGCGGAAGCGGCGGAATAGTTTTCCAAGTTGGACGCGCGGTATAGAGTAGGATACTATCCTACTCTATACAATATGAGAGCAATTCCATGGAACCTGCTGAGAAACTATCCGTCACCGTCACGCCTGCCATGGCGCGCATGATCCGCGAAAAGGTCGAGGACGGCTCCTTCGGATCGGTCAGCGAAGTCATCCGCGCCGCACTTCGCGCCTTCCAGCGTGAGGAGGAAGAGCACGCCGAGCGCATGGCCTCGATCAGGGCGCGCGTGAAGGCATCGATTGAGGATACGAGACCCGCCGTTCCGCTCGAAGAGGCGATCCACAGGGTAAAGAGCCGGATTTCACAACTCGCGCGAGACAATGATGATACAGCGTCTCGCCGTCGTTCTTAGCGAGAAGGCTATCACCGATCTCGAAGCGATTGCTGCCTACATCCTTGAGAGCAGCGGAAGCGAAAACATCGCGAGCAGTTTTGTCGATCGGATCAGAGATCGCTGCCAGAGCATCGGCAATGCGCCTCGTGGTGGTCGTTCCCGCGACGACATCGTGCCGGGACTAAGAGCTGTCCCATTCGAACATTCCGCCGTCATCGCCTATACCGTGGACGACGATCTCGTCCACATCGTCAACATCTTCTATGGAGGCCGCGACTACGAAGCGCTGATGCGTGATGCTGGTCCGAGCGACCCCTCATAGCCGTAGTAGTGAAACAGCTATTCGGCCGGCTTGATGGTCGCCGGCAGCCCCGGCTTGCCGGCTTCGCCCGGATTTCGTCTGACATAAGCCGCCTTCAGGCTCCCCGAGGTTTCGCGCGAACCGTCATGGCTCCAGCCCGGCGGCTTGATCAGATAGTTGATGCGGTCGAGCAGCCTGAGCCCTTGCGTTAATTTAAGG
>NZ_CAUM01000122.1 GCF_000350085.1 Mesorhizobium metallidurans STM 2683
TGCATGTCGCGCAAAAGTGCGCAGCGGTTTTGCGATAACGACATGCATAAAACAAGAATCTAAAGCGCTACGCGCTTTAGAGGCTGCGCCTAGCGGACCCGATCCAGGTTCGGCCTGGCTGCGACAGCGACCGAAGATGCGACCTCCGGCGGGTTTCTATAGGCAAGCAGCAGCACCACGATGATCGTGATCTCCGGCGTCTTCGACGACAGCGCGTTGTTCGATAGGGCAGCGAGCAAGAATGTTAGGGTGCCGATCCATGCCGGCATCGGCGCCCCACGCAGCAGCCGAAAAATGAACCAGAATATCAGTGCGGTAAAAAGCAGCGCTATCGGCAAGCCGAACAGCATGACGATGACCACAGGCGCGCTTTCGATGTAGGGCAGATGCAGCTTCTCGTTGACGATCTTCAGGAGGTCATCGACGTTCATGCCAAACAGGATGTCCTTCCAGCTGACAAGTCCGAACACCTGGTAGATCGTCACCCGCGCCATGAAGTTTTCGTCAAAGATCGTCTTGCTGAAGCGGTTCAGCAGCCCGCCCGAAACCAGCACGGTCACCAGCACCGCGCCGACGGCCAGAGCAAATAGCAGCACGACGGACTTGGCTTGTCGCTGATGCTTGGGCGTCAGGCGCGGCCACGGCACAAACAGCAGCAGAATGAGGGTTTCCAACGCAGCGAGGATCAGGGCAGCACGAGCGCCTGACGCGGCACAACCGACGAGCAGGACCAGGATCGCCGTCACCCGCGCCCATATGCGCCAGCGTGTCAGCGGCACGAATCCGATTGCTGTGGCGCAGAGCGCGCCCAGTGCCAGTGGGTGTGCCGACAGGCCGGTCGGCCTGAACTGCAGTTCGTTCAAACCGTAAGGCAAAAGCCGCTGTTGAGTGAGCGCCTCGATCGTGCCGATCACAGCACTCAGCATCGCCATGCCAAGCACCACGTCTCCCAACGCCCGCCGAACATCCGCATTCAATGCCAGCATCAGCAGACCCGCGGCGCCCGCGACCAGATAGGTATCGATGATGAATCCGGACGAGCCCGCACGGCCGGTGATGAACAGATACGGCACCAGCGCGAACATCAGCGCCGAATAGCGCATCAGCGCCTTGAACAGTCCAATTTCGTCTCCCCGCAGCAAAAACGGTCGGCTGAAAAGAACGAAAGCAAGCAACAGGAAGATGGCATAGGTGCCGAAATGCAGTTTCTCGTAGAACGAACCGCCCTGGGCCGTATAGTCGACGACCATGTTCATTATCTGCGGCGACACCGTGAAGCGAAGCAGGAACGCGAATGCCGCGCACAGGAAAAACAGAATCGACAACGCGTTCTGGCGGCGAGCCTGGCTGGACTGCAATCGTTCCGATCCGGCGGCGATAGAGCTCATGGCCATCCAAGCGGGTCCCAAAGGTATCCCGGCCAATGACGTTCATTCAAGATTCAATGAACGGATGTGGCGCGTGAAACGGTAAATAAGCCAACTTGGAAAATGAGATGTTAACGATGTTTCTGTAAGCAGGGCACGCGTAACGAATAATAGGGTTGCATCATGCCTGCCGCCTCCGGCCCCTCTTCCCCGTCCGCGGCGGATTCCGATATCAGCGCACTCGAACGGATCGCCAGCGCCCGGCGCAGGGCAATGGCGCAACAAGGTGCCCCAGCGACAGCACACGCCCCAACCGGTGCCCCAACCACGGCACGCGTCGCCGCGCCGGTCGTGCCACCGCATGCATCCGAGCCAGTCGTGACGGTGACGCTGGACAAGATCGGCGATTTCCTCGAACTTGATTTTCGACGCCTGTTTGTCTGGTTGCGGGCCGGGCTCGCCCTGGCTTGCATGCTGGCGGTGGTCGGCGCGGTCGTCGGTGGCGCCTATGCCTTGCTGAGCAAACAGCGCTACACCGTCGCGACGGAAATCCTCATCAATCCCGCCAATTTGCAGGTTGTGGAAAACGATCTTTACTCGCAGTCGGGCCAGATCGACGGCCAACTGCTCAACGCGCGCAGCAAGCAGCGCATCCTGATCTCGGGCAACGTGCTTTCGCGTGTGGTGGACAAACTCAATCTGACCAGTGATCCGGAATTTTTCGACCCGGATGGGAGCACCTCATCTGGCGTTGGCGTGAGCGGCAGCAAGTCCGATCCGAAGCTTATCGCCCTGAAGAACCTGGATGAGCGGGTCAGCACAACCGCGGATGAAACGTCGTTTGTTACAACCCTTTCGGTATCGGCGGAAACCGCCGGCAAGGCGATCGAGATCTCGCAAGCCATAGTCAAGACTTTCCAGGAAGAGCTGGCCAAGGCCGAGGCTGACGGGGCCAGTCGTGCCGCCGCTGCGCTTGACGCTCAGCTTGGCCAGCTCAAGCGCGACGTGCAAACGGCCGAGGAAAAGGTCGAGGCCTACAGGCGCAGCCGTAACCTGTCCACCAGCAATGGCCAGCTTGTCAGTTCGCAAACACTGACGCAGCTCAACAGCCAAATCGTGGAGGCGCAATCGCGCGTCATCGCCGCGCAGGCGAGCTACGACGCCCTGGTTGCCTCGGGTGTCAACGGCTCCAATCCCGACCCTGCTGTTTCTGAAGCACTTGCCGCTCTGCGCGAAAAGGCAAACCTCCTGCGGCAGCAGATCGATTCGCAGTCCATGACCTTTGGTCCACGCCACCCGACGATCGTCAGGCTCAAGACGGAATTGGCAACTGTCGGTTCTCAACTCAACGCGGAGTTCTCCCGCACCGTCGGCACGGCAAGAGCCAACCTTGATCGAGCCAAAGCCTCGTGGACTTCTCTCAACACCAAAATGAATGATCTGAGAGGCAATGTTTTCTCCGACAACGAGTCCGAGGTCGCTTTACGTGAGCTTGAACGCGACGCCGCGTCGAAGACGACGATCTATGAGAGCTTCCTGTCGCGGGCGCGCCAGATCGCCGGGCGCGAGCAGATCGACACCACCAATGTTCAGGTGATTTCCAGCGCGGTGCCGCCAAAGGCGCGCTCCTGGCCGCCCAGCACTGCCCTGGTGATAGGCGCGGGAGCTTTCGCTGGCTTTGCGCTCGGCATGCTGCTTGCCATGGCCATGGGCATCATGCGCGACATTTGGCAGCCGCCGAACCGATCGGGCGTTGGCGCCAGCCGAGCCTGAACCCCAGGCATGGCAAAGCGCGTCATTTTTCATGTTGCCAGTCTCAGGGGCGGCGGCGCCGAGCGTGTCTTCGTCCTCATGGCAAATGAACTGGCGTCCCGTGGGCACGATGTCACACTTTTCACTTGGAACGCGGAAGGGCCTAACGCCGCGCTGCGCTCCCCTGCCGTGCATCTGGTCGATTTCGGCCTTCCCATCCGGGGTGAGGGTTACGGCAAATCGGCAACGCTGAAAGGCCTCTTGCAAAGCGCACGTTTGTTCAGATCGATCGATCCCCATGCGGTCTATAGCGCGCCCGAATTCGCCAATCTGGTCGTCGCGCTGGCGCTCTCATTGGCGCGAAGCCGGGCGAGGTTCTTTCCAAGCTTCCACGCAGCTGCCTCACTGCCTTCCGGCAGCCTTGGCGCAAGAATGGCGATCTGGCTTTCCTCTTTGGTTGCAGCACGCGCGACCGAGGCCATCACCGTTTCGGCGGGTGTCGGCCGCGATATCATCGCCCGCGGCTTCCCCAAATCCAAGGTTGTCGTCATCAACAACCCACTGCCGCCGGCCGCGGCGCCGCAGGCATATCCCTGGCAGGCGGAATTGGCAGCGATGGGCGATGGCCCGGTTATCGCCACCGCCGGACGCCTGGTGCCGGTCAAGGATCACCTGACTTTGCTCCGGGCCTTCGCTCTCCTGCGCGCCAGCCGTCGTGCTCGACTCGTCGTCTTCGGCGAAGGTCCGCTGGCCGCCGAGTTGCGCGCCTATGCCGAAGAATCCGGTGTCCGCGCCGACGTGCTCTTTGCCGGCTACGTCAACGATCCCGCGGCCTGTTATGCCGCAGCCGACCTGTTCGTCCTGTCATCCACGAGCGAGGGCTTTGGCAATGTTCTGGTCGAGGCGATGGCTGCCGGTGTCCCCGTAGTTTCCACGGACGCGCCCCATGGCCCGCGCGAGATTCTTGGCGACGGCCGGTTCGGCGCCCTGGTGCCGGTTGGCGATGCCGCCGCCTTGGCAAAGGCGATGGCCGAGATGCTGGACCATCCGACTTCGGTCGCCATCCTGAAGAGCAGAGCGGCGGATTTCGAAATTGAAAGGATCGGGGATCAATACGAAGCGTTGCTCTAAGCGCGTCGCGTTTGTGATCCGAGCCGACAAAACTCAATTCGCTACAAGAACTTTAATTTCGGTTTACCCGAAGTTGGTAACAGCAAGTACCCTGGTTTTCATCCGCCAAGCAAAGAGCCTGTCTTGCTGCAGCATCAAAATTCATCCGTCGGCCGCGGCAGCGATTGCAACTGGTTGAGATTGCGCCGCTTTTCCTGCGAACGCCTGACGTCCATCGCGATAGCCAATGAGAAACCCTGGGTTGCGATGGCCCGTGGGCTAGACCTCGGCGCCGGGAGCTCGGCTTGAGCACCATCCGCGCCCTGGAAGCTGGTGACCTTCAGGCTGTCGCGGGCATGTTTCAACGCGTGCTGCGCAAGGACGGGACCGAAGCCCCGGCCTCCCTCGTCGAGTATATGAAACGGTTCTATCTGGACGCGCCCGGTGGCAGTGGCGACCTCCGGTCGCTGGTCCACGTCAACGACGCCGGTCGCGTGTCCGGATTTGTCGGCGTTCATACATTGCCGATGACGTTCAACGGCCGGCAACTGCGCGCCGCGGCATGCAGCTCGCTGATGGTCGAGGATCATGAGCGCGATCCCATGGCCGGCGCCCGCTTGCTGAAGGCTTTCCTGGATGGACCGCAGGACATCTCCTTCAGCGAGACGGCGAATGACATTTCCGCGAGATTGTGGACCCGGCTGCGCGGCGTGGTCCTGCCGCAATACAGCCTCGACTGGGTGCGCGTAATGCGGCCGTCGACCTTTATGGTCAGCCTTCTCGCCAATCGCACAGGGCTAGCCCGGATACTCAATCCGTTCGCACATGCCTTAGACCGGTTTTACTGCAGGAGAATGAAGCACAACGAACGGCGCTGGTCTGGCGTGGCGGCGGACGGAGCAGGCCATGGAGCATTTCGAACGGCAGATATCGACAGCGATGCATTTGCTAAACTCATCGAGCCGTTTACCGCCCACTTCGCTCTGCGCCCGGATTGGACGGAAAGCCAACTCGATCATATCTTGACCGACGCAGCGCAAAAGCCGGATCTGGGTGAGCTTGTCTATGTTTCCGTGGCATCGCCGACCGGCACCAATGTCGGCGCTTTTGCCTATTACGCACGACCGGATAGGATAGGTCGCGTGCTGCAGATCCTTGCCCTCTCCGGCCAGGCGGGTTCAGTGATCGATTGCCTGATCGATCATGCCGCGGCGCGCCGTGTCTGCGGCCTGCGCGGCCGCATCCAACCCGCACTTCTGGAAGCAATGCTTGGGCGGCGTATAGCTTTCGTTCCGGTTGCCTCGACCGTCGTGCATTCACGCGATCCAGCGCTCATGGATGCGATGAAGAACTCGCAAGTCTTCCTGAACGGGCTTGCGGGCGAGCAGTGGAGCCAGCTGATCGGCGGCCGCTTCACCTGAAGCGCTCTTCAGTGGCCCGGTCGAAGCAGATCAGATACCGACTTCCTCGACTTCATCGACGAGTTGCGGGCGTAGGTGCAGATAGCGCGTGGCTTTTCGCTTGGCGGCGATGTCGGCCCAGACGCGTTCCACTTGCGCGGCGTCTAGTCCCGCCGCCTGCCCCACCACTTCGGCCGCCATGCCTTTGTTGAGGCCGCAAAGGCAAATATCCATGCGGTCATAGGGAAGCGAGAAGTAGAACTCCTCCTGCGTCTGCGCCAGCGAGTAGGTATCGGTGGTCGGCGGCCGGTTCCGAATTTCCTCCGGAATACCGAGATAGGCCGCCAGCGCATAGACCTGCGTTTTATAGAGATGTGCGATCGGCTTGACGTCCGCGGCGCCGTCGCCGTTCTTGACGAAGAATCCTTGATCGTATTCCAGCCGGTTCGGCGTTCCAAGAACGGCGAAGTTCAGGCGATCGGCATGATAATACTCGATCTGCTTGCGGGTGCGCTGTTTCATGTTGGTGGCGGCGACGACACCGAGATAGACCGGCAGCGGCATTCTTACTTTCGTCTGCTTGCCCTTGGGATCCTGCACCACCAGCGAGGAAATATTGTAGCCCTCGCTCTCGAGCGCGTTGGCGATCACGATCTTCGAGGCCCAGCCTTCGCCGTATTCCGGCACCAGTTCGCGGATGAAGGCGTCGCGACGCTCATAGCAGCCCATCGCGCGCAAGGCCGGCCCGATATCCTCCACAATAGCCTCGACACCGAACGTGTCGGCGACAAGGCGGCCAAGCCGCAGACTTTCCGGATCGGAATCGTTCTCCGGCATGAACAGGCATAAAACATTCTGCGGGCCGGCGGCGCGCGCAGCCAACGCCACCGAAACGCTTGAATCGATTCCGCCGGAAAGACCGAGCGTGAGGCCCCGCTTGCGAATCCCGCGCAACTGCTGGCGCAAGGCGCTCACGATCCTCTCCGTCTCGGCGGATGGGTCGATCGCCAGAGCCTGCGCCAGAATGGTCTTCGCGTCCTCGCTCG
This sequence comes from Mesorhizobium metallidurans STM 2683, assembly GCF_000350085.1. Taxonomy (GTDB): domain Bacteria; phylum Pseudomonadota; class Alphaproteobacteria; order Rhizobiales; family Rhizobiaceae; genus Mesorhizobium; species Mesorhizobium metallidurans. The sequence goes on from NZ_CAUM01000122.1 coordinate 6,676, forward strand.
GGCGAACACTCATGGGGCGGCCTCCATCATTTCCGCCGCAAGGCGGCGGCTGACCTTGCCCGTATCCGTCTTTGGCAATTCCGAGCGGAACTCGATGACCTTGGGAACCATGAAATCCTCAAGATGACGCGCGCAGTGGCGCATGACATCCTTTTCGCTGATCGTCGGGTCCGAGCGTATGACGAGTGCGCCGATCGCATGCCCAAGCACTGGATCCGGCACGCCGACGACAACGGCCTCGGCGATGCCCGGATGGGCGTGAAGCACGGCCTCCACTTCCTTCGGAGCCACCTTCTCGCCTCGCGTCTTAATGATGTCGTCCTTGCGTCCGACGAAAAAGAGAAAGCCGTCCTCATCGGTTCTGAACAGATCGCCGGTGTAGAGAACCTTTTCCCAGGGGTTTGGGCCTGGCCGCAGGGTTCGTTCGGTTGCAGCCTCGTTTCGCCAGTAACCCTGCATGACATGCGGCCCGCGAATGACCAACTCACCCGCCACGCCCGGCGGCACGATTTGCCCTTGGTCGTCGACGACGAAGGCTTCGGTGTTCGGAATGGCTATCCCGACCGACCCCGGTCGGCGATCGAGCTCCTCGGGCGGCAGATAGGTGCAACGCTTGCATTCCGTCAGGCCATACATCGAATAGAGCCTGACACCGGGAAAAAGGAAACGCAGGCGTTCTATGTGAGCTTGCGGCAAGGCTGCCGCCGTGTTCGAAATATAGCGAAGACTGGGCAGGAAGCCCGGCGTCAGGTCACGCATCTGCAGGATCATCGCGGCCATCGTGGGCACGAGCGGAAGACCTGTGACGCCTTCCTCGCGGATACGTTCGAAGATCGCTTGCGGAAAAGCGAAGGACTTTTCGAGCACGAGCGTAGCGCCCAGTCTGACAGCCATCAGCAACTGATAGAGACCATAGTCGAAGGCGAGCGGAAGAACATTCAAAATGATGTCATCTGGCGAGTTGCGCAGATAGGTGGTGATGGAGTCGGCCGCCGCATCGCAACTGCGGTGCGTCATCATCACGCCTTTGGGCCGGCCCGTTGAGCCCGAAGTGTAGATCAGCATCGCAAGATCGACGTCGATGCCGCGGTGGTCTATCTCTTTGGCTTCGAACGTCAGGCAGTCAGCCAGGGATATCGCCCCTGCCGGGCATTGGTTATCGGCACCAGCGGTGGATGCCACGAAGATGCCGGTCTTGCCGCTTGATACGCATGCCTCGGCGGCGACGGGCATCAGTTTTGCCTGCGTGAGGATCGCCGCAGTGTCGCAATCGCCGATGATATAGGCGAGCTTGTCGGCCTTGGTGGATGAGTTGATCGGACTGAACGTCGCCCCTGCCTTGAGCACCGCGAAAATCGAAACCGCAGCCTCCCAGCAATTGTCCATGAAGATCAGGACCCGGTCGTTGCGCCTGATGCCGTTCGCGAAAAGAGCGGCGGCCAGGCGGCTCGAAAGATCGTCCAACTCCTCGTAGCACAGCCTTTTGTCCTTGGTGATCAATGCCGTTTTGGCGGGATGGGCAGCGGCCTTCGCAACCAGAAAATTTTCAATCCGCATGGACGCTCCTCACCGACCGCACCTAAGCTGCCAGCGCCTTTGCTCTCGCACCGATGAAGGATGAGAGGCGTTCAATCGAATCCAGATTGGCCGGCACGACGTCGGAATCGACCATCGCTATGCCGAAATCGTCCTCGATGAATGCCACCAGTTCCAGCACGGCGGTCGAGTCGATGATGTCGTTCTCGATCAGCGAGGCTGTATCCGCAAGCGGGTACGACTTGTCGCCGAACAAGAAATTGTCGACGATAAAAGTTCTGACTTTGTCCTTGATTGTAACCATTTTTCTTTCCTTCCCTTCTCAAGCTGCTCGTGCCGCACCGACCTGTTGGCCGGTGAAATTCTTCTGCCACAGTTGCGTCGACAAAATGCCCACGAAGGCGGCGTTGTCGCGGAACCCTGACGCCGGCTGCGTGCGGCATTTCTCATGAAGATTTGCCACCGCCTTGGCGTTGAACAGTCCGCCGGCGGCGATGCTCGTTTCGCTCAAGACGTCGCGGACGTAATCCAGTTCTCCGGCTCCCACGAAGGAGCGGGCGTCCGGGGCCCGGTAAGGTTGTTTGGTACGCTCCCCGATCGCCTTCGGAAGCAGGTGCCCGGTTGCCTTGCGCAGAATGTGCTTTTCCACCAATCCCTTCAGCTTCATTTCCGGCGGAAGCCTTGCTGCGAACTCCACCAAACGATGGTCGAGGAAAGGGAAACGTCCTTCGATACCGTGCGCCATGGCCATTCGGTCGCCTTGGCTGGAAAGGATGTAGCCAGGCAGAAGGAAGCGGGTTTCGAGATATTGCGCCTGATGCAGCGGGTGCCAGAGCGAAAATGCCTCGGGCAACCGGTCAGTTATCTCCTCGACCGCGTTGTAACCGTTCAACGTTGCACGCAGGTCGCCTGAAAAGAATATCTTCGCCGCCGCCGTGGTCTTGAAGCGTGGCCGATGCGAGAACAGCGGGTCGTCGAGGGAAGCGTTGTCGACGCCAAAGAATGCGGACAAATACTCGACGGATTGCTGTTGCAGGCCCGGCAGATAGGGATAGAGCTTGCGGAACAGCTTTGGCCTCATGCGCGATGCCGGCTGACGCGCGCAGAACCGGCGAACACGCGCCTCCTTGAAGATGTCATATCCTGCGAACACCTCGTCGGCACCCTCGCCGGTCAGCACGACCTTCAGGCCGGCCTGGCGAACCAGGCCGGACAATTGATAGAGCGGCGCCGGCGCCGTGCGGATGATCGGCTTCTCGGCAAAGTGGATGACTTCGGGGAAGACACGGGCGATATCGCCCGTGCGACTTAGGATGGTTCGATGATCAGCGCCAAGTGCTGACGCCATCTCGGTCTGGAAGGCGCTTTCGTCATGCTCGGCACTGTCGAACGCTACGGAGAATGTCTGCAGTTTCCGAGGCGTCATGCCGGCGGCAAGTGCCGAAACAACCGAGGAATCGAGCCCGCCCGAAAGATAGGAGCCGACCGGCACGTCGGCCCGCATGCGAAGCCTCACCGCATTGGTCAAAAGCGCCTGCAGTTCCTCAGCCGCCTGGTCCTCGTTCGCGACCTTCAACTGCGCGTCCCGATGCGGATAGTCCAGCTGCCAATAGGGCTTGATCGTGACCTGCCCCTGCTCCGCTATCATGATGCTCGCCGGCTCCAGCTCTTGGATACTGCGGAAAGCAGTGCGCGGGGCGATCGGCGCCCACAGCGTAAAGATCTGGTCGAGCGCAATCGGATCGATCTCGGCCGAGATGCCGGGTACTTCCAGTAGAGCCTTGATCTCCGAGGCGAAATAAAGCACCCCGTCCTTGCTGGTGTAAAACAGCGGCCGGACACCCATCCGGTCTCGTGCAAGCACCATGCGCCGTCGCCTGTTGTCCCATAGCGCAAAGGCGAAATCGCCGTTCAGCAGGGACAGGCAGTCTTCGCCCATCTCGTCGTAAAGCTGCAGGATGACTTCCGTGTCGCTCGACGTGCGGAAGCGGCGGCCCTTGGCCAGCAGCCCCTGGCGCAGTTCCACGTAGTTGAAAATCTCGCCGTTGAACGCAATCGTCAAATCGCCTGACACATCCGACATCGGCTGCTGGCCATCACCGATCCCGACCACGGACAGCCGCGCATGCCCAAGCCCGGCGTCGGGCGCCACGAATTTCCCGTGCTCATCCGGTCCACGATGGGCGATCGCCGCTATCATGCGCGTAAGCAAAGCTTCCGCATCCCGGATTGAACCGAAATAGCCCCCGAATCCGCACATTCCCAAGACTCATGTGAACAGCAACCACCTGATATATAGCCGCGAAAATAGGCATCCGCGGTTAATCGGATATTTTCCCCGCGCATGCAGTTAACGGGAAGTTAAGGCATCAATCGCGCCTGTTGGGTCGCCGCCCGGCTTCCACTGCCATTGGGCCCATGACGGCTTGCAGATCATTTTCAGCGCAATTGAAAAAATTTCAAAAACCAGCGGCGCGAAGAACGGATTTCCAAGGGAGCCTCCCATTCAGCGTCAATTTCGCCACCGCAACTCAAAATTAGAACGAAAATCTATTGAGGATACAGCACTTCGCTTGCTAGCGTTGAAGCGCTTCAATTGGACCAACCACCGTGCAGCGCAAGCGCCCCACCATTGCAGATGTCGCACATGCCGCCGGCGTTTCCATCGGCATCGATGCCCCAGCCATGGTCAAGGCATCGCCGACCCGCGACAACTGGACTTGGGACGGCGCAAAGCCGGCAAGCACAAGCTTGTCGGCCTCCGTCTTGACGCCGCTGCTGTCGTTGATCACGTCGAACCCGTCGCCGGCGGCGTAGAGGATCGTGTCGCTGCCGCCGCCGATCCTGATCTCGTCGTGCCCCTTGCCGCCCTGCAGCACGTCGTTGAGCGCGGTATCCTGGACAAGGTTGCTGCGGCCGTCGCCGACAGTGGTCGTGTGGCTGCGGATCGCCTCGCGGTTCATCACAGAACCGTCGGCGAAGCGGATCCGGTCGATGCCGCGGTTTTCGACACCCCAGTTCGCAAAAAAATCCTCCGACACGATCTTCTCGCTCGAACCCGATATCTTCAGGATCAGGTCGTCGCCGATCCGCTCGAAGGTGAGATCGCTCGCGGCAAGGTCGGTGAGGAACAAAGTGTCCTTTTCGACAAGCGATGTCGACGTATCGCGGATATAGTCCGTGCCGTCGCCATGCGCATAGACGAACAGGTCGCTCCCGGCGCCGGAGGCCAGCAGGTCGTCGCCCTTGCCGCCGATGAACAGATTGTCGCCCTCGGCGCGCACCACGCCATCGACGCCATCCGTTCCAAGTGCCGCCGTGCCCTTGACAATCTCGGTGGCGATCAGCCGCAGATCGACGTCGCTGATCGTCGAAAGCACGGTGTTGGCGGTCGTCAGATAGGCCGCGCGATCATTGTCGAAGGCGATCGAAACGACGCCGTCCAGGCCGGCGATCGTCTTTACCAGATAGCTGGCTGCCGCCCCGGCTTCCTCGGGCATCATCCCCTTGATGAGGTCGAGCACCATGCCGACATTGCCGGGCGTCTCCGGCGGCTCGGTGCCCGCAGGCCATTCGTGCCGGAAATCAACCAAGGCATAGAAGAAATACGGGCTTTCCAGCGCGTCGATCAGGTCCCCGCCCCTGGCGATGACGCTTCCGGCCGTCTGCGCCAGGAAGGCCGTTAGCATCGCATCGACGATCTGATCGAAACTCGCTTCGACGTTTGCGCCGAACCGCTCGGTCGTTGGCGAAGTCGCGCGCAGCTGACCCGTGAAGATCTCCTTGTATTCCGCGCCGAAGAACTTTTCCACGAACGCCAGGTGCTGGGCGTCGACATATTGCCCGCGTGTTCCCTCGGCGACTCCATCCACCGATGCCCAGCGCAGCAGCAGGTTCTCCAGGGCAGCATGCAATTCATCGGGCGAGAGTGTCGCGGCACTGTCGGTCAGCGCGGTCCAGTCGGCCTTGAAGGCAGCGTCCTGCGTCGCCTTCCAGGCGATCGAGTTGATCTGGCCGGAACCCGGCAGCTGCGGCAGTTTGTCGACACCTTCCGCCGGCGTGAAGGCCGGTGTGCTGTCGCCCTGCGTATCCTGCCGGTCGGTCTGGAAATAGATGGTCTGCGCGGTGCCGGTGCTACCGTTGGCACGGGTGAACAGTGCTTCGTAGCCGACATCGTGACCGGCATTGGTGCCTGCCACATCCGTTCGCGTCAACGCGATCGAGACAATGCCGGCCTCGGCCAGCGTCATCATCTCGCCGGCGTCTGAGACTCCGTCCTGGTCGAGGTCCTGCCAGACCCTGAGCGCACCGAACACCGCATCCGAAGCGTCGATCTTGCCGTCGCCATTGCTGTCGAAGGTTTCCAGAACGGCAAAACCGTCCTGCGTCGGCGACCCAAAGAGCTCGCCGGCCCCGTCGACCGTGCCGTTGCCGTTGGCATCGAGAACCAGCAGGCCGTCGTCGGCCGATACCCAGCCGGTGCGCTCGGCAAAACCATCCTGGTCGTAGTCGAAATGGACGGTCGAACCGGCCAGCGGCGAGAGTTCGACGCCGTCGCCGTCAAGGTCGAGAACAAGGGGGTCGTGGATGATGTTGAGGAGGGGGGAGAAAACGTTGTCAAAAATGGCGTCCGTTATTTCATCACTAAAATACCAGATTCCGATTGCAACCACAGAAAACACAATAATTGGAGCAAGTTCTGCTGCCAATGCTGCGCCAAGAATCGGAGTTAATTCTCCCGCAATAAACGCAGACGACTGAACAAGAACTGAGTTGCCTAGTCCTGATATTTGCATAAATCGGAAGAAACCGGCCTCAAGAGTCGCCGAGGCACCTATCTCCGTAGCGCCCTTCAGTATAGCATTCAATACGCCTTCATTCCCAGTGATAACACCAGACTGAAAAGCATCCCCTGCCGTTGATAAAATTTCTCCGGCAGTCTGCAAGGCCGGAACAGTTGAAAGTTGAAGAGATTCACAAATTTGAGATACAAAAACACCAAGTGTTTCTAGATCAATTTCAACGCCAGCTATTTCTACTTGAATCCCCGGCATCACTCACCATCCCGTTTGAATACCCGCGCCGAAATTAGCATCGTAGTCACCCAGATTACAAAATTCGTCACAATCATTAGGAAAAGCGTTTGGCTAAACGCATACCTCAAAATATCATTGTATGCCGCGATAGAAAATAATCTCTTCTTAAATGTCAAGTCATCATAGTAGTAATCAAAGATCATGTTAATTAGAAGGATTAAGCAAAATATAGTAATTACATTTCCAATCAATAACTCACGAATACTTTTTTGTCTAATAGATTGTAGACTTATGGATCTGAAATTGTACCCGTATATAAACGCATAGGAAAAAGAATATGTCAATATAATAGCAAAAAAATTCACATACAGCATTTCATTAGCTGCACAAATCTCACCTAAACTGAACTTACCAATTGCCCTATCTAGTTTAGGAATAATGCTCTCTGGATTGCACACGTAATTTTTTGATTGATCTAACATCCTATAAATAAAAGGAAATACAGCGCAAATCAAAAAAGCAATAAAGGCCGGATAGGTAACCGCTTTTTTAGCTGGGGCAGACATTATGATACAGTCTCAGCTTCGGAATGCAGCCACATCGGCCGCGCAAACTCATATGGCGCCCCCTGCCCCATGAAACTTCTCAGCGCTTTCAATTGGAGCTGCGGCGATCATCACCGCGCTGCCCTCCGCAGCTAGACCGGTAACATATCCGTAACGTGTTGTTAAGGTCTCGTGAGTGACCATCAAAGAAATATTTTGCACACCTATAAGATACTTCTAATTTATCCGGCTATTCTTACCGCATGCGCACAACCAGGCCGCGCCCCGCCTAGCAGGCTGTTGAAGAAGTCCACTTGCGAGCGACGAAGTCTGCTTCGTCGCCGCGATGGAAGCAGATTTGTCCGTTGATAGAGCCGTCCGGTTGGATTTCAGCCCAGCCATCGCCTTGGGCTTCGTCCATTTCGTCATTGCCTTGCCAGGAGAAGGTGACATTGTTGCCGTCACCTGCGCCGAAGATCTGTCCGGTGACGCAGCCGAAGGCGAATTCGCCGGAGCCATCCGCCGCGAACTCAATGTAGGCGGGCTCCATCATGTCGCGATAGTCCCCGACATGGTCGGGCATCGCGACGATCCGCCAGCGGCCGGTGACGCTCATATCTGCGCCTCCAGCAGCTTGGGCAAGCGGACCAGATTGTAGGCCGCAGGTTCAAGGTGAAGGCCGCGCCCACACGGGCGCATCCTCGCAGCTTGACCTTGGCCATGCCGGCCGAGGCCTTGATCCAGCCGAACACCTCCTCGATCCGCTTGCGGCAGCGCTGGCTGACATCATAGCCCGGATGGCGCTTCGTGCGGTCATCGATCGCCGTCACGCGAGGCTTGCCGGTTTTGCTCAGATGGCCGTCGACGGCGATGTGCGGCGTGACCTTGCGCTCGCGCAGGTCCTTGACGAACTGGCGTACATCGTAGGCCTTGTCGGCGCCCAATGTGATGCGTCGCCGCGACGGCCTGCGGTCCAACATGGCGACGCGGCATCACGCTCGCCCGTGCCCGTGGCCTGGGTAATGCCGCCATCGACGGCCAGCCCATGACGGTTCTCCATCAGCGCATGCCCCATGTAGCAGAGCTTCGCCGGCTGCCCGTCGCCCTTCTTGTAGAGCCGTGCCTGTGGGTCGCTCGTGCTCTGGTGTGTGTCGTTGGAGCGCTTCTCCTTAGGAAAGCCGCGCTCGGCGTTACGCCCTGCTCCATCCGGGCCGTTATCGTCTCCGTCCTTGCGGCGGAAGCTCTTGATCGAAGCCCAGGCCTCGATCAGCGTCCCGTCTACCGAGAAGTGATCCGACGACAAAAGCCGCTTCACCCTCGGCTGAGCAAGCACCGCGCGCAGAAACTTTGCCGCGATCTCACCTTCCAACAGCCGATCCCGGTTCTTGGTGAAGCTCGAATGATCCCAGGCCGGCTCGTCAACACCAAGCCCCACGAACCAGCGGAACAGAAGATCAAACTCCATCCGCTCCATCAACTGACTCTCCGAGCGAATGCCGTAGAACGCCTGCAACAGCATCGCACGCAGCAAACGTTCCGGCGCGATCGATGGGCGGCCAAGCCCAGGCGGATAAAGCACCGCAAAATCGCCGTCCATATCCACAAGAGCCGCGTTCACGATCTCCCGTATCACCCGCAGCGGATGGTCACGTCGAACGCGCGCCTCAAGGTCGACATACGAAAACAGCGAGCCTGTCCGTTCGTCTGAGCCGCGCATCCACAAATCCCCAATCGTTCGGCAAGCAGTGAATCACGCTCCAAACAACCGCGCCAGCACTTCTTCAACGGCCTGCTAGAGCGCATTGAATTCAAAATGAAATTCAATTTGCCGGAGGTTTGTTTGTACGATCGCCTTCAGCACTCGAACGGCTGTCGTTCCTCACGTAGCCCTGCCCGCTGCCGTGCTCACGGCAATTCCGCATTGCAGGTGCCGGCGATCTGGCCAACGGCCTCTTCAACCCCGGCAAGGTCGAAATCGGCCTCGCCTCGCCCCGACAGCAGCCCGAACCGCCAGGACAGCAGCAACCGGTTCGCCGAAACCAGGCGCTTGACGCCGTCGGCCCCATCTCGAACCAGCATCCTGCCGCGCGTGCCGACCGACCAGCTTTCGTTGACCTTCTTGCCCTGGTCGGCGGTCACCGACATGGTGATCGTGCCTCTGGCCGAGACGGCATCGTTCACATGCAGCCATTCGCTCCAGCGCGGTTCACCGTCCTTGCGGCAAGCGATGGTCAGCACCGGGCTGTAGCTCAGAGCGCCGCCGCCGGTGATCAGCTTGTTGGTGGCATAGAGCGAGGCCGTGACCAGACCGTCGCTGCTCTCGTCAAACCGCCAATTGTCGAGCGCGGCGCCGGCCTGGGCAACGCCGCAGACCGAGACAAGCAGCAATGCCGTGGCGACCGCGCCTCCGATACCAACGAGTAGCCTCAACGATGCCTCCAGCAGCCCTGCGCTTTGCAACACAGCGCAGATAATGATCAAGGCTCCGTATCGCCAGCCGCAACCCCTCAATGCCCGGATGCCTGTTGCCGCAGCGCCACAACGAAAAGAGGCGGCCTCAAGAGCGGCCTTTCGCGTTCGTTACAACGCCGCGTTTATTCGGCATCCTTGGCACCGTGTTCTTCGATATAGCCTTCCCAGGTTCTTCCACATCATTGCTATGGCTTTTTCGGTCTACTGGAAGACCGCACTGGAATTTCGACGGCAAATCAAGCTATGATGCAATCGGCATTTACCGGGACGGCTTCGTGCCCCTTGGAATGCCGGGAGGAACGGGACATGGCCATAGCGCTTGTACTCGTTTTGATTGTCGTGGGCTCAGTGTTGTTTCACTTCCTGAGCCCATGGTGGTGGACGCCGATCGCCTCGAACTGGGACTATATCGACAACACCATCATCATTACCTTCTGGATCACCGGCGTCGTCTTCGCCGCCGTCGTCTTGTTCATGGCCTATTGCGTCTTCCGCTTCCGTCATCGGGAAGGGAACCGGGCGGCATACGAACCGGAGAGCAAACGGCTCGAATGGTGGCTGACGGTGGTCACCGCGGCCGGCGTCACCGCCTTGCTGGTTCCCGGCCTGTTCGTCTGGAGCCGCTTCATCAACGTTCCGAGCGACGCGACCGAGGTCGAAGTCGTCGGCCAGCAATGGCAGTGGAGTTACCGCCTGCCCGGCAAGGACGGCAAGCTCGGCACATCCGACACCCGCGACGTCACGCCTGAAAATCCGCTGGGCGTGATCGCCAGCGATCCCAATGGCCAGGACGACGTCGTCGTCGAGGCGGCCGATCTGCACCTGCCGGTCGGCAAGCCGGTCAAGATGCTGCTGCGATCGATCGATGTGCTGCATGATTTCTATGTGCCGGAATTCCGCGCCAAGATGGACATGGTCCCCGGCTCGGTCACCTATTTCTGGTTCACCCCGACCAAGACCGGAACCTTCCAGGTTCTGTGCGCCGAACTTTGCGGCCAGGGACATCCTTTGATGCGTGGCGTGGTCATGGTCGACACCGAGCAGGATTATCTGGCCTGGCTCGGTGAACAGCAGACTTTCGCGGAACTGTCGGCGCCCCAGCAGACGGGCTCCGTAGACCAGACGCCGAGGGAGACTACGGCGTCAGGTTCGAAAATTTCGGCAAGGCTCGAAACAGTCGAGGCTCGCTGAACACTGAAAGGACACGGAGGTGTTTCCATGGTCGACATTACGCCTGCAGATGCCATCCCGCCTGCCGAAGTCGCTGAAGTGGAACTCTACCATCCGCACGGTTGGTGGACGAAATATGTCTTCTCGCAGGACGCCAAGGTCATCGCCATCCAGTATTCGGTGACGGCGACGGCAATCGGCATGGTCGCTCTGGTGCTGTCCTGGCTGATGCGGCTGCAGCTCGGCTTCCCCGGCACGTTCGACTTCATCACTCCGGAAGCCTACTATCAGTTCATCACCATGCACGGCATGATCATGGTGATCTACCTGCTCACCGCCCTCTTCCTCGGCGGCTTCGGCAACTACCTGATCCCGCTGATGGTCGGCGCGCGCGACATGGTTTTCCCCTATGTCAACATGCTGAGCTACTGGATCTACCTGCTTGCCGTGCTGGTTCTGGTGTCGAGCTTCTTTGCGCCCGGCGGGCCGACCGGCGCCGGCTGGACGCTCTACCCGCCGCAAGCCATCATGACCGGCACGCCAGGCGGCCAGGACTGGGGCATCATCCTGATGCTGGTCTCGCTGATCCTGTTCATCATCGGCTTCACGATGGGCGGCCTGAACTACGTCGTGACGGTGCTGCAGGGCCGCACGCGCGGCATGACGCTGATGCGCCTGCCGCTGACGGTCTGGGGCATCTTCACCGCGACCGTCATGGCGCTGCTTGCCTTCCCGGCGCTGTTCGTCGCCTGCGTGATGATGTTGTTCGACCGTGTGCTCGGCACCTCCTTCTTCATGCCCGCGATCGTCGAGATGGGTGAGCAATTGCAGCGCGGCGGCGGCAGCCCGATCCTGTTCCAGCACCTGTTCTGGTTCTTCGGCCATCCCGAGGTCTACATCGTCGCGCTGCCGGCCTTCGGCATCGTATCCGACCTGATCAGCACCCATGCGCGCAAGAACATCTTCGGCTACCGGATGATGGTCTGGGCCATCATCGGCATCGGCGCGCTGAGCTTCGTGGTCTGGGCACACCACATGTATGTCAGCGGCATGCATCCCTATTTCGGTTTCTTCTTCGCCACCACGACGCTGATTATCGCCATTCCGACGGCCATCAAGGTCTACAATTGGGTGCTGACGCTGTGGCGCGGCGACATCCACCTCACCATACCGATGCTCTTTGCCCTGGCCTTCATCGTCACCTTCGTCAATGGCGGGTTGACCGGATTGTTTCTCGGCAATGTCGTCGTCGACGTTCCGCTCTCGGACACGATGTTCGTCGTCGCCCATTTCCATATGGTCATGGGCGTCGCGCCGATCCTTGTGATCTTCGGGGCTATCTACCACTGGTATCCGAAGGTCACCGGCCGGATGCTGAACGAGACGCTGGGCCAGTTCCATTTCTGGGTGACGTTCCTCGGCGCCTATCTGATTTTCTTCCCGATGCACTATCTCGGCCTGATGGGCGTGCCGCGACGCTACAACGAACTGACCGACATGACCGTCATGACGGAGTCGGCGCAGCATCTGAATTCGTTCATCTCCATCATGGCGTTCATCGTCGGCTTTGCGCAGATCGTATTCCTGTTCAATCTGATCTGGAGCATCCGCCATGGCCGGGAGGCCGGCGGCAATCCATGGCGCGCGACGACCCTCGAATGGCAGACGCCGCAGACGCCGCCGGCCCATGGCAATTTCGGCAAGGATCTGCCGATCGTCTATCGCTGGGCCTACGATTACAGCGTTCCGGGCGCAAAGGAGGACTTTATCCCGCAAAACGTGCCAGGGTCCTTCGGTCTTTCCAAGGAGCCGGCATGAGCGTCGTTCTGGTTTTCCTGCTCGTGATCATCGGCTTTGCCGGATGGTGGCTCTCCCATCAGCGGCTGATGGCGAAACCTTGGCTGGAGCAAGGTGTGATTGGGGACGTTGTCGGCATGGAAGGCTCGACGCTGCCGACCGCCAAGATCGGCCTCGGCGTCTTCCTCGCCGTCGTCGGCTGCCTGTTTGCGCTGTTCGCCAGCGCCTATTTCATGCGCATGGCGCTGTCGGACTGGCGGCCGCTGCCGGTCCCGCGCCTGCTCTGGCTCAACACCGGGGTGCTGGTTCTGAGCAGCATTGCGCTGCAATGCGCCTCTGTCGCCGCACGCAAGGGCCAGATCGGCACGGTCAGGCTCGGCCTTGCCACGGCTGGGCTCACGGCCCTCGCCTTCCTAATCGGGCAACTCATGGCATGGCGGGAACTGACCGAAGACGGCTATCTGCTGGCCTCCAATCCGGCCAACAGTTTCTTCTACCTGATCACCGGGCTGCATGGCCTGCACATATTGGGCGGGCTGGTGGGCCTGGGCAGAACAGCCGCCCACGCCTGGAACGGAGCGCCGCCAGAGCGGCTTCGCCTCAGCGTCGAATTGTGCGCCATGTATTGGCATTTCCTGCTTTTCGTCTGGCTCGCCATCTTCGCTCTTCTGTCCGGCTGGGCGGCTACGTTCATCGACATTTGCCGACAGTTGCTGACCTAAGGGGATCAGGCTGATGACGGAGACGACACTGACGCATAGCGGCCAAACGGAGCCCCGCCCCGCCGGCTGGCAAGGCATCGCCGCCGATTGGTCGTCGGATCAGCGCGCGTTCAAGAACGTGTCCTGGGGCAAGGCCATGATGTGGATCTTCCTGCTCAGCGACACCTTCGTCTTCGGCTGCTTCCTGCTCTCCTACATGACAGCCCGCATGTCCACGCGCGTGCCGTGGCCCAACCCGAGCGAGGTCTTCGCCCTTCGCATAGGCGGCTCGGACATCCCGCTGATACTCATCGCCATCATGACCTTCGTGCTGATCTCGAGCAGCGGAACGATGGCCATGGCTGTCAATTTCGGCTATCGCCGCGATCGTCGCAAAACGGCAATCCTGATGCTTCTGACTGCGGTGCTCGGCGCGACCTTCGTCGGAATGCAGGCCTTCGAATGGACCAAGCTGATCACCGAGGGGGTGCGGCCATGGGGCAACCCCTGGGGCGCTGCGCAGTTCGGCTCATCCTTCTTCATGATCACCGGCTTCCACGGCACGCATGTGACGATCGGCGTGATCTTCCTGGTCATCGTGGCGCGAAAGGTCTGGCGCGGCGATTACGACACCGGACGACCCGGCTTCTTCACCAGCCGCAAGGGCCACTACGAGAATGTCGAGATCATGGGACTCTACTGGCATTTCGTCGATCTGGTCTGGGTGTTCATTTTCGCGTTCTTCTATCTTTGGTGAGAGGCAGATATGGCTGAAGCAACCGCAAACGGCCTAGGGCAACACGCACTTCACGCTGCGCATGAAGCACCAGCGACCGGCGTCGCCGATGCGGATGTCCATCAGGAGCACCCGATCAAGCTCTATCTGGTGGTCTGGGCATGGCTGTTCATCCTCAGCGCCTGCTCCTACATGGTCGATTATTTCGGCGTCCACGGTTATCTCAGATGGTCGCTGATCCTGATCTTCATGATGCTGAAGGCAGGGCTGATCGTCGCCGTTTTCATGCATATGGCCTGGGAGCGGCTGGCGCTGACCTATGCGATCATCCTGCCGCCGGTGCTGGTGCTGGTGTTCGTGGCAATGATGGTCTTCGAAGCGGACTACACACTTCTCACGCGGACGTCCTTCTTCGGCGCCGGCCCCTGACGTGCTACCCAGGTCCGGCTTGTGTCGGCGGCTCCGGTCCGGCGTCGAAGATGTTGTTTGCCGCTGGCTACCTCACCTTGAAACAACCAGCGGCTGATCCATTTTGTTCGTATCGGAAAACGCCAGCAGGGCAACAATCGCCTCGTTTCCGCAATGCGTCGCGAACTCCAGCAAGGGACGCCCAAGATGACCATCGCAGCCAGACTGAAGGACTTTATCGACGAGAAGGGAATTTCCTACGACACCGTCGAACACCATCGTACGTCCACAAGCAGACAGTCCGCCATTGCCGCGCATGTGCCCGGCAGCATAATGGCCAAATCGGTGGTCGTTCACCACGAGCTTGGCTACGCGCTGGCCGTGGTTCCCAGCACCCACAGAATCGAACTCGGCGCTTTGCAGAGCATCATGGACAAGCGTCTTGGCCTCGCTTCCGAAGATGAGGTGGTTTTGCTCTTCCAGGATTGCGACACCGGCGCCATTCCGCCGATCGGCGCGGCCTACGATGTGCCGGTGATCCTCGACGAAAGCCTCGGCGATGCCGCCGACATCTATTTCGAAGGCGGCGACCACAGGACGCTGGTGCATGTCAGCGGCAAGGATTTCCGCAACCTGACCATGGATGCACGCCAGGCCCGCTTCAGCCACCCGGCCTACTGAACGCTCTGTCGCCGATGGGCAAGGAAGGACTTCAGCTTGCTGGTCTGGCGGACGCCGGCTGCGCCACGACCTTGCGGTAGACGTGCCAGGTGGCGTGACCGAGGATCGGCAGCACGACTGCCAGCCCAGCGAACACCGGCACCGAGCCGATGATCAGGGCGACGGCGACGATCAGTCCCCAGACAGCCATGGTGATCGGGTTCGCCAGCACTGCCCGCACTGACGTGTGGATGGCTTCGTAGGCGCCAACGTCGCGGTCGAGCAGCAGCGGGAAGGCGACGACCGTTGTGCACAACACCACCACGGCGAAGACGAAGCCGATGACGTGCCCGAGGATAATCAGCGTCCAGCCGCGTCCGGTGGCGAATATCTCATTGATGAAGCCGGATATCGATTCAGGCGGCGCCGGGCCAAAGAGATATTGATAGAACATCTGCGCCGTCAAAAGCCAGGTGATGAAGATCGCAAACAGCATGATCCCGACCGCCGCGATCGCCGGCAACGCCGGAGAGTTCCTGACCTCGAAAGCGTGCCGCCAGGACGTATCGAGCCCGGCCTCCCGCCTGCGGCTTATCTCATAGAGGCCTATCGCCGCGAACGGGCCGATCAGCGCGAAGCCGGACACCAGCGGAAACAGCAGTGGCAACGCGTTGGCCCCCGATGTCCAGGCCGCGAGCACGACGCCGACGAGCGGATAGATCAGGCAGAGAAAGACAATATGCGAGGGCTTGACCATGAAATCGTCGACGCCGCGCCTGAGCGCGTCGAAGAGGTCGGAAACACCGATCTTTTTGATTTTCGTATGTTCCAGCGTCTCGCTGGCGCCTGCTATCACGTGAAAGCTTGCCATCACCATTCCTCCAGACCAGGTCCGGCGAGGTCGCGAGTTTCATGGTGCTGCCGTTCAGCGTGACTGGCCACGCAAAACCGCGACCTGCACCATGATCACCTTACTCTCTTGCGAGAGATTTGTCGCCCTTTGTCAGAGACGTCATCAGGCTAGCTCTGGAGGCCTTTCTTCGATATCCTTTGTGGGTCGAAGGTAAAGCTCATGGACGGAAAGACTGTTCTGATAATGGGCCTCGGCATAGTTATTCTGCTGCTGCTGGGATTCTGTGCGCTGCCAATATGAGTCCGGGAACCGCGTCTTCCGTGCGGCAACCGCCGGGCTTGATGCGGCGGGTACTCCGAACCATCGGTCGTGCGGTCAATTTCCGGCTGACATGACCGCCCGCACCGCAATGGTGTCGGCAAGCAGCATGGCGAAGATCGCGAAAAGATAAAAAAATCGAATAGGCAAACAGCGCCTTGGCGAGTTTCATCTCCTGGTCGGGAACGAGCAGAATCTTCCATGCGTGCCAGATGAACCCCGCGCCCAATGCAGCCGAAACGATCCCGTAGAATCCGCTCGCGAATTCGAACGCCCAGGGGAGCACGGCGACCGGCGCCAGAAGCAGCGAATAGGCAAGGATCTGTTTTCTGGTCGATGCCTCTCCGGCGACGTTCGGCATCATAGGGATACCGGCCGCGGCGTAATCACCGACCTTGAACAGTGCGAGCGCCCAGAAATGCGGCGGCGTCCACAGGAATACGATCAGAAACAGAATGAAGCTTTCAATGCCGATGCCGCCGGTGGCCGCCGCCCACCCGATGACCGGAGGAAGCGCACCCGCGGCGCCGCCAATGACGATGTTCTGCGGCGTCGAGCGTTTCAGCCACATCGTATAGATCACGACATAGAAGAAGATGGTGAAGGCGAGCAGCGATGCGGCAAGCCAGCCCACCAGCACGCCGAGCGTCATGACCGAAAGTATGGAAAGCACCAGACCGAAGCCGAGAGCTTCGCCTGGCGTGACGCGGCCTGACGGGATCGGCCGCTTTGACGTGCGCGACATCAACGCGTCGATATCGGCGTCGTACCACATGTTGAGTGCGCCGGCGGCTCCCGCCCCTACCGCAATTGCGCCGATTGCAATCACGGCGATGACCGGGTTTGTCACGCCGGGCGCCACCATCAGGCCGACGAAAGCGGTAAAGACAGCAAGGGCCATGACCCGTGGTTTCAGAAGCGCGATGAAATCGGCGGCCGTCGCTTCCGAGATGCGGATGCCGGTATCGTTGAGACGGCTTTCCCTAGTCGACATTTCAAGCGACCACCGATGGAGACAGGCAACCTGGCCGGCTGAACGACGGAAGAGCCAAGTTACTTTGAGAACTGCTTCAGATAGGCGATGACATTGGCGACGTCTTCGTCCTTCTTGAGGCCGGGAAACGCCATCTTCGAGCCTTTGACCATGGCCTTGGGATCTTGAAGATAGGTCGTCAGCGTGGGCTCGTCCCATACAACGCCCGATTTGCCGGCCGCGATCATGGCTTCGGAATACTTGAAATCCGGACGCGTGCCGGCCGTCCGGCCAATGACGCCGTTCAACGATGGACCCACCTTGTTCTTGTCCTCGTCCGCGACGTGGCAGACCTTGCATTTGGTGAAGACCTTCTCACCCGCCGCGGCATCCTGTGCCTGGCTTTGGCCGGTGATAAAGGTCGCAACGGACACGACGGCGAAAAACGCAGTTGCGCGCATGGTATCTCCTCACCGATCGTCAAAATATGCCTTGGACGATCTGCGCGCGCCGATGCTTGAGCCGGCATGCGCCTTTCTTGACGAAGCGGAATATCCGCTTCTCCTCCCAGTAATTGCGGCATTTACTTACCACAGAATCTGGCCGGCAGATAGCAGAAGTCAATCATGCCGCGTCATTCAGTCTCTTGGCAGCTTTTCAGGTGCTGCCCACTTCTTGGAGTCTTCCGCATCGTCGCCCTTAAAGGCAGGCGGCCATTAGCGCATCGGTCTCGATCCCGGGTGCGGAAAATTCCTGCACGAAGTTCCCCTCCTTCAGCACCAGGACCCGGTCGCAGACCTTCGGCAGTTCCTCGATCTCGCTGGACACGAAGATGATGCTTTTGCCCTCCGCGGCAAGCTGGCGGACGATGGCGTAGATTTGCGACTTCGCTTCGACATCGACACCCCGGGTCGGCTCATCGAGCAGCAGGATACGGCTGCCGGCATAGACCCAGCGGCCGATCACAACTTTCTGCTGGTTGCCGCCCGAGAGTGTGCCGACGGGCGTGTCGATACGCGCCGTCTTGATGCCGATACGACGGATGATGTCGCCTGCCGCTTCCGCCATCCGTGATGCCGAGATGACGCCGTTCACCGCCACTTTCGAGAAGTCGGTGGCGACGGTGTTCTCGTCGACGCCGAGCAGCGGCACGATACCATCCTCCTTGCGGCTTTCCGGCGTCATGCCGATCCCGCTCTTGACCCGCTCGCCATAGGAGGCGCGGGTGATGTCCTTGTCATCGAGCAGCACGGTGCCGGTACGCACGGCATCGAGCCCGCCGATCGCCCTCAGCAGTTCGGTGCGGCCGGAGCCGAGCAGGCCGGCAAAACCCAACACCTCGCCACGCTTCAGATCGAACGAGACACCTGAAAGCTTCGGCGGAACGGCAAGATCGCGCACCGACAGGACGGTATCGCCTCCCCTCGCCGCGCCGACCAGCCGATCCTCCTGTTCGCTGTGGCCAAGCATCAGGCGGATAATCTCGGCGGTGTC
Source organism: Mesorhizobium metallidurans STM 2683 (assembly GCF_000350085.1). Classification (GTDB taxonomy): domain Bacteria; phylum Pseudomonadota; class Alphaproteobacteria; order Rhizobiales; family Rhizobiaceae; genus Mesorhizobium; species Mesorhizobium metallidurans. The sequence goes on from NZ_CAUM01000122.1 coordinate 25,375, forward strand.
GGCGCCGGCGACCTTGACGGTGCCCGCGACCTTGCCGTCGCGCATCACCGTGGCTGCTTGGGCGATCTGCCGGATCTCGCTCATGCGGTGGCTGACATAGATCACCGCGATGCCGGCAGCAGCCAGGCTGCGCACGGCCTTGAACAGGAGCTCGACCTCGGCGGCCGCGAGCGAGCTGGTCGGCTCATCGAGGACAACGAGCTTCGGCTCGCCGATCATGACGCGGGCGATCTCGACGAGCTGTCGTTCGGCCGGGCTCAGCGTCGCCACGCGCCGGCGCGGATCGAGCGTCAGCCCGAGCCGGACCAGCGTTTCGCGCGCCTGATGCTCCATTTCGCCATGGGAAAGTACGCCCATGCTGGACGGCCAGCGGCCGAGGAACAGGTTCTCGGCGATGCTCATGCCGACAATCAGGCTGAGTTCCTGATAGACGGCGCGCACGCCGAGCCTGGCAGCTTCGACCGTGCGCTGGGTGCCGGAACCGGTCAGCGCCGCGCCGTTGATCGTGACCTCGCCGCTGTCGGGCACGGTGGCCCCGGTCAGCAGCCGGATCAGCGTCGACTTTCCCGCTCCGTTCTTGCCGAGCAGGGCGCGGACTTCCCCCCGGCCGATCTCGAAATCGACATCGTCCAGCGCCAGCACGCCGGGATAGTGCTTGGTCGCGCCGCGCACCGCCGCGACCAGTGGCTGCGGATCCTGCTGGCGGGCGGTCTGCATGGCTGATCCTCCCGGGTTTGCGTCAAGCGCCAAAAATGCGGTGTTCGCGATAGCGCGTGACCAGGATATTGGCGAGCACGGCGGCGACAATGATGACGCCGCGCACCACTTCCTGGAAGAACGGATTGATGCCGCGCAGCACCAGGCCGTTGCCGATCAGCGTGATGACGAAGACGCCGAGCAGCGTGCCGAGCATTGAGCCGCGCCCCCCCGACAGCGCCGTGCCGCCGATGACGACGGCGGCGATCACGTCGAATTCGAGGCCGGAGGCGGTGCCGGCATTGCCGGAGCCGAGCCGCGCGGTCAAAAGTACGCCGGCAAGTGCTGCCATCACGCCCGACGTGGTGAAGATCAGCACGCGAATGCGCGCGACGTTGATGCCGCACAGTTCCGCGGCATTGGCGTTGCCGCCGACGGCGAAGATCGACCGGCCATAGGCGGTCTTCTGGCTGACGAAAGAGAAAATGGCGAACAGCACCAGCATAACGATGGCCGAACTGGGGATGCCGAACATGTTGTCGGCAAGAATGTCGAGGAAGGCGTTGTCGGGAAAGGTGACGGGCAGCGCGTTGGTGGTGAAGAACGACATGCCGCGCAGCGCGCTCCACAGGCCGAGCGTGGCGACGAAGGACGGCACCCCGAAATAGGCGCGCAACGATCCGGCGAAGGTGCCGAGCGCGCCGCCGATGGCGAGCGCTGCCAGGATGGCCGGCGCGACATTGACGTCGGCCTTCAGCATGAAGGCGAGGCAGACGGAGGTGAAGGCGACCATCGGCCCGACGCTGACGTCGATCTCGCCGGCGATGATGATCAGCGTCACTGCCCAGGCGGCGATCGCGATCGAAGCAGCGTCGCGCAGCAGCGAGAGGTGGTTGTTGGCAGACAGAAAGCCGTTGGTGGTCGCACCGAAACCGAAATAGAGGACGAGCAGGATGACGATAAGGCCGATCTCGTTTATATCGAGCGCGAACAGGCGAAAGCCGCGCCGATGGTTGGTTGTGGTCGCGCTCATCCCAATCTTCCTCGTCAGGGCCGGTGGCAAGTGTAGCGAACGGAACCCGTGAGGCTTTCACCCTGTGCCAGCCTTACCAGCCCGCCGCCGGAGGGCATGTTATGCCCGTTTGCGCTGTGGCTCATCGGTTCGAAACAAAAGAAATCATAGTCGTAGCCGGCATCGAAGGCCGGATCTGAGACAAAGACCAGATAGCGGGAAAAGATCGGATCGGCATCGATCGCCAGCGAAATCCCGCGCTGCGGCCAGTCGATCTTCGCCTTGCCGCTCCAGCCCTCGAAAACCGTGTTGACCCAGCGGCGCGGCAGGCGGCTCGGCTGGGAGAAGTCGATATCGCCGGCGACCGGATGCTCCACGGTCGGCAGCCAGGTGGGATCCTCATCCCAATAGGAGCGAGCGGCCGCCTTGAGCGTGGTCTCTTTCGTCAACGGGAAATATGGATGCCAGCCGAGGCCGAACGGCAGCGCGATGTCACCGCGGTTGGTGACGGACAGTGTCGTCGTCAGTGTGGGGCCGGCAAGCGAAAAGCGCTGCTCGGCATCATAGGCGTACGGTGTGCCATCGCCGCGATGGCCGAACGCAAGTGCGATCTCGGTGCTTGTGTGACGGACAATTTGCCATTCGCCGGTCCAGCCGTCGCCATGCAGATAGTGCCTGTCCCAGTCCATGTTGAGTTTGAGCCAATATTCACGGCCGTCGAAGGAAAAGCGATTGTCGCGCACCCGGTTGCCGAAAGGCACCAGCGGAAAGCAGCCCGATTTCAGCGCTTCTCGGTCCGATCCTTGCGGTGGCTCGCGAAACAGCGGCATCTCCGCACCGCCCGAAAGCGAAAGGAACCGCCAGACCGCTCCGCCGGTCGTGGTGACGGTTAGGCTCAGCGCTTCGTTGGCGATTTCGATATCGGCCATCGTTCAGTCCGGAAATTCGACGATGACTTTTCCGGAGCGTCCGCCGGCCATCAGCGCATAGGCCTCGGGCGCTTTTTCCAGCGGGAAGGCATCGGTGATGATGTCGTGCGGGTGCAGGCCCCAGGCGTCGAGATCCTCGCAGCACTGGTCCATATTGTGGACGCTGGTCACCCAGGAACCGTAGACGGTCCGCTGGCGGTGCAGAAGGTCGTCGCTGACGTCGAACTCGACCTTGCCGGTTTCGCCGATATAGACGCAGCGCCCCCAGGTGCGCGTCGCTTGCAGCGCCAGCACCCGGCCGCGCGGATTGCCCGAGCAGTCGATGGCGACCGCGGCACCGCCCTTGGTCAATTCATTGATGGCGCCGAGCGCGTCCGGCCCGGCGACCAGGCCGTGATCGAGCAGGCCGAGCTTCCTGGCTGTCTCGACCCGATCGGGCTGGGTATCGACACCGATGGCCAGGCGTGCGCCACGGCCCCTGGCCAGCATCAGCGCCGCCATGCCAACCGGCCCGAGGCCGACGACGAGTACGGCATCGCTGCCCGAAACATTGCCGCGCAGCACGGCCTCGTAAGCGGTGCCGACGCCGCGGGAGATGAAGCAGCCGTCGCGGTAGGACAGTGTATCAGGCAGGTGCACGAGGTCGCGCTCGTCGGCGACGAGGTATTCGGCATGGCCGCCATCGCGCTGCCAGCCATAGGCGGCGCGCTGCGGATCGGTGCAGGAGATCTGGAACCCCTTGCGGCAGTTGCGGCAGAAACCGCAGCCGGAAATGTGATAGACGGCGACACGGTCGCCCGGCTTGAAATGCCGGCAGCCGGCGCCAAGCTCGACAACCTGGCCCGCCGGCTCGTGCCCCGCCACCACGCCCTGATAGGACGTGCGCGGATCGTCGCCGAGATGCTTGTGGTAGATGTAGTGGATGTCGCTGCCGCAGATGCCGGACGCCTTCATCTTCAGGAGCACCTGGCCGATGCCCGGCTTCGGACGATCGATTTCGCGCAGGTCGACGGTGGAATTGCCTGGAAGATAGGCGGCAAGCATCTTTGGCATGGTCACGCTCCGAACCCCGGTCCATTCGGCCGCGGGCAGTATCCGAGATTGTCGGTTTCCCGAAAAGTTGTCAGTTCCCGAAAAGGCTGGCCGCCGGGATGCGACGGCCAGCATCGCATGGGTTGGGGAGGATGCGATCAGGACAGGCCGTCCTTGTGGGTTTCGAGCCATTTCTTGGCATCGTCGGCCGATTTGAAGATCGATATGCCCATGGGCACGACAATATCGGCGGCCTTCTTGCCCTCGGCGCCGTTCAGCGCCTGTTCGAGCGCCAGCTTGCCGATGCCCTGGCCGGACACATCGGCGACTGCCTTCATCACTGAGAAATCGGCGAGTTCGGTCGCGGCCGAGGATGTCATGTCGGCGGCAAAGACGACGACCTTTCCGGTCAGGCCGCGCTGCTTGATGGTGCGCACCGCGCCGGTGCCGGCATCGCCGCCCTCGCCGAAGAAAGCGTTGATGTCCGGGTTGGCCGACAGCATCTGGTCGCTCACCGACACGGCGTCATCAAGCACGGTGCCGCGCTGGTTCGCCGAGATGACGTAGCCCGGAACCTTGGCCTTGAGCGCCGCCTCAAAACCTTCGCGGCGCTTGACGCAGACTTCCACGAATTCGCAGTTGAGCACGCCGATCTTCGGCTCCTTGATGCCCTGGGCGATGAAATAGTCGGCCGCGACGTCGCCAAGCTGGCGGCCGAACTCCGTCGGATCGGCGACCGCATAGGCATAGACATACTTCTTCATGTCGGCGTCGTTGATGCAGGTGTTGTAGCACACGACCGGAATGCCGGCCTCGTGCGCCCGCCTGATGGCGCGCACCGAACCGTCGGCGGAGACGGCCGAGAGGATGATCGCCTTGACGTCGGCCGAGATCAGGCGGTCGATGAAAGAGGCTTCGGCGCCGGGATCGGCGCGCGCATTGGTCTCGAGCAGTTCGATCTTCTTGCCCATCGAATTGGCGCCGTCCTGGATGCCCTTGCGCACGGCGGCATAGAAGCCGACATCGTCGAGATAGATGGCGCCGATGCCGGTCGAATCGGCCAGCGCCGGAGCGGCCGCCGAGCCGAGCGTGGCCGCCGCAAGCGCGGCGATTGCAAACTTCTTCATGGATTTCATGTCGTCCTCCCAACGGATGGTGAATTGCGCCCGTCGCGGCGCCGCAGCCGGATCTGACTGCGGGCAACCTCTTCCTACGGGACTTGCCCAATCCGAGATCGACGTTAACATCTAGATCGGATCAAACAAATTTACAGATACTATGTTTAATGCGGCTGTCAATGCCCTTTCTTGGTACCAAAGAGGCGAGTTTTCGTCAGATTTGCTGCATCTCAGCACCACAATTGGCGTTGAACCCGCCGCCAAAGTCGACTAACGTGCCATATATATATGATCTATCAAGCGATTGCGCGGGAGTTCCCAAGTGAAGATCACAGGCATCGAGACCCGCGTCGTCAACGCGGAAATGCGAAACTGGGTGTTCGTGAAGGTGCTGACCGATGAGCCGGGTCTGCATGGCTGGGGCGAAGCGACGCTGGAATGGAAGACCCGGGCCGTGGTCGGCGCGGTCGAGGATCTGGCGCCGCTGATCGTCGGGCGTGATCCTCGCGACATCGAACAGGCCGTCCGGGTCATGCGCAAGCAGTCGTTCTGGCGGCTCGGCGCCATCGGCATGAGCGCGATCTCCGGCATCGAGATGGCATTGTGGGACATCATGGGCAAGCATTTCGGTGTGCCCGTCTGGCGTCTGCTTGGCGGCAAGGTGCGCGACAAGGTCGGCGTCTATACCCATCTCGGCCTTGGCGACATGCGTGCCGTCTACGAGACGATGGAGACCGATCCGCTGGTCGAGCGCGCGCATGCCGTGGTCGAGAAAGGCTATCGTGCCTTCAAGGCAGTGTTCATTCCCTATACCCACTACCATGCGCCGCTGCCCGACGTGGACAAGGTGGCGCGGCTGATGGAGGCGCTGCGCAAGGCGGTTGGCCCCGGGATTGAGATCATGGTGGATTTTCATGGTCGCCCGGCGTCGGTTGCCGCAGCTCTTGCCTATATCGACGCCCTCGCCCCCAGCCGGCCGATGTTTGTCGAGGAGCCGTTGCCGCCCGGCGACACGGCCGGGCTGAAGGCGCTCTCCGCCCGCACCTCGGTGCCGCTGGCGACCGGCGAGCGGCTGGTCGAACGCGCGGAGTTCGTCGAGTTGCTTTCAGCCAGCGCGGTCAGCATCATCCAGCCCGACATCTGCCATTGTGGCGGTCTCTCCGAGGCCAAGAAGATCGCGGCCCATGCCGAGTCGGTCGGCGTCGGCGTCGCTCCCCATAACCCGCTCGGGCCGATCGCCGGCGTCGCCGCCCTGCATTTTGCCGTTTCGACGCCAAACCATGTCATCCAGGAGGAAATGGTCGGCGCGGTGCCGTGGTATTTCGACGTGGTCAAGGGTCCAATCCGCATGGTCGACGGTTTCTGGCAGGTGCCGGACGCGCCCGGTCTAGGCGTCGAGGTTGACGAGGCGGTTTGCGCGCGCCATCCCTTCGCGCCCGAGGTGCTGCACACGCAGAACGCCGTAATGCCGGACGGCACGATCGTCGACTGGTGAGGATGGCCCACTGGTTGAGGATGGACCACTGGTGAGGATGAAATGACCGGACGTCTGCAGGACAAGGTCGCGATCATAACCGGCGCCGGGCGCGGTATCGGTGAGGCGATCGCCCGGGCCTTCCACCGCGAAGGCGCTAAGGTCGTCATCGCCGAGATCGACGAGGTGACCGGCGCGGCGGTCGCAATGGACCTTTCGCCAAACAGGGCAAGCGCCCTGTTTACGCCGTGCGACGTCCGCCAGACCGCTGCCGTCGAGGCTGTCGCTACGCTCGCGAAAGAGACTTTTGGCCGGATCGACATCCTCGTCAACAATGCCGGCATCAACGTCTTCCACGAGCCGCTGGAGACAAGCGAAGCCGAATGGCGGCGCTGCTTCGACATCGATCTCGACGGCGTCTGGCGGATGAGCAAGGCGGTGCTGCCGGCCATGCTCGACCAGGGCGCCGGCTCGATCGTCAATATTGCCTCCACGCACAGTTTTTCGATCATCCCCGGTTGCTTCCCCTATCCCGTCGCCAAGCACGGACTGCTGGGCCTTACCCGGGCGCTCGGCATCGACTACGCAGCCAGAGGTGTGCGCGTGAACGCCATCGCTCCCGGCTATATCGAGACGCAGACCGCCGTCGATTACTGGAACACTTTTCCGGACCCCGAGGCGGAGCGGCGGCGTACCTATGATTTGCACCCGCAAAAGCGCATCGGCAAACCCGAGGAAGTGGCCATGACGGCGCTGTTCCTCGCCTCCGACGAGGCGCTCTTCCTCAACGCAGCCTGCATCGTCGTCGATGGCGGCCGCTCGGTGCTCTATCATGACTGATGGTGGCGTTGCGCGGCGCGCCGGTCGCGCCTATGAGTTGCAGGCTGGAGAAGGGCTGGGAAACCATGGCGTCTGATTTTGGCGTGGCTGAAGACGGTTCGTTGCGCCGCGTCGAGAGCGAAGGCGGTGGCGGCAGCCGCATCCATGATTCCGTGGTCAATGTGCTCGGCAGCCGCATCCTTGGCGGCGCCTACCGGCCAGGCGAAGTCCTGCCGCGCGAGGAAGAGCTCTGCGCCATGCTCGGCGTCAGCCGCACCTCGGTGCGCGAGGCGGTCAAGGTGCTGTCGGCAAAGGGGCTGGTGGAGGCGCGGCGCCGGGTCGGCGTGCGGGTACTGTCGCGCGACGACTGGCGGCTGCTCGATCCCGTGGTGCTGAGCTGGCACCCGGATATCCAGAACGACAGCGAATTGATTTCCGGCCTGATCGAGGCGCGCCGCATCTTTGAGCCGGCCGCCGCCGAGCTTGCCGCCAGGCGCGGCACCGGCTCCGATCTGGCGGCGATCGAGGCGGCCTTCAACGCCATGCGCGATTCGATCCCGAACGACCTCGACGGTGTCTGCCGGGCGGACCTGGCTTTCCACCGCAGCGTGATCGCGGCAAGCCACAACGTCGTGCTGAAGGGGTTGATCGGGATGCTGGAGGCGGCGCTGAGCGCGTCCTTCCTCGTCACCAACAGGCTGATGGAAGCGCAGTCGCGGGCCTTGGCGGCGCATCAGGCCGTGCTCGAGGCGATCCGCATGCGCGACACCGCCGGAGCCAGGGCCGCGATGAACCGGCTGCTCGACATCGCCGCCGACGATCTGCAGGTCGCTTAGAAAGGAAAAGGCCGCCCTGCTGGGGTGCAGGGCAATCGCCTGGGTTTGCGCCGCCCCTCATCGCCCTGCCGGGCACTTCTCCCCGTATAGTGACGGGGAGAAGGGAAGCCTTCGCAAGGGATTTTGCCAACATCCGGCGTTGCAGAAATGGAGCCGGGCTCGCCGCAGCCCTCTTCTCCCCGTCACTATACGGGGAGAAGGTGCCGGCAGGCGGATGAGGGGCAGCGCCAACATCGACAATTGCCTACCCGGGCTGCTGCCTTTCAGAGTTCGGTAGAATACCGCGTTATTCGTCGTCCTTGGCGGCCTTCTTCTTCGGCGCGGCCTTCTTCTTGGGCTCTTCCGAGTCGTCGGCCTTCTCAGCCTTCTTCGCTGCGGCCTTCTTCGCCGGCTTCGCCTTGGTCGTCTCGGTTTCCTCGTCGTCGGCCATCAGCTCTTCCTTGCTGACCTTGACGTCGGTGACCGAGATCTGGCCGAGCAGGTGGTCGACGACCTTCTCCTCGAACATCGGCGCGCGCAGCGTGTTCAGCGCCTCGGGGTTGCTGCGGTAGAATTCGAAAGCTTCCTGCTGCTGGTTGGCCGGATAGCGGCGCACCTGCTCGAACAGGCCGCGCTGCAATTCCTCGTCCGACACGGTGACACCGGCCTTCTCGCCGATTTCGGCCAGAACCAGGCCAAGGCGCACGCGGCGTTCGGCAAGGCGCATATATTCGGCGCGCGCCTCTTCTTCCGTCGTCTCCTCGTCGGCGAAGGTGCGGCCGGCGGCTTCGAGATCGCGGGTGACCTGGTTCCATATGTTGGAGAACTCGGCCTCGACGAGCTTCGACGGCGCCTCGAACGAATAGGCTGCATCGAGCTGGTCGAGCAGCTGGCGCTTGACCTTCTGGCGCGTCATCGAGCCGAACTGGTTTTCGATCTGGCCGCGCACCACCTCACGCAGGCGCTCTAGCGACTCCAGGCCGAGATTCTTGGCCGTTTCGTCGTTGATCTCCAGCGCGCCGGGCTGGGAGACTTCCTTGACGGTGACGTCGAAGGTGGCTTCCTTGCCGGCCAGATGCGCCGCCTGGTAGTTTTCCGGGAAGGTCACCGTGACCTGCTTCTCGTCGCCGGCCTTGGCGCCGATGAGCTGATCCTCGAAGCCCGGGATGAATTCCTTGGAGCCAAGCACCAGCGGCTGGTCGGTGCCGGCGCCGCCATTGAAGGCCTCGCCGTCGATCTTGCCGACATAGTCGATGCTCACGCGGTCGCCCTCGGCGGCCTTGCCGGTCTTCGGCTCGTAGCTGCGCGCCGATTCGGCGACGCGCTGGACCTGCTCGTCGATCTCGGTGTCAGGCACGTCGAACACCTGGCGCGTTACCTTGATGTCGGAGAAATCCTTGATCTCGATCTCCGGGATGATCTCGTAGTTCAGGCGGAACTCGAAGTCGGCGCCGCCGGCCAGGATCTTCTCGGCTTCCTTCTCGTCCTCGGTCATGATCACTTCAGGCTGCATGGCGGCCTTCTCGCCGCGCCCGGTGATGATCGAACGGGTTGAATCGTTGAGGATCTCGTTGACCACTTCGGCCATGAACGACTTGCCGTAGACCTTGCGCAGGTGCTGCACCGGCACCTTGCCGGGACGGAAGCCGTTGATGCGGACCTTGTTCCTGGCGTCGGAAAGCCGCGCCATCAGCTTGGCTTCCATGTCACCGGCCGGCACGGTGATCTTGATCTCGCGCTTGAGACCGGAGTTGAGCGTTTCGGTGACCTGCATCATAAAACCTTTGTTTCCACCAATGAGGCCGCCAAACGGCTCCTGCCGTTACAACCTGCCGGTATGATCTTTGCCGGGAATGGCTTTTGGTGCGGAACTTCAAGGTTTGCCCGCCCAACACGGTTCAAATCCTCAAGAAATACGCTCCAAAATGTGAATAAGTCTTTGTTTTTCCTACTTCTTATCACATTCGGCAGAAGCGGATCGTCGCGTCCCGTCACATTCGACACGCCTTTTGTCACAGGCGCGGCCGATTTTCAACCATCTTCGCATCTACGGCGCCGCGCGTCCTCCTGGAGGCGCAAAGGACGCTGTAGCACCCTGATTTTGGCGCATGACCCTTCCCGAAAATCGATTTTTCGATTTTCGGGATCATGCGCCAGCCAATGACCTCGATGTGG
>NZ_CAUM01000121.1 GCF_000350085.1 Mesorhizobium metallidurans STM 2683
AGCTCAAACATTGCCGTTCCTGTCCAACGCTTGGCCAATTTCCTCAGTTTATCAGCCGAATCGGCGCTTCCATCTCGGTGTGCCAGTGCTGCGCCTCGCTTTGTCGTGCCGCGATCGGTGCTTGGCCGACGAACCCGGTCGTTAACCGTGGCCTCCGGAAGCAGAAACCGTTCATCACAATAAATGTCGACGACAATCGGAGGCTGTGAGAACCCTGCAACCATGGACGATGCTAATTCGAAGACCGTTGGCCTATATCGGTGCCCAGGCATTCCGCCATTTGTTTGCTTATTGGAGGGGTCCAGATGTACCTTCCTTTCCCAGGATGACTACCGCGCGCGCAGACACAAGCCTGACTTCGAGACACTGCCTTGGGAAGCGGAGTTCAGGGCCGCGAGAAATCGCTAATCTGGCTTAGGAGAGCTTGAGTTCAGTCTATACGCTTATGACAAGCTCAATGACTGCAACCCAGGCAGCCGCGCAAAAGCCCAAGCCGATAACCAATCCGAGTAGCATCCAACCGTGGGGCCAAGGTTCGGGCGGCTTGTAAGCGTCGTTGCGTGCGAGCATCTCCCAGTAAGCGCCGAGGGCGCATTTGACGTCAAGCAGAAAGCAAGAAACCGTCACGCCATTTTCGGAACTACGCGCTGACCGCGCGTCGGATCAGCGAGGGGTTCATCCCGCATAGCACATAATTCTTCTCTGACCCTCAGCGATCAACCTCTGGATCGGTCGGCGATCCCGCCTTCGCGATTCACTACAAGACGCATCAACGGCAGAGCTGCCAGATGTGCCCTCGTCGCCATCCGCCGCTCTTCGGCCGACCTGGCATAGTCGCTTGATCGCGGCCTTCCTTTTGACATCGCCAGGCCCCTGTCCAGGACATCCTGAAGATCCGTCGCGTAGTAGGCGGTATCTTCCAGGCCGCTGAAGAAGTTTATGCGGTGAACTTCCCCCTTCTTGCTCATGACAATGCCTGCTTTTCGGAGCACTTCCTGAACCGCCTTGTACGTCAAGCTCATGGTTACCTCCTGGTTAAGACAAAGGCAGCATGGCCCTCTCTTGTAACCGTTTGGTGGCGGTGATTGACGAAAGTGCAACAGGAATAATGTGGCTAACCCCAAAACTCGGACCACTTGGCAGCAGCCGCCGCGAGCAACTCGCAGTGATGAAGAATTCAGGTGCTGTCATAATTCATTCGCATGTTTCGCTCGAACCGGCCTGAGCGCATGTATTCAGCAGCCGGCGCGAGCCTCCCCCATGGCCGCTGGTCAGGCCCAGCGGCCTACCGCTGCCAGTACTCTACCCAAGCCGCTGGGCCGCCCCGTTTCCCGGGAATGTCTTCAAGACCAATCACCGCGCGTGGAGCGCTCCCAAGTTTTCCACCGCTAATGTCGGCACTCTTCGATTTTTTCTACCCAATGTTTCCGAGACTCAATTAGCTTCCGCTCATGGAACGTCGGCACGCCATCCGAAGGGTCAAGGACGGGCTTTGGGAAGTCTACGACATAGACGACGAAAAGGTTGTCTTCATCGACGAAGTACCCCTGACCGATTTGCAGGATGAGGAGGCACTCGACGCGCTGGAGTTGCTAAAGGATGGTTTCCTGCTCCCGAAAAAACGCAGGTCGTCATCACGCCAAACTTGACCGAGAGAAGAGCTATACAATGGATGGATCCCCGGCTCTTCTGATATGCGCCTGTTAACTGCCTTGGCCCAAACGCCGCGCGTCGGCGGAATCAACATTTCCTGCTTCTGGCTGCCGCAATCGCAGCCTGCTGCTGCCGCAACCGCTCGATCTTCGTGCTCTCGCGAGCGGCGACGGCGGAAGCGACGCGCTGGCCGCCCCATAGCCAGGTCGGGATATTTGCATGAGCGACTTTGCCCCGGGCGATCGCCGTTTGCGAGATCTCGCTGGCGACGCTGCCCATTGCCACGTTGAGGTCGACGCAACTCATCGTCTCGTATTTCGCAGCGTCAACCGATGCGCGCAAAGGCGATGCGCAGCCTGTTATCAGGCTGCAGGACAGAAGCACGATGGCAGAAATCGCCTTCATTTTCGCCGGGATTCCATAGCGGTCATTACTTGATCGGTTGTCCGGTCGCTGTCGTCGGAGCGGTCTTCGGCATCCGGAAGAGGCTGTCACGTTTCGCTTCCTCCAACAATCCTTCGACTGCCATTAGTAGACCGCCTCGTCATTGGGCCGGCTGTGGCCAGCGCTGCAGGGCCGCGTGGCCAACTTCGGTGAGCGCATAGACGCCGCGCTCGGCTCTGGCGAACCATCCATAGACATTGTGAAGCAGGATATTGGCGGCGCGAGGCGAGATGGCTTTCAGGTCGCGCGGGCGCTTGGGACCGTCCACCATCGCCGCGGCGCAGGCCAGCGCATCCTGCCGGTAAGCCGTCATGATCGGTGCGCGGGAACCGCCGCCGACCACAGGGTCGCCACGCCGGCGCCGGTGCTCGTCCATCAGGCGCGATCTTCGCCTGGGATCTCGCCGCGGTGGCGGAGCGGCCGGACTGAGCAGCAGTTCGACATTGCCCGAGGGGCTGATCGCCAGAAGGCCGAAACCGAGCCGGCGGCAGAGTGCGCGAAACCGGCGATCGTGCTCACGGCCCTTGCCCCGGCTTGACATGCGCGCAGCAAGCCAGACCTCGTCGCACGCTGCGGCGCGGTCGATGCCTTGAAGCACGAGTTCAAGGTTGAACTCCAGTTTCAGTTCGCAAATGACGACCACCGGCGGCTCGCCGTCGCGCAAACCGACGACATCGCAGCCGCCGACTTCGCCTTTGACAGTGTATTCCAAGCTCTCAAGAAACCGCTTCACCGGGGTGTAGAGAGATGTTTCCAGCATGCCGGAGCCATAGCCGATTCGGGCCGCGCTCGCACAGAGTGGCCTCGACGGACTACCTGCGCGGGGCAGAGGAACTCCGAACTCCCACCCTTGTAGAAATCCTTCCAAAAATCGACATCCGGCCATGCGCCGTTCTGGGATTCGCCCGACCGGTTCGACCCGATCTTCAACCGCTTCCTGAAAAGCCTGGAGCCCGGCTGGCGCTAAGCTCTAAGCGCCCTCGCCTCGCCACTCCGTTTGCCCCGAACCATCATATCCCTGGCCAGGAGCCGGCTCACGCGGCAGAACGCCATGAACGCCCGGCAGGCATCCTCGGTCTTGACCAGGTCGACGGTCGCGCCGAAGCAGGCGTTGAACGCAGCCTGATAGACCGGGCCCTGCCGGCGGACCGGCCAGTCCTGCAGAAAATCCAGCGCCTGTTCGACGCTGTAGATTTCCTCGACCGGCAGACCAGGCGCAGTCGTGATGCGCACCGGCACCTCGAATTGCAATCTGTCCATTCGTTCTCTCCCGAACGGCATTGCCGCGGCAACGCCATTCGTCGCAGAAAAAGTTGCTTTGACCGGCTTTTCGCTCAGAAATGTGTCGTCAGTGCGGACGCCGAGCCCAGTGAAGCCCGTACAGAAGGTCTACTGGTTCACCGGGTCGGTTTCCGCCTCATAGGCCATACGGATGGCTATGATCACGACATATAGAGACGGCACGGCAAAAATGGCGCCGAGGACCAGTGCCGCGGTTCCCGCCATGCCGAGCGTCTCGGCGATTGCCCAATAGAGGGTTCCGATGCAGATGAGCGACTGCACCGAGAGGAACAAGGCGGCCGAGGCCGCGCGCGTCAGCGTTTTGACTGTTTTGATGCGTTGCATTGAAAAACTTCCGGAAATGAAGCGCCACGCGACCGGTGGACGGCCAACAGCCGCCGCACGGGTCGCGGCGCGAAAAAGATGTGAATGGGTTGGATAGGCGCGGTCTGAGACCGCTCAGGTCAGATGGAAGGCGGCGCGCGTGGCTGATTGGCACTTGCCTGCAGCGCAGGTGCGAACGCATACACGCCCGACGCCTGGACCGGCGAAACCTGATTGAGCAGGAAGAAGGCGGATTCCGGCGGAAGCGCGCCGGGATTGCCGCTCACGAATTTGACCGGGAGCAGCCGGCTGGAGCGAATTTCGAGAGGCTGCGCCTTGCCGCGTGACAGCGCGACCGCGTCGCCCTGCCGCGCCGTGGTCAAGGCGGCGCCGCCCCAAGCGGCGGTCGCGGAAGCAGCCGCCTCCGACTGGACCACGCACAACAACGACAGCAGCAGCAGGGCCATCAGGCCCGAGCAGGCTGCTTTTATCGGCGAAGTGAATGGCCTGGCGCGCTTCGATGCCATCAAGAGGCAAGGTCTCCGAACTCAGTCACCGCCCTATCGTGTCCGGTCGAAAAAGGAAAGCATCGCAACCGATGGCTGTCGCGAGCGAGAGCACGATATGGGCCACAACGCATGAATATCGCGGGCGTTCGCCCTTAGCCGGCAGTTCGTCCTTGAACCTTGCGCCGTCCGATGCCAAATCTGGTGGGATTTTTTTCGCGCGGGCTTATATCGAGAGCCCACTCACCCCGGCAAACGGACAAAATGGTCACCTATCTCGACGCCGCTATGGCACCGCTCAGAAACACCGGCCAGATCCGCCTCTACGGCGAGGAAGGTTTTGCCGGCATGCGCAAGGCTTGCGACCTCACCGCGCGCTGCCTCGATGAACTGGTGCCGATGGTCGCGCCCGGCGTCACCACCGAAGCCATCGACCGTTTCGTCTTCGAGTTCGGCATGGACCATGGTGCATTGCCTGCGACGCTCAATTATCGCGGCTACACCAAGTCGTCCTGCACCTCGATCAATCATGTCGTCTGCCACGGTATTCCCGACAACAAGCCGTTGAAGGAGGGCGATATCGTCAACATCGACGTCACCTATATCCTCGATGGCTGGCATGGCGATTCCTCGCGCATGTATCCGGTGGGCACCATCAAGCGCGCCGCCGAACGCCTGCTCGAGGTCACCCATGAATGCCTGATGCGCGGCATCGCGGCGATCAGGCCCGGCGCCCGCACCGGAGCCATCGGCGCCGCCATCCAGACCTATGCCGAAGCCGAACGCTGCTCAGTGGTGCGCGATTTCTGCGGCCACGGCGTCGGCCAGCTTTTCCACGATGCGCCGAACATCCTGCATTACGGCAGCGCCAGCGAGGGCGTCGAGATGCGGCCGGGCATGATCTTCACCGTCGAGCCGATGATCAATCTTGGCCGGCCGCATGTGAAAGTGCTGTCCGACGGCTGGACGGCGGTGACGCGCGACCGCTCGCTGTCGGCGCAATACGAGCACACGATCGGCGTCACCGAGACCGGCTGCGAGATCTTCACGCTGTCGCCAAAAAAACTCGACCGCCCCGGCCTGCCGACATAATCTTTCTGCGCCGGACCTCTCCGGCCAAGGAAATGCGGGCCAGGGGAATGCGGGCGGCTTATGGCAAAAACCAGCGACGACGACGAACGGGTCTTCTTTTCCGAAGCACCGATACAATCGATCGCTAAGGCCAGATCGGCCGAGAAGCCACACTATCACGGCCACCGCGACCGTTTGCGCGAGCGCTTTGCCGCCGCGGGTCCCGGCGCCCTCCCCGACTATGAATTGCTGGAGCTCCTGCTCTTTCGGCTAATCCCGCGCGCCGACACCAAGCCCGTCGCCAAGGCGCTGCTGGCGCGCTTCGGCACGCTGGCCGAGGTGCTTGGTGCGCCCGCCGCGCGGCTTGAAGAGGTCAAGGGCATCGGTCCGGCGGTGGCGCTTGACCTGAAGGTCGTTGCCGCGACGGCCCAGCGCATGGCGCGTGGCGAGATCATCGGCCGCGAACTGATGTCAACCTGGACGCAGCTTCTCGAATATTGCCGGTCGGCCATGGCCTTCGAGGACCGCGAGCAATTCCGCATCCTGTTCCTCGACAAGAAGAACACGCTGATCGCCGACGAGGTGCAGCAGGTCGGCACCGTCGACCACACGCCGGTCTATCCGCGCGAGGTGGTCAAGCGCGCGCTCGAACTCTCCGCCACGGCGATCATCCTGGTGCACAACCACCCGTCAGGCGACCCGACACCCTCGCGCGCCGACATCGAGATGACCAAGCTGATCATCGAAACGGCCAAACCGCTCGGCATTGCGGTTCACGATCACCTTATCATCGGCAAGAAGGGCCATGCCTCGATGAAGGGCCTGCTGCTGATTTGAGCAAAGGATTCCCGAGCCGAAGGTTCGCGACCTGCGGTCGAGCTTGCCCCAACGAAGTACATCGCGGCGGCACGGTGCCTTTGGCGTTCGGATCGCCCCATCTCGGGGCATGACGTCAAAGCAGATGCTCGATCCGGATTGGCAATTCGCGCATCCGCTTGCCCGTCGCGTGGAAGATGGCATTGGCGATCGCCGGCGATGCACCGACCATCGCGACTTCGCCCAAACCCTTGAGGCCCATGGAATTGGCGAGTGGGTCGGGTTGGTCGACGAAGCCGACCTCGATCTCGCCGATATCGGCGTTGACCGCCACGACATAGTCGGCAAGGTCATTGTTGAGATATCCGCCATAGCGGCGGTCAATCTCGGTCGCCTCGCGCAATGCGGCGCTGAACGCCCAGACAACACCGCCACGTACCTGACTGGCGGCGGTGCGCGGGCTGATGACACGTCCGCAATCGGCGATGCTCACGACCCGCGGCATGCGGATGCGCCGGGTGTGGGGTTCGACGTGGACCTCAACGAAATGGGCGATGTAGCTCATGGTCGTAAATTCCGGAAATTCGGGGCCGGCGACCACGAACCCTCCCTCGCGCAACTGTGCGAGCGCATCGTTGTTCTGCCCGGCACCCACCTGCGACACCTCGATCTCGATGTACGGGCGGCGAACGCTAGCGAGCTGCCGGTGGAGATTGCCCGCGACCGTACGGCCCGCCAGCAACTCCGAAACCGCCGCGCGCATCCGCTCCACCGCCTTGGCCGCCACGGGAACGGCGCCGGCCGTGCCCCATGATCCGGCCGTCATATGCTGGGGTGCTGCCGTGGTGTCACCGATGACGATATCGAGTTTGTCGGTGTTGATGTCCAACCCATCGAGCAAGACGGCCGCAATCGCGGTCCGGATGCCCTGGCCCATCTCGTGGCCTGAGGTTGCGAAGCGCGTACTGCCGTTGGCGCCGATCCGCAGCGTTGCGATCGCAGGCGGCATCATCGACGGATAGCAACCCGCCGCCACGCCCCAGCCGATCTGCGTCCCGTCGGACGCCGTCATCGATCCGGGCGCAGCGCTGCGGCGCGACCAGCCGAACCGCCGGGCCCCTTCCGTCAGGCATTCGTTCAGGAAGCGAGAAGAGAGGGGGTGGCCGGTCTTCGGGTCGACCTTCGTGTCGTTCTCGATCCGGAAGGCGACAGGATCGCGGTCGAGCTTGTACGCCAGCTCATCGACCGCACTCTCAAACGCGAAGCACGACGCCTGCGGATGCGGCGCGCGCATGTAGCCAGGCGCTTGCCGGTCGATGCGGATGTTGGCGGCGGTGCCGAGGTAGTTCTCGATCCCATACATGCGGATCGGCGATTCGTGATACTCGGCAGGGGAAAAGAACCCCGTCCGCGACTGCTCATGCTCGGCGTGATAACGCGCCGCGACCATCTTGCCTGTGGCATCCGCACCGAGCTGGATCCGGTGCCGGCTGTTCGGGCGGTAGGTCGCGACATGAAAAATCTGGCCGCGGGGCAAGACCAGCTTCACCGGGCGACCGGTCAGCATAGCAGCGTGGGCGACCAGCGCAGTCTGGCGCTGCGCCAACCCCTTCTGTCCAAAGCCGCCGCCGATATAAGCGCTTTTCACATCTATGAGCGCCGGATCGAGATGCAGGGCGCCCGCCACGGACCCCTTGGTCACGTTCACGCCCTGCGAGCACTCATGGATCGTCAACCTCCCATCCGCCCAGACCGCGGTGGTCACGAGCAACTCGATCGGATTGTGATGCTGCGTTGGCGACTCGTAGGTGGCTTCGATCGTTACAGCGGCGCCGGCCATCGCCGCCGCGGCATCGCCCGCCGTCCAATCCTCGGTCGATTCGCTTTCGGCGCCCGCGCTGTCGATCCGGGAAGAGAACTGCTCGTCGGCGAAGCTGGGACGGACCGCCTCGGCCCCTGCGATCGCCGCTTCCAGCGTCTCCGCGACGACAACGGCGACCGGCTGGCCGCGATAGGCGATCGTCTTCTCCAGTGTCGGTGGCGGAGGTGGCGGACCATCTTCGCCGCCGGTTGGCGGCGGTGGCGGAAAATCGTCCGGCGTAAGCACGCGCACGACGCCCGGCACGCGCATTGCTGCGTCCGTCGAAAGCTCGGTCATCGTTCCCTTGGCGATGCGCGCGGTCACCGTCATTGCGTAGAGCAACCCGGGGAACTGGATGTCCGCGGCATATTCGGTCGCACCACGCACCTTGTCGAAGGCATCGATACGGGCACGGTCGGGGAACGGCGCAGTGCTCATGATCGGCTCCTTTCAGCGGCGATGAGAAGCGCATCGGCGACGGTTCGCGCGCCGAGCTCGACCTTGAATCCATTGTGTTTACCGGGGCTGGCGCCACTGAAGGCCGCGCGGCCGGCGTCAAGCGCGACCTCCGGTGTCAGTCTCTGGCCCGCCAGCTTCTGCTCGGCTTCGGGAGCCCGCCACGGCTTCGTCGCGACCCCGCCTAGCGCGATATGCGCACGGCTGACTTGGTCGCCGTCCATTTCCAACGCCACCGCAGCCGATGCGAGCGCGAAGGCGTAGGATTCGCGATCCCGGATCTTGTGGTAGGTCGAACCCCGGCCGGCCGGCGTCTTCGGCACGACGATCGCGGTGATCATCTCGCCGGGCGCGAGCGTGAACTCGAGATGCGGCGTGTCGCCAGGCAACCGATACAGATCGCCAATAGGCAGCGTGCGGGATCCGCTAGGCCCAAGGATTTCGAGCTGCGCGTCCATCGCCACCAGCGCGACCGGAAAGTCGCCGGGCGAGACTGCGGTGCAGGCATCACTCGTGCCGAACACGGCCTGGCCGCGGTCAAGCCCGCGAAGAGCGGCGCAGCCGCTGCCTGGCTCGCGCTTGTTGCATGGGTAGACGCCGTCAGCCCCATTCCGGAAATACATGCAGCGGGTGCGCTGGAGCAGATTGCCGCCGACCCTCGCCATGTTGCGCAGTTGCTGCGACGCAGCCTTCGATAACGCTTCGGCCAGGACGGGATAGTCGCGGATGATGACATCGTTGGCGGCGACCGCGTTCATCGGCGCGAGCGCTTCGAAGCGAAGCCGGTCGCCGTCAGTCTCAATCTTGTCGAGGCCCGCAATCGCAGTGATGTCGACCAGGTGGCGGGGTTGCTCGATATTCAATTTCATCAGGTCGTAGAGCGTCGTTCCTCCGGCAATATAGCGGGCGTCGGCGCCCGCACTCGCGAAGGCGCTCACCGCGTCGGGGGCCGTTGTGGGCCGCGTATAGGTAAACGGTTGCATCAACCTCTCTCCATCTTGGAGGCAGCATCCTCGATGGCAGCGACGATGCCGACATAGGCTCCGCACCGGCAGATGTTGCCGCTCATATATTCCCGGATACGCTCCTTCGAAGTCGCGTTGCCTTCCGCCACGCAGGCGACCGCAGCCATGATCTGGCCGGGCGTGCAGTAACCGCACTGAAGCGCATCGTGGTCGATGAATGCCTGCTGCATCGGATGCAGCGCGGCGCCGTCCGACAGACCCTCGATCGTCAGCACCTCTCGGCCTTCGATCTTGGCGGCCAGCGTCAAGCAGGAAGCGACGCGCCGCCCGTCGACATGCACGGTGCACGCTCCGCACTGGCCGTGATCGCAACCCTTCTTCGCACCGGTCAGCGCGAGGCGCTCCCGCAGAAGATCCAGAAGGGAGGTGCGCGCGTCGATCTCGGCCGCAACGGGCTGGCCGTTGATCGTCGCGCTGATCGTCAGGGCTTGATCAGGCGCGACAGGCAGCGGCGCCGATTGGGCGGCGGCGGCCGTTTTTGCGTGACTGGAGGCATCGGCGAAAATGGCGGCGGCGGCGATAGCGGCGGCGCCTTCCATCGCGCTTCGGCGGGATAGGATGAAGAACCCTGAACGGAGCGTCCTGTTGTCCGTGGCTGGCGTGCCGCCGGTCGGCAGGACCGTATTTCTCGTCGTCTTCACTGTTCTCTACTCCATCTCTTCCGAGTGCCGGCGATCGAACGATGAGCCGCTCGCAAACACAGTTTGCCTATCGATCCCGGCACCCTCGAGAGCACCGCAATCGCGTCGGCGATCCGGATTTCGCCGATAAACTCAGCGACTGTTCAATCGGGGCATTTATATCGACGAGCCCAGACAGGAGCTTGCCAACGACGGCACAAAACTTGCCTGATTCTGTAAACGCTGGTGAATTCTGTCCGCTTCAATGCTAGGTTTGTGCTGATTGCAGGAGGCAACTCGTGGACTCGCTCAAACAGGCAGCTCAAGCTTATGCCAGCCGACATGCCAATGGCGATGGCGTGGCGATCACGCCCGTGCCGGGCCTTATGCTGAAGTGTGTCGAGTCACCGGGCGGCGATCTCCATGCAATTTCCCGGCCGCTGTTTTGCCTGGTCCTGCAGGGCGCCAAGCGCATGATTGTAGGCAGGGAGGAACGTGTATTTTCCGCCGGCCAGTCGGTGATCGTGAGCGCTGACATGCCAGTCGTCTCGCGTGTTCTCCAGGCGAGCCGAAGCGAGCCATATCTTGCGATCGCCGTCGAACTGGAGATGACGGTCCTCCGCGAGGTCGCATCTCAGATGGGAAGCGTGCGCGCAAATCATACGTCAGAAGCACGCACACTGTTCGCCGAAAACACCGACGTCGCAGTTCTGGACTGTGCATCGCGGCTGATGCGCTTGCTGAACCGGCCAGAAGCGACCTCGCTCATCCGCCCGGCGATCATGCTGGAACTGCATTACTGGCTTTTGTCAGGACAGCATGGCGTCGCCCTGCGGACGCTCGCGGACTCAGACGGTCATGCCAGCCGCCTCGCCAAATCCATCGCGATCCTCAGAGCCGAGTATCGATCGCGTATATCCATCGATCGACTCGCCGCGGCGGCGGGAATGAGCCTCACCAGCTTCCATAAGAATTTTAAGCATATGACTTCACTGACGCCGGGACAGTACCAAAAGAGGTTTCGCCTTATCGAGGCGCGTCGCCTCATGCTCGACGAAGGCTTCTCGGCAAGCAGCGCTGCGTTTGAGGTTGGCTACGAAAGTGTCTCCCAATTCACGCGCGAATATGGCCGTCTGTTTCGGGCACCGCCGAAGCGCTACGCGCTCCGCGCTCGATCCGAATCAAGCAGCCATTCCAACATCAAGAGCCTGCTGCCGATCTAAGCCCGTGCATATTGGCCGAGGTCTCTCCGGGCGCGCTGTAGCGCCGATCAAGCCGCATCCTGTGAGGGCGCCGGTTTGCGCTGGCGTGCGTGCCTGATCCTCTGGCGGATACCATCAGCAACGGAAGCGAGTGTGCCTTGTGCCGTGCGTGTGCCAAGAACGGATTGCAGGGTAACGGCCTGCGTCGCGAACTTGTTCTTGAAGGCCTCTGCACCACAGAGGAAATCGACCATGCCCAGGCCGTGATCGATCGACCACTGAATGTAGTCCATGATCAGGATTATGCCCGGCGACGCGCGGCTGAAATCCGGATCGAAGGTGGTCACGAACGCCATCATGACCTGGTGCTGGATGAAGTTGATGGAGACCGCGACCATTACGCCATCGCATTCAAGGACGAAAATGCGCAGCACGCCGGCGCGCGCCAGCACGTCGACCAGTGCGGCGAGTACCGGTGTTCCCTCTTCGTAAAGTTGGGATTCACGCGAGTGCTGCACCAGCCACCTGCGCTTCAGCGCCGAGAGCCGGTCCAATACCGGCTGCAGTGGCTCGTCGGGCGCAAGCAGGCGAAATTTCACTTTCCCGGTTTCTTCCAATGCCTTGATGCCGCGCCGATAGTTCTGACGTGTCTTTTTGGACTGGCCCTCAAACCATGCCGCTCCGCTCTTCCACGGTCCGGCGACGCGATAACTGACTTCCTCCCTATGATTGGGACGAAGCCTGATGCCGCTGGAAGCGCGGCCCGCAGCAAAGATCTTGCGGACCGCCGCATCCGGCAAAAGACGATTAAGAAAGGCAAGGTCGAAACCACCGGCGTCACAGAGCTGGGCCCATAGATCCTGCAGGGCCGACAATGAGCATTCCGGAGCAACCAGAATATCGCCATAGTCGGTATAGCTGCTGGCCGCCCACTCAAGAAACCGCAAGCCCTTGCGCTTGCCGATCGCCAGGGGAATAACGGCAACGAGCCTGTCACCATTCCAGACCAGGCCGATGCGCAGTGCGCGCTGGTCACGGTCCGCCACCGTGCTCCACCACGCCGAAACCCAGGCATGGCTCTGGAAGATCAGTCCGTCGGTGCGGTGCCAAAGATGCATCCACTGGGCTTCGACCGCAGCCAGGCGATCCGCCGAGCGGATAATTTCCAGACGCTCCGTGCCCACGGCGTCGATCGAAACAAAGGTGTTCATGACGGTGAACTGTCCTGTGGCTGGGCGACTACATTAGGCCGCCTGTGGAACAGCCGGATGACGTGCCTCCCCATCTTCTTGAGCGG
The DNA here is from genome assembly GCF_000350085.1 of Mesorhizobium metallidurans STM 2683. Lineage (GTDB taxonomy): Bacteria > Pseudomonadota > Alphaproteobacteria > Rhizobiales > Rhizobiaceae > Mesorhizobium > Mesorhizobium metallidurans. Next base: position 12,557 of record NZ_CAUM01000121.1, read on the forward strand.
CAGGATGTAGAGCCCAAAGAGCGATTGATAATCGCGCACATCGCGATCTATCAGGCCAAATCTCAGATCTTCGTCCGGATCCGGCACAAACTGCGTTCCAAAGAGACGATCCCAGAACGAAAAAAGCAGGCCGAAATTCTTGTCGTAGTGGCGAGGGTCGATGCTGTGATGCACCTGGTGCCAATGCGGACACAAGATGATTTTGTTCAGCGGGCCGAAGGAAATCTTGAGATGCGTATGGCGAACGAAGTCCATCATCAGGATATTGCGGATGACGTAGACATTGATGCCGAAGATGGCGACCTCAACCGGATCAAGCGCGATCAGGCTCCAGATGCCGAAGCAGATCCCCGGGATGACGCCGTCCCACATACGATTCATCAGATCGTCCAGCGGATGAACCCGATCCTTGGTGATCCCCACCATCACCTCGGCCGAATGATGCACCTTGTGCAATTCCCACAGGAACGGGAAGCGGTGCTGGGCGACATGGTAGAGATAGTATGAAATATCATAGGCTATCAGCATGGTGGCGGTGAAGATGATGATCGTCACCGGTCCGGCCGGGCCGCCGATCAGCGGCGCCTGGATGCCAAAGAGCCAGCCGATTGCCTCATGTGTCGCATAGCCTACCGCGGTAACGAAGGTGACGCCGGCAGGAATGAGCAGGAAGGGCATAATCGCCCGTTTCGTGACCCAAAATAGGACATCCGCTCGCGCCGACGGGTGCAGGATGACTTCTGCCGGGAAAGCGAAATCGAAAAAGTCCCTGAAGGATTTATGTTCGACGGTTCGCCAGTAAGCGATCATCGCGCTCCCCAGCGCCGTGAAAAAAAGCAGACCGAGGGTCAACAGATTGATATTGGAGAGCTTTTCGACAATCGCTCTGGTGAATTCAGAAAACATCGGTGCGGTGGCCCTGGGTCCGTGAGATGGCTATCCGGCGAACCGCGCAGCAAGAAAAGTGCCAAACCCACTGCATGTTGCCTGCAACCAGGCGGCTTCTGCGGATGCGACGGGCAAAAGCATGCCGGATTATTTGCGCCAGACTAGCAGATCAACCCTAACAAAACCGCTAAATGTCCAAACGTAATTAATATCGAATGCGGCTGGACACCCGCCAGCCAGCCCGGTTTGAACGCCGGTTTTATCGTTGCCAGGGGGTGATCACGGCAAGGTGTATCTGGATGCCGTCTTCTCCCACTTCGCCATGCCAGGCGAGGCGTTCGGTCGGCTGCCTGGCGCCGAAACGTAACGAAACCCAGCCACCCTGCCCAGGTGCCTCGCCGCCGGCCCGGATGTCGACCGCCTCGTCCGGAAAGCGGATCGCCAACAGCCGCTCCTCGCCGCGCAACACCGTGACCGTGCTTCCGTCCCGGTTGGCGTGGAGTCCGGCGGCGAGTTGGAAGACGATTTCGGCCATGCGCCGGCCGCCAAGCAGCTGGTCGGTGACCAGGATGCCGTCCGCCTGCTGCGCGACGGTGCGCTGATGCACAACGCCGAAGCGGCTTTTGTATCCGTCATGCCGGGCACGCAGCATCCAGTACGGACCCCGCTCGCTCTGCGCCAACGTCGCGACCGCCTTGTGCGACCAGTTGAACGCCCCGGTCATGATGCTTTGGCTTTTGCCCTCGATGTTCAGCGTGTTGTGCGCCGGCGTGGAACGGAACCAGTCGCGCCAGCCCCCGCCTGAACCGTAGAGCCAGGTGCCGGGATCGACCAGCACCGGCTCGCCATCGATGCACAGTGTGAGCGACAGCGCATCGGCATGGCCGTGGGCCGCTATCGAAAGATAGCCAAGCGGGCCGTGGTCGAATGTCAGCTCGACATCGCGGCCGTCCATCTCTCCGCGCCAGACGGAGAGCCCGCCTTGCGTGAATGTTTGCAACCCATCCACCGCCGGCGCCGGTCCCCGCGGCGTCCCGAAGAAAAGCGAGCGAAAATCGTCGGGCTTCGGCACATTGCCCGGCATCCCCAGCAAGCCATGGATGGCGGCTGCGACGGATCGGGCATAGCCGCGCTCGTCTCCCAATGTCAGGACGCGGCCTTCATCGTCGTCGCCAAAGCCGATGGCTTTCCGTGGCAGCCAACCCGCGAAATCGGCGAATGCCGCCAGACGTGCTTCCGCGGCCGGCGGAAACGGCTTCCCTGCCTGTCGCGCCGCGGCGGTGCACAGCAAGATCAGTTCAGCCGTGAAGGCCGCATAGGTCGGGGTCTGCTCGGCACCAGTGCCGTCGGCAAGAATTTGCTTGTACACCTCGGCCAGGAGAGCGTTGCGGGCAGCGACGAATTCGGCTCCGAACGCCAGGCTGATCAGATACTGGCCAGCCAGTTCCGCGACGAGATGGTTGTTGGCGGAGGAAAACCGGGACGGAAACCGCGGCAGCCAATAGGCGCTTGCCGCCAGTATTTCGCCAACGCGCTGCCGTGTCGCCGCGCCAAGCCGGTCGCCGACGAGGTCCAGAGTGACAATCAGGCTGATCGCACGCAACGCCACTTCGATGCCGGAGGCCCAGCCAATCCCCCGGAATGGCGGGTTGGCGGAATGCCAACTGTTGATCGCCGCCTCGATGGCTGCCCTGGCCTGATCGTCGCCGGCGAGGACCAAGTGGGCGGCCAGTGGCGGCAATTGCTGCAGCCGGTTGATCTCCCAAACGTATTTTACGTCGCCGCGGTCATCGCGATGGCGAAAATCGATATCGAAAGTCTGGCTTTCGGGGCCTGGCCAAAGCTTGCCGGTCACCGGGTCGAGTCGCCAAAGCTCGGGAGCAAAAAGCTGATCGCGTTCGCGCCGTGGCCACGTCTGCCCAAGTGCGGAAAATTCGCCGCAAAGCGTATTTTGCGCCGCTGCCGCTATGGCTTGCCGTTGCGCGGCTGTTGCGTCCAGCATCGCATCGCGCAATCCGTGCAGTACGGGGTGCAACGGGGGTGAAGGATAGCGCTCCCAGCCGTCGTCACGGCGTCGCGAAACGGACCGTCGGCGCTGCTCGTCAAGCCGGTGCAACACCTCGGCCGGACCCATGCTGCGCAATCGGTTGATGTACCAGCCGATCCTCATACGCGCTCCGCCAAGGTTTCGATCCTTGTATACCATGCTGCCGAAAAGCCGCGCCGCGGCAATCCTCTTTTCCGCACCTGCGGTTAATATCTCAACCCATGATGCGGAGAGTGGCGATGAAAAGAGTTGTGTGCGTTTTAGCCTGGGTGCTCGCCATGGCGGTAGCGGCCGAGGCTGCGCCGATTCGCCTCGAGCGCGGCGTTGGCGTGCACGAATGGCTCAACTGGTCGCCGGTAGGGAAAGATGGATCCTACATCTGGCCGCCCTACCGCAGCGAGCAGGAATGGCTGGCGGGACAGCGGCCGCTCACCGATTGGCCGGGCGGGGACGAATTTGCGCGCATTCGATCGATGGGGTTCGACTTCATCCGGCTGAGCGTCGACCCCGGTCCCCTGCTTGCCAGCGAGGGCGCCAAACGAGAGCAGGCACTGGACATCCTTGCCGCCGCGGTCGAACGGGTAACGTCGGCCGGCCTCAAGGTGGTTTTCGACCTGCATGGCGTCACCCAGGTACCGGCCTACGGCATGGAGATGATCTATGGCGGTGCCGACAGCGAAGGTGTTGCCCGCTATCGCGAAATGGTCGTGGCGGTCGCCACCATGCTGGTCAAGATCGGCGCCGACAAGGTAGCCCTCGAACCTTACAACGAGCCGGCATACTACCCTTGCGATTCGAGCGGAAGCGATGACTGGCAGCGGATCATGGAAGGCACGGTTCACGACATTCGCGCGGTCAGCAGCGAACTCACCATCGTTGCAACCGGAGCCTGCGGCGGGAGCATTGCCGGATTGGCCAACCTCACTCCCGGCTTTGACGATCCGAACCTCTATTACAGCTTCCATATGTACGAGCCGCACAGTTTCACGCACCAGCGGCCCGACAAGTCAAACAATTTTGCCTCGGGCCTTCCGTGGCCGGCCGACAGCAGTACGCCCGAAGTGGTGAGCGAAATGCTCAAAGCACGCATGGAGGCTGCCGGCTTGAGCACGGTCGAGCAGGTGATGAACATGGCCACGGCTCGAGAAACAATCGCCCGATATTTCGAGCAGGATTGGGGCCAGAGCCAACTCGAGGCAAGCTTCCGCCAGGCGGTCGACTGGGCCGAGGGTCATGGCATTCCGAGCCGGCGGCTCTTCATGGGCGAATTCGGCGTCATCCTCATGTCGGCGGATGGTCGCATGGGTGCGTTGGACGCTGACCGTCTGCGCTACCTTACGGCGGTGCGCCGGCAGGCGGAACGCTTCGCCATCCCATGGTCCGTCTGGGAATTCTCCAATCCCTATGGAATGACGCTCATCCTGCCCGATGGGCCCGCGGTCCCGGACCCGGAGATGTTGCAAGCGCTGGGCCTGCGATAACCGCGCTTCGCGGGTCAAGCTCGGCTTCAATCCCTCCGGCAGCTTTACAGTTCCGGCCTGTCAGCCACCAAGTGTTTAATACATTCGGTGTTATCAGCGTCGTGAATACGCGTATCCGGGGGAGAGACGATGTGTGGAATTGCCGGCTGGATCGGGCGGAGAGTTGAGAATCCGCAAGACCGGGCTGCCAGAATGTCAATCGCATTGCGGCATCGCGGTCCCGATGCTGAAGGCGCCGAGTTTCTGGACTTGGACAACGGCGAAGATCAATTGGCATTGGTGCATCGCCGCCTGGCGATTATTGACCTGAACGCCGATTCAAATCAGCCCATGCAGATCGAGGACGGCCGCCTCAGAATTATTTTCAATGGCGAAATATACAATTACATCGAGCTTCGTCAGGAGTTGATCGGCCTCGGTCACCATTTTCGAACGCGCTCCGATACCGAGGTGCTGCTCAGGGCCTACGACCAGTGGCGCCTGTCCATGTTTAACCGACTGAGCGGCATGTTTGCCTTTGCGATCTGGGATGCTCAAAGCCAGGAATTGATCCTCGGCCGCGATCCCTTCGGCGAAAAGCCGCTTTACCTCATGCAAAGCGAGAAATTGCTGTCGTTTGCCTCTGAGATCAATGCGTTGTTGTCGTCGCAGCCGGATGCACGGCAACTCGATCTGGGCGCTGTGCACGAATATCTGAAGTGGCGTTACGTGCCAGGACCGCGCACGCTTTTCAAGCAAATCCGCAAACTCCACCCCGGAAGCTACGCTGTCTGGTCGCAAGGGGCAGTCACGGAGACGCGCTACTATACGCCGCCCGATCAGATGGACCGGACCGAGCATATCGATCGAAAAGACGCCACGCGGAAATTTCTGCAACTGCTCGACCATTCCGTCGAGATCAGAATGCGCAGCGATGCACCCTTTGGCGTCTTTCTCTCCGGAGGGCTCGACTCCTCGGCAATCGTGTCCCTGATGGCAAGGCACAGCGACAGGCCCATTCGTACATTTTCGGTCGGGTTCAACGAAGCAGCCTACAGCGAACTTCCTGTCGCCCGGCGTGTCGCCGATCATTTCAAGACGGATCATTGCGAGCTCGTCATCGAGGCCGACGACCTCATGGATCACCTGCCCAGGATGGTTCGCCATCGGGGAGCGCCCGTTTCGCAAAGTACGGACATCCCGATCTACCTCATGTCGGAGCGAGCCTCGCAGGACGTCAAGATGGTGCTCACTGGGGAAGGATCCGACGAAATTCTCGGCGGCTATCCCAAACATCGTGCGGAGTCGCTCGCTGGAATCTACCGGTCACTCGTTCCGGCGTCGCTCCACGACAATCTCTTCGCCCCCTTGATACGCACCATGCCCGGCGCATCGGCCAAGTTCGATACATTTGCGCGAAGCGCGGGCGAAAGGGACTTTGCCACCCGGATGATCTCCTGGTTTGGTGCTTTGACGACAAGGGAACACGATGTCCTTGTCGGCGCGTCCGCCAATTGCCGCAATGAACGCAACGACTTCCCGTTCTCTTCGAGCGCGCAGGCGTCCCATCTTCGCCGCGTACTGTTTTTCGACCAGACGTCGTGGTTGCCCGACAATCTCCTGGAACGGGGCGACCGGATGATGATGGCCGGTTCAATCGAAGGAAGAATGCCTTTCCTCGATCGCGATCTGGTTGCCTTTGTCAGCACATTGCCCGATCGCTACAAGCTCGGTTGGCGGCAGAGCAAGCAGATCTTGCGCGACAGTATGGCCGACATGCTTCCCGAGGGAATTCTCCACCGCCGCAAAATCGGCTTCAAGGTGCCTGTCGCCGAATGGTTTCGCGGGTCGATGAGGAACTACGTGCACGACCATCTCTGCTCCTCTCGTTCCGTTATCCGCGGCTATTTGAGCGCCAAGGAGCTTGATCGAGTTGTCTCGGAGCATGTCAAGGGCGCCGCGGACCACGAAAAGCTGATATGGGCGCTGTTGAATTTGGAGATATTCCACCGCGAATTCGAGCTTGGAGCGCCGCACTGACGCCATAGGGTCAGCGTCAGCGCTTGATCAGTTGGCCGGTCTTTGAAGCGGCCGACCTCCAGACATCGCAGATCGCGCCGACAAACGGTGCGAGATCAAGCCGTTCCCGATGCACGGCCATGGCGGCTGCGCCCAGGCGCTCGCGCAAAGCCTTGTCCTCGACCAGGCGTGTCAGCGCTTCGATCAACGCCGCAACATCGCCGGGAGGCACCAGCAGCCCGGATTGCTCGTTGGTGATGATATCTTCCACGGCGCCGACAGGCGTCGTCACCACCGCGAGGCCGGCTGCCATCCCCTCGATGACCGAGACCGGCAGGTTTTCGGCAAAGGAGGGAAGCACCAGAATGTCGGCCGAAGCGATCAGCGATGCGACCTCGTCCGGGCCGACCCATCCTGGAAAGGCAACACGCTCGGCAAGGCCAAGCTCGGCCGATCTCGTTCGTGCCGCCTCGACTTCACCATCGCCGGCGATCGTGGCGCGCCAGCCCTTGATGGCCTTCATGCGGTGCAGCGCATCGCACAATTGCGGCACGCCCTTGCGATCGCCGATACGGCCCAGGAACAGGATATGAACACTGTCTCCGCCGCCCACATGCGCAAGCGACGGGACTTCGGTGGCATTGGGCACGATCACGATGTTTCCGGCAGCGCCTGGCGCCCGGCTCGCGATGAAGTCGCGCCAGATACGGCCCAGAACCACGACGCGGCTGGCATGCTCGAACATCTGCCGGATGCGATGGCTGATAAAGCTGCGGTCTTCATGCCAGAACGTCTGGTACTCTGCTCCATGCAGATGCAGCACATAGGGAATGCCGAGCAGCCGCGCACATTTGGCAATCACCAATTTGCGGTAGGTGCTGCCATATCCCGACAGGTTGATGTGGACGACATCGGCATGCCCGGCGATGCGTGCGGCCAGCATCCGCAAGCAGAAGCCGGTCATATAGAAGACTGACAAAGCGACCGGGCCCGAGCCGCGGCTGGGAAGGAAACGGGCATCGATATCGGGGCTCGCCTGCCGTTTGAGCCCGTTATTGAGCGTGGCCATGATGCGGTCGATGCCGCCCTGCCCCGAGACGCCCGAGGGCGTCGCGACCAGGACATGTACTTTTCGATTGTGAATGAGACGCTGGAGCATGACGGTGTTTCGGATAGCACAAGCCGCGTAACTGGAAAGCTAAGGTTCCCCATAAGGTTTACGACAAATCTCTTGTCTCAAACTGAATCTGTTCACCCTTCGCCGTCATGGCGCTGGCTTTTCCGCCGGTCGACAGTTAATCGAAGCTGAATTACCCAGGGACATCCCCTTTGCTGCTCCGCTCCACGCTCATCTATGCTCCGGCGATCTTGCTGACGCGCATCTCCGCGCTGCTCTTGCTGGTCATCGTGACGCGTCTGATCGATCAGACCGAGTACGGTCTGCTGACCCTTGTGGTGACCGTCGGCGAAATGACCGACATTGCCGTCACCAACTGGTTGCGCATCGCCTTGCTCAGGCTTGGCGGCAAAGGTGATGTCAGCCGCGGCAGCCTGATGCTGGCCGGAAGGGTGCTGCTTGCCACCACGGCGCTGGCGCTTATTGTATCCGTGGTCGCCTCGGCATTGATCGTGCCGGAGCGCTGGGTCGAGTTCTCGATCGCCGTCGGCAGCTATCTGATAGCCGGTGCCGTCGGCCGCTTCGCTTTGACGGTGCTGCAGATGCAGCAGCGTCATTCGGTCTATTCGATGCTGGAATTCCTGCGCGCCGTGCTGCAACTGGCGCTGCCGATCGGCGCTATCATCTTGTTCCAGGATTCCTTTCTGACGGTTTCGCTTGGCACGAGCCTCGGCGTTCTGATCGCCGGTATCGTGGCGGGCATCATGGCGTCCCGGCGCGTCGTTGCCGGCCCGCCGCGCTTCACCCAGAAGGAGTTCTTCGCCCTCGGCGTGCCCCTGGTCATCATGGCGCTGGTGGGCTTCGGCCTCAACAGCGCGGAACGCTTGTTCCTCAAGGTCTATTACGATGCCGGCGCCGTGGCGATCTTCGCCGCAGCCTATGCGCTGGCCCGCCAGCCGATCGATATGGTCGCCAATGCCATCAACATGGGCGCCTTCCCCGAGGTGGTCAGCCGGTTCGACGAGGAAGGGCCCGCCGCTTCGGGCCGGCTGCTGTCGCAATTGATGGCCTTGATGATCCGCCTTTGCCTGCCGGTTGCGGCGATGCTGGTCGCACTCAGCAGCGAAATCACCCAGCTTCTGCTGCCCTCGCAATACCACGGCCGCGTCGGCCTGCTCTTTCCGATCATTGCCTTCAGCGTGCTGTGTGGCAATCTCACAAGCTTCGTCTATGGCACCGTGGTGCACGCGCACAAACGGCCGTGGCTGCTGATCATCGCCACTTCGTTCGGCTCGGTAGCGACAATCGCATTGTCCCTGCTGTTGATCCCTTCGATGGCGGAGGTTGGCGCCGCCTTGGCGCTGGCGGGCGGATCTCTGATGGGCCTCGTAGCCTGCGTGATGATCAGTGAGCGGCTCACCCCGGTGCCGGTGCCATGGCGCGACATCGGCGTTTCGGCCGTCATCTCGTTTGCCACCGGGCTGGCCGCGAGCATTTCCAGCGCTTTGCTCACTGATGGGCCGACGATCCTCTCGCTTGTCGGGGGTGGCACCGCTGGCGCGGTCGTTTTCTTCGGGCTGACCTGGCTGTTCCATCCTGCGGCCACGATGCAATTCGTCGGCAAGCTCCGGGCGCGGCTACGGACTGCATAGACCGCCAAGCGGTTCCGCCCGGCAGTACCCGACGCGGAATCTATGAATTGACGTTTCGGCGCCGCTGACGGTTCCAAAGTTCCTGAAACAGCAGCCCCGCATAGGCAGTGTTGGTATCGTAGTAGCGCCGCCACAGGCGGCGCGGCTCCTGTGCAACGCGAAACAACCACTCCAGGCCGGCCGCCTGGATCAGTTTCGGCGCCCGGGCAACCTTACCGCCATAGACATCGAAACTGCCGCCCACGCCCATGACGAAACTCGGAGCGAGTTCGTTGCGATAGCGCTTGAGAAAGCGTTCCTTGCGCGGCGTCGGCATCGCCACCAACAGGCAGTCGGCCTCCGAAGCATTGATCGCCTCGACGATTGCAGTCTCGTCTTCCGGGTTGAAATAGCCGTTGCGCATGCCGGCGACAACGAGGCCTGGATGATCCCTGGCAAGTCGCATCCTGACTGCATTGAGGACGGATTGTTCGGCGCCCAGGAGGTAAGGCCTATAGCCACGCTGCGCGCAGAGGCCCAGCAGATTGATCATGATGTCGACGCCGGCGACCCGCTCCGGAAACTCGACCCCGCAAAGACGCGCGCCCCAAAGCACGCCGATGCCGTCCACGTTGATCACATCGGCCGTGGCAACATCCTCTTGCAATTCGGCATTCTTGCGCATGTTCACCAGCTTGGCGACATTCACAACCACATGATGCAGCGGCCGCCGCAGGGCCATCGCCTCGTCGGCGATTGCCAGCGTCTCGGCCATGGTCAGGGCATGGAGCGGCGCGCCAAGGAACTCCCTGCGCCGTGACGCCAACAGGGAATGCTGTGCCCATGCGGAGTCGTGCGCGTTCATGCTGCCTCGTCCCTGCTTGCTGGAAGTGCCTGGCGTTCGACCTGTGATTTCTTCCCCTCGATGCGGGCGTCGGGCTTGCGTGCCTTGCGCCACGTCCACAGACCCCTTGTGTCGACGAGCTTCTTGTCCTTGAGGGCTTCGGGGTCGACAAAATTGAACTGTCGATGATCGACCAGAAGGACGACGATATCGCATTTGTCGATGGCGGAGAGTGCATCGGTAAAGACGATGCCCCTGCCCTCCAGTTCATGCGGCAGCGCATGGGCATTGGGTTCAGCCGCGACGATCTTCAGATTGGGGATATCGGACAGAAGCTTTACCACTTCGACGGCCGGGCTCTCGCGCATATCGTCGATGTTGGGTTTGAAGCTGAGGCCCAGACAAGCGATCGTCTGCTTGCGGGAAGGGTCGAGCAAGGCCTGGATGTCCCTGACCACGGACAACGGACGCTCGGAATTGATCCGGCGTGCTGAAGCTATCAGCCGCGTGCTGTTGGGCGCGGCGTCGATGATAAAATACGGATCGACCGCAATACAGTGACCGCCAACACCCGGGCTCGGCTGGAGGATGTTCACGCGCGGATGCCGGTTGGCAAGATCGATCACCTCCCAGACGTTGAGCGACAGATCCTGACACACTGCCGCAAGCTCATTGGCGAAGGCGATATTGACGTCGCGGAATGCATTCTCGGTCAGTTTCACCAGTTCCGCGCTTTCGGCCTGGGTCATGAACAGGTCGCCGGCAACGAAGGTTGAATAAAGTGCCGCGGTCCGTTCCGACGATTTGCGCGACAGTCCACCGATTGAACGATCGTTGTTGATCAGCTCGGTCAGCACTTTTCCCGGCAACACGCGCTCGGGCGAATAGGCGACCAGGACATCGGCCTCCTCGCCATGCGCGAGAGGAAACTTGAGATCGGGCCGCAATTCGGCAAGCAGCCCCGTCATGATGCGCGTCGTGCCGACTGGCGATGTCGATTCCAGCACCACAAGGTTTCCCCGCTTCAGCACCGGGGCGATGCTTCGCGCCGCCGCAAGCACGTAGCTCACATCAGGCTTGTGGTCTTCGGTCATCGGCGTCGGCACGGCGATGATGAATGCATCCGCCGGCTGCGGCGTGTTGAACGCCTTGAGCTTGCCGTTGGCGACGACCTTCTGGATCAAACCGTCGAGGTCCGGCTCGACGATATGGATTTCGCCGCGGTTGACCTTCTCGACCACCGCCTCGTTGACGTCGACGCCGATCACGTCGAGCCCGCGGCTGGCGAAAATGGCGCAGGTCGGCAGGCCGATATAGCCCATGCCGATAACGGAAACGGTCTTGATGTCAGCCATGATGCAGCAGTTCCTCAACGATCCGGTTACCGGCCCGGCCATCGCCATATGGGTTGTGTCGTTCCGCCATGCCGCGATAGGCCGCCTGGTCATCAAGCAGACTATTGGCATTGGACAGGATTTTTTCGATGTCGGTGCCGACGAGACGCGCGGTGCCCGCCACTATCCCCTCTGGCCGCTCGGTGTTCTCGCGCATCACCAGCACCGGCTTGCCGAGCGAAGGCGCCTCTTCCTGCACGCCGCCGCTATCGGTCAATACGAGGTAGCTGTGCTTCTGCAGATACAGGAACGGCAGATAGTCCTGCGGGTCGACGAGATGGATGTTCGGCACGCCTTCCAATTCCGCGTTGACCACCGAGCGTACATTGGGGTTGGGATGAACCGGGTAGACGATCTGCACGTCCCCGCGCACCGCCAATCCCTTCAGCGCCGTACAGATGCGGTGGATGCCGCCATCGAAATTTTCGCGGCGATGACCGGTGACGAGGATCATTCTCTTGGCGGGATCGAGGAAGGGAAAGCGGGCGGCGAGCTCAGCGCTCATCAGCCTGTCGGCGTCGATCGCGCCGGAAAAATGCAACAGCGTGTCGATCACCGTATTGCCGGTCACGAAGATGGTGTCTTCAGCCTTTCCTTCGGCGATGAGGTTGTCGCGCGCCTGGACGGTCGGCGCGAAATGCCACGTGGCGATGTTGCCGGCGATCTTGCGGTTCAGTTCCTCCGGAAAGGGAGAATTGATGTCGTGGCTGCGCAAGCCCGCCTCGACATGGGCGACCGGAATGCGCTTGTAAAAGGCAGCCAGAGCGGCAGTCATCGCCGTCGTCGTGTCGCCCTGTACGAGGACGATATCGGGCTTCGCCTTTTCCAGCACTTCGGCCATGCCCAAAAGCACCCGCGAAGTCACGTCGAACAGCGTCTGGCCGGGCTGCATGATGTTGAGGTCGTGATGCACCGGCAGGCCCGTCAGTTCGATAACCTGGTCTACCATCTCGCGGTGCTGAGCGGTGATGCATGTTTCGGTGACGAAACCTGGATGGGCAAGCGCTGCACGCACCACCGGAAAGCATTTGAGCGCCTCCGGCCTCGTGCCGAATACGATCAGCAGTTTCTGCCTGGACGGCAGTTTTGGATGTGAGAGGACGTTCATTGCTGATCCTGGGCGGCTGCAAGATCCATAATAGCGGCAGAAAGCGGCGCCGTGGTGCCAAATCTTAATATATGATTAACAGCCAAGACCCTCTTATTCTCCCCTGATAAGCCTTTTGAAAGTCTAGGCCGATAGGTAGTCTACGAGGGCAGTCTTGAAAAAGAACATATTCGATTGAGTAATATTTTAATCATCGGCCACGCCGACGGATCTCGGCGCTGGGAAAATGAACTTCTGAGGCGATTGAAGGCGGCTGGCCACGTGGTTTCGAGTGGCCACGCGCAGGCGTCCGCGCCCGCCGCGCGCGGGCTGGACAATGTACTTGATATCGAGGCCCGACGCTTCGGTCCCTCACTGGCGAGCCGTTCAGGGCCGCTACCGTCTGGCGACCCTGGTCCCGTCGACCTCATAGTCGATCTTACTGCCACTGTGGCAACGCAAGGAACGCCGGTCCTGACGCTCGAATTTTACGGCCACAGCACCTTTCCCGCCGGCGTGGCTGAGATGCTGGCGAGCGGCCGATCGCCCGAACTTGCCGTTCGCCTCAATGGCGTTACCGTCGCCAAGGGGCGGCCCATGCTCAGCGATCGGCTCTGGCTGTCTCGCATCAGCAACGACCTGCTCGCCGGGGCCATTTCGCTGATTGCTCAAAGTGTGGCCCGCTTTTCCGCGGGCGAGCTTGCGCCTATTGCCGAGAGCCCGGCGCCAATCCCAAGGAGCCGCGGCTATTTCCGAAACTATCTGCCGTTTTTCTGCAAGGGGCTGGTCGACCGCGCCATGCAAAAAATCAGGCTTGGACGGCGCCCTTTCTATTGGCAGGTAGCCTATCGGCTGATCGACGGGCCAGGCGTAGCCGAGACCGGGCAACTCGACGGCACGCCGTTCACTGTGCTTGCCGACGACGGCCAGCGTTTCTACGCCGACCCGTTCGTCCTCGAGCGCGATGGCCGCCACTATCTGTTTGTCGAGGAGTTTCCCTATGCCACGGGTCGCGGCGCGATTTCCGTCGCCGAACTTGGTAATGACGGTATTTTCGGCGTGCCGAGGGTGGTGCTGGAGGAAGCCCACCATCTGTCCTATCCGCAGGTGTTCGCCCACGCTGGCGAAATTTTCATGATCCCTGAAAGCAGCGCGGCGCGCGAAGTTGTGCTCTACCGCGCCGCGCAATTTCCAGATCGCTGGGTACGCGACACGGTGCTGCTCACGGACAGGAATTTCAATGACGCCACGCTGCTCGAATCCGATGGGCGCTTCTGGCTGCTGGGGACGGAGCGGTTCGGTTACGGCAGCGCGTCGGATACGATGGCCGTTTATTCCGCGCCCTCGCTGCGCGGGCCGTGGGCAGCCCATGCGCTCAATCCCATCGCCATCGATCACTCGGCCACTCGGCCCGGCGGAGCCTTCATCCGCCACGGCGACGCTCTGGTGCTGCCAGTGCAAAACGGATCGCGAGCCTATGGCGGCGGCCTGGGGCTGATGCGGCTGGATCGGCTTGACGATTTCGATGTCCGTTTTGCGCCGCCCCGCCCGATCGGACCGGGGCCGGCATGGGCCCGCACGGGCATCCACACGCTTAACCGCGCCGGCAATGTCGAAGTTGTCGACAGCGCCGGCTGACTGCTAAGG
>NZ_CAUM01000120.1 GCF_000350085.1 Mesorhizobium metallidurans STM 2683
TGACGACTGTCCTAAGCAGGAGCGAAGCTCCGTAGCGGAGACCCTGGGATCCATGCCATAACCTTGATTGGAGAGTGCAGCGGAGCAAAATTCTGGACCGTTGCGACGCTCTGAAGTCACGGCATGGATCCTGGGGTCTGCGCCGCGTCGCTTCGCTCCTTGCTCCGCCCCAGGATGACGAAGCGATGGCCGTTTCAGCTAATCTCCAAAGCATGCGATCGCCTTCGCTAATGACGTAGGCCGCCTCACAACGCTCAAGCCAACGCGGCATCGATGATGCGGAACTGCACGGTGCGGTTGCCGTTCCAGTGATTGCCCGACAGCGAGCCGGCGACATGTACCGGCTTGCCCCTGTTCTTGAACAGGAATTCGCCGAGTGCGGTATCGACGGCGCGAAAGGCGATCGCCTGGATGCGGCCGCCGCTTTCCGACTGTAATTCGGCGCGGATGTGATTGGTGCCGACCGCCCGTGCATCGACCAGCCGGTGGCGCGGCAGCGCGAAAACCGGCGCGACATGCCCCGCGCCGAATGGACCCGCCTTCTCCAGCGCGTCGAGCAGGTCGAGCGTCGCGCCCTCGGCGGAGAGCGCCCCGTCGATGGCAAGGCTTTCCTCGTCCTGCAGCCGGAACACGTCCGCCGCCGCGCGTTCCTCGAAGAAGGCCCTGAGCACGCCGAGTTTCGCCCGCTCCACGGTGATGCCCGCAGCCATGCCATGGCCGCCGCCCTTGACGATCAGCCCGGCATCGGCCGCCTCGCGCACCAGCCGTCCCAGGTCGAAGCCGGACACCGAGCGGCCCGAACCCGTGCCGACGCCATTGGCGTTGAAGGCAATGGCGAAGGCTGGCCGGCGCGCATGGTCCTTGAGCCGCGAGGCAAGCAGGCCGACGATGCCGGGATGCCAATTGGAGCTGGCGGTGACGACAATGGCCGGACCATTGCCGCCGGCAAGCTCGGCATCGGCCTCGACGCGTGCCGCCGCCAGCATCTCCTGCTCCATCAACTGCCGCTCCTGATTGAGCCGGTCGAGCGTCTCGGCGATGGCGCCGGCCTCGACCGGATCGTCGGTCGCCAGCAAGCGGCTGCCAAGCGCTGCATCGCCGATGCGCCCGCCGGCATTGATGCGCGGACCGATCAGATAGGCAAGGTGGAAGTTGCTGATCGGCTCGCCGATGCGCGAGACCCGCGCCAGCGCCGCCAGCCCCTCGTTACGCTGCTGGCGCGCCATCTGCAGCCCTTTGACCACGAAGGCGCGGTTGACCCCGGTGAGCGGCACCACGTCGCAGACGGTCGCCAGCGCCACGAGATCTAGCAAGGCGAGCAGATCCGGCGGCATGGCGTCCGGCAACAGGCCGCGCAGGACCCTCGCCGTCTGCACCAGGCAGAGGAAGACGACACCAGCGGCGCAGAGATGGCCCTGGCCCGAAAGGTCGTCCTCGCGATTGGGATTGACCACCGCATCTGCAGCCGGCAACGGTCCGCCGACCTGATGGTGGTCGAGCACCACGACGTCGGCGCCGGCTTGCCTCGCCGCATCGATGGAAACGGCGCTGTTGGTGCCGCAATCGACAGTGACGATCAATGTCGCGCCCCGCGATACGAGTTCGCGCATGGCCTCCGGATTGGGGCCGTAACCTTCGAAGATACGGTCCGGTATGTAAATCTCCGACGGCACCGAAAAATGCGCGAGGAACCGCTTGAGCAGCGCCGACGAGGCCGCGCCGTCGACATCGTAGTCGCCGAAGATCGCCACCTTTTCCCTGGCCATGATGGCGCCGGCGATGCGGGCGGCGGCCTTGTCCATGTCGGTCAGCGAGACCGGGTCCGGCAAAAGATCGCGGATGGTCGGATCGAGGAACCGTTTGGTCTGCTCGGCAGTCACGCCGCGCCCGGCGAGGACGCGCGCGACGATGTCCGGCACGCCATGGCCTTGCGCGATGGCGAGCGCGGTCATGTCCTGCCGCTCGGTCAACCGGTGCTCCCAGGAGACACCGATGGCCGACTGCCTGACATCGAGGAAAATACGTCTTTCGCCCGTCACGCGACGCGCCGTCTGCAAAATTGTCATTTCTCACAATATGCGACGGCCAACCGAGTCGGTATCAAAACTTTTCCAGATCCTGATGGCGCGCCTTGATTTCGCGCACGGTTCGTGACGAGGAGCGCAGCACGATCGTATGCGTGGTGATGGAATTGCGGCCAAACTTGACGCCGGCCAGCATGTTGCCGTCAGTCACGCCAGTTGCCGCGAACAGCACATCGCCGCGCGCCATGTCCTGCGTGCGATAGACGCGCTTGGGATCGGAGATGCCCATCTTCGCCGCACGCGCCACTTTTTCCGGCGTGTCGAGGATCAGCCTTCCCTGCATCTGGCCACCGGTGCAACGCAACGCAGCCGCCGCCAGCACACCCTCCGGCGCCCCGCCGGTGCCGAGATAGATGTCGATGCCGGTCTCGTCCGGATCGGTGGTGTGGATGACGCCGGCGACGTCGCCGTCGCCGATCAGCCGGATCGCGGCGCCCGTGGCGCGCACGGCCTCGATCAACTTGCCATGGCGCGGCCGGTCGAGGATGCAAGCGGTGATCTCCGATATCGGCACACCCTTGGCCTTGGCCAGGCTGGCGATGTTTTCGGCCGGTGAGGCATCGATATCGACGACGCCGTCGGCGTAGCCCGGGCCAATGGCGATCTTATCCATGTAGACATCGGGCGCAAACAGCAGGCTGCCCTTTTCCGCGATCGCGATAACGGCCAGCGCATTGGGCAGGTTCTTGGCGCAGATCGTCGTGCCCTCCAGCGGGTCAAGCGCTATATCGACCGCCGGGCCTTTGCCGGAACCGACCTCTTCGCCGATATAGAGCATCGGCGCCTCGTCGCGCTCTCCCTCGCCGATCACCACCGTGCCCTTGATGGCGAGTCGGTTGAGTTCCTGGCGCATGGCATCGACCGCGACCTGGTCGGCGGCCTTTTCATCGCCACGTCCGCGCAACCTGGCGGCCGCGACCGCGGCGCGTTCGGTGACACGAACCAGTTCCATGGTGAGTATCCGGTCAAGACCGGCGACGATGTTCTGGGCCACATTCATCGGGGGGAAATCCTCGTTGTCACATTGCCTCCCGCCAGAGGCGCGCTCCTTTTCTCAAACGAGCATGACAAGGACAAGACCCGTTCGACGATTTCTCGAAAAGATAATAATATCAATCGATTGAAAGCATGATGAGACACACCGTGTGCGCTGGGCCGAACGTGTTTTGGTAGATGAAGTTTGCGCGGGCCGAGAAGCCCGGCGTTGGCCGCTCGCTGTTACGACTTTGGTTTGCCTAGAACACTGTGAGGTATTTCAGCAGCGAAACAATGCCGATGATGATGACGATGATCTGGGCGATCTGCCGCATCCTGGCGTCAAGCGGAAGACGCTGAACCAGATAGAGAACAAGGATGATCACCAAGAACGTGATCAGAATGCTTATCAACGTGGATGAAGCCACGGCGCCCTCCTGAAAATGACATGCAAAACCATATAGCCGGCGAAGCCTGCCTTCTCAAAATTGGATCAATACCATCGCCTCGGCGTGTCGTTCATGGCTTGCCCGACAGCCATTCCTGCCAGGAAGCCAAGCAGGCCGATCATGCCCACCAGTGCCGTTGTTGTGCCTGGATTTTCCCGCGCCGCTTCAGATACCGCATGGGCTTGAGTGCGCAATTGTTGCGCGGTTCGCGTCGCGCGAGCAGCAGCGCTGTCGTACGTTCCGGACGCCTGGTCCTCGGCATCGGCGACCAATTCGGCGCCGCGTTCCGAAATGCTCTTGTTGATCTTGGCGACCTCCTTGCGCAGGTCGGCGATCTGTTTTTCGAGCGCCTTCTGGATGTCATCGATGCTGGAGGTGTCAGGCTTCGATGCTTCGGCCATTGTGCGTTTCCTCGGGTTGCAGACCTGAGGAGAACGGCGCGAGCTGAAATTCGTTCCGATCGATCGCAGCCGCAACGTCCGGCTGATTAACCCGCCCGCTCGATGCGGATCACCTGCGGCTTGTCTGTCAGATGGCCATCCTTGGTGATGCCGTCGACGGCCTTGCGCACCGCAGCCTCCGTCGTCTCATGGGTGACGAGGATGACCGTCTTCTGGGCATCGGTTTCCGGCCCGGCGGCATGCTGCACGATCGATTCCAGCGAAATGTCGTTATCGGCCATGCGTTTGGCTATCGCGGCGAAGACGCCAATACGGTCATGCACGGTCAGCCGGATGAAATAACCGCCGGCATGGCTGCGCATCTGCGCCTTCTTGTAGGGTTTCAGCTCCTTCGTCGGCCGGCCGAAAACCGGACCGTGCTGGAAACCCGGCCGGCTCTTGGCGATGTCGGCAATATCGCCGATGACAGCCGAGGCGGTGGCGTTGCCGCCAGCGCCCGGACCGGAGAGCAGGAGCTCACCCAGAATATCGGTTTCGATCGCGACGGCATTGGTGACGCCATGCACCTGCGCAATGACCGAGGCCGTCGGCACCATGGTCGGATGCACCCGCTGTTCGATGCCGCTTTCCGTGCGCTGGGCGACGCCGAGCAGTTTTATCCGGTAGCCGAGATCGCCGGCGGCGCGGATGTCGGCCTGGCTGATGTTGGAGATGCCTTCCATATAGATGTCGGTGGCGGCGATTTTGGTGCCGAAGGCGAGGCTGGTCAGGATCGACAGCTTATGGGCGGTGTCGTGGCCCTCGATGTCGAAGGTCGGATCGGCCTCGGCATAACCCAGCCGTTGCGCATCCTTCAGGCAAGCGTCGAAGGACAGGCCCTCGGCCTCCATGCGGGTCAGGATATAATTGCAGGTGCCGTTGAGGATGCCGAAGACGCGCGTGATCGAGTTGCCGGCCATCGCCTCGCGCATCGTCTTGATGACCGGAATGCCGCCGGCCACCGCCGCCTCGTAGTTGAGCAGCACGCCCTTCTTTTCGGCGATCTCGGCAAGCTGCACGCCGTGCATGGCGAGCAGCGCCTTGTTGGCGGTCACCACATGGCGGCCGGCCTCGAGCGCCGCTTTCACCGACGACCGCGCGGCACCCTCGTCGCCGCCGATCAGTTCGACGAAGACGTCGATGTCGGCGGTCTGCGCCATCTTCGTTGCGTCGTCGAACCATTTGGCCGCGCCAAGATCGACGCCGCGGTCGCGCTTTGGATCGCGGGCCGAAACGGCCGACACGACGATGTCACGTCCGCACTGGCGCGTCAGTTCCGCCGCCTTATCGCGCAGTACGCGCACCACCGACGCGCCGACGGTGCCGAGACCGGCAATTCCAACACGCAACGCTTCAGCCATGTCCGGCGACGCCCCTCAAGAACTTGATCGATGTGATATCAGGCAAAACTCAGCGATGCGCGGCGAGCGGCACCACATTGTTGGGCTGCTTGGCGCTGGACGCCAGGAAGCGCTTGATGTTGCGCGCCGCCTGGCGGATCCGGTGCTCGTTCTCGACCAGCGCGATGCGCACATGATCGTCGCCATGCTCGCCGAAGCCGACACCCGGCGCCACCGCCACATCGGCGTGTTCGATCAGAAGCTTGGAGAATTCAAGCGAGCCGAGATGACGGAACGGCTCCGGGATCGGCGCCCAGGCGAACATCGACGCCGCCGGTGCCGGAATGGTCCAGCCGGCGCGGCTGAAGGCGTCGACCATGACGTCGCGGCGCTTGTGGTAGATGTCGCGCACTTCGGCGATGTCGGCGCCGTCGCCGTTCAGCGCGTGTGCGGCCGCCACCTGGATCGGCGTGAAGGCGCCGTAGTCGAGATAGGATTTTACACGCGTCAGCGCCGAGATCAGCCGTTCGTTGCCAACCGCGAAACCCATGCGCCAGCCGGGCATGGAAAAGGTCTTCGACATCGAGGTGAACTCGACCGCCACCTCGATCGCGCCTGGCACCTGCAGCACCGAGGGCGGCGGATTGCCGTCGAAATAGATTTCCGAATAGGCAAGGTCCGACAGGATGATGATGTCGTTCTTTTTGGCGAAGGCCACCACATCCCTGTAGAAATCGAGCGAGGCGACCAGCGCCGTCGGGTTCGACGGATAGTTGAGGATCAGCGCCAACGGCTTCGGGATCGAATGGCGGATGCCGCGTTCGAGCGCTGGAATGAAGCCGTCATCGGGCTCGACCTGCAGCGAGCGGATGACGCCGCCCGACATGATGAAACCGAAAGCATGAATCGGATAGGTCGGATTGGGGCACAGGATCACGTCGCCAGGTGCGGTGATCGCCTGCGCCATATTGGCGAAGCCTTCCTTCGAGCCCAGCGTCGCCACCACTTGCGTGTCTGCGTCGAGCTTCACGCCGAAACGGCGGGCATAGTAATTGGCCTGGGCGCGGCGCAGGCCCGGAATGCCGCGCGACGACGAATAACGATGCGTGCGCGGATCGCGAACGACCTCGCACAATTTGTCGACGATCGTCTTGGGCGTCGGCAGGTCCGGATTGCCCATGCCAAGGTCGATGATGTCGGCGCCGCGCGAGCGGGCGCTGGCCTTCAGCCGGTTGACCTGCTCGAAAACATAAGGCGGAAGCCGGCGGACCTTGTGAAATTCTTCCATGGCGGTTCCAGACAATTGGCAAAGATGGTTTTCGGTCGCGCGATATAGGCTTATTTGCAGTCAGGGTCGAGAGCGGGGTCGCAGTTGGCTCCGATCTGCTTCAGCGTATCGGGGCCGTGCTGCTTTGCCAGCGCGTTCAGCGTCGCCGGATTGGTCACCTTGACCGCTCCGCCCTTCGAGCCCTGCCCCTGCTCGTCAGCCTTCAACTGGGCGAGCTTGGCGTTCTTTTCCGCTTCGGTGAATTGCTCGGCCGCCACCTGCGGCGGAACGTTGAGGTTCGGATAGGTGCCGGTGTCTTTCGGCCCTTCGGCGGTCGCAACCGGCGTAGCGCCCTCGATGTTGGTGCTCGAACAGCCAGCGATCGCCAGCAAGACGACCGCCGTGCTGATGCGGCAAAAACGACCAGTGCCGGAAAAAACAGTTTCGCCAATATTAATTGTCATATTGTTTCCTTGGCATCCGGGGTAGAGCGCGTTGGACCCTGTCGGATGTCCCATGATAATATGTCAAGAAAACGCTTCGGGAGGAACCCCGCGCACCATGTCCAAAACACCCGATTCGGGCAAAGCGGAAGATGACCAGCCTTCGACCGTTGAGCAATATCTGGTGAAGGACCCGGAACGCTTCGCCTTGAACATGGCGCGCATGATCGAGCAGGCCGGCAAGGCGGCCTCCGCCTGGGCCGAGCCGCGCGAAAAGGGCGATGTGCGCGACCATGTCGCCGAGCCCGTCGTCGACATGGTGAAAACCTTCTCCAAGCTCAGCGAATACTGGCTTTCCGACCCGCAGCGGGCGCTCGAAGCGCAGACGCGGCTGTTTTCCGGCTATATGACCGTCTGGGCCAACGCCATCCAGCGCATCAGCGCCGAAGGCCAGGATGGCGACGACGCGGTCAAGCCCGAGCGCGGCGACAAGCGTTTCCAGGACCCCGAATGGGGCCGCAACGCTTTCTTCGATTTTTTGAAGCAGGCCTATCTCGTCACCTCGCGCTGGGCGGCCGAACTGGTCGATCACGCCGATGGCCTGGACGAGCACACCCGCCACAAGGCCAGCTTCTACGTCAAGCAGGTGTCCAACGCCATCTCGCCGTCGAATTTCATCCTGACCAACCCGGAACTGTTTCGCGAGACCATCGCCTCGAATGGTGAAAACCTGGTGCGCGGCATGAAGATGCTGGCCGAGGACATCGCCGCCGGCAAGGGCGACCTGAAACTGAGGCAAGCCGACTATTCGCCCTTCGAGATCGGCAAGAACCTCGCCACGACGCCCGGCAAGGTGGTGGGCCGCAGTGATGTCGCCGAGATCCTGCAATACGACCCGGTGACCGAGACCGTGCTCAAGCGGCCGCTTTTGATCTGCCCGCCATGGATCAACAAATTCTACATTCTCGATCTCAACCCGCAAAAATCCTTCATCCGCTGGGCGGTCGAGCAGGGCCATACCGTTTTCGTCATCTCCTGGATCAACCCGGATGAGCGGCACGGCACCAAGAGCTGGGAGGCCTATATCAGGGAGGGCCTGCAATACGGCCTCGACACGGTCGAGAAGGCTACCGGCGAAAAGCAAGTCAACGCTATCGGCTATTGCGTCGGCGGCACGCTTTTGGCGGCGGCGCTCGCACTGATGGCGCAGGAAGGCGACGACCGCATCAAATCGGCCACCTTCTTCACCACGCAGGTCGACTTCACCTATGCCGGCGACCTGAAAGTGTTCGTCGACGAGGAGCAGGTCGCGGCCGTCGAGAAGTCGATGAACGAGAAGGGCTATCTCGACGGCACCAAGATGGCGACTGCCTTCAACATGCTGCGCTCGGGCGACCTGATCTGGCCCTATGTCGTCAACAACTATATGCGCGGCAAGGATCCCCTGCCCTTCGACCTGCTCTACTGGAACGCCGATTCGACCCGCATGGGCGCCGCCAACCATTCCTTCTACCTGCGCAACTGCTATCTCGAGAACAATCTGTCGCAAGGCATGATGGAACTGGCCGGCCGCATGCTCTCGCTCGGTGACATCACCATCCCGGTCTACAATCTCGCCTCGAAGGAAGATCATATCGCGCCGGCTCTTTCGGTGTTCCTCGGCTCGAAATATTTCGGCGGCGAGGTCGAGTATGTCATGGCCGGCTCCGGCCACATCGCCGGCGTCGTCAACCCGCCGGCGGCGCAGAAATATCACTACTGGACGGGCGGCAAGCCGGTGGGTGACTTCGACCAGTGGGTTGCCAAGGCCACCGACCATCCCGGCTCATGGTGGCCGCACTGGCAACGCTGGGTCGAGGACAGGGACAACACCAGAGTCCCGGCCCGCAAACCCGGCAAGCATATGAAAACCTTGGGCGATGCTCCCGGCACCTATGTCAGGGTGCGCGTGTAACCTTCTGTAATGTGTGGTGAGTTGACGCGCCGCTAAAAGAGGGCGAAATGGTGCCGTCAACCCTCAAGCAGCCTCGATTCAGCTCTTGCCGTCGAATTACTTTCAGGCTTGCGGATTTGACACAGGTCTCGTTTCCGGTCGGGGGAACAGGAGCATTTCGGCGAGACGTCCAGACGCCGCGCCAATGACATACCGGTCGGACATCGAGGGGGAATTTTATTTTGAAATCAGCAGGATGGCGCCTCGCGAAGGGAGAAAGCCGCGCTATTGCAGCAGCGCTTTTTTCCGTGCTCCTGGCGTCCTGCACCTCCGCCGGTGACCCCACTTTGTCCGTCGGCATGCCGGGCTACGACGCCACATCAGCCGATATCAGCACCGCTTCCGGCGCCAACCAGGTCGCTGCTATCGATTCGTCGTCGCAAGTGACGACTTCACAAATGACGACGTCGGCCGAGGGCGACGCGGCCCTTCCGGAGCAGGTCGCCTACGTGCCGGTGGCCAGGCCGGGGGCGAAACCCGATGCCGGTTTCCCGGTTGCCGTTCCCGCGGGCGCCGAGACGATTGCAGGCCACACGCCGCAACCACTGGAGCAATCCGGGCAGACGGCCGAACAGGCTGGCGCGGCAGTGCAGAAGACACAAACGGCCGATGCGGCCGCGGCCGCGCCGAAACCGGAAGGTGCCGCTCCGGTCATGAACAATCCGGTCTATGTGACCGCCGGCGAGCCGCAGCCGCAAGCGCCGAAGAAAAGCTTCCTTGCCTCATTCTTCAGCGCCACGCCCGCCTCTGCCGCGCCGGCTCCGGTACTCAATACCAGGTCAGGCGAGCAACCCGCTGTTGCTCAGGCCGCCACCGCGCAGCCCAAGGCCGCCACGCCGCCACCGGCAAAGGCGGCTGTAACGCTGGCCTCGGCCACCCCGGCCGAAAAGCCGGTGCAACTGGCTTCGACCGACACCAGCAATTACACCAGCGACGCATTGCCTGGCGTGCGTCAGACGGCGTTGTTCGAGATCAAGCGCAAATCCGGCCTCGACGACGAGAGCGACGTCGATCTCAACGAGGACGAGGGTTCGGGCGGCTCCTATCAGGTAGCGTCCGCCGCCGGCCTTGCCCGGCTGGCGCCCAACGGTCTCCTCAAGCAGAACGAGAGCGTCGACGTCGCTTGCCTGAAACCATCGCTGGTCCGCGTGATGAAGACGATCGAGGGCCGCTACGGCAAGAAGATGGTGGTCACCTCGGGCTATCGCGATCCGGCCCGCAACCGCCGCGCCAATGGCGCCAAGAATTCGCTGCACATGTATTGCGCCGCCACCGACATTCAGGTTCCAGGCGTCTCGAAGTGGGAACTGGCGAGCTACATCCGCACCATGCCCGGCCGCGGCGGCGTCGGCACCTACTGCCATACCGAATCCGTTCACGTCGACGTCGGCCCGGAGCGGGACTGGAACTGGCGCTGCCGCCGGCGCGCCAACTAGTTCTCCTACGTGACGCCAACTTGTTTTCCTACGCAAAGGAAGTCCGCCGGACGCTGGCTGGGGTTGACGCGCGTTTGCGCTGAACGGGACCAATGCGCCGGAAAGATGCGGTTTACGGCCGGCCGAAAAAAGTTGTCGCAGGCAGCGGCAGACGGGTTGCCGGTTTCAAACAACGCAACTATAAACCGCTCACATCTGAGCGCGCCCATCGTCTAGCGGTCAGGACACCGCCCTTTCACGGCGGTAACAGGGGTTCGATTCCCCTTGGGCGTACCAGATAGATCAAGAACTTAGGACAGTCGTCA
>NZ_CAUM01000119.1 GCF_000350085.1 Mesorhizobium metallidurans STM 2683
AAGCGGCCTTCTCCACCAGCCTCGCCAACTGCGTCATGACAACCGCCGAGCCCGCAAGTCGCTTCTCGGCCGTCGGCCAATCACGGGTAAAGACAACGCTGTGGTCTGGCCGGATCTTGGCCAGCGAACCCTGCTCGCCGATGAATTTGACCAGCCCGACCGGGTTGGAAAACTCGCGCTTGCGGAAGTGGATGACGACGCCCTTCGGCCCTGCGTCGAGCTTTTCGACATTGGCCTTGCGGCACAGCGCCTTGATGAAGACGATCTTCAAGAGATGCTTCACCTCCTCCGGCAACGGCCCGAAACGGTCGATCAGCTCGGCGCCGAAAGCGTCGATCTCCTCTGTGTTTTCGAGATCGCCAAGGCGGCGGTAGAGCGCCAGCCTGAGTTGCAGGTCCGGTACATAGCTTTCCGGGATCATCACCGCCGTGCCGACGGCGATCTGCGGCGACCAGCCGCCATCCTGCACATCGCCGGAATCCTTGACCTCGGCCACCGCTTCCTCCAGCATCTGCTGGTAGAGCTCGAAGCCGACCTCCTTGATGTGGCCGGACTGCTCCTCGCCGAGAAGATTGCCGGCGCCTCGGATATCGAGATCGTGGCTGGCCAGCTGGAAGCCGGCGCCCAGTGTGTCGAGCGACTGCAGCACCTTCAGCCGGCGCTCCGCGGTGTCGGTCAGCTTGCGATTGGCCGGCAGAGTGAACAGCGCATAGGCGCGCACCTTCGAGCGACCGACGCGGCCGCGCAACTGGTAGAGCTGCGACAGGCCGAACATGTCGGCGCGATGCACGATCAGCGTGTTGGCGGTCGGGATATCGAGACCGGACTCGACGATAGTGGTCGACAAAAGCACATCGTACTGACCGTCGTAGAAGGCGTTCATGATGTCGTCGAGTTCGCCGGGCGGCATCTGGCCATGGGCCACCGCTACCTTCAGCTCCGGCACGGATTCCTTCAGGAAATCATGGATTTCCGCCAGATCGCTGATACGAGGCACGACGTAGAACGAATGGCCGCCACGGTAGCGCTCGCGCAGCAGCGTCTCGCGGATGACCAGCGGGTCGAAGGGCGAGATGAAGGTGCGCACCGCCATGCGGTCGACCGGCGGCGTAGCGATCAGCGACAGTTCGCGCACGCCGGTCAGCGCCAGCTGCAGCGTGCGCGGGATCGGCGTCGCCGACAGCGTCAGCACATGCACATCGGTCTTCAGGTCCTTGAGCCGCTCCTTGTGCTTGACGCCAAAGTGCTGCTCCTCGTCGATGATCAAAAGGCCGAGATTCTTGAACGAGATCGAGGCGCCGAGCAGTGCGTGGGTGCCGACGACGATGTCGACCGTACCTTCGGCGATGCCTTTCTTGGTCTCGGCCAACTCCTTGGCGCCAACCAGCCGCGAAGCCTGGGCGACGCGGATCGGCAGGCCGGAGAAACGCTGCGAGAAGGTCTTGAAATGCTGGCGCGACAACAGGGTCGTCGGCACGACAACCGCGACCTGAAAACCCTCCATGGCCGCGATGAAAGCGGCCCGCAGCGCCACTTCCGTCTTGCCGAAGCCGACATCGCCGCAGATCAGCCTGTCCATCGGCTTGCCCGCGCCGAGGTCGTCCATGATCGAATCGATCGCCGTCTGCTGGTCGTCGGTTTCCTCATAGGGAAAGCGCGCCGCAAACTCGCCATAGAGGCCATCAACCGGGATCAGCGATGGCGCGGAGCGCATCTGCCGCTCGGCGGCAATGCGGATCAACTGCCCGGCCATGTCGAGCAGGCGCCGCTTCAGCCGCGCCTTGCGCGACTGCCAGGCGCCGCCGCCGAGCTTGTCCAATGTCGCTTCGGCCGAATCCGAGCCGTAGCGCGACAGAAGCTCGATGTTTTCCACCGGCAGGAACAGCCGGTCGTCGCCGGCATAATGGATTTCGAGACAGTCATGCGGCGCGCCGACCGCCTCGATGGTGCGCAGCCCGATGAAGCGGCCGATGCCGTGATCGGTGTGGACGACAATGTCGCCGGAGGACAGCGACGACGCCTCGGCGATGAAGTCGGAAGCGCGCTTCTTGCGCTTCGAGCGCCGGATCAGCCGGTCGCCCAGAATGTCCTGCTCGGCAACGACGACCAGCTTTTCGGTCTCGAAGCCGGATTCGAGCGGCAGCACGGCAAGCGCCGCCTGCCCCGGCTCGAGCTTTTCCGCCTCGGCTAGCGTTGCAACCGGTGTGAGGTTGCCGAGATGATGCTCGGCAAGGATCTGGCCAAGCCGGTCGAGCGAGCCTTCGGTCCAGCCGGCGATGACGACGCGGCGACGCGCGGCACGCTCGTCGGCAATGTGCTTCACGACGACGTCGAAGACATTGATGCTGGGGTCGGCGCGCTCCTCGACGAAGCTGCGGCCATGCCGCGATCCGGCGTGATAGACCTTCTTTGCACCGGCATCCGGGGCATCGAAGGCCGTGAAGTCGATCGCTTCGCGCGGCCCGAGTGAGGCGACCAGGTTTTCCGGCGAGAGAAAAAGCAGATCCGGCGGCACCGGCTTATAGGGAACGGCGTCCTTCAGCGCGCCATCTGCCTGTTTTCGGCGCGCTTCATAGTGGTCGAGGATCAGCGTGTGGCGTTCCGCCAGCGCCTCATGCGCCAGATGGTCGAAGACGACAGGCGTGTCCGGCAGGTAGTCGAACACGGTCTCCAGCCGCTCGTAGAAGAACGGCAGCCAGTGTTCCATGCCGGCAAAGCGCCGTCCCTCGCTGACCGCAGCATAGAGCCCGTCGTCGCGCTGGGGCGCGCCAAAGGCTTCGATATAGGCGCGACGGAAGCGGCTGATGGTTTCGGGCGTCAGCGCCACCTCGCTCATCGCCTGCAGCGCCATCGACTTGCGCTGGCCGGTGGTGCGCTGGGTGGCGACGTCGAAGACGCGGATCGATTCCAGCGTGTCACCGAAGAAATCGAGCCGCAGCGCTTCCGTCCAGCCTGGTGCAAACAGGTCCAGAATGCCGCCGCGCACAGCGAACTCGCCGACACCGCGCACGGTCGGCACCCGCTCGAAGCCCGATACCTCCAGCCTCGACACCAGCGCGTTCATGTCGATCTGGTTGCCCGGCCTGGCATGGAAGGTCTGCGCTTCCACCAGTTCGGCCGGTGGAATACGCTGCAAAAGCGCGTTGGCGGTGGTCAGGATAACGGCGCGATGTGGCTTCTTCGCCAGCGCGATCATCGCCGTCAGCGCATCGAGCCGCCGGGCGGCGGCATCCGATCCAGGCGAAACGCGATCATAGGGGAGGCAGTCCCAGGCCGGCAATTCCAGCACCGGCAGGCCGGGCGCGGCAAAGGCAAGCGCTTCGATGATCGCCGGCAGGCGCTGGCCGTCGCGCGCCACGAACAGCACCGGCTTGTCCGGCGCGATCTCGTGCGCCGCCTGCACCAGCGCAAACGCCTCATAGCCGTCGGCGACGCCGTCGACAATGAACTGGCCGGCGCGGCCCTTGGGCAGGCCGATTGTGGGGATCAGGCTCATGGATACGGATTCACGTTTCAGAAAGTCATGGTCCGGCGCGACGCCAGGATCTTTTGCAGGACTGCACAGTCGGTATCGGGCGGAACCGGGCGCTCGCCGGTGACCATGGGCAGGAATTCGGTATCGGGAATGTCGAGGAGCCTCTCATATTGGTCGATTTCGTCGCCGGTCAAGGCGCCGATCTCGGCATCGGCAAAGCCACCGAGGATGAGGTCCATCTCGCGCATGCCGCGATGCCAGGAGCGGAACAAAAGCTTGCGACGACGGGCATCGAGCCCCTCGCTTGATCGTCTCGTTCCGGTCATGATGCCGTATCCTTGCCTGTCGCGGCGCATATAGCGTGGATAGAGGACGGTGTCAGCCTTGCAACGGTCCGGCGGGTGTCTAACATCCCGGTGTGACGTACACTCCTGACAACATCGGCGCTAAGACCCCCCTCTGTCCTGCCGGACAGTCCGGCAGGACAGAGGGGGGTGAGCGCCAACATCACGTGGTCTCTCGCAAATGAGACCCTCCATCCTCGACCCGTTGTTCGTCCCGATCACCTCGCTTGCCGGCGTCGGGCCGAAGGTCGGCGCGCTGATCGAGAAAGTGGTGGCCGCCGATCTTGGCGACCGCGCCGCCCGCGCCGGCGACCTTTTGTTCGTGCTGCCCAACACCGTCATCGACCGCCGCAACCGGCCGGGCATTGCCTTGGCGCCGGCAGGCGCAATCGTTACCCTCGATGTGCGCATCGACCGCCACCAGCCGCCGCCGCGCGGCAACAGGTCGGTGCCATACCGGGTCTACGCCCATGACGACACCGGCGAGATCGCGCTGACTTTCTTCCATGCGCACGCCGCCTATCTCGAAAAGGCGATGCCCGAAGGCGAGCATGTCGTGGTTTCCGGCCGCATGGAATGGTTCAACGGCCGCCCGACCATGGTCCATCCCGACCATATCGCCTTGGCCAATGACGCCGAAAACCTGCCGCTGGTCGAGCCGGTCTATCCGCTGACATCAGGTCTCTCCGGCAAGGTATTGCGCCGTGCCATCGGCCAGGCGCTCGGCCGCCTGCCTGAGTTGCCGGAATGGCAGGACGACGCCTTCATGCGCCGCCAGACTTTTCCGGCCTTCGATGACGCGCTCGCCCGTATCCACTATCCGACAGATCCGATCGACGTCGCCATCGAGGGGTCGGCGTGGCGGCGGCTTGCCTATGACGAGCTGCTGGCTGGCCAGGTATCGTTGGCGCTGGTGCGGGCAAAAGTCCGCCGCCTGTCCGGCAGGCCGCTCATTGGCGACGGCCGCATCGTCGACGAACTGCGCCAGGCCCTGCCCTATTCACTGACTGCCAGCCAGGAATTCGCCCTGGCCGAGATCAACGCCGATCTCGCCGACCCCGAACGCATGCTGCGGCTTTTGCAGGGCGATGTCGGCTCCGGCAAGACGGTGGTGGCGCTGCTCGCCATGGCCCGCGCCGTCGAGGCCGGCGGCCAGGCGGCCTTGATGGCGCCGACCGAAATCCTGGCGCGCCAGCATCTGGCGACCATCACACCTCTGGCTGAACGCGCCG
Organism: Mesorhizobium metallidurans STM 2683; assembly: GCF_000350085.1. GTDB lineage: Bacteria > Pseudomonadota > Alphaproteobacteria > Rhizobiales > Rhizobiaceae > Mesorhizobium > Mesorhizobium metallidurans. The sequence goes on from NZ_CAUM01000119.1 coordinate 5,052, forward strand.
GGTTGCGTGTCGCCATCCTCACCGGCCGCGAAAAGGGCCGTGAACGCACCGACACGCTGGCCGGTCTGGCGAGCGGAGAAATCGACATTGTCGTCGGCACCCACGCACTCTTCCAGGAAACGGTGACGTTCCACGATCTCGTCTTCGCCGTCGTCGACGAACAGCACCGTTTCGGTGTCCATCAGCGGCTTGCGATCACCGCCAAGGGCGACGCGCCCGACATGCTGGTGATGACGGCGACGCCGATCCCGCGCACGCTGGTGCTGACCGCCTTCGGCGACATGGATGTGTCGAAATTGACCGAAAAGCCAGCCGGCCGCCGGTCGATCCGCACCGTCACCTTGCCGCTGGAACGGCTCGACGAACTCATCGGCCGCATGCTGGACGCCGTCGGCGACGGGCAGAAGATCTACTGGATCTGTCCGCTGGTCGAGGAATCCGAAGAAATCAAGCTGATGTCGGCGGAGGACCGGTTTGCTTCGTTGAAGCCGTTGTTCGGCGACCGGATCGGCCTCGTGCATGGCCGCATGAGGGGCGCCGAAAAGGACGAGGCGATGCGCGCCTTCAAGGCGGGCGAGACACGCATCCTGATCGCCACCACGGTCATCGAGGTGGGGGTCGACGTACCCGATGCGACGATCATGGTCATCGAACACGCCGAGCGTTTCGGCCTCGCCCAGTTGCACCAATTGCGCGGGCGGGTCGGGCGCGGCGACAAACCGTCCTCCTGCGTGCTGCTCTACAAGGACCCGCTCGGCGAGACGGCAAAACGCCGGCTATCGGTGATGCGCGAGACCGAGGACGGCTTCCGCATCGCCGAGGAGGATTTGAAGCTTCGCGGAGAAGGTGAATTGCTGGGCACCCGCCAGTCCGGCACGCCGGGCTTTCAGGTGGCGCGCATCGAGGCGCATGCCGACCTGCTCGAAGCCGCCCGCGATGACGCGCGGCTGATCCTGTCACGCGATCCGGAATTGCAATCCGAACGCGGCACCGCACTTCGGCTGCTGCTCTATTTGTTCGGCCGCGACGAGGCGGTACGGCTGCTGCGCGCCGGCTGAGGCGTGGTACCAACCGGTGGATTGGCAAGCGGACCGTCAATCCGCTCGCCGTTCAACGTCACAATCTTGGCCTTGACCTCCGGCGCCACCAACCCGGCCGAGACGATCAGCCTGGCGCCGTCCTCGATCGTCATGTCGAGCAGCACGATGTCGGATTTAAGCACATACATCAGGAAGCCCGTGGTCGGGTTCGGCGTGCAGGGCATGAACACGGCGACCAGCGGATCGCCTTCCTGGTCGAGCTTCTGGTTGATCTCGGTTTCCTTCTCGCTGGCGATGAAGACCAGCGACCAGACGCCTTTGCGCGGATATTCGACCAGCCCGACCTGCCGGAACATGTCGCCCTTGTTGGACAGCACGGTCTGGAAGATCTGCTTCAGCGAGCCGTAGATGCCGCGCACCAGCGGCATACGGCCGAGCAGGCGCTCGCCGAAATTGACGATGGCCCGGCCAACGATGTTGGCGGTCATGAAACCGATCAGCGTGATCAGGATCAGAGCGACGATCAGCCCGAAACCGGGAACCGGAAACGGCAGGTAGGTGTCCGGGCTATAGCGCGCGGGAATATAGGGTTTTACCCAGGAATCGACCCAGCCGATGAACGACCAGGCGATGTAGGCGGTGATCGCCAGCGGCGCGCAGACGATGAAGCCCGTCAGGAAATAATTCCGCAGCCGGGTCATGCCTGAAGTTCTGGGAGCATCGGACATGGTTCACACCGCGGCGCAGATTTGCAGCGCGACATTAATGAACCGGAAGGCGCTTTGGAATTGCGAAGTTTTTAAAGAACCAATCATGCCGCTACTTCCAGCGGTTCGATCTTCTCAAGTTCCGGCGCAAGTTTCCTCGCCTCGGTTTCAAGCTCGTAAGCCTGCTGAAAATTCATCCAGAATTCGGGCGTAGTATTGAAGAATCTGGCGAGCCGAAGAGCCGTGTCGGGGGTCAGGCCGATCTCTTCCTTGGAAATGCGCTCGATACGGGTGCGCGGAAGATTGAGCTTCTTCGCCAGCGCGCCGGCACTCATACCGAGAGGAACGAGATACTCCTGGCGCAGGAATTCTCCAGGGTGGATGGGGCGTGCAAACTTGAGCATAGTTCAGGAATCCTCAAGGGTCAGGGCAAGAGCCCGCTCAGTGGCAGTCGACGATCTCCACTTCTTCGGCGCCAGCAGCGGTCCATTTGAAGCAGATGCGCCACTGGTCGTTGATGCGAATTGAATGCTGCCCAGCTCTGCCCCCTTTCAGGGCTTCAAGGTGGTTTCCGGGCGGCGACCGAAGGTCATTCAATTGCGTGGCATTTGCGATCGCACGAAGGCGACGTTCGCCACGGGCAACCAAATCCGGCGGCAAGCCTTTTGGCGCTTTCCCTTCGGCAACCGCCTCTACCGCCTTGCCTTTGAACGAAACGATCAACGACGCGCCCTCGTATTGTATCATACATTGATACAAGACAGCGCAAGGCAATGTATCACTAGTTGATACTAACCCATTATCAGTCGATCGATGGCAAATCCAGTTTCCCGACCGCTATTCCACCGTCACCGACTTGGCCAGATTGCGCGGCTGGTCGACGTCCGTGCCCATGAACACGGCGGTGAAATAGGCGAGCATCTGGATCGGCAGCGCATAGATGATCGGCGAGATGATTTCCGGCACGTCGGGCAGGATGATCGTCTCCATCGTCTTGACGCTGGATTGCGCGGCACCCCTGCTGTCGGTGATCAGGATGATCTTGCCGCCGCGCGCCGCCACTTCCTGCATGTTCGACACGGTCTTTTCGAAGATGCGGTCATGCGGGGCGATCACGATCACCGGCATGTTCTCGTCGATCAGCGCGATCGGCCCGTGCTTCAGCTCGCCCGCGGCATAGCCCTCGGCATGAATATAGGAAATCTCCTTGAGCTTCAGCGCGCCTTCCATGGCCAGCGGAAAATTGGTGTCGCGGCCGAGATAGAGCACATCGCTGTAGCGCGACAGTTCGCGCGCGATCTGTTCGATCTGCCCGTCGAGCTTCAGCACCTGGTTGGCATAGCGCGGCGCCTCGGACAGTTCACGCACCAGCTTCTTTTCCTGCTCCCGCGAAAGCGTTCCGCGCGCAGCACCGGCCCGCACGGCAAGCGAGGCCAGCACCGACAGCTGGCAGGTGAAGGCCTTGGTCGAGGCGACGCCTATCTCCGGCCCGGCCAGCGTCGGCAGGATGACGTCGGATTCGCGCGCCATCGTCGATTCGCGCACGTTGACGACGGCGCCGATCTTCATCCCGGCCTTGCGGCAATAGCGCAGCGAGGCCAGCGTGTCGGCCGTCTCGCCCGATTGCGAGATGAAGAAGGCGGCGTCGTTCTTCGACAGCGGCATTTCGCGGTAGCGGAATTCCGAGGCGACATCGATGTCGACCGGCAGCCGCGCGTAGCGCTCGAACCAGTATTTGCTGATCAGGCCGGCCAGATAGGCGGTGCCGCAGGCCGAAATCGCCAGCCGGTCGATCTTGGCGAAGTCAAAAGGCAGGTCGAGCGGCTTCGAAACGCCGCCGACGAAATCCACATAATGCGCCAGCGTGTGCGAGATGACTTCGGGCTGCTCATGGATTTCCTTCTCCATGAAATGGCGCCGGTTGCCCTTGTCGACCATGAAGGATGTGCTCAGCGACTGCTGGCGTTTGCGGTCGACCTTGTTGCCCTCCATGTCGAAGATGGCGATCTCGTTGCGGCGCACCACCGCCCAGTCGCCATCCTCCAGATAGGTGATCGAATTGGTGAACGGAGCGAGCGCGATGGCATCGGAGCCCAGGAACATTTCGCCATCGCCATGGCCGACGGCCAGCGGCGGGCCGTTGCGCGCGCCGACGATCAGGTCCTCGTCTCCCCTGAACATGATGGCCAGCGCAAAGGCGCCCTCCAGCCGCTTCAACGCCTGGTGCGCGGCCTCGACCGGCTTCAGCCCCTTGGCCAGTTCGCGCGCCACCAGATGGGCGACGACCTCGGTGTCGGTCTGCGACGAGAACGTATAGCCGTCACGCATCAGTTCATCGCGCAATTCGGCGAAATTCTCGATAATGCCATTGTGGACGATGGCGACGCCGTCGGAAAAATGCGGATGCGCGTTGGTTTCGTTCGGCACGCCATGGGTTGCCCAGCGCGTGTGGCCGATGCCGATCGTGCCGTCGAGCGGTTCGTCCTTCAACCGGCGTTCGAGGTTGATCAGCTTGCCTTCGGCGCGGCGGCGTCCGAGCTGGCCATGCTCGACGGTGGCGACACCGGCCGAATCATAGCCGCGATATTCCAGCCGTTTCAACGCATCGACGATCAGCGGCGCCACCGGCGAGTGGCCAACAATTCCAACGATACCGCACATTGCCGTTTGCCCCCAAGTCGCCCGCGGAAACCCAGCGCTATTTAGAGATGGCCGGGCTGCCGCGAAAGTCACATTGCATTTCGTCGCGTATCAGCCGCAACTGTTCTTGCACAGATGCACCATGACAGGGCGCTCTTGCAATCCGGTTACCGTGATCGCTCGGTTTCTCCGTACCCCTATCCTATCTGCCTCGGCGGTTCCTGAAATCCGTCAAAGACATGAAGCGGTCATGAACGAACAATCGGCGGGGTAGCGCCTTCAACGACGCAGTTGTCGGCGAAAACCGAACTGTCACGAATGTCCCAGGGGCTAGCCTTTTTTCCGGGCTGCCGCGGCCGAGGCAAAACGCTCGCGCATCTCCTTGCCCTTGCCGGCCAGCGTCCTCTGGCGGGCGCGGCCGAAGGCCAGCGCGTCTTCGGGCACGCTTTCGGTGATGACGCTGCCCGAGGCGATGTAACCGCCCTTGCCGATTGTAACAGGCGCCACCAGCGAGGAGTTCGAACCGATGAAGGCGCCTTCGCCGATATCGGTGAAGAATTTCGAATAGCCGTCATAGTTGCAGGTGATGGTGCCGGCGCCGATATTGGCGCCGGCGCCGATGCGGGCATCGCCGATATAGGTCAGGTGATTGACCTTGGCGCCCTCCTCGATCGTCGCCTGCTTGACCTCGCAGAAATTGCCGACCTTGGCCTTTTGCTTTAGGTCGGCGCCGGGTCGCAGCCGGGCGAACGGACCGACATCGCAATTCGAGGCGATGGTTGCGCCTTCTATATGGCTGAAGGCATGGATGTTCGCGCCCTCGGCGATCTTCACTCCCGGCCCGAACCAGACATTGGGTTCGACGATCGTATCGGCGCCGATTTCGGTGTCATGCGAGAAGAACACGGTTTCCGGAGAGATCAATGTGACGCCCGACAGCATCGCCTCGCGCCGCCGGCGCGTCTGCCAGATGCCTTCGGCCCCGGCAAGTTCTGCGCGGTTGTTGATGCCGAGCGCATTTTCGAAACTGGCTTCCGTGGCACTGACATCGAGGCCTTGCCCGACTGCGATCTCGACAACGTCGGTAAGATAATACTCGCCCTTGGCGTTCTTGTGGCCGACTTGATCGAGCAGCTTCAACGCGTGCTTGCCGGCGATCGCCATCAACCCGCTATTGCAGAAGGTGATTTTCTTCTCTTCGTCCGTGCAGTCCTTTTCCTCGCGGATGGCGACGAGCTTGCCGGCCTTTTCGATCAAGCGACCATAGCCTGACGGATTTGACGTGCGGAAGCCGACCACGACCACGGCAGCACCCTTGGCCAGGTTCAGCCGCGCCGCGATCAGCGCCTCCGGATCGATCAGCGGTGTATCGCCGAACATGACGAGGATATCGTCATAACCCCTTGATATCGCATCACGCGCCGCCAGCACGGCATGCGCGGTGCCGAGCCGTTTCTCCTGGACGAAGCTCTCGGCCTTCGGCGCGAATTTCTGCGCAGCCTTGCGCATTTCCTCCGCCCCATGGCCGATCACCAGCGCCTGATCGCCGGCGCCTGCAGCCTCGGCGGCTTTCACGACATGGGCGACCATCGGCAGGCCGGCTATTTTATGCAGCACCTTGGGCAACGCACTCTTCATGCGCGTGCCTTCACCGGCGGCAAGGATGACGGACAGGCAGGATCTCTGGCTCATGGGGTGGCAACCGTGTGAAAGGGGATCAGGAATCTGGACTATCTAGCATTGGCGCCATGTCCCACCAATGCGGTTAAATTCCGGGTGAGATGGTCGAGCAACCGACTTTTTATCAGTAGGTCTAAAGGTCAATCCAACGCGCTGGCAAGGGCCTGCATCCGGGCGACCTACCCCAACTGCCCCAGCACCGGGAAATTCTCCAGCAGCCAATAGGATACGCTCTGGACGCCGCCTGTGAGGAAAAACACCCCAGCGACGACCAGCAGCGCGCCGATAGCCTTCTCGACGCGGCCGAGATGGACGCGGAACTTTCCGAGAAAGCGCATGAAGGCGTTGGAAAACATCGCCGCGACCAGGAACGGTATGCCGAGACCGAGCGAATAGGCAGCGAGCAGAGCCGCGCCCTCGCCCACCGTCTCGCGGCCGCCGGCCAGCGTCAGGATCGGCCCCAGAACCGGTCCGATGCAGGGCGTCCAGCCGAAAGCGAAGGCAAGCCCCATAACATAGGCGGCGATCAGGCTGGCCGGTTTTCCCTGCGACTGGAAGCGCGCCTCGCGCGACAACAGCGGGATGCGCAATATGCCGAGGAAATTCAACCCCATCAGGATGATGAGCACCCCGGCCACCATCGCCAGCGGTTCCTGCCAGACGCGCAGCCAATGGCCGATGGTCGAGGCGCCGGCGCCGAGCGCGACGAAGACGGTGGAAAAACCGAGCACGAAGGCGATCGAGGAGAAAAGCAGCGCGCCGCGCGCACCGGCCCTGGCCGTGGCGCCGGCCTCGCCACGGAAATCGTCGACCGAGACGCCGGCCATGTAGCAGAGATAGGGCGGCACCAGCGGCAAGACGCAAGGCGACAGGAACGAGATCGCCCCCGCCCCGATCGCGCTGACATAGCCGATGTCCAGTGCCACTTCAGTCTCCTTGTGCTTGCGCCGCCTGTGCTTGCGCCGCCTGTGTTTGCGCCGCTTGTGTTTGCGCTGCCATATAGCCGCGACCGAACTGGTCCGCCAATCACCATCGCGTGGCAAGTCGTCGCCCGCCATGAAGACCTGGCCAACAGAATTGCGGGAAGAAAGCACTGGCAGGCAGCGTTGATTGGTAAGAGGCCGCGAGTTCCCGCGCGCCTCTTTGAATCACCCGAGGAGATTTCCATGAAAACGATCACAGTCGGGCTGGCGGTGCTTTTGCTCGCCACCGCCGCATCCCATGCCGCCGAAGCTTGGAAGGAAGCGGATGTCGGAGGCGCCAAGATCTACACCGACGCCAACGGCATGACGCTTTACACCTACGACAAGGACGAGAAGGGCAAGTCGAACTGCTACGACAAATGCGCCACCAACTGGCCGCCGCTCAAGGCCGAGGCGGACGCCAAGGCCCAGGGCGAATGGACAGTCGTCGACCGCACCGACGGCACCAAGATGTGGGCCTATGAAGGCAAGCCCCTCTATACATTCATCAAGGACAAGAAAGCCGGCGATGTGACCGGCGACGGCGTCGGCGACGTCTGGCATATCGCCAAGGCCGACTAAGCCCGGGTCCCGAATCCCGCTCTGACGGGCGGGAACGCGGCTGGTCGCCGGGTTTCACCCCACCACCCCCTGGCGGCCAGCTTTTCCTCGCCTGTGGTCCCCTGTCCTGTCCACCGTAGACGACGCGGCTTGACAGGGCGCACGCCCGCTCCCCTTATCCAAAATTGGCTGACATAACGGCGAACTTTCCTGCATTGCATAGCCGGTGCAAGACAGGCATTTTGAGCGCTTGCCCTTGACCGGATGCAAAAGCGCGGCCATGTGAGCGACAAATTATACGAGATTTCGTCGCGAGCAGCGGAATCCTTCTGCCGCATCACAACTGATATGAGACCTCATGGACGTCGTCGTCGTCGAATCGCCGGCCAAGGCGAAGACAATCAACAAGTACCTCGGCAAGAACTACAAGGTTCTGGCCTCGTTCGGCCATGTCCGCGATCTTCCGGCCAAGGACGGCTCGGTGCGCCCGGATGAGGACTTCGCCATGTCCTGGGCCGTCGACACCGCCTCGGGCAAGCGCCTGGCCGACATCGCCAAGGCGGTCAAGGACGCCGATGGCCTGATTCTGGCCACCGACCCGGACCGTGAGGGCGAGGCCATTTCCTGGCATGTTCTAGAAGTGCTGAAGCAGAAGCGCGCGCTGAAGGACAAGCCGGTCAGCCGCGTCGTCTTCAACGCCATCACCAAGTCGTCGGTGCTGGAGGCGATGGCCAATCCGCGCCAGATCGACGCGCCGCTGGTCGATGCCTATCTCGCCCGCCGCGCGCTCGACTATCTCGTCGGCTTCACGCTGTCGCCGGTACTGTGGCGCAAGCTGCCGGGCGCCCGCTCGGCCGGGCGCGTGCAGTCCGTGGCATTGCGTCTTGTCAGCGATCGCGAATCGGAGATCGAGCGCTTTATCCGCGAGGAATACTGGCAGATATTAGCTCTCCTCGGCACGCCGCGCAAGGAGAGCTTCGAGGCTCGGCTGACCGCCTTCGAGCGCAAGAAGCTGCAAAAGCTCGACATTTCGAACAAGGCGCAGGCCGACGACATCAAGGCGATGCTCGAAGGCGCTGTTTTCAAGGCGCTGTCGGTCGAAGCCAAGCCGACCAAGCGCAATCCCGGCCCGCCCTTCACCACCTCGACCCTGCAGCAGGCCGCTTCCTCGCGCCTCGGCTTTTCGGCCACCCGCACCATGCAGGTGGCGCAACGGCTCTATGAAGGCATGGACATCGGTGGCGAGACCGCCGGCCTGATCACCTATATGCGAACCGACGGCGTGCAGATGGCGCCGGAGGCGATCTCGGCCGCGCGCGATGCGATCGCCAAGGAATTCGGCCCCAGATACCTGCCGGAAAATCCACGCGTTTACACGACCAAGGCCAAGAACGCCCAGGAAGCGCACGAGGCGATCCGGCCGACCGATTTCATGAGCACGCCGGCTTCGGTCAGGCAATATCTCGATGCGGACCAGGCGCGCCTCTACGAGATGATCTGGAAACGCGCCATCGCCAGCCAGATGCAGCCGGCCGAGATCGAGCGCACCACGGTCGAAATCTCGGCGGCCAACGGCGCCCGCACCGCAGAGCTTCGCGCTGTCGGCTCGGTCGTTCGCTTTGACGGCTTCATTGCTGCCTACACCGACCAGAAGGACGAGGATTCGGAAGACGAGGAAAACCGCCGCCTGCCGGAGATCCGCGCTGGCGAACAGCTTGACCGCCAGGCGATCAACGCCACCCAGCACACGACCGAGCCGCCGCCGCGCTATTCCGAGGCTTCGCTGATCAAGAAGCTGGAAGAGCTCGGCATTGGCCGTCCCTCGACCTATACGGCGATCCTAAAGACGCTCGAGGACCGCGACTACGTCACCATCGACAAGCGCAGGCTGGTGCCGCAGGCCAAGGGCCGGCTGCTGTCGGCCTTCCTCGAAAGCTTCTTCGAGCGCTACGTCGAGTATGACTTCACCGCATCGCTGGAGGAAAAGCTCGACGAGATTTCCGATGGCAAGCTCGCCTGGAAGGACGTGCTGCGCGATTTCTGGAAGGATTTTTCCGGCGCCGTCGCCGACATCAAGGAGTTGCGCGTCACCGACGTGCTCGATGCCTTGAACGAGGAACTGGCGCCGCTGGTGTTTCCCGCGCGCGAAGACGGTTCGAACCCCCGCATCTGCCCGAAATGTGGCAGCGGCAACCTCTCGCTCAAGCTCGGCAAGTTCGGCGCCTTCGTCGGCTGCTCGAACTATCCCGAATGCTCGTTCACCCGTCAGCTTGGCGACGCCGCCAATCCCAATGGCGAGAACGGCAATGGCGAGGACGGCACGAAGGTGCTCGGCAAGGACCCGTATACAGCCGAGGAAATCACGCTGCGCAGCGGCCGTTTCGGCCCCTATATCCAGCGCGGCGACGGCAAGGAAGCCAAGCGCTCCAGCCTGCCCAAGGGTTGGACGGTCGAATCCATCGACCACGAAAAGGCGCTTGCCCTGCTCTCGCTGCCGCGCGACGTCGGCAAGCATCCGGAATCCGGCAAAATGATCTCCGCTGGTCTGGGTCGCTACGGCCCCTTCGTGCTGCATGACGGCACCTATGCCAATCTCGAAGGCATCGATGAGGTGTTCTCGATCGGTCTGAACCGCGCTGTATCGGTGATCGCCGAGAAGCAGTTGAAAGGTCCGGGCGGCCGCAATGGCGGCACGCCCGCCGCCTTGAAGGAGCTTGGCGACCATCCTGACGGCGGCGGCAAGATCGTCGTGCGTGACGGCAAATACGGACCTTACGTGAATTTCGGCAAGGTCAATGCCACCTTGCCCAAGGGCAAGGATCCGCAGTCGGTGACCATCGAGGACGCGCTGACGCTGATTGCCGAGAAGGAAGCCAAGGGCGGCGGCAAGAAGCCATTCCGCCGGGCGGCCGCATCGGCTGCGAAGCCGGCAGCGGCCAAGAAGCCGGCGAAGAAAAAAGGATAGGACGGCGTGGCGCGCAGGATCTCCGGACGAAGCCACGGCGATCCGCGCACCGCCGATACCCGCGCCAAGGTCAAGGACGACTACCGGCCGTCCCGCGATGAAATCCTGCGCTATATCGCCGAAAATCCGGACCGTTCCGGAAAACGCGACATCGCCAAGGCCTTTGCGCTGCGCGGCGAGGACCGCATCTGGCTGAAGGACATGCTTCGCGACCTGCAGGACGAGGGCCTGCTGACCAGGGAGCGCAAACGGCTCGCCCGCGTCGGCGCCCTGCCCCATGTCGCCGTGCTCGACATCTTTGGCCGCGACGACGACGGCGTGCTGTTGGCGCATCCGGCCGAAGCGGTGGGCGACGGCGAGCCTCCCATCGTTGCCATCCGCGTGCCACGCGGCGGCCCGGCGCCGGGCATCGGCGACCGTATATTGGCCAAGACCTTCCCGACCGACGATGTAACTGGCCCTGCCTATACCGGGCGGGTGATGAAGATCTTCGAGAAACGCACCGAGGCCGTTCTCGGCGTCTTTCGCGTGCTGAAGGACGGCACCTTCCGTATCGAGCCGGTGGAAAGGCGCCAGCCCGAACTGGTCGTCGACAAGGAGTTCCAGAACGGCGCCAGGAATGGCGACCTGGTCGAAGTCGAGCCGGCGCGCGCCTCCCGCTACGGGCTGCCCCGCGCCAAGGTGCTGACGGTACTGGGTTCGCTGACCAGCGAGAAGGCGGTCTCGATGATCGCCATCCATGCGCACGACATTCCGCACATCTTTCCGGCCGATGTCATCGCCGAAGCCGAAGCGGTCAAGCCTGCGACGCTTGATCACCGCGAGGACTGGCGCGACCTGCCGCTCGTCACCATCGATCCGGCCGACGCCAAGGATCATGACGACGCGGTGTTCGCCATATCTGATACCGACGAGCAGAACCCCGGCGGCGTGGTCGTCACCGTGGCGATTGCCGATGTCGCCGCCTATATTCGCTATGGCACGGCGCTCGACCGCGAGGCGCTGAAGCGCGGCAATTCGGTCTATTTCCCGGATCGCGTCGTGCCGATGCTGCCGGAGCGCATCTCCAACGATCTGTGTTCGCTGCGCGAAGGCCAGGACCGCCCGGCGCTGGCCGTCCGCATGATTTTCTCGGCCGATGGCCACAAGCTCAGGCATTCGTTCCACCGCGTCATGATGAAATCGGTGGCCAAACTGGCATACCCGCAGGCGCAGGCCGCGATCGATGGTGTGCCAGACGACAAGACCGGCCCGATCCTCGGCACCGTGATGAAACCGCTATGGGATGCCTACGCCATCCTCAAGCGCGGCCGCAATTCACGCCAGCCATTGGAACTTGACCTGCCGGAGCGCAAGATCCTGCTCAAGCAGGATGGCACCGTCGACCGGGTCGTCGTGCCGGAGCGGCTCGACGCCCACAGGCTGATCGAAGAATTCATGATCCAGGCCAATGTCGCGGCCGCCGAAACGCTGGAGGCGAAGCGACAGGCGCTGGTCTACCGCATCCACGACGCGCCCTCGCTCGCCAAGCAGGAATCGCTGCGCGAGTTCCTGCAGACGCTCGGTCTCTCGCTGGCGCGCGGCGCGCAGATGCGGCCGGCCCAGTTCAACGGCATTCTGGAGCGCGTCAGCGGCGCCGACAATGAAGGGCTGGTCAACGAAGTGGTGTTGCGCTCGCAAAGCCAGGCCGAATACTCGCCCAAGAATATCGGCCATTTCGGCCTCAATCTGAAACGCTACGCGCATTTCACCTCGCCGATCCGCCGCTATGCCGACCTGATCGTGCATCGCGGACTGATTGCCGCGCTCGGCTTCGGTGCGGGCGGGCTGACGCAGAATGAAGCGGAACGGCTGGAAGAGGTCTCGGTGCTGATTTCCGGCACCGAGCGCCGCGCCATGGCCGCAGAGCGCGACACGGTCGACCGGCTGATCGCCGCCTATCTCGCCGAGCGCGTTGGCGACCGTTTCGACGCGCGCATTTCGGGCGTCACCAAATCGGGACTATTTGTCCAATTGCCGCAGTTCGGCGCGGATGGTTTCATCCCGGTGTCAAGTCTGGACGGCGACTACTATATCTATGACGAAACTGCCCGATCGCTTTTCGGAGAACGCACCGGCAAGGGCTATCAGCTTGCCGACCGCGTCGAGGTTCGCCTGATCGAGGTGGCGCCCATGGCCGGCGCGATGCGTTTCGAAATGCTGACCGACCCAAAGCCGCTGCCCGGCTCCAAACGGTCGTTTCACAAGGCCAAGGGCCGCGCCCGGGCGTCGCAATCGCGTCCAGGCCCGCGCGGCAGGAGACGGTAATGGCAAAAGAACTGGGAATGGCACCGCAGGTTTTCGGCGGCGAACATCACTCGGGCCGGGCCGCCCGACCGCTTTGGACGGCGATGAAGCGCGGCCTGCTCGGCCGCTGCCCGCGTTGCGGCGAGGGCAAGCTGTTTCGCGCCTTCACCAAGACCGTCGACAAATGCGATGTCTGTGGCGAGGAACTTCATCACCACCGCGCCGACGACCTTCCCGCCTATCTGGTGATCGTCATCGTCGGCCACATCGTGCTCGGCGCCTTCATGGGTGTCGAGGCGACCTCCACCTTGTCCACCTGGCAGCATATCGCCATCTGGGTGCCGCTGACCATTCTTCTGGCGGTCGCGTTGCTGCAGCCGGTCAAAGGCGCTGTCATCGGCCTGCAATGGGCGCTCTATATGCACGGCTTCGGTGGCGAAGAGGACAGGATCGAATCTCATCCCGAGGCTTGAAACAGACACTGGCGCAATCGGCGATGGCTGAACGCCACTTTCGCATGGCAGAAGATTCCGCTAGGTCGTGCGCATGGATGGTATGATCAGGGCGGACATCGAAAAGGTCGAGCGGAGTGCGGCTGTACTTGGCACAAGGCCAATTCGCCCGCGCGACGCCGCAACGCTGGCCCTGCTCGACCGCAAGGGCGACGAGTTCCTGGTGTTGATGGGCCGGCGTCACGCAGGTCACGCCTTTATGCCGGGGAAGTTCGTCTTTCCTGGTGGGCGCACCGATCCGGCCGACAGCCATATTCCCGTTGCCACCGCCCTTCACCCCAAGGACGAAGCGGGCCTCACCGCCGGTCTTGGCCGCACGAACCCGGCTCGCGCCCGCGCCATTGCGCTTTCCGCGATCCGCGAGACCTATGAGGAGGCTGGTCTGCTTATCGGCCGGAAAGGCGCCCTGGCGACGAGCAGGCGCGACTGGCAGGGCTTTGTCGAACATGGCGTAAGACCGTCGCTCGATGCACTGCGCTTTGTTGCACGCGCCATCACGCCGCCGAACCGGGTGCGCCGTTTCGACACACGCTTTTTCGGTGCCTGGCGCAGCGATGTCGCCGTGGAGTTGCCTGATGGCGGCCCGACCAACGAGTTGGAGGAACTGGTCTGGCTGCCGCTTGCCAAAGCCAGGGAGGCAGATGTTCCAGACATCACGCGGATGGTGCTGGAGGAGTTGGAGCGACGGCTCGCCGATGATCCGCTCCTGCTTCCTGGCGGTTCCGTGCCGTTCTACCGGTCTGTCCGCAATCGCTTTGTCCGCGAAATCCTGTAGAGCATAGAGCATCCACATCCCATGACGGTCGATACCCAGCAAAAGGGCGAGGAACGCGTACACTGGTTGCCGATGGTCGCGGCGATCTCGTCGATCAGCGTCGTCGGCATCGCCATCGGCCTCGGCATGCCGCTGCTCAGCGTCATTCTGGAAACGCGCGGCCATTCGGCATCGATGATCGGCCTCAACACCGCGGTCGCCGGCCTGGCCTCGATCGCCGGCGCACCGCTTGCCACTCCGCTTGCCATGCGGTTCGGCGTCGCCTGGACCATGCTGGCTATGATCGCCATCGGGGCGCTCGCCTTTGTCGGCTTTCATTTCGCGCCGGACTTCTGGATGTGGTTTCCATTGCGCATCCTGCTGCACATCGCGCTGACGGTGCTGTTCATTCTGTCGGAGTTCTGGATCAGCACATCGGCGCCGCCGCACCGGCGGGGCCTTGTGCTCGGCATCTACGCCACGGTCCTGTCGCTTGGGTTTGCCGCCGGACCATGGCTGTTTGCCCATCTCGGCAGCTCCGGCTTCAGGCCCTTCGGCGTCATCATCGGCCTGGTGGCGCTGGCCGCGATACCGGTGCTGGCGGCGCGCAACGAGAGCCCGACAATCGTCTCCGACGGCGAAACCAGCAATTTCCTGCGCTACATCTGGCTGGTGCCGACGGCGACCGCGGCCGTGCTGGTGTTCGGCGCCGTCGAAACCGGCGGCTTTGCGCTGTTCCCGATTTACGGCAGCCGCATCGGCTATTCCGAAGCCAATGCCGCGCTTCTCCTGACCATGATCGGTCTCGGCAACGTGCTGTTGCAGATTCCCATCGGCATGATCAGCGACCGCGTCAGCGACCGTCGCTATCTGCTGCTCGCTTGCGCCATCGTCGGGCTCGCCGGCACGATCTTCATGCCGTTCTTCGCTCAGAACTGGCATCTGATGGCAGCACTTCTGTTCGTCTGGGGTGGCGTTGTCGCGGCCATGTACACGATCGGCCTTGCGCATCTCGGCTCGCAGCTTTCCGGCCACGAACTGGCCTCGGCCAACGCAGCCTTCGTGCTCTGCTACGGCGTCGGCATGGTGCTTGGTCCACAAGCCATCGGCATCGGCATGGATGCGTTCGGCCCGTCCGGCTTCGGCTGGTCGCTTGGCCTGTTCTTCGCCGCCTATATCGCTCTGGTCGCCTTCAGGCTCTTGCGAAAAATCCTGTAGCGCGACGCCGTCGCCAATCCCTTCTTCACAGTGCCCCGCGACAGGCTGCTGACATCACCGTGTCAGTAGTGCCCCTGCTATATCAGCTGCCCAAACCACCATAAGCAGGGAGATATCAAATGATCGACAGTGGTTTTGAAACGAAATCGGTGCGGATGGAATTGCTGCTGCTTGTCAGCTTTCAGGCGCCCGCCGCCGACGTCGACCGCATCATGGAAGCGGTGATCGGGATCACCCCGCTCGGCATGGGCAATTATGACAGCAACGCCTTCCAGTCGGCGGGCGGCATCGAGCGCTACCGGCCACTCGAAGGTGCCGCCGCCGGCGCCGAGACCGTCTTGCGGGAGCGGCCGGGCACCGTCGAAGTGTCGTTCGAACTGCCCGACGACCAGCGGCTGGCCGAGCGCGTCGTCGAGGCGATCTACCAGGCGCACTCCTACCAGGAGCCGGTGATCCGCATCCAGCCTTTGCTCGCCAGCCGCTCGAAAGGCCTCGACGACCGCTCCAACCCGAACCGCTGGTGGAACACGACGGGCGACTGGAAGAAAGCGGCTGCTTCGATCAAGGAAGACGCTTGAACCTGGCAATATCGCTGCCGCCGGCAGGCTCCGTTGTCGGCGGCAACATGCACATTGGATGCCGCTGAGACCCGGCCGGGCTGTCGGCCGGGCTTGACTTTCCGGACGTGTTCTTTATGTGTCGCGCCAAGTTTCCCGCGTCCGGGCGTTTCCCCGTGCTCCAGCGGCCAACCCCACGAACATTAATGGACTGATATCATGGCCAAAGCCGCAAACATCAAGATCAAGCTTCTGTCGACCGCCGACACCGGTTTCTTCTACGTGACCAGCAAGAACAGCCGCACCAAGACGGACAAGCTGTCGTTCCGCAAATACGATCCGGTTGCCAAGAAGCACGTCGAATTCAAGGAAACCAAGATCAAGTAATCGGGTTTCCTTCCGCAGCACCGAAACGCCGCCTCATGGGCGGCGTTTTTCTTTTGTCGGTCTTGTTCCCTGGACCGCCCAAATGGCATCCGAAAATTTCAGCTTGTGTGGCGTCATTGTAACATCCAACCTTGAGGAACCTGTTACGCTGCTATCCTGACAAGACGGCAAGATCAGGGGAATCGGGGGCGCTTCGTGATGCATCGGTTGCTTGCTGGCTTCGTGTCGGCGAATTTGTTTTTTTCCGCGGCCACGGCAAAGGCCGCCGATTTGTCGCTCGACGCAGCGCCGATGTTCAACTGGACAGGTCTCTATGTCGGCGTCCAGGGCGGCTATCAGTGGAGTAAGGATCGCTCCACCGAGTTCTTCACGCCGACCGGAGCGGCAACCGGCTTCAGCCAGGACTTCCAACCGGATGGCGGGTTCGGCGGCGTCCATGTCGGTTACAACTATCAGTTCGACTGGCTCGTGCTCGGCATCGAGGGCGACGCGGATTTCGGCCGTGCGAGCGACGGTTTCACTTGCTGCGGCGGCATCTTCACGTTCGACGCCCGGAAGAATTGGGAAGCCTCGATCCGCGGACGGATCGGTGTCACGCCGACGGACCGGCTCCTGCTGTATGTCACGGGTGGCGCCGCGTTCACCGATTTGAAGTATTCCTGGAACTCGATTGAACCCCTTTTCCCCGGCGTCAATGCCAATGTCTTCAAGACCGGATGGACCGTGGGCGGCGGCGGTGAAGTTGCAGTGACGGACCGGGTGACCGCGCGCCTGGAATATCGCTACAGCGATTTCGGAACGACCCGTTTCGAATGGATCGACGGCAGTTATGAGCAGCACCCACGTTTCCATACGGCCCGCACCGGCGTCAGCCTCAAATTCTGAGACGAGCAGACGCGTGACCGGCGTGTCGTGGAGCAGCCTTATCCGATACGGTTTCCGCTCATCGGATCGAAGAGATGCAGTGCCGCAGGCTCAGCGGACAGCCGCACCGCATCGCCCGGCCTGATAGTGCTGCGCCCCATGACGAAGACGCAGACCTGCTGGCCGGCGATCCGGACATAGAATTGGGTCGACAGGCCAAGCGGCTCGACCACTTCGACCTCGGCCTTGAGCGCTCCGTTCTCGGCAGGTTGGATGTGCTCCGGCCGCAGCCCGACGGTGATTGCGTCACCGTCCTGCAACGGCAGTCCGTCCGGCAACCTCAGCTTCTGGCCGTCGGCCAGCACCGCGTCGGCCTTGCCCCCCTTGCTGACCGTTGCCGGCAAAAAATTCATGCCGGGTGAACCGATGAAGCCGGCGACGAAGATGTTGGACGGCCGGTCGTAGAGTTCGAGCGGATGGCCGACCTGCTGCACGAAGCCGTCATGCATGACGACGATGCGGTCGGCCATGGTCATGGCCTCGATCTGGTCGTGGGTGACATAGACCGAAGTGGTCTTGAGCTGGTGGTGCAGCGCCTTGATTTCGGCGCGCATATGGACGCGCAATTTGGCGTCAAGGTTGGACAAGGGTTCGTCGAAGAGAAAAACCTTGGGATCGCGCACGATGGCGCGGCCCATGGCGACGCGCTGGCGCTGGCCGCCGGATAGCTGGCGTGGCAGGCGGCCGAGGAAACTGTCGAGGCCGAGCCGTTTGGCGGCCGCGCCCACCCTGGTGTCGATCGTCGTCTTTTCGGCCTTCTTCAGGAGCAGGCTAAAACCCATGTTCGACGACACGTCCATATGCGGGTAGAGCGCGTAGGATTGGAACACCATGGCGATGTCGCGGTCCTTCGGCGCGACATCGTTGACCAATCGCTCGCCGATGCGGATTTCGCCGCCCGAGACCTCTTCCAGCCCGGCGATCATGCGCAAAAGGGTCGACTTGCCGCAACCGGACGGGCCGACCAGCACGACGAACTCGCCATCGGCGATTTCGAGATCGACGCCGTGCAGGATGCGCAGCGAACCATAGTCCTTCTCGACATGTTGCAGCGTGACGGAAGCCATCGATTATCCTTTGACGGCGCCGGCGGTGAGGCCGGTGACGAGATAGCGTTGCAGGAAGGCGAAGAAGATGCAGACCGGGATCAGCGCCAGGATCGAGGCCGCCATCATCTGCCCCCAGTCGACGGCGAACTTGCCGATGAAGGTGAGCAGGCCGACGGCGAAGGTCTTCTGGGCGTCGCTGGAGATCAGCATCAGCGCAAACAGGAGCTCGCTCCAGGCGGCGGTGAAGACGAAGCCCAGCGTCGCGCCCATGCCGGGCAATGTCAGCGGCACGATCACCTTGCGCATCGCCTCGGCGCGCGTGCAGCCGTCGATCATCGCCGCCTCCTCGAGGTCCCTCGGGATACCGTCGAAGAAGGACTGCATCAGGAAGGTGGCGAAGGCGGTGTTGAAAGCGGTGTAGATGATGATCAGCCCGACCAGGCTGTTGGTCAGGCCGAGATCACCCATGATGCGGTAGATCGGCGGAATGACCATCACCAGCGGAAAGGTCTGGGTGAGCAGAAGCAGGATCGCCAGCGTCGCCTTGCCGCGGAAGGCAAAGCGCGACATGGCATAGCCGGCAAGCGTGGCGATGATTGTGACGAAGGCTGCCGTCGACACCGAGACGATGACGCTGTTCAGGAAATAACGCGGGAAGTCGGAAGCTTCGAGCACCGTGACGAAATTCTGGAACGTCGTCCGCGACGGCCACAAGGTGATGCCTTCGGAATAGAGCAGCCGTTCCGGCGTCACCGATATCTTCAGCGTCCAGAAGATCGGGAACAGCGCAAAGATCATGTAGGCGGCGATGGCGCCGTAGAGGCCGATGCCGCCGACGATGCGCGAAGAGGTGGAGCGTCCGGCGATCATCAGACGTGCCTCACCAGCGTGCGGCGGATGGCGATCAGCGCCACCGCATAGGCAATCAGCAGCACCAGCAGCAGCACCGCCACGGCAGAAGCGTAACCCTTGTCCAGCGACTTGAAGGCGCTGACATAGATGTAGACCGGCACCGTGCTGGTCGAGCCGGCCGGTCCGCCCTCGGTCATGACGAAGATCAGATCGGCGAAGGTGGCGATCCAGATCGTGCGCAGCATGACGGTGATGACGATGGTCGGCGCCAGGAAGGGCAACGTCACCTTGGTGAAGCGCTGCCACGGCGAGGCGCCGTCGATGGCCGCCGCCTCATGCAGTTCCGACGGGATCGACTTCAGTGCCGCCAATAGCGTGATGGCGAAGAACGGGATGCCGAACCAGATATTGGCGACGATCGGCCCCCACATGGCGGTGGCCGGATCCGACAGGATATTGGTCGGCTCAGCCTTGAGCCCCAGCGCATAGAGCCAGTGCGGCAGCGGCCCGATGATCGGGTTGAACAGCCAGGCCCAGGTAAGGCCTGACAGAAACGACGGCACCGCCCAAGGCAGGAACACCACCGCCTGCACGAGTTTGCGGCCGATGAACGGCTTGTCGAGCAGCAGTGCCAGGCCAAGGCCGAGGAAGAACTGGAAGAACAGGCTGGCGACCGTCCACCACAGTGTGTTGACGAGCGCCTGCCCCAGCACCTGATCCGATAGCATGGCCTGGTACTGGCCGAGGCCGACATATTCCGACTTGAAGGCGGAGAATTTGCGAAAGGAATAGCTGATGCCGACGATCAGCGGCACCAGCAGCACCACGACCAGAAGCACGATCGCCGGGCTGAGATAAAGCCAGGGCTCGATCGCGGCATGGGATAGCCGCCTCTTTCGCCGCCTGCCGGCGGATCGTATTTCGGACACGGCATAGGTCATACGGACAGCTCTATTGCGGGCGGCTCTACGGTGACAGGCGGGTGCAGCGTCGATGACAGCGTCCTTCTCCCCGTGAACGGGGAGAAGATGCCGGCAGGCAGATGAGGGGCGGCGCCAGCCTGGCAGAACGTGGCGCTGCTCCTCATCCGGCCCTATCGGGCCACCTTCTCCCCGTGAATGGGGAGAAGGAAAAAGCCCCCCTATTTCTTGTTCTTGGCCATCCAGTCCTGCTGCTCCTTGGTCAGGAACGCGGCCCATTGGTCGGCGACCTCCTTGGCTGTCTTCTGGCCGAGCAGCACCTCCTGGAAGTTCTTGATCGCCACCTGGTCGACGAAGTTGCCGAGGTTCTCCAGATGCGTCGGAGGCGTCACCATTTCATATTTGGAGCTGTCGCTCAGCTCGGTGAACCAACCCTTGAACTGCTCTGTCTTGAAATAGGCATCCTGGTCGGCGCCGTTGTGGATCGGGACGACGCCGACTTTCTTGGCCCATTCCAGATTGCCCTTGGGCGACAAAAGCGTCGCCATCAGCTTCCAGGCATCGTCCTTGTGCTGGGAATTGGCGAACATCGCCCAGCCGGCATAACCCAGCGTCGGATAGGATTTGCCGCTCGGCCCGACCGGCAATGGCGCCACGGCGAAGTCATCGGCGCTCATCTTGTCGGCGATGCCGAGCAGCGCGTCCGGATCCTGGTTGAGCATGGCGCAGGTGCCGGAATAGAAGCCGGTGACGGTTTCATTGAAGCCCCAGCTCACCGCATCCTTCGGCGCCAGGCCGTTCTTGTACATGTCGGCCAGCATCTGCAGGCCCTTGACCGAGCCCTCGTCATTGATGGTCGAGGTGCCGTCCTCGTTGAAGTAGCCGCCCTTGCCGGCGGCGATGTTCATGAACATGTGCATGCCGTTGAAGGCGCCGGGGCCGCCGCGCAGGCAGTAGCCATATTTGCCTGGAAGCGCCGAGATCTTCTTGGAATCCTCGACGAATTCATCGAGCGTAGCCGGCGGGCCGTCGAGGCCGGCCTCCTTGAACAGCTTTTTGTTCCAGAACAGCGCGTTCACATAGTAGCCGTAGGGGATCATGAACTGGGTGTTGTTGACGGTCGAACCGAATTGCTTGGCGCGGTCGCCGAGCGTTTTGGCATCGTCCCACTTGGCCATGTAGGGCCCGAGATCCTCGAGCTGCGCATTGTTGGCATAAAGGCCCATCCAGCGCTCCGGCATTTCGACTATGTCGGGCGTGTCGCCGGCCTGCACCATGGTGAGGAACTTCTCGAATGCCTGGCCCCAGGGCAGCGAGACAAGCTCGACCTTGACGCCCGGATTGGCGGCTTCGAACTCGGCGATCTGCTTCTTCAAAAATTCGGTGCGCGGCGGGCTGGTGATGACTTCGACCATCTTCAGGGTGGTGTCGGCCAGGGCGCCGCTTGCGGAAATCGCCAGTCCGGCGACGGCGGCAAGCATGAACGTCAGTCTTTTCATGTTCGGTACTCCCATTTTGAACGGCTCCATTTATTTTTTTGCTTTGTCGAAGGCCTGGGCAATGTCGGCCCAAAGGTCCTCGACGCTTTCCAATCCGACGTTGAAGCGGATGGTTCGGGGGTTGACGCCGAAGCGCGCCATCGAATTGAGACCCGGCGTCTGCTCGAGCGAGGCCTTGGCCGGCACGACCAGGCTCTCATGGCCGCCCCAGCTGACGCCAAGGCGGAAGAACTTCAGCGCATCGACGAAGGCCGGAATGTCTATGTCCTCCGTCACCTCGAAGGAGAACAGCCCGGCATAGCCGGCGAGCGTCGCCTTGCCCGGATGGTTGGAATAGGCAGGGTGGTTGACCCGCTCGACCTGGCCATGCGCCTTCAGCCGCTCGGCCAGCGTCAGCCCGCTCTTCATGTGATGTGGCAGCCTGAGCGGCAGCGTTCGCAACCCGCGCAACAAGAGCCACGCCTCGAAAGGCGACAGCTTGCCGCCGAGCGAGGAATAGGTTTGCTCGTTGATGCGGCCGATATGCGTTGCGGATCCCGCCACCGCGCCGGCGACGGTGTCGCTGTGGCCGCCGAGATATTTCGAGGCCGAATGCAGGACGAGATCGACGCCATGCGAAATCGGCTTCTGGAACACCGGCGTCGCCCAGGAATTGTCGATGGTGGTGATGATGCCCTGCTCCTTGGCCAGCCGCGTCAGATGGGCAATATCCTGCAGCTCGAACATCATCGAGGTCGGGCTTTCCAGATAGAGCAGCTTGGCGCCGGGAAGAGCGGCCGCCACCGCGTCGGGGTCGGAACCGTCGACATAGTCGACCTTGATGTTGAGACGCGGAAACAGCCGCTCGAACAGCCGATAGGCGTCGCCGTAGCAGTTGCGCACGGCGACGATGCGCTCGCCGGCGCCGACGAAAGCAAGCACGGTGGCGCTGATTGCCGCCATGCCGCTCGAAAAGCCCCGCGCGGCGTCCGCGCCTTCAAGGGCCGCGACCCGCGCTTCGAACTCCATCACCGTCGGATTGTCGCCGCGCGAATAGATCGGCTGGCGCCGCCGGCCAGCGAAAGTGTCGGCCATCTCGGCATAGTTGGCGAAGGTGAAGAGAGAGGTCTGGTAGATCGGCGGCACCACCGCGCCGCCGGGGAATGGTTCGTCATGCGCCAGAAGTGTTGCTGCCTCGGCGAGGTAGTCCTGGTCGGCTATGCCTGGGTCGAAACTGGTGAGCTGCTCGTTCATTTCAGGTCCGAAAGTTTGAGATTGGCCGCGCCGCGCTTCAGGTCGTCCTCGACGGTGGCGATCAGCTTCAATGCCTCGGCTCGGGCTCCGTTCGGGTCGTGCGCGGCGATGCGTTCGTAGATGGTGCGATGGTAGGGAAAACTGGCGTGGCCGAAGTCGCGCACGCCGAGCGGATGTTCCCAGAAGCGATGGAAGAGTTCGTGCATGGCGGCGATGATCTGCTCGAACAGCGGATTGCCGGAGGCGCGGTAGATAGCCTGGTGGAACTCCCAGTCTTCCTCCGCCGACATGCCGGCGCGGCAATGAAAGGCCTCTTCCATGATGCCGAGCTTGCGTTCGATCTCGGCGATCTCGGCCTTGCCGGCGCGGATGGCGCAAAGAGCCGCGGCCTCGGCCTCCAGTGCGCGGCGTATTTCCAGCGTGCGCATCAGGCCGGTGAAATCATTGCCGCCGGCGAGCGTCAGCGGCATATGCAGCATATCAGGCGAGACAGCCGCCTTGAGATAGGTGCCGCTGCCCTGGCGGCGCTCGACGAGACCAAGCCCCTCCCAGCGCGTCAGCGCCTCGCGCACTGTGTTGCGGCTGACCTTGAGGCGCTCGGCAAGGATGCGCTCGGTCGGCAGCCTCTGGCCCGGACCCAGCGCTTCCTGCATCACGAAGCCGGCGAGCGCCTTCAGCACCGCATCGTCACGAGCCGTCGTCTGAATGGGCGGAAGGCTGAACTCGGTCACGTCAAGGATCGCCTGAAGTGGTTCAATGGTCCAACCAATTTCTGCACGGAAGGAGGATCATGTCAATTGGCGACAGATGAAACGCGGCCTCCGCCAAATCCGAAGGCCACGCCGAGATTCAAGCAGGAGTAGCTTTCTGTTTCGAAGCCAGCCTCATCATAACCACGACAAAACCCCATGATGTTCAGGGGTTTGGCACAGAATCCTGATGTCATTTGAAAAGGGGGCCGGTCGGCGTTTGGCAGCGGTACGAGGAGGCCACTATGTGCCAGCGCCGGCCGGCCGACCCCACGGACCCAGGAGATGCGGCGGACCTGAGAATCATGGGGTATTCTTCGGATCGATCCGGCGAACTACCCTCGCGCCGGCTCCTTCATCGGTCTGCACATTTGCGCAACACCTCAGGAAAATCAACCATTTCTTAACCAAGCAATGCGAATCGCTTGCATTAAGGTAAATGCGTAACCCTGTCGCACTGACTGGATAATCGAAGGTCGGCGCTACGCCGCCTTGGCGACGACGCGGTTGCGGCCGCCGCTCTTGGCTTCGTAGAGCGCAAGATCGGCGCGCTTCATCAATCCCGCCACCGTGTCCACCCCCTTCAGCACCGATGATACGCCGACGCTGACGGTGACTTCGATCGTCTTTCCCTCCGAGCCGACCGCAAACGGCAGCTGTGCGATTTCGGCGCGAATGCGCTCCGCAACCCTTTCGGCGACCACTCCATCCGTGTCCGGCATCACCACAACGAACTCCTCGCCGCCAAAACGGCAGGCAAGGTCGATGCCACGCACATTCTTGCGCAGCCGCCGCGCGAATTCGCGCAGCACGTCGTCGCCGCCGTCATGACCATGCGCGTCGTTGATGGTCTTGAAGCGATCGAGATCGGTGATCATCACCGACAGCGGCCGCCGCCGCGCCACCGCGCGGTCGAACAGCGTCTGTAGATGGCTGTCGAGGTAACGGCGGTTGTGCAGCCCGGTCAGCCCGTCGGTCACCGCCATCTCGATGGTTTGGGTGACACTGGCGCGGAGCTGGTCGTTGTAGCGCTTGCGGCGGATCTGCGTGCGTAGCCGCGCGGTCAGTTCCTGCTGGTCTATCGGCCGCATCAGATAGTCGTTGATGCCGAGTTCGAGGCCGCGCACCAGGCGTCCCTCCTCGCCCTGCTCCGCCAAAAGGATGATCGGCAGGAAACGGGTGCGATCGAGCGAGCGCAATTGCGAACAAAGCCTCAGCGGATCGAAATCGGCAAAGGCCGTCGATATCATCACGCATTCATAGGGCGTCTCGGCGGCCTGGAAGAAGCCGGCATGCGGATCGGTGGCAATGTCGAGATCGGCGCTGCCGCGCAGCATTTTCTGAATGCGCTCGAAGGAGGATTTGCGCTCGTCGATCAAGAGAACTTTCGGCATCGTGTCTTCGGAGGCGAAATTTCGGCTCAGAAGCTCCTCGATGCCGATGTTGCGGGTGGTCGAGGCGCGCAGGCGCAATTCGTCGGTCAGCGTCTTCAGCCTGACCAGGCTCTTGACGCGCGTCATCAGTTGCAGATCGTTGACCGGCTTGGTCAGAAAATCGTCGGCGCCGGCATCGAGCCCGCGCACCCGGTCCGAAACCTGATCGAGCGCGGTGATCATGACAACCGGGATATGCGACGTCGCCGGATCGCTCTTCAGCCGCCGGCAGACCTCGAACCCGTCCATCTCGGGCATCATCACGTCGAGCAGCACGACATCGACCTTGCCGTTTTCGCAGGTTTCG
Organism: Mesorhizobium metallidurans STM 2683; assembly: GCF_000350085.1. Lineage (GTDB taxonomy): Bacteria > Pseudomonadota > Alphaproteobacteria > Rhizobiales > Rhizobiaceae > Mesorhizobium > Mesorhizobium metallidurans. The sequence continues at coordinate 30,287 of NZ_CAUM01000119.1, forward strand.
ATCGCGTCCGGCCCATTGGTGGCGGTCAGCACCTCGAAATATTCGGCGAGAAGCCGGACCTCGAGCAGCCTCACATTGGCAGGGATGTCGTCGACGACGAGGATCCGCGCGGTCATCTCATAAAGCTCCGGCTCGGCTGAAACGGCGCATCAGGCGTCGCCCAGGTAGGATTTGATGGTTTCGATGAAACGCGGCACCGAGATCGGCTTGGAGATATAGGCCTCGCAGCCACCCTGGCGGATACGCTCCTCGTCGCCCTTCATCGCGAAGGCGGTCACGGCAATGACCGGGATAACATGGAGGTCATCGTCCTCCTTCAGCCATTTGGTCACCTCCAGCCCCGATACTTCGGGCAGCTGGATATCCATCAAGATCAGGTCCGGCCGATGCTGTCGCGCCAGGTCCAGCGCTTCCAGACCGTTGCGCGTGCGAACCGTCTCGTAACCGCTCGCTTCGATGAGGTCCCGAAAGAGCTTCATATTGAGCTCATTGTCCTCGACGATCATGACCTTCTTTGGCATCAATTTCCCGTTCCGGCTCGGCCTTCCACTCGAAGGCTGCCGTCATGCGCCCCTGCCGGAACACACCAAACCCTGCTTCACAATACGGCAATAAGATTGACGAAACGCAAACCGCCAGCCGCAAAAGCCGTTCGGATTCCAATTCGAACGCCACATTGAAGAGCTTGCCGCAGGCGACACTTGCGATTACTGCGAAAAGAGACTCGTTCCACCCCGAAGAAGGTAGCGATGGCAAACGCAGCGTCAATGCGTGAGGAGGCCGAAACCATTGCCATAAAGGCATTGGGCTTCGTCGCCGCGGACCCTGAGCTTCTGCCCCGCTTCCTGGCAATCACCGGTATCGAGGCGCATTCGATCCGCCTGGCGGCCGGCGAGCCGGGATTCCTGGCCGGCGTGCTGCAATTCATCCTCGCCCACGAGCCGACGCTGGTGCGCTTTGCGGAGGAAACCGGGACGCCGCCAGCTGCCGTCGGCAAGGCGCTGCGGGCTTTGCCGATGGGCGATGACAATCACGAGCATTCCATATGAGCGACGATCCCGAGACCGCGCGGCAGATCGAGGAACTTGCCGCCGACGACCGCCCGCTGCTGGTGCTCGATGTCGACGATGTCGTGCTCGAATTCGTCCGGCCTTTTCCACATTTTCTCAAATCGCGCGGCTTCGGCCTGACGCTCGCTTCCTTCCGCCTCACCGGCAACATCGCCGAAACGGCGAGCGGCCGTCTGATCGAACAGCCCGAGGTGATGGCACTTCTGGGTGAATTCTTTGACGCCCAGGCCGACTGGCAAAGTATCACCGACGGTGCCGCTGAAGCCTTTGCAGCGCTTGGCGACCGCGCCGAGATCGTCCTGCTGACGGCCATGCCGCACAAGCACCGCGCGGTGCGCCGTGCGCATCTCGACGCGCTCGGATTGCCCTACCTGCTTTTGACCACCGAAATGGCCAAGGGACCGGCGGTGGCCAAATTGCGTGGCAAGGAGGGCCGCCCGGTCGCCTTCGTCGACGATCAGCCGTCCAATCTGGTGTCGGTGCAGAACTCGGTCGCCGACGCGTATCTCTTCCATCTGATGGCCGATAATTCGCTGCGCGCCTTCCTGCCGCCGGTGCCGGATGGCATCGTGGTCTTGCAGGACTGGCGGGAAGCCGCGCCGAAGATCGCGGCAGCGCTCGGGCTATAGCACCAGCCGCATAAGCGGCCTGCCCACTTTGCGTTCCACAAGCCGTTCGAACCCAGCCTTCTCGAAGACCCGCGACGACCCGACGAACAGGCCGATCGAGCGCGAGTCTTTCGACAGGTCCATCGGGCAGGCCTCGATCAGCCGCGCGCCGTTCTCGCGGGCAAACTCGACGCCGCCCTCGACAAGGCGGTGGCTGATGCCCCTGCCGCGCGCCTTGACCCGGATAAAGAAGCAGGAGATCGCCCAGACACCCGGATCGGAAGCGTCGGCGGGATCGACCGGCGCGGAACCCCTGCCCTTGTTGTTCCACTCCGGCACATCGGCGCGCGGACCGATCTGCATCCAGCCGACCGCCTTGCCATCCTCGAATGCCAGCACGCCAGGAGGCGGTCCGGCCTCGATCCGGGCCTTGATGTGGTCCTTGTTGCGCTCCTTGTCGCTCGCGCGGCGCACTGCCGGGGCCAGTCGAAAATGTGTGCACCAGCAGCCGTAGCAGGCGCCTTGCTTGCCGAAAAGATCCTCGAAATCCGCCCAAAGCTCGGGCGCCAAGGGCGCTAGGGTCGTATTCATGAACTCTCTCCCGGCGAGCCGCCTTGCCGCAGCCTCCGTCCTGACGTACCATTGCGCTTGTTCTCTTTATGTTCGCATCGATGGCGGCCCCTGTCAACAATCCCGATCACGGTTTTTGCCGCGACTGCCTGACCTTCCAGCGCGGCGAGGCGCGACGCTGCGAGCGCTGCGGCAGCCCGCGGCTTGCCCGCCATCCCGAACTCTACCGGCTGCACCTTGCCCATATCGACTGCGACGCGTTTTACGCGGCCGTCGAAAAGCGCGACAACCCGGCGCTGAAGGACCGGCCATTGATCATCGGCGGCGGCAAGCGCGGCGTCGTCTCCACCGCTTGCTACATCGCCCGCATCCACGGCGTGCGCTCGGCCATGCCGATGTTCAAGGCGCTCGAAGCCTGTCCGGAAGCGGTGGTCATGCCGCCGGACATGGAGAAATATGCGCGCGTCGGCCGCGAAGTGCGCGCCCTGATGCAGGCGCTTACGCCGCTGGTCGAGCCGATCTCCATCGATGAGGCATTTCTCGACCTTGCCGGCACCGAGCGTCTGCATGGCTTGCCGCCGGCGGTGGTGCTGGCGCGCTTCGCGCTCGGCGTCGAGAAGGAGATCGGCATCACCGTTTCATCGGGCCTATCCTACTGCAAGTTCCTGGCCAAGGTGGCTTCGGACTTTCGCAAGCCGCGCGGCTTTTCGGTGATCGGCGAGGCCGAGGCGCCAGGCTTTCTGGCCGAGCAGCCGGTGACGCTGATCTGGGGCGTGGGAAAGGCCTTCGAGGCCGCGCTCGAGCGGGACGGCATCCGCACCATCGGCCAGTTGCAGCGCATGGAGCGTGGCGACCTTATGCGTCGTTATGGCGTGATGGGCGACCGGCTCTACCGGCTTTCGCGCGGCGAGGACGACCGCCGCGTTCACCCCGACCAGGATGCGAAAAGCGTATCGGCGGAAACCACTTTCGATACCGATATTGCTTCCCTTGACGAATTGGTCTCGGTGCTGAGGGCGCTTTCGGAAAAGGTCTCGGCGCGGCTGCGGAAATCCGGCATTGCCGGGCGCACCATCGTGCTGAAGCTGAAGACCCAGGATTTCAGGACCCGCACGCGCAACCGCCAGCTCGGCGACCCGACCCGGCTGGCCGATCGGATTTTCCAGACCTGCGTCGACCTGTTGCGCCGGGAAGTGGACGGGACGAAATACCGGCTGCTCGGCATCGGCGTCAGTGACCTCTCGGACGACGAAAAGGCCGATCCGCCCGACCTGGTCGACGTCCAGTCGCGCAAGCGCGCCATGGCCGAAGGCGCCATCGACACGCTGCGCGACAAGTTCGGCAAGAAGGCCGTGGAAACTGGCTATACCTTCGGCAAGGGCCGCAATGCCCATCCGCCCGAGCCGATCGAAGACTGAGACCGGCCGCCCATCGCGCTATCAGGTACGTCTCAGATCGATCCGGCTCGTCACCACGCTTTTGCCGGTTTTGGGATCGACATCGGTAACCGTCAGCCGCATGCCATCCTCGCCGTTCTTCTCGACTGTGAGCCGCGCCTTGCGATCGCCGTTGACCTCCTTCGCCCAGCTTATGCCGAGATTGATGGCATTGCCTGAGCGGCTGCCGTTGAGCTGCGCCGGCCCGGTGCGGGACCCGACATAGACACCGGTGTATTTCGTCCCGCTCGACTTCAGATCCGCGCTGATGGCGCGGGTCACCACGACAAGCCCGCGGCATTTGCCGTCCAGCGACAGAGAGGTCGATGTCGCATCGGAATTGAAGGTGCAGGAAACATTCACCGTCGGTGCTTCGGTAGTGACCTTGACAATACCTTTGCCGGCAAAATTCCCCTGGAACGAACGGAGGAAATCTGCGTCGTCGGCATAAGCCGCATTCGCCGCTGCCGTCAGGCAACCGGCAAGTAGAAATCGCGCGAATGAATTCATCAAAGCTCTCCCCGTGCTGTCAGAGACAAAGAATTCCAAGCAAGTCAGGAATACCGGGAATCAACGCTTGTCGCCGCGGCAGGTTCCACTTTCAACATGACTGTTTTGCAACGCGCAGCTTCTGGCCCAGTCGAATGCGCCGCCTAGCGGTTGCGGTGAAAGCCCCGGCTTGCGACATAGCGCGCATGGCACCCTCGCCCTCGATCCCCAAGGCCGCGTTCTGGATGGCGCTGTCGATCGCCTCGTTCCTGGCGATGTCGGTCGCCGGCCGCGCCACAACCGCCGAGATCAACGTCTTCCAGGTGCTGGAGTTGCGTTCGGTGATCGGCCTTCTCATCCTGCTGCCGCTGGTGATGGCATCAGGCGGTTTTGCAGCAATGCTCACGGAGCGCCCCGTCGCCCATATCGCCCGCAATGTCATCCACTATACAGGCCAGGTTGCCTGGCTTTACGCGCTGACGCTGATCCCGCTGGCTGTGCTGATCTCCGTCGAGTTCACCACGCCGATCTGGACGGCCATTCTGGCGGTTGGCTTCCTCGGCGAAAGGCTCTCCAGGCCGAGACTTGCGGCGATCGTGCTCGGGCTGATCGGCGTGGTGATCATCGTGCGCCCAGGCATGGGCGCCGTTAATCCGGGATATGTTGTCGTGCTGGGCGCCGCGGTCTGCTTCGGCATATCGGTGGTCCTGGTCAAATCACTGACACGCACGGACAGCGTCGTGCGCATCATCTTCTGGATGCTGGTCATCCAGTCGGTTATCGGCCTCGTTCCGGCGCTCTACGAGTGGCGCAACCCGCCGCTCGAACTGTGGCCGTGGATCGTGCTGATCGCCTTCACCGGCATGTCGTCGCACTTCTGCATGGCCCGGGCGCTTGGCTATGCCGATGCGACGGTCATCTCGCCGATGGATTTCCTGCGCGTGCCGCTGTCGGCGTTGATCGGCTGGCTGCTCTATCACGAGCAGATCGACGCTTTCACCGCCGGTGGCGCCTTGCTGATCCTGATGGGCAATCTGCTCAATCTGCAATGGCGAGGGGCGAAACCGGCGGAAGTCGCGGTATCATAGAGCCTCCGGGCTCAATCGCCGTCGTCGGGTATCTTGAGAAGATGCCCGCAGGCCTTGCAGTGGACAGCATCCGGCTCGTGCCGCTGCAGCCCGCATTGCAGGCAAGGAAAAAAGACCTTGGCCGGGCGAAAGAGTGCCTGCGCCAGCCTGACGAACAGGGATATGCCGATGATCATGGTGGCGATCGCGGTGAGCTTGCCTGCTATTCCCGGCAGCACGATGTCGCCGAAGCCGGTCGTGGTCACCGTGGCGACGGTGAAATAGAGCGCGTCGATATAGCCTTCTAGGCCAGCCTGGCTGCGGAAGAAGAAGGTGTAGACGAAGCCGGTAATGACAAACAGGAAGGTCAGGAGATTGATGACTGCGTGGCTCGCCTCGCGCCATCGCCTGAGGCCGCGCATCTCCAAATGCCGCCACAACCTACCGCTGCGCGACATCGACCATAGTCTGAGGATACGCAGGAAACCGAGATTGGCCAGTGCGGTAGGCATCAGCAGCGTCAGCAGGATGAAGACATCGATCCACGACGCCGGCTGTCTGATCAGGCGCAGCATATCGTTGGAGGCAAGCAACCGGGCAGCCATGTCGGCGGCGACAAGCACCGCCACCGAGTAATCGAGCCACAGGAACGAGGACGACTGCTGAATGACCGGTGTGGCGATGAAGAAGCCGATGATGGCCAGGTCGATGATGATGGCCACAAGCTGAAACCGGAAAGCCGCAGGCGTGCGTCCGTGGTAGAGCTTGCGCAACATGTCGCGCAGCCGCGCCAGGGCTGAACGATCCTGCAATTCGGCCTTCGCTGCCGCTTTCATGATGACTGCGATAGCGTTCGCGGCGGCGGCCGTCCAGCGAGCTGGCCGATGGAAGCCATCGCAAGGCGAAAGCAACCGGTCCTATGGATGCCGGTCTTATGGATGCCAGCCGGAGCCATCACGCCGGCCTGCCCTCGACGATGCTGATACGTGGTCCCGCCTCGACGATCTCGGTTACCTCGAATCCACCCTTTGCCAGCAGCGACTTGAACTCTTCGGCCGTCCGCTCCTGGCCATCAGGCGCGACCAGCATGTTGAGGTCGGAGAATTTGGCATTCGCCCCTTGATTGGGCGGCGCAAGCACGGCCTCAAACACCAGCAACTTGCCGCCATCATGGATCGCCCGGCGACAGTTTTTCAGGATCGCGACGTTGGTCTCGTCGTCCCAGTCGTGCAGTATCCATTTGAGCAGCACCGCGTCCGCCCTGGCAGGTAGCGCGGCGAAGAAATCGCCACCAACGATCTCGCAGCGATCGGCGACACCTTTCGCCGCCATCACCGAGGCGGCCCGCACCACCACATGCGGCTGGTCGAAAAGAATGCCGCGGCTGCCGGGGGTCGCGGCAAGAACTTCGGCAAGCAGCGATCCTTGCCCGCCGCCGACGTCCATGATGATCGGAAACGGCGAAAAATCATATGCCGCCAGGATGGCCGCCGCCGCGCCGCGCGAATTCGCCGCCATGGCACGATCGAAGATGGCGGACTCCTCGGGATGTTCGGCCCGGTATTCCCAGACGCCTTTGCCGTGGGTATGGTGAAATGCATTCTTGCCGGTCTGGATGCTGTAGAGCAGCTCGCTCCACGCTTGCCGGTAGTAGGGCCTCCCAACAAAAGCCGCCCAGGGTGCAGCCGAGTACTCCGCATCGGAGCGCAAGGCGCCACCCAGCGGGGTCAGCGAGAACAGTTCGTCCTCCCCCTCGTGAAATAGGCCGGCAGCCGCAAGCGCGCGCATCAACCGATAGAGCGCGCGAGGATGGGTGTCGGTCAGGCTTGCAAGCTCGGTAGCGGAGCGTTTGCCATCCTTGATGTGGTCAGCGATGCCGAGCGTCGCCGCGACCGAGATCGCCTGCGATACCCGGTACTCATTGACCATCCGTATCAGTTCGAAAGCGGCAGTCCGCTCATCCATGGCGCGCCTCCAATCGTCAAAAAACAGATGGTTTAGGTTCTAGACCAGTTCCACTTCAACCACACCCGGCACCGCGCGCATCGCAGACGCGATCTGCGGCGAGATACGATAACGGCTGGGCAGTTCGATCTCGACCTCACCATGGCCGTCATCCTTGATCAGAACGAAGCTTACCTGTCCTTCGCCCTTCACGGCAAGCTGGCCGGCAAGCGTGCCGATCGGTGCTGCATCGCGCACGAAGATGCGCAAGGCCTTCTGGACGCGGCTTGCCTCATCTTCCAGCGACTGCACGGTCTGGATGCGAAGGTTGACGCCTTCAGGCCTGTCCTCGGCCGAAACGGTGATCACCACCGAGCGGCCCGGCTCCAGCAGATCGCGGTATTGCGCCAGGCCTTCGGAGAACAGCACGGCCTCATACTGGCCCGAATTGTCGGAGAACTGCACGACGCCCATCTTGTTGCCGGTGCGCGTCTTGCGCTCCTGTTTGGTGGTGACGGTGCCGGCAAGCCGGCCGGCGGCAGCACCCCGTTTGACGGCGGCCGAGAATTCGGCCCAGTTTTGCACCCGCATCTTTTGCAGCGCCGCCCGGTACTCGTCGAGTGGATGCGCCGAGAGATAGAAGCCGACCACCTGGAATTCGCGGTGCAGGCGGTCGGCGGCGAGCCATGGCTCGGCCGCCGGCAGATTGAGCGCCTGCGACTGCGCACCGAGCGAAGCGCCAAAGATGTCGGCCTGACCCGAAACGGCATTCTGCTGCGCCAGCGACGCCAGCCCCATCATCCGCTCGACGCCGGCCATCATCGCGGCGCGGTCATGGCCGAAGCAATCCAGCGCGCCGGCCATGATCAGGCTTTCGAAGACGCGCTTGCCGACGATCTTCGGGTCGACCCGCTCGCAGAAATCGGCGAGGCTCTTGAACGGTTTTTCGCCGCGCTTGGCGACGATGTGCTCGACCGCGGCATCGCCGACGCCCTTGAGTGCTGCCAGCGAATAGAAGATCTTGTTCTCGCCGACCTCGAAGTCGCGGAAACCGGTCATGACCGACGGCGCCACCACCTCGATGCCGAGGCGCAGCGCATCCTGGCGGAAATCGGCAAGCTTGTCGGTGTTGCCCATGTCGAGCGTCATCGACGCCGCCAGGAACTCGACCGGATAATGCGCCTTGAGATAGGCCGTCTGGTAGGAGACCACCGCATAGGCGGCGGCATGCGACTTGTTGAAGCCATAGTCGGCGAATTTCGCCAAAAGGTCGAAGATGAAGTCGGCCTGCGGCTTGCCGACGCCGCGCTCGACGGCGCCCGAGACGAAGCGCTCGCGCTGCTTGTCCATCTCGGCACGGATCTTCTTGCCCATGGCGCGGCGCAGAAGGTCGGCTTCGCCGAGCGAATAGCCGGCAAGCTCCTGCGCGATCTGCATGACCTGTTCCTGGTAGACGATGACGCCTTGCGTCTCCTTCACCAGATGGTCGATCTTCGGGTGGATCGAGGCCATCTCCTCCTCGCCATGCTTTCTGGCGTTGTAGGTCGGGATGTTCTCCATCGGACCGGGACGATAGAGCGCGACAAGCGCGATGATGTCCTCGATGCAGTCGGGCCGCATGCCGATCAGCGCCTTGCGCATGCCGGCACTTTCCACCTGGAACACGCCGACCACCTCGCCGCGCGACAGCATGGCGTAGGTGTCGGGATCGTCGAGCGGAATGCGGGCAAGGTCGATCTCGATGCCGCGGCGGCGGATCAGCTTGACCGCGGTTTCCAGCACCGTCAGCGTCTTCAGGCCGAGGAAGTCGAACTTCACCAGCCCGGCCTGCTCGACATATTTCATGTTGAACTGGGTGACCGGCATGTCCGAACGCGGATCGCGGTACATCGGCACCAGTTCCGACAAAGGTCTATCGCCGATGACGATGCCGGCGGCATGGGTCGAAGCATGGCGGTAGAGGCCTTCCAGCTTCTGCGCCATGTCGAGCAGCGTCTGGACGATCGGTTCCTTCTCGGCCTCCTCGGCAAAGCGCGGCTCGTTGGCGATGGCGTCGGCGAGCTTGACCGGATTGGCCGGGTTCGACGGCACCATCTTGGAGAGCTTGTCGACCTGGCCGTAGGGCATCTGCAGCACGCGGCCGACATCGCGCAGCACCGCACGGGCCTGCAGTGTACCGAAGGTGATGATCTGGCCGACCTGGTCGCGGCCGTATTTCTGCTGGACGTAGCGGATGACCTCCTCGCGCCGGTCCTGGCAGAAGTCGATGTCGAAGTCGGGCATCGACACGCGGTCGGGATTAAGGAAGCGCTCGAACAGCAAGGAGAAACGCAGCGGGTCGATGTCGGTGATCGTCGTCGAATAGGCGACCAGCGAGCCGGCGCCCGAACCGCGCCCCGGCCCGACCGGAATGCCTTGCGCCTTGGCCCATTTGATGAAATCGGCAACGATCAGGAAATAGCCGGGATATTTCATCTTCTCGATGACGCCGAGCTCGAAATCGAGCCGTTGGCGATATTGCTCGACCGTATAGCCTGGCGTGGGGCCATGTGCGGCCAGCCGCGCCTCCAGCCCTTCATGGGCCTGGCGGGCCAGTTCCTCGGCCTCCGCCTTCACCGCCGCGTCATTGTCGGCGACATCGCCGCCGGTGAAGCGCGGCAGGATCGGATTGCGGGTTTTCGGATAATAGGAACAGCGCAGCGCGATCTCGACAGTGTTGTCGATCGCTTCCGGCAAATCGGCAAACAGCCGTGCCATATCGGCCTGGCTTCTCAGGAAATTGTCCGGCGACAGGCGACGGCGGTTGTCGACGGCGACGACCGAGCCCTCCGCGATGGCGATCAGCGCGTCGTGCGCCTCATAGTCTTCTCGTGAGGAAAAAAATGCCTCGTTGGTGGCGACCAGCGGCAGGTCGTGGCTATAGGCCAGATCGACCGTCGACTTCTCGATCGTGCGATCGTAGCCGGAAACCCGATCCAGCTCGACATAGAGCCGGTCGCCGAACAGCGCCTTGAGCGTGAGCAGCCGCTGCTCGGCAAGATCGCGGCGGTCTTCCTTCAAGGCGGTGCCGATCGGGCCGCGCGGCCCACCGCTGAGGCAGATCAGCCCGTCGCAATGGCCTTCCATCATTTCGGTGGTCAGGTGAACCGCCTCGCCGGGCGGCATTTCTAAATAGACCCGGCTGACCAGGCTGACCAGGTTGGAATAGCCGGCCCCGGTCGCCGCGATCAGAACCACCGGCCGCATGTCCGGGCCTTGCCGCCTGCGGTCGCGCTGGCTGTTGCTCGCCTCGCCGGAAAAGGCGAGAGCGGTCTGGCAGCCAATGATCGGCTGAATGCCCTCTTTCACCGCCTTCTGGGCGAATTCCAGCGCCCCGAACAAATTGTTGGTGTCGGTCACGGCGATGGCCGGGCACCCGTCCTTGACCGCATGGGCGACAACCGTGCCGAGCTGCAGGGCGCCTTCGAGCAGCGAATAGGCCGAATGCACGCGCAGATGGATGAACGGCCGCGCCGCCACCTCCGGTCTTGCCGCCTTGGCAATCGCCTCGCGCATCAAGGGATCGCGCGTCGCCTTTTCGTCTGCCACCAGTCTTTGCTTTCCGATCCGCGATTCTTGCCCCTCCAATCTAGGCTGCCGCGCTTCGGCCTGCCAGCCTTCTCGGCCTCCACACTTGCCAATTCCCGGAAACGTCGGCGGCCTCGCGCCGCAATCCTGTGTGAAGCGCTTCATGGTCGATGGACAGCGCCAGCCGCACACTGCCAGCGTGAATGAAATCGTCTTTCAACAAGGAGGTTTTCATGACTAGCCGTTTTGTCGTCGATCTCAGCGGTCTCAAGCTTGCCAAGGGCATGGAAGAAAAAATGGCGAAGACCATTCAGCACGCGGTGCTGACGTCGATCGCCGAAACCCACACGCAACCCGAGATCGCCTTGCGCTTCCCCAAGGAATGGCTCGGCCTGGTTGCGCATATCGACCAGCACCAGCTTCCCGCCCTCGACAAGCAAATCGGCGGGATGATGCGCTAGAACCATGTCGTTCGCTCCGGCAGATGTAAACGCGGTTCCGGTAAGCGCCAAGCTTGTCGAGGGCGGCGAAAAGTCCTGCCCGAGTGCTCGCGCCGAACCGGGAGCGCTGCTGATCGGCGTGGTCGGGGCGGACGGCATCGTGCAGCCGATCCCGACGAGGCTCGAAATCGACGCCGAATTCGTCGAGCAGGCGAGCAAGGCCGGCGCCCCGGAGGCCCGCTTCCGCTTTGCCGGCCGCTGCGTCGAGGGCAAATGCAAGCAGTGGACTGGCAATTCCTGCGGCGTCATCGAAAAGGTGCTGACCGGCATGACCGAGCAGATGGTCGCGCCTGCCGAAAACCTGCCGCGCTGCGCTATCCGCGGCACATGCCGATGGTACAGCCAGCGCGGCGCTGACGCCTGCCGCGCCTGCGTGTACGTCGTCACCGACCAGAGCAAGGTGGCGGATCCGGTTTGATCCTGAGATCGAGGGCCGGCGGTTTCCAGTCCTCGATCTCGCTCAAAAAGATCAGATGAATTCCATGATCACCGCATCGACGGCAAGACTGTCGCCCGGCCTGGCGTTGAGTTTCGCAACGGTGAGGTCGCGCTCGGCGCGCAGCACGTTTTCCATCTTCATCGCTTCGACCACGGCAAGCGTCTCGCCGGCCTTGACCTCCTGACCCTCGGCGACGGCAATCGACACGACAAGTCCAGGCATCGGACAGAGCAGCATCTTCGACGTATCCGGCGGCACTTTTGCCGGCATCAGCCTTTCGAGCTCGGCCGTGCGCGGCAGCATGGCCCGCGCCGTCACCGACATGCCTTTCCAGGCGATGCGCAACCCGTTCGGTACCGGCCTGATCTGCGCCGCTATCCTGCGGTCGCCGACCGTGCCGCGCCAGATGAGGTCGCTGGGCCGCCAGTCGGAAGCCACCGTCAGCGCCTCGCTGCCGTCGATCGACAGATCGATCTCCATCGGTATGGAGATCATGCCTTCGAGAATCGAGGCCGAAAGGTAGTCTTCGCCGATCTTCACCACCCAGTCTCGCTTCAGCACGCCCGAATGCGGCGCCAGCCGTCCGCCCAGCCGGTCGAGCCGGTCGCGGCGCAGCAACTCGACCGCGGTGGCGATCGACGCCAGCACCGCCTTTTCCGCACCATCGGGCATGATCGGCGCGAAGCCGTCGGGATATTCCTCAGCGATAAAACCAGTCGATATTCGCCCTTCCCGCCAGCGCGGATGCTGCATCAATGCGGCCAGGAACGGTATGTTGTGCTCGATGCCGTCGACGACAAAACTATCGAGCGCCTCCGACATGGCGTCTATTGCCGCGATCCGCGTCGGCGCCCAGGTGCACAGCTTGGCGACCATCGGGTCATAGAACATCGAAATCTCGGAGCCTTCGGTGACGCCGGTATCGTTGCGGATGACGACATCGCCGAACTTTCCCTCTTCCGGCGGTCGGTATCTGGTCAGCCGGCCGATCGAGGGCAGGAAATTGCGATAAGGATCTTCGGCATAGAGGCGGCTTTCCACCGCCCAGCCGTTCAGCTTCACGTCGCTCTGCTTGATAGCCAGCTTCTCGCCCGATGCCACGCGGATCATCTGCTCGACCAGATCGATGCCGGTGACGAGTTCCGTCACCGGATGCTCAACCTGCAATCGCGTATTCATTTCAAGGAAATAGAAGTTCCTTTCGCTATCGACGATGAACTCCACAGTGCCGGCGCTCTCGTAGTCGACGGCCCTGGCCAGCGCCACCGCCTGCTCGCCCATGGCTTTCCGGGTCTTGGCGTCGAGAAAAGGCGACGGCGCTTCCTCGGCGACCTTCTGGTTGCGGCGCTGGATCGAGCATTCGCGCTCGCCGAGATAAAGCGCATTGCCATGCGCGTCGGCCAGCACCTGGATTTCGATGTGGCGTGGATCGACGACGAATTTTTCGATGAACACGCGGTCGTCGCCGAACGAACTCCTGGCTTCCGAGCGCGCGCGATCGAACCCGTCGCGCACCTCGGCCTTGCTCCAGGCGATGCGCATGCCCTTGCCGCCGCCGCCGGCCGAGGCCTTGATCATCAAGGGATAACCGATCTCGCCGCCGATCTTTTCGGCATGGTCGGCATTCTCGATGACGCCGAGCCAGCCGGGTACGGTGCTGACCTTGGCGGCATTGGCGAATTTCTTCGATTCGATCTTGTCGCCCATCGCCTTGATCGCCTTGGGCTTCGGGCCGATGAAGACGACGCCTTCGGCCTCCAGCGCCTCGCAAAAGGAGGCGCGCTCCGAAAGAAATCCGTAACCGGGATGCACGGCCTGCGCACCCGTCGCCTTGCAGGCGGCAATGATCTTCTCCGGCACCAGATAGCTCTGCGCGGCGGGCGACGGCCCGATATGCACCGCTTCGTCGGCGATCTCGACATGCACGGCATCGCGATCGGCATCGGAATAGACCGCGACGGTGGCGATGCCCATCCTGCGCGCCGTCTTAATGACGCGGCAGGCGATCTCGCCACGGTTGGCGATCAGGATTTTCGTGAACATACGGGCGCTATTCCCCTCCGGTCGGCCGTTCCTTTTATGACCTGTGCTTGTGCCGTCAAGCAGGCCATGCAATTCACCGACCTTCAATCGATTTGCGAGTCCAATTTGGTTCTGTGGCCCAGTTGATCGCACCACAAAAACCTGAGAGCTTGGACGAAAATAGTTTGGGAGGAATTGCCTGATGAAAACCCGTGCCGCCGTTGCTGTCGCCGCCGGAAAGCCGCTTGAGATCATGGAGGTCGACCTCGACGGCCCGCGCGACGGCGAGGTGCTCGTCGAAATCAAGGCGACCGGCATCTGCCACACCGACGAGTTCACGCTGTCGGGTGCCGACCCAGAAGGGTTGTTTCCGGCGATCCTCGGCCATGAGGGCGCAGGTGTCGTCGTCGATGTCGGCAAGGGCGTCACCTCGGTCAAGAAGGGCGACCACGTCATCCCGCTTTATACGCCCGAATGCCGGCAGTGCCCGTCCTGCCTGTCCAGAAAGACCAATCTGTGCACCGCCATTCGCGCTACGCAGGGCCAAGGGTTGATGCCGGACGGATCGTCGCGCTTCTCGATCGGCAAGGACAAGCTGTTTCACTACATGGGCTGCTCGACCTTCTCCAATTTCACCGTGCTGCCCGAGATTGCGGTCGCCAAGGTCAATCCCGACGCCCCCTTCGACAAGATCTGCTACATCGGCTGCGGCGTCACGACAGGTATTGGCGCGGTCATCAACACGGCCAAGGTCGAGCAAGGCGCCACCGCCGTCGTCTTCGGCCTCGGCGGCATCGGCCTCAACGTCATCCAGGGGCTGAAGCTCGCCGGCGCCGATATGATCATCGGTGTTGACTTGAACAACGACAAGAAACCCTGGGGCGAAAAATTCGGCATGACGCATTTCGTCAATCCGAAGGAGATCGAGGGCGATATCGTGCCCCACCTCGTCAACATGACCAAGCGCGGCGCCGACCAGATCGGCGGCGCCGACTATTCATTCGACTGCACGGGCAACACGAAAGTGATGCGCCAAGCCCTTGAATCGTCTCACCGCGGCTGGGGCAAGTCGGTCGTCATCGGCGTTGCCGGCGCCGGCCAGGAAATCTCGACACGGCCGTTCCAGCTGGTCACCGGGCGCACCTGGATGGGCACCGCCTTCGGCGGCGCGCGCGGCCGCACCGACGTGCCGAAAATCGTCGACTGGTACATGGACGGCAAGATCCAGATCGACCCGATGATCACCCACACGCTGAAGCTGGAGGACATCAACAAGGGTTTTGACCTCATGCATGAGGGCAAGTCGATCAGGAGTATCGTGGTTTACTAGGGTAAAGCCACACGCCGTCGGCCAACCGGCCTGCGACCTCTGTGGTTCAAGACAAGGGAGGAGAAAACATGCCGGAAAAACTGCATCCGAAAATCGACAATGGTCTGCCCAGGGAAAGCGCAAGCTTTGCCGGCGGCACGCTGGTCTGCGCCTGCACGAGCAAACCGGTGAAAGTGAAGGTGAAGGGCCAGATCGCCCACAACCACGCCTGCGGCTGCACCAAATGCTGGAAGCCCGATGGCGCGATATTCTCGGTCGTTGCCGTTGCCGGCACGGGCGATGTGACCGTCACCGAGAATGGCGACAAGCTGAAGGTCGTCGATCCGAGCGCGCTGATCCAGCGCCATGCCTGCACCGGTTGCGGCGTTCACATGCACGGGCCGGTCGAACGCGACCACCCGTTCAAGGGCTTGAGCTTCATTCACCCTGAGCGTTTCCAAGAGGACGGCTGGTCGCCTCCAGGCTTCACCGCCTTCGTCTCGTCGATCATCGAATCCGGTGTCGACCCGAAACGAATGGACGGCATCCGCGCGCGGTTGAAGACCATCGGGCTCGAACCCTATGATTGCCTCAATCCCGGCCTGATGGATTACATCGCCACATGGACGGCGAAGAAGTCTGGAGCGTTGCCGGCCTAGCGACGGCTCGACGACATCAATGGGGCCGGACATCTCACCCGGCCCCATATTCTTTGGAACGAACGAACGATGCCAGCACCCGCTATTTACGTCGACGCCGACGCCTGCCCCGTGAAGGCCGAGGTCGAAAAGGTCGCCGAGCGCCACGGCGTCATCGTCACCTTCGTCTCCAATGGCGGTCTGCGCCCGTCGCGCGATCCGATGATCCGCAATGTCGTGGTGTCGAAAGGCGCTGACGCCGCCGACGACTGGATCGTCGACAACGCCCGGCCCAACGACGTCGTGGTGACATCAGATATCCCGCTCGCCGCCCGCACGGTCGCGCTTGGCGCTCATGTGCTCGGCCCGACCGGACGCCCGTTCACGCCGGAGACGATCGGCATGGCGGTGGCGATGCGCGACCTCAAGCAGCATCTGCGCGAGACCGGCGAAAGCAAGGGCTATAATGCGAGCTTCGCGCCGCAGGACCGTTCGCGCTTTCTCGGCGAACTCGATCGTATCTTGCGACGGGCGTTGAAATCCGCCACACCTGACTAAAGCCATGGCCGCCGAAACGCCCATCAAGACACCCTTGCACCGGCACATGCAGTTCGCGGTGTCGGCCTGTATCGGTGTAGCGGCACTGGCGATCGCGCTGATCCTGCGTGCACCCCTTGCCTATTCGATCGGCGCCAATGCGTTCTTTGCCGCCTACATCATCCTCGTCGTCGCCCAGATGCCGCTGCTCACGGGCCGCTATCTGAGCAAGAATGCGCGCGCCACCGACCAGCCGGTGCTGGTCATCTTCGCCGTCACGCTTATCGTCGTCGGCGTCGCCACCATCTCCTTGTTCCAGCTCATCAACACGAAAGACAGCAAGCAGCTCCTAGGGTTGCTGTTTGCGCTCGCTTCGATCCCGCTTGGCTGGTTCACCATCCATGCGATGGCGGCGATTCACTACGCGCATGTCTACTGGATGGACGGCGATGCGATCGATACCGAAACCAAGAAGAAAAACCCGGTCGGCGGCTTCGACTTCCCCGGCGGCAAGCGGCCGGAAGGCTGGGACTTTCTCTACTTCTCGTCGATCATCGGCATGACCGCGCAGACCGCCGACGTGAACATAACGACCTCGCATATGCGCCGCGTCGTGCTCGTCCATTCGATCCTGTCGTTCTTCTTCAACACGGTGATCGTCGCGGCCGCCGTCAACCTGGCGGTCAGCCTCGGCAGCCCTTAATATCGAGCAGCCCGTAATAATTCCGTGATCGGATGAAACATCGCTTTGGCTGGCGACGTATTGGGAGGAGAACGAAGAGCGCTGCCGCACCAAGATCGCAAGGCCGGGAGGTGAAGAAAAATGGAATCGGTTGCCAGAAGCCAACCCACCGCCGGCGCGGACACCGCCCCATCGAAGGATGAGACGCTGATCTACCGGCAGTCGCGCTGGACGCGGCTGACGCATTGGCTCTGGGCGATCTCGCTGTTCTTCATGCTGCTTTCCGGCCTGCAGATCTTCAACGCCCGCCCGCAGCTCTATATCGGCAAGGAGTCCGGTTTCGACTATAACAACACAGTCTTTGCCATCGGCGCCGAGAATACCGCTACCGGCCCGCGCGGCTACACCGAAATCCTGGGCAAGCGTTTCGACACGACCGGCGTGCTCGGCTGGTCGGGGCCGCCGGGACAGGAAACGTCCCGCGCCTTTCCGTCATGGGCGACAATTCCGTCCTATTACGACCTCGGCACCGCCCGCGTCGTTCATTTCTTCTTCGCCTGGATACTGTCGACGACGTTGATCGTCTGGCTGATCGCCAGCCTGATCAATGGCCATCTGCGCCGCGATCTCGCCCCGCGCATCACTGATCTCAAGCGCCTGCCGCGGGACATTGTCGACCACGCCAAGCTCAAGTTTCATCACACCCGCGAATACAACACACTGCAGAAGATGGCCTATGGCGGCGTGCTGTTCGTGCTGTTGCCGCTGATGATCATCACCGGCCTCGCCATGTCGCCGAGCATGAATTCGGTGCTGCCGTTCCTCAATGACCTCCTGGGCGGCCGGCAGACGGCGCGCACCATCCATTTCATCGTGATGGTGCTGCTCATCGCCTTCTTTGTCATCCATATGCTGATGATCTTCGCCGCCGGCCCGATCAACGAGCTGCGCTCCATCATCACCGGCTGGTACCGAACCGATCCGCCGGCGCATGACAGCCAATCGCCCGAGAGGAGCGCCTGACATGCCAAAGTTACAGATAAGCCCCAACCTACAGATAAACCGAAGAAAATTCCTGACCTCGGCCAGCCTCGGCCTATCAGGCATCATGCTGTCGGGCTGCGACGCCTTCGACAGCCAGCTTGGCGTCGGCGACGGCCTGCGCAGCTTCCTCGAAGGCGCCAACGGCCTGACCTGGCGAGCGCAGCGCCTACTCGCCGGCAGTGATGCGCTGGCGCCGGAATTCACCGAAGCCGACATCCGCCAGGCGCAGCGGCCGAATGGCGTCACCGCGCCCGATGACGATGTCTATAAGGGCCTGCTTGCCAATGATTTCGCCGACTGGCGGCTGGAGGTGTCCGGCCTCGTCGAAAAGCCGCTGTCGTTGAGCCGCGAGCAGCTTCAGAACATGCCGAGCCGCACCCAGATCACCCGCCTTGACTGCGTCGAAGGCTGGAGCTGCATCGCCAAATGGACCGGCACGCCGCTGTCCCTGGTTCTCGACCAGGCCGTGGTCAAGCCGCAGGCGCGCTACGTCATGTTCCACTGCCTCGACACCATCGACCGCAGCCTCTCCGGCGACATCAAATATTACGGCTCGATCGACCTGATCGACGCCCGCCACCCGCAGACCATCCTGGCCTACGGCCTGAACGGCAAGCCGCTGCCGGTCGAGAACGGCGCGCCGCTGCGTGTCCGCGTCGAGCGTCAGCTCGGCTACAAGATGCCGAAATATCTCACCAAGATCGAACTGGTCGATGGCTTCGCCACGGTCGGCGGCGGCAGGGGCGGCTATTGGGAAGACAATGGCTACGACTGGTACGGCGGCATTTGACCGTTTACAGACGCATGATCCCGAAAAGATAGGCGCCACGCCTGGTTCTAACCGTCGTCGTTGTCATCACCTTCGCTGCGCAGGGCCGGGTTCAGATCCGGATTGTCGTCGGGAGTGACGAGCTTGCCCAGCCCGTGCGGCCCCTGATAGTTGCCGTGGGTATCGAAGTTCGGGTTGCCCTGATTGTCGAATTGCGGCGTCGGATCGATCCATTGGTCGTTTTGGCGCTGGCGCGGCTTCGGATAGTAATTGTCGACATGGCGGCGATGCGAGTTGTTGTTGTCGAGAATGGCGCCGACCACGCCGCCAACGATGATTGCCGCCGCGACATCGCCGGCGGACGGCTTGCGGTCGGAACCGGCGACCGCGAATTCGGCCGAGCAGCCATTGTCGACCCAGATGCCGCCTCCGTCATAACCCCAGCTTTTTCCATACTGGCAACGCGCCTTCGAAAGCCGTGACGTCAATTGCACGCCGCGCCGCGTATCGACACCGCAATAGGAGTAGCGATAGTCCGCGCTGGAGCAGACCACGCGTTTGCCGCCCGCCGCCTGCGCCGCGGCCGGCAACAAAGAGAGCTTCGCCGGATTGCCCAGGGCGCAGGCCAGGAACATCATCGAACCGGTAACCGCCATCCTTGCCGACATCGCAAGTCTCCATCAGGGTCCGCTATCGACAGAATGGCACCTCTGTGTAAATCTGACAACCGGACGGACTGCAGCGAGGTTACATTCATGCGCGCTAAGATGATCGCCGCAACTATACTTGCCCTTTCCGCCTGGTTGGTGCTGGCGGCGCCATCCGCCCGGGCGGACGACAGCCTCAAGCGCATCCTCGACCAGAAGACGCTGACGGTTGGCGTGGCGCTCAATCCGCCATGGATCCTCAAGAAAGCCGACGGGAAATTCGCTGGCTACGACGTGGATCTGACCAACGCGCTCGCTTCCGACCTCGGCGTCGACCTGAAGCTGGTCGAAGTGCCCTGGAATGACCTCAAGACACGGTTGCTCAAGGGCGATTTCGATATGATCGCTGCCGGCTACGCCAGCACGCCCGAACGCGCCCGCGAAGTGGTGTTCTCCGACAAGACCGGCACCGCCGACATCCGTATGGTGGCAACGATCGCCAGCCTTGGCAAAAAGCCGGGAAAAGCATTGCGCGCGCCGGGTTACAAGATCGCCGTGCTCTCCAATTCCACGGATGAAGCCGCCGCGAAGGAAGCCTTCCCCAAGGCAAATATCCTGTCCTTCGACAACACGGCCGATGTTTTTGCCGCCATCATCGGCGGCGAGGCGCAGGCGATGGTCGCGACCTCGCCGACGCCGCAGATGGCGGCCAGGCTTTATGATGCGAAGTTGACGATGGTCGGCGGGCCGCTTTTGCGGACGCCGGAGGCGTTTGCCTTGCGGCCGGACGATGTCCGCCTCATCCAGTACGTCAACAACTGGATCGCCGCGCGCACCGCCGACGGCACCATCGGCGGCGTGCGCCGCTACTGGTTCGACAGCTTCAAATGGATGTCGCGCTTCGACACCGGCAAGCCCGAGTCTGCCAAACAATAGCTTGGCGATCTTTCGCGCTGTTCAGGCGACCTTGTCGATCAGCGGCTTCAGTGCCGGATGGATTTCCGGCGAGGCGTGCCTGATCAGCGTCAGCAGCGCCCTCTCGTTCTCCTGCAGCGGCCGGTCGCCGATATGCTCGGCCAGCCACTTCGCCTCGCCGGCGTCGACGGTTTCGGCGCGGCGCGCCAGGGCCTCGGCTGCCTTGTTCTTCGATTCCCATTCGGCCTCGATATCGCCCGGGGCGCGGTAGGCTTCCAGAATGCCGGCAAGCCCGCCTGACACCATGCGGCTGAAGAAACCGCCAATTTCCGGTTCGGCCTGCTCGAAAAAAGAGTCCTGGCGCAGCGCCACGTCGCGCATCGGCGCCTCATAGCCGGCCGAGCACATCACGAAATTGGCGATCGCCTTGACGAACAGATCGTTCCAGGACGGATCGTTGCTGGCCGCGGCCGTCCGCTCATTGATCTGGAACAGCACTTCGGTTTCAGAGCGGGTGATGGCAATGTTGCCGTCGCCGCCATAGGCGTAGAGGATGCGACGCAGAAGCTCGACTTCCGCCTTGGCGATCCTGCCGGGAACCAGCTTGCCGCCGTGCATCAGCGGCCCCTTGCCGTTGATGACGGCATGGGCGACCTGCTCCAGCGCATAGGCGGAAAGCCGGTTCGGCGAGGACTTCGCCTTTTCCAGCACATGCACCAGCAGTTCGAGCTCGGTGCGGCTGTCGACCATGCCATCGCGCGAAATCGTCCGCACCAGCCAATCGGCATTGTCTTCCGAGACATAGCCTGCCGGTTTTTCCTGATGGACGATGTAGTCGGTGACGGCTTCGACGAAGAAGTCAGGCCATTCCGCGCATTTGTCCTTGGTCGTCGCATCGAGCGCGAACAACGCCTCGGCTTCGCCGCGCGTCACCACGCCGTCGCCGAACACCTCGCGGCGCAGCATCACCACATCTTCAGCCGTGATGCGATTTTTCGACGTCAGCCCGGCCACCGGCGCGCTCATGATCAGTTCGCCCATCTTTTCGTTCCCGTCCATCGCCGGCAACGCCGGCCCCAAGCACCATGGCGATCCCTATATCGGCAGTGTCTTGAGAAACCGCCAAACGGCGTGGTTAGCGAAGACTTGTCGGCTATGCATGTCGCCCAAAAGTGTGCAGCGGTTTCGGGTAGCGGCACCTGAATCCGTTCAGTGCGACGCGCTTTAGATGTCGCGGGCAGGTGACAAGGTGTCGTTCACGGGCTATGGATGGCGAGTCGAGGGCTCATGGTTTGAGTCCTACCTGTTTGCGGGAGAGAGCAGCGAGAGCTGCCGCCGAAGGGGAAATCGCCCGAAATCTCTCAGGCAAAAGAACCGTAGACGGGAAAGACACTCTGGAAAGTCGGGGCTTGCCCCCGCGCCGAAGGTGTAAGCGCTGCCGACAGAGTTACGGGGCGCGAGTCTCTCAGGCTTCAGACAGAGGGGCACGGACTGGTCGCCATCAGCGGCCGATTGCGTGCGACTCTGGAGATGACATGACGGGCGACGACACCAAACACCTTCCCCTCGAAGATTTGCATGCCGCCGCTGGTGCGCGCTTTGGCGCGTTCGCCGGCTGGTCGATGCCGCTGACCTATCCGGCCGGCGTGATGAAGGAGCATCTTCACACCCGCGAGCAGGCTGGCCTGTTCGACATCTCGCACATGAAGCTGTTCGAGGTCAGCGGTCCGGGCGCTGCCGCACTCCTCAGCCGCGCCTGCCCGCTGGACGCCGCTGCGCTCGATATCTCCCAGTCGAAATACACCTTCTTCCTCAATGAGGCCGCCGGCATCATCGACGACCTTATCATCACCCGGCTTGGCGACGAGCGCTTCATGGTCGTCGCCAATGCCGGCAACGCTGCCACCGACGAGAAGCACCTGCGCGCGCTGGCCATCGATTTTGACGCAAAGGGGGATTTTGACGCAAAGGTCGACGCACTCGACCGCGTCTTCCTGGCGATCCAGGGCCCCGAAGCATGGGCGGCCCTTGCCCGCGCCGGCATCGAGACCGGATCGCTGCTGTTCATGCACGGCATCGAGCCCAGGCAAAACTGGTTCATGAGCCGCTCCGGCTATACCGGCGAAGACGGGTTCGAAATCGGCCTGCCGGAGGCGGACGCGCGCGATCTCGTCGCCAGACTGCTCAAAGACGAGCGCGTGCTTTGGATCGGCCTAGCAGCCCGCGACAGCCTGCGGCTGGAGGCCGGGCTCTGCCTGCACGGCCAGGACATCACGCCGGAGGTCGACCCGGCCAGCGCCGGGCTGATGTGGGCGATCCCCAGGGACATACGCGCCGCCGGACCGTTCATCGGTGCCGATGCCTTGCGCGCAATAATTGAACGCGGCCCGGCGCAAAAACGGGTCGGCCTGAAGCCGGAAGGCCGCCAGCCGGTGCGCGCCGGCGCCGCCCTGTTCGATGCCGACGGCAATCCAACCGGCCATGTTACCTCGGGCGGCTTCGGCCCTTCGGCCGGCCACCCGGTTGCCATGGGGTATGTCCAGACTGCGCTGGCCAAGCCCGGCGCCAGGCTTTTCGCCGATGTGCGCGGGACGAAAATCCCGATCGATATCAATCCCCTGCCCTTCACGCCTCATCGCTACCGCAAAGGATAAGTCCTCATGGCAAAGACCTATTTCACCGAAGACCACGAATGGCTCCGCGTCGAAGGCGGCATCGCCACTGTCGGCATCACCGATTACGCGCAGGAGCAACTCGGCGATCTCGTCTTCGTCGAATTGCCGGAGACCGGCCGCAAGCTCGCCAAGGGCGATACCGCGGTGGTGGTCGAATCCGTCAAGGCGGCATCCGACGTCTATGCGCCGGTCGATGGCGAGATCACCGAAGCCAACAGCGCGCTGTCGTCGGACCCCTCTCTGGTCAACTCGGCGGCAACAGGCGACGGCTGGCTGTGGAAGATGAAGCTCGCCAATGAAAGCCAGCTCGAGGGCCTCCTCGATGAAGCCGGCTACCAGGTTCACATCGGTTGATATCAGGACATTGAACATGACCGTAGCAGCACCCTATCCCTTCTCAGCCCGCCACATCGGCCCCGGCGTCAACGATGTCCGAGCCATGCTCGCCACCATCGGCGTTCCCTCCGTCGAGACGCTGATCAGCCAGGCCGTGCCGAGATCGATCCGCCTCGACCAGCCGCTCGCCTTGCCTGCTCCGGCAAGCGAAGCGGAAGCGCTGGCCGAGCTTTCGGCGACGATGGCCAAA
Organism: Mesorhizobium metallidurans STM 2683; assembly: GCF_000350085.1. Classification (GTDB taxonomy): domain Bacteria; phylum Pseudomonadota; class Alphaproteobacteria; order Rhizobiales; family Rhizobiaceae; genus Mesorhizobium; species Mesorhizobium metallidurans. The sequence continues at coordinate 53,801 of NZ_CAUM01000119.1, forward strand.
AATACCGTGCTGAAGAGCTTTATCGGTGCCGGTTACCACGGCGTCCACGTGCCGCCGGTCATCCAGCGCAATCTGTTCGAGAACCCGGCTTGGTATACGGCCTACACGCCATACCAGGCCGAGATCAGCCAGGGCCGGCTCGAAATGCTGTTCAACTTCCAGACCCTGGTCACCGAGTTGACCGGACTGCCGGTCGCATCGGCCTCGCTGCTCGACGAGGCGACGGCGGTGGCCGAAGCCGTCGGCATTGCGCTGCGCCATCATCGCGACAAGCGCACCAAGGTAGCACTTGCCGGCACTCCGCATCCGCAGACCCTCGACGTCGTGCGCACCCGCGCCGAACCACTCGGCATCGAGGTCGACGGCGAGACGATCGATGACAACACCGCTGCCCTGCTCGTCTCCTGGCCCGATACGTTTGGCGTCTATGGCGACCACAAGGCGGCAATCGAAAAGGCTCGCGCCAGCGGCGCGCTCGTCGTCTTCATCGCCGACCCGCTCGGCCTTACGCTCACCGACGCGCCGGCAAGACTCGGCGCCGACATTGCCGTCGGTCCGATGCAGCGCTTCGGCGTGCCGATGGGTTTTGGCGGCCCGCACGCCGCCTATTGTGCCGTCTCCGACAAGTTGACACGGCTGATGCCAGGCCGCCTCGTCGGCCAGTCGACCGACAGCAAGGGCCGCCCTGGCTATCGCCTCGCTTTGCAGACGCGCGAACAGCATATCCGCCGCGACAAGGCGACCTCCAACATCTGCACCGCGCAGGCGCTGCTTGCCAACATGGCGACGGCCTATGCGATCTGGCACGGCCCCGCGGGCCTGCAGGCGATTGCGGGCCGCATCCACGCACTGGCCAACCGCCTGGCGGCCGGCCTCAAGGCGTCAGGCGTTTCGGTGCTTGGCGCGAGCCGCTTCGACACGGTGACGGTGGAAGCAAAGGGCAAGGCTAAGGCGATCGCCACGGCTGCCGAAAGGACCGGCCGGCTGCTGCGCGTCGTCGACGCCGACCATATCGGCATCAGCTTCGACGAGACCTCGACGGAGGCCGATCTGAACGCGATCGCAGCACTGTTCGGCGCCAAGGCCGGCACCGCTGGCGCCGGCAGCACACCCGGCAAGCCACGCGGCAAGGAATTCCTCAGCCAGCCGGTCTTCCACGACAACCACTCGGAAACCGAGATGATGCGCTTCCTGCGCCGGCTGGCCGACAAGGACCTGGCGCTCGACCGCGCCATGATCCCGCTGGGATCCTGCACCATGAAGCTCAACGCCGCCGCCGAAATGATGCCGGTGAGCTGGCCAAGCGTCGCCAACCTGCATCCGTTCGCGCCGGCCAGCCATTCGGCCGGCTATCGCGCCATGGTCGGCGAACTGGAGGGCTGGCTGTCGGAGATCACCGGCTTCGATGCGGTCAGCCTGCAGCCCAATGCCGGCAGCCAGGGCGAATATGCCGGATTGCTCGCCATCCGCGCCTATCACCGTTCGCGCGGCGAGGGCCATCGCACCGTCTGCCTGATCCCGTCTTCCGCGCACGGCACCAATCCGGCGAGCGCGGCGATGGCCGGCATGAGCGTTGTCGTCGTGCGCTGCCTGGAGGACGGCAATATCGACATGGACGATATGAGGGCCAAGGCCAACGAGCATTCCAAGAACCTCGCGGCGCTGATGTTCACCTATCCCTCGACGCATGGCGTCTACGAGGAAGGCGCACGCCATCTCTGCGCCCTCATCCATGAGCATGGTGCACAGGTCTATTTCGACGGCGCCAACCTCAACGCCTTGGTCGGCCTCGCCCGCCCCGGCGATATCGGCGCCGATGTCTGCCACATGAACCTGCACAAGACCTTCTGCATACCGCATGGCGGCGGCGGCCCCGGCGTCGGCCCGATCGGCGTAAGGGCGCACCTCAAGCCCTATCTGCCGGGTCATGTCACCGAAGGTTTAGCGCATGCCGTGTCGGCCGCACCCTTCGGTAGCGCTTCCATCCTGCCGATCACCTGGATGTACATCCGCATGATGGGCGCCTCCGGCTTGAAGCAGGCGACCGAGACGGCGATCGTTTCCGCCAACTACGTGGCGACGCGGCTCGCACCGCACTTCCCGCTCCTCTACAAGGGCAGGCACGATCGCATCGCCCATGAGTGCATCCTCGATACCCGCGTGCTCAAGGAGAGCTCCGGCATCAGCGTTGACGATATCGCCAAGCGGCTGATCGACTATGGCTTCCATGCGCCGACCATGTCGTTTCCGGTCGCCGGCACGCTGATGGTCGAACCGACCGAATCCGAGCCCAAACAGGAACTCGACCGTTTTTGCGATGCGATGATCGCCATATCGGGCGAAGCGGCCAAGGTGGCGAGCGGTGAGTGGCCCTTGGCCGACAACCCGCTGGTCAATGCGCCCCACACCGCCGCCGAGGCGCTGGCCGCGGTGTGGTCTCATCCCTATTCGCGGCTGGAGGCGGCTTACCCGGCCGGCAACGCCGATACATCGGCAAAATACTGGCCGCCGGTGTCGCGCATCGACAATGTCGCCGGCGACCGCAACCTCGTCTGCTCCTGCCCGCCACTGTCGGAATATCTGGGGGCGGCGGAGTAGTAGTTCTGGCGGGAGCAATCACGCAGGGTCGGCCCGACGTGGTCGGCCCGCCTGGCATGTTCTGGCGCAAATGCACTGTTTCGTTGCGAGTCTCGATGACATGCCGGCTGCAGCCGGCCTATTTCCGCCGCTTGGTTGTCGGATGGTTTTGCGGTAAGAGGGCTCTATTCCTCGAACGTAACAGGAACTTCCGTCGCCTGCCTGCAAAAAGCGTGGCAGTATCGGCAGGTGATTCGCAGCATCGCAATCCAGGACCGGCATGGACGACAACAACGATCTTTTCGGCAATATCGACAAGCAGCCGCAACCGGTTCGCGCCTCGGCGCGCCCCGCGGACCCGCTGGTGCAGGCGGCGAAGCGCCCGGCATCCCGCGACGGCAGCGAGAGCTATAGCGCCGCCGACATCGAGGTTCTGGAAGGGCTGGAGCCGGTGCGCCGCCGCCCCGGCATGTATATTGGCGGCACCGACGACAAGGCGATGCACCATCTGTTCGCAGAAGTCATCGACAATTCGATGGACGAGGCGGTCGCTGGCCACGCCACCTTCATCGATGTCGAGCTCTCAGCCGATGGCTACCTCTGCGTCACCGACAATGGCCGCGGCATCCCGGTCGATCCACACCCAAAATTCAAGAAGCCGGCGCTCGAAGTCATCATGACGACGCTGCATTCGGGCGGCAAGTTCGACTCGAAGGTCTATGAGACCTCGGGCGGCCTGCACGGTGTCGGCGTTTCCGTGGTCAACGCGCTTTCTGATCATCTCGAGGTCGAAGTCGCGCGCGGACGGCAACTTTATCGGCAAAAATTCTCGCGCGGCATCCCGGTCACCGGCCTCGAGCACCTCGGCGAGGTGCATAACCGCCGCGGCACCAGGATCCGCTTCCATCCGGACGAGCAGATCTTCGGCAAGGGCGCCGCCTTCGAGCCGGCGCGGCTCTACCGCATGACGCGCTCGAAGGCCTATCTGTTCGGCGGCGTCGAGATCCGCTGGACCTGCGATCCGTCGCTGATCAAGGAAAAGGACCCGACGCCGGCCAAGGCCGAGTTCCATTTTCCGGGCGGCCTCAAGGATTATCTGAAGGCCTCGCTCGGCGACGAGTTCCAGGTCACCCGTGAAGTCTTCGCCGGCAAGAGCGACAGGCAAGGCGGCCACGGCTCGCTCGAATGGGCGGTGACCTGGTTCGGCGGCGACGGTTTCCTCAATTCCTATTGCAACACCATCCCGACCGCCGAGGGCGGCACCCATGAGGCCGGCTTCCGCAACGTGCTGACGCGCGGGCTTCGCGCCTATGCCGATCTCGTCGGCAACAAGCGCGCCTCGATCGTCACGTCGGAGGACGTCATGATATCGGCGGCAGGCATGCTGTCGGTGTTCATCCGCGAGCCGGAATTCGTCGGCCAGACCAAGGACAGGCTGGCGACGATCGAAGCGATCCGCATCGTCGAGACTGCCATCCGCGACCCGTTCGACCATTGGCTGGCCGACAATCCGCAAGAGGCCTCGAAACTGCTCGAATGGGTGATCGCGCGCGCCGACGAGCGGGTGCGGCGGCGCCAGGAAAAGGAAGTGTCGCGCAAGAGCGCGGTGCGCAAACTGCGGCTGCCCGGCAAGCTCGCCGACTGCACGCAGAACGCAGCGGCCGGCGCCGAGCTGTTCATCGTCGAGGGCGATTCGGCCGGCGGCTCGGCGAAACAGGCGCGCGATCGCGCCAGCCAGGCGGTGCTGCCGCTGCGCGGCAAGATCCTCAACGTCGCCAGCGCCGGCAACGACAAGCTCGCCGCCAACCAGCAGATCTCCGATCTGATCCAGGCCTTGGGCTGCGGCACGCGGTCGAAATACCGCGACGAGGATTTGCGCTACGACCGCGTCATCATCATGACCGACGCCGATGTCGACGGCGCCCACATCGCTTCGCTGTTGATCACCTTTTTCTATCAGGAGATGCCCAATTTGGTCCGCGGTGGCCATCTCTATCTGGCGGTGCCGCCGCTCTACTCGATCCGGCAAGGCGGCAAGGTCGCCTATGCCCGCGACGATGCGCACAAGGACGAACTTCTGCGCACCGAATTCACCGGGCGCGGCAAGGTCGAAATCGGCCGCTTCAAGGGGCTCGGCGAAATGATGGCTGCCCAGCTCAAGGAAACGACCATGGACCAGCGGAAGCGCACGCTGCTCAGGGTCGATGTAATCGACGCGGAGACCGCGACCAAGGACGCGGTCGACGCACTGATGGGCACCAAGCCGGAAGCCCGCTTCCGCTTCATCCAGGAACGCGCGGAATTCGCCGAGACGGAAGTGCTGGACATCTGAATTAGCCCGCCGTTCTATCTTTTGTTCGAGCATCGGATTTTTCCCAAAACCGGTCTCCACTTTTGGGTCCGATGCTCCAATGCGGAGATGAGCGTGTGATCTGGGACCGGCTGCGTAGCGCTCACAACGCAACGGAATCGCGACCCACCCAGCTATCCGATTGAACTTGGAGCTAGGCCGCCGCGATCGCCAGCGCATGATCGCGCGCGTTCTCGCGCAACGCATCGAGATGGATCGACTTCACCAACCCGGCGAGATCGCCTTCGGCTGACTGTCCGCCCAATTCCTTCAGCATCAGCCAACTTACTTCCTGAACACCGGCGATGCGCTTGCCATTGGCAACCTCGCGCCAGATCTTCAGCGCGCGCAGGATGATCGCGTGGATTGCCGCGGCAAGGCCGGCGCTGCGGAACAGCGCCTGCAGCGCCACATCATGCCCGCCGGCCAGCAGCGCCCTCACCCGTTGTTCGGACTGCTGGCTGAGCGCAACCAGCGCCGAGCCGAAGAAATCGACCTTGCCATGCGCGATGGTGCGAATGAGGAAGCTTGCCGTCAGGTCGCCACGCAGGCGCAGATGCTCGATCAGGGCTGCATGTTCTTCCTGGCGCGTGCCTTCGATCAGCGTCACCGAAGCCTTGACGCAAGCGTCGCGCATGACGCGTTCGGCTCTTGCCGGGCCCATCAGCGCCAGCACCAGCGGCGACCCCTTGAGGGTCTCGCCAAGTTTTATCAGCAGCACGTGCCGGCAGTCGGCCGGCAGCCGCGCGTCCGACATCAGCGCCTCACGTATCAGAGGCATATGGCCGTATCGTTGGGCCATACGGCGAAAGCTGAGTGAAGCGATGTCTGCGCCGCTGTTGGCGAGCAGTGTGGCGCAGGCTTCCGGCTCGCCGATCTCGGCGATCGCCGCCGCGACCGCCATCGAGACGACAGGCCGGTCGGCGATCAATGTCTGCGTCGCCTTCTGGCCGCCGGCGACCCGGTCGATCAGGTCGGCATCGGTGAGCAGCGGCGAACGCGCCAGCACCAGACTGGCCACTTCCGGCTGGTCGGACGCCAATGCACTGATGATCTGCAGCGGCGCGTGATGGCTCATCGACAGCGCCTCGGCAATCGCCAGCCGCACCTTCGACGAGGCGTCGTCGAGCAGCAGCGTCAGCGCGGCCTCGGCGGCGCAGCGATCCTCGAAAGGCAGATCGGAATTGATATAGGCGCGGGCCAGCGCGCGGGCCGCCGCGGCACGCTCCGAGACCCTTGCCGTGTCAATCCATTTCAGGAAATGCGAAACAATCATGCCGTCCGCTACGCCCCCGGCCCAAGTCCGTTCCAGCCCCTGAGAAGACCCTAGGCAGAAATGGTTTACGAACGGTTCACCATGTTCATTAACCGGCTTGATGGACTGGTGGGCAGCGCTTATCAAGCTATCGGAAACGGGAGATCGACCATGGCCGGGCTTTACCTGGAAGAGTTCGTCGTCGGCCAGCTATTCCGGCATACGCTGCGCAAGACCGTCACCGAAAGCGACAACATGCTGTTTTCGGTGATGACGCTGAACCCGCAACCGCTGCATATCGATTTCGACTTCGCCGCCAGCAGCGAATGGGGCAAGCCGCTGGTCAACTCGCTCTTCACGCTGGGCCTTATGATCGGTATTTCGGTGAACGATATCACCGTCGGCACCACCATTGCCAATCTCGGCATGAAGGAGACGGTGTTTCCGCATCCGGTCTTCCATGGCGACACCATCCGCGTCGAGACCACCGTGATCTCGACACGGGAATCGAAATCGAAGCCGGACCGCGGCATCGTCGAGTTCGAACATCGCGCCTACAACCAGCATGACGTGCTCGTCGCCAAATGCCTGAGGCAAGCGATGATGATGAAGAAGGCAGCCTGACGGATGCGCTCGCTGCTCTTTGTTCCCGGCGATTCGGAGAAGAAGCTGGAGAAGGGGTTTGGCGCGGGCGCCGATGTGGTCATTGTCGACCTCGAGGATTCCGTGGCGCCCGGCAACAAGGCGGCGGCGCGCGACACCGCGGCGAGCTTCATTGCCGCCCACCGGCTTCAGACCACGGCCGCGATCTATGTCCGGGTCAACGATCTGTCGAGCGGACTGACCGACGACGATCTCGCGGCACTTGTTCCGGCCAAACCCGACGGCATCATGCTGCCGAAGTCGAACAGCGGCCAGGACGTCCAGCAGCTTTCGGCAAAACTGAGGGTGCACGAAGCCGAAAGCGGCCTGCCGGACGGCGCGATAAGAATTCTGCCGATCATCACAGAAACGGCGGCAGGCGTGCTGGCGGCTGGGACCTACGCCAAAGCCAGCGCGCGGCTTGCCGGCATCACCTGGGGGGCGGAGGATCTGTCGGCGGCGATCGGTGCTCGCACGGCGCGCGACGGGAATGGCCGCTATACCGATGTCTTTCGCTTTGCCCGAACCATGACTATCCTTGCCGCGGGTGCGGCGGAGGTCGCCGCGATCGACACGGTCTTCCCCGGTTTTCGCGACATGGTCGCCTTCGAGAGCGAATGCGCCGAGGCCGAGCGTGACGGCTTCACCGGCAAGATGGCGATCCATCCGGCGCAAGTGCCGGTCATCAATGCCGCCTTCACGCCATCAGCCGAAGCCGTTCAGCATTCCGCTGCCCTGGTTGCCGCATTCGAGGCGGCGGGGAACCCCGGCGTCGTCGGCATCGATGGCAAGATGTACGACCGGCCGCATCTCAGGCTCGCCGAGCGGCTTCTGGCGCGAGCCAGGGCGGCTGGAGTCTTGGCCTGATCCTTTCCCTCCAGCCCTATTCTTTTTCCCAACGGGGCCGGCGCATCGAGAAGATCTCGTTGACGCTCGAATAGTCCATATAGCCGAGACGGCCGACATTGCCCGCCTTGACGATATCGAACCTGCCGTCGTTCAGGAACGCATCGTCGATATGGACGCCGACGACTTCGCCGGCAACCACCACCGCGCCCGTCGATGTTCCGTCCAGCGCTTTCGGGCGAAGGATCTCCGTCACCCGGCATTCGAGCGCCGCGGGCGCTGCCGCCACGCGCGGCGGCGCGACAAGGCGCGACGGCGCCATCGCCAGATCGGCATAGCCGAACTCGCTTATGCCGCGCGGCGCGTCCACCGCCGTTCGATTCATTTTCTCCGCCAGTTCACTACTGACCAGATTGGCGACGAATTCGCCCGTTTCCTCGGCAAAGGTTGCGCTGTCCTTCTCGCCTTCGGACGAGAACCAGACGATGAAGGGCCGCGTCGAAAAGGCGTTGAAGAAGGAATAGGGCGCAAGATTGATCCTGCCTTCCCTATCAACTGTCGAGATCCAGCCGATCGGGCGCGGCGCCACGATCGCCTTGGACGGATCGTGCGGCAGCCCATGCCCTTTCGACGGCTCGTAGAACATTTCTATCCCACCCAGGGTCCCTGATAGTCGGCATAGAGTTTCGCCGCGTCGGGGCGCGGCCGCTCCGGCGCCGGCCCTTGATAGGAGCCGATATGGACAAAGCCGACAACGCGCTCATGCGGCGCCAGTCCCAGCATCGCCCTGCCCTCGGGCACATCGGAATACCAGTTGCTGATCATATTGGTGCCGTAGCCCAGCGCATTGGCTGATATCATCAGGTTCATCGCCGCCATGCCGCCGGACAGGAACATTTCCCATTGCGGGATTTTCGGGTTGTCCTTCGGGCTCGACACCACGCCGATCACCAGCGGCGCGCGCGAAAAGCGCGCGAGCTCCTGGTTGCGGCGGCCTTCGGGCAGCGGCCCTTCACGCTGTTCGGCAAGGGCTGCCAGTTTTTTGCCGATCTCGACGCGGGCTTCACCCCGATAAAGGATGAAGCGCCAGGGTTCCAGCCGGCCGTGGTCCGGCACCCGTGAGGCAGCGGCAATCATGGTCGCGATGTCGGCGTCGCTGGGCGCCGGCTCCTTCAACTCCGGGATCGGCGCGGAGTTCCGGGTCAGCAGAAAGTCGATGATGGGCGACGCCATGGACGCAAGTCTCCTGGAATTTAAGCTGAAGCACGCCATCGCGACATCGGGCGGCTTGGGCATTGGCGCGGGCGCGCCGGATGGAAGAGTCCTTTAGACCGAAACACGCTCCAGCAGAAGCGATCTGGACTCTTAAGCCTTGAAATTGCCACCGCTTTGGGCTTCAACGCAAGGCATGTTTGAGGGGATGCAGCGTCTTTTCCTGGTCTGGCTCGGCGCCGCGCTGCTGGCAGTGCCGGTGTCATCCGCCATCGCGCAGGATGCGGACGGCATCGGCAATCTGAAGCTTCCCGGGATTTCCAGCTACGCGACGCCGAAAAGCGAGACATCGCTGGCTTTGGGAAGCAGCGGCGCGATCACTCTGTCGGCGCAATTGACCGACAAGGGCGCCGACATCACGCGCGGCATCGTCTGGCGAGTCTTCAGGCCCGAAGCGGCCAGCGACGGCAAGCTGCCGATGGTCGCTTCCGCCCATGGCGGCACCGCCGTGTTCCAGCTCGAGCCCGGCAGCTATCTGGTCCACGCCTCCTATGGGCGGGCCGGCGCAACCAAGCGCATCACCGTCGGCAAGGACGCCAAGCGCGAGAGCCTCGTGCTCGATGCGGGCGGCCTCAAACTCGACGCCGTGCTGTCGGGCGGTGTGCGCATCCCGTCGAAGAAGCTGCGCTTTTCGATCTATGAGGGCCAGACCAAAACCAATGCCGACCGCGCGCTGATCATACCCGATGTCGAGCCGAACAGCGTCGTGCGGCTGAACGCCGGCGTCTATCATGTGGTTTCGACCTATGGCGCGGTGAATGCGGTCATTCGCTCCGACATCCGCGTCGAGGCCGGCAAGCTGACCGAAGCGACCGTCGAGCATCGCGCGGCCGAGATGACCATGAAGCTTGTGCGCGAGGCCGGCGGCGAGGCGATCGCCGACACCTCCTGGTCGCTGCTCAATGAATCCGGCGATCCCATCAAGGAAACCGTCGGCGCCTTTGCCTCGATGGTGCTGGCCGAGGGCGACTACACCATCATCGCCAAGAACCGCGACCGCATCTATCAGAAGGATTTTACGGTCGTGGCCGGACAGAACAAGGAGATCGACGTTCTGGCCTCGGAAGCCTCGGCGATCGATCCCGAGGAAGGGGCTGACTAGGGAGGGCTTTTCTTCCAGCCTTGGGCGACGGCAGCGTTGTCAGGCCGCCAGCTTGGCTCGTCCCGGCAGGAATGGCATCCGACGGCGCGGTTCGGCCGGCGCCAGATCGAAGACGCCGCGATAGAGACGGTCGAGCAGCACCTTGCGGTCACGCAAAGGCTCCAGTTCTTCCCAGTTCAGCGCGTCGCCGACACGCACCTCGATCGACTTGCCGGAGAGCCGCGCGAATTCACGGATGAGCAGCGATGTGCGCAGCGTCAGCGAGGCCCTGCCGACGAATTTCGCCACGCGTCCGTCGCGCTCAGCCATGTTCATGGGACCGCTGACCAGATGGAACAGCCGACCGTTTTGACCGGAAAAATGCATCGGAATAACCGAGGCCTTGGCGTCCTGGACGAGACGGGCCGGAAACATCTTCCACGGCAGGTCGCGCGCCCGGCCGAACCCCTTCGGCGCGGTGGCGACGCCGCCGGCTGGAAAGACGACGATGGTGACGCCCTCCTTCAGCAGCCGCACCGCCTCATGGCGCACCGCCATATTGTTCTTCAGTGCGTCCTTGGTGTCGGAAAAGTCGATCGGCAGCGAATAGGGCCCCATCTCGCGGATCTTGAGCAGATCCTTGTGGATCATGACGCGAAACGGGCGCTGAAGCTGCTCGGCCAGCGAGAGCACGGCTATGCCGTCGCCGATGCCGAACGGATGGTTGGCGACGATCACCAATGGCGTATCGGGCAGTCTTGCTGGCGGCCATTGATCGGCGGTCCGCACACGGACGTCGATCAGTTCCAGCATGCGGCTGAACATCCGCTCGCCGGTCGGCACCACGTGACGGCGCCAGAAGTCATAGAGCGCGGCATAACGGTCGCGCCCGGACAGGCCTTCGATCGAATGAATGAACCAGCGCGTCAATGCCGGCTGGTGCGGGCTGGCATAGGAAAGTTCGGGAAACGGTCTTTCGCGCAGTTTCAGCTTCAGCATCGCGATTTGTTAAACTCACGCCATGACAGGGATGTGAAAATGGCGGTGGATCGCTCCACCGCCATTTCTTAGAGGATTTGGGTATCAGGCCGCGCGGCGCCTGCGGTCCGGCGTAACCGCCTCATCGGAAAGCAGCTTCACCGCTTCAGCGAGGCCGAGCGATTCCTGGTCGCGCGAACCCAGGCGGCGAATATTGACCGTCGCTTCCTCCGCCTCGCGCTTGCCGCAGACGAGGATGACCGGAACCTTGGCCAGCGAATGCTCGCGGACCTTGTAATTGATCTTCTCGTTGCGCAGATCGGCTTCCGCCTGGAGCCCAGCCGCCTTCAACTGCTGAACGACCTTTTGCGCGTAGTCGTCGGCATCGGAAGTGATCGTCGCCACCACAACTTGCAACGGCGCGAACCACAGCGGGAAATGGCCGGAATAGTTCTCGATCAGGATACCGAGGAAGCGCTCCATCGAGCCGCAGATGGCGCGGTGCACCATGACCGGCTGCTTCTTTTCCGAATCCGAGCCGATGTAGAAGGCGCCGAACCGTTCCGGCAGGTTGAAGTCGACCTGCGTGGTGCCGCATTGCCATTCACGGCCGATGGCGTCCTTCAGCACATATTCGAATTTGGGCCCATAGAACGTGCCCTCACCCGGATTGACGCCCGTCTTGATCCGGTTGCCCGACCGCGACGCGATCTTGTCGAGCACATCCTGCAGCACGCCTTCGGCATGATCCCACATCGCGTCGGTGCCGACGCGTTTTTCGGGGCGGGTCGCCAGCTTGACGGTGATTTCGTCGAAGCCGAAGTCGGCATAGGTCGACAAGATCAGGTCGTTGATCTTGATGCACTCGTCGGCGAGCTGTTCCTCGGTGCAGAAGATGTGGGCATCGTCCTGGGTAAAGCCGCGCACGCGCATCAGCCCATGCAGCGCTCCGGACGGCTCGTAGCGATGCACATTGCCGAATTCCGCAAGCTTTACCGGCAGATCGCGGTAGGATTTCAATCCATGCTTGAAGATTTGGACATGGCCGGGACAGTTCATCGGCTTCAGCGCGAAGACGCGGTCGTCATCAGTGTCGTCGCCGGCAACCGTCACCTTGAACATATTGTCCCGATACCAGCCCCAGTGGCCCGACGTCTCCCACAGGCTCTTGTCGAGCACCTGCGGCGCGTTGACCTCCTGATAGCCCTGCTCGTCGAGGCGGCGGCGCATGTAGTTGACCAGGTTCTGGAACATCTTCCAGCCCTTGGCGTGCCAGAAGACGACGCCCGGCCCTTCTTCCTGGAAATGGAACAGGTCCATCTCGCGGCCGAGCTTCCTGTGGTCGCGCTTCTCGGCTTCCTCCAGCATCGTCTGATAGGCATCGAGCTGCGCCTGGTCGGCCCAGGCCGTGCCGTAGATGCGCGTCAGCATCGGGTTGTTGGAATCGCCGCGCCAATAGGCGCCGGCCACCTTCATCAGCTTGAAGGCGTTGCCAATCTGTCCCGTCGAGGCCATGTGCGGGCCGCGGCAGAGGTCGAACCAGTCGCCCTGCGCATAGATCTTGAGCTCCTGATCGTCGGGAATGGCGTCGATCAGCTCAAGCTTGTAGCGCTCGCCCTTGTCGGCGAAGACCTTTTTCGCCTTTTCGCGCGACCAGACCTGTTTGGTGAACGGCTTGTTGCGCGCGATGATCTCGCGCATCTTCTTCTCGATCACTGGAAAATCGTCGGGTGTGAACGGCTCGTTGCGGGCAAAGTCGTAGTAGAACCCGTTCTCGATCACCGGCCCGATGGTCACCTGCGTTCCCGGCCACAATTCCTGCACGGCTTCGGCCAGCACATGTGCCGCATCGTGGCGGATGAGTTCCAGCGCGCGCGGATCCTCGCGGGTGATGATCTCGACCTTGCCGGACTTGCCGAGCGGATCACCGAGATCGCGAACGACGCCATCGATCGAGTAGGCGACCGCCTTCTTGGCCAGCGACTTCGAGATCGATTCCGCCAGGCCGGAGCCAGTCATCGCTGCGTCATAGTCGCGGACGGAGCCATCGGGAAATGTCAGGGAAACGGAATTCAGCATGTTCTTCTCCTATCCAGTCCCGCAAACGAGCGCGGGTGGTGAAATGCATGTCGCCCAAAAGTGCACAGCGGTTTTGGGGTAACGACATGTATAAGGTAAATACCGGATGCGTCCGGCGGCAGCCTTTTAGGGGCAGATACCGGCGCCGTAAAGCGTTCGTGCGGCTTATTTGATCAAGCCAGTCGACGCCGGGCTGAAGCGCTGGTCGCAAACACCGTCGCGGTGGAGCGTCTGGCCGCTCACCGCATCCTGGATCAGCGTGCATTCGACGTCGCCAAGCGGCGCCGACTGCGCCCGCATCGGGAAACCAAGCAGCCAGGCCAGAAGAAAAAGAATGATCGCAAAAACGAACGGACGACGGTCTAGCTGGCGCATGCAAAGCTCTTTCCTGGAGGGATTACCGGAAGCGGCTTAGCGAGGCGTCTTGTCTCGATTTTGTCTCAAATTCGCAGTCTTTGTGCAGGCTGATGTTAACCCTACCAGTTCGTAAAGACCGCCAGCGCTGAAGTCCGGTGGATGCAGTCAGATCTCGGATTCGCCCCGCTTCCTGCCGATCTGCCAATACCGCCAGGGCATGAACCAGACATAGCGATCGGTGAGCGCCTCCGGCACCCTGTCGATGCCATGCGTGCCGAATGGCCCGCAGCGCAGCACCCGGAAAAGTCCCATCCAGCCGCCGGCCCACAGGCCGTGGCGGGCGATCGCTTCATGCGCGTATTCGGAACAGGTCGGCAGGTGCCGGCACGAATTGCCGACAAAACCGGACAGTGTCAGTTGATAGAGTCGCACAAACGAGGTGCCGAGGAGACGGCCGGGCGTCTTGCGCCACGGCCCCGGCCAGTTGCGCCCGCGCCGCGCGGCCAATGCAGCATGTGCATGCTGGTGCTCGTTGCTCATCGCAATCCCGGATCGACTTCCTACCGTCGATAGATGTGGACATTGGCCGGGGAAAGCAATGTCTCTTCGATTTCAACGATGGTGCGGGGTCACGCGGCCTGTCGGGTGGGTCCGCTGAGGCGAACCTCGTTCGGCTCTCCAATTTCCAGCGAAGTTGACACGCGTTGGTCTTGGCGGCTGGTACTGAAACGTCACGATCCGCATCACGTCCCCGAAGATATCCAGAAATTCGTTCATTGCCGCATCTCCTCTAGGCACGATTAGACCGCTGCTGGCCTTCGTCCTCAAACGAGTATAATTTCCACGTCGGATAACTCTGGGTTATGCGAATGAAGCGCGGGCGGCTTCCACTGACGGCACTGAGAAGTTTCGAGGCAGCCGGCCGGCACCTGAGCTTCAGCCGCGCCGCCGAGGAGCTTTTCGTTTCGCAGGCAGCGATCAGCCGGCAGATTCGCGAGCTTGAAACCTTCCTGCACCAGTCCTTGTTCTTCCGCCACCATCGCCGCGTTGAGCTGACCGAGGCAGGCCGGCGGCTGCTCGATCAGCTGGTGAGAAGTTTCGACGACATCGACAGGCTGCTGTCAGAATTGGCCGCGGTCCCGGCGCAGTCCGTGGTTCGTGTCAGCGTCGAGCCGTCGCTTGCATCCGTCTGGCTGGTGCCTCGGCTCAACCGATTTCGCGAGTTGCGGCCCGACATCGACGTTTCCCTCGAGGTCGACCCCAGGTTGATAGAGTTCCGCAGCGATCAGCCCGAACTTGCCTTGCGCTTCAGCGCGCACGCCACCTCGTGGCCGCGCAGTGAGGCCGAACGGCTTGCCTCAACCGTCGATTCACCGGTTCTGTCGCCGGCGCTTCTTGCTTCCGGCCCTCCGCTGAAAAGCCCGGTTGACCTTGGTCGCTACACCTTGCTGCACGAAGAAAACCGCCAGGCCTGGACGCGCTGGTTCGAAGCGGCAGGCGTAGCCCCTGAAGCCGTGCCTGCGCGTGGCCCGATGCTGGCGGATATTTCGCTTTCGAAGCAGGCAGCCTTGCTTGGACATGGTGTCGCGCTGGGCGATCTTTTGCAGATCGGCGAAGAACTTGCGTCCGGCGCGCTGATCAAGCCTTTCGACATCGACGTCGCGTCCGGTGCCTATTGGCTGGTAGCCAGAAGCCTGAATGACCTTTCCGAGCCGGCCAGGGCTTTTGCCGACTGGATCCGAGCGGAATTCGCCGAAAGCCGGCGTGTTCTTGCAGAGGGTTAAGCCGCCTGTTCGGCGCGCTTCTTTTCGATCTGGCCGATGGCGTCGACCACGGCGTCGAAGGTCAGCATGGTCGAGGCATGGCGCGCCTTGTAATCGCGCACGGGTTCCAGATATCTGAGGTCGGCGAAACGGCCTTGCGGCGGCGTGCCATTCTCCTTCAGCATCTTCAGCATCGTCTCGCGCACGCTGCGCAATTCATCCGCGCTGGCGCCGACGACATGCTGCGCCATGATCGAGGACGACGCCTGGCCGAGCGCACAGGCCTTCACGTCATGGGCGAAATCGGTGACGATGCCGTCATTCATCTTCAGATCGACGGTCACCGTCGAGCCGCACAGCTTGGAATGCGCCCGCGCGGTCGCATCGGGATGTTCGAGCCGGCCGATCCGCGCGATGTTTCCGGCAAAACCCAGAATTTTCGCATTGTAGACGTTGTCGATCATTTTTTTCCAATCCGTCGCCGCCAAGCGAACAGCGATTGCCGCTGATGCGTCTTTCATTCGCTCGGCACGACCATATATAATGCTGGCAGTCGGGCATCGACAAGGCGACCAAGGGCCATGTCTTTGCTCAAATCAGTTCACGCCGCTTGCGGGCTGGAAACCGGGCGATTTTCCAAGCGCGAAAGGTTGTGGTCCGTTCAACTCGTTCCTCCTGAGAGAGGAACTACGGGAGACGCCTTTAATGGATGCCGTCATCAAGAAACTCATGCCCCAGTCCGCCTATATGGAAAAGCCGGTTACCGACCGGCCGAGCGAAGCCGAGGTCGAGGCTGCGGTGCGCACACTATTGCGCTGGACGGGGGACAACCCGGACCGCGAGGGCCTGATCGACACGCCGAAGCGCGTCACCAAGGCCTTCCGCGAAATGTTCAACGGCTATGACATGTGCCCGGCCGAGGAGCTGGGCCGCACCTTCGAGGAAGTCGCCGGCTATGACGACCTCGTCATCGTCAAGGACATTACCTTCCACTCGCATTGCGAACACCACATGGTGCCGATCATCGGCAAGGCGCATGTCGGCTATCTGCCGGACGGCAAGGTTGTCGGCCTGTCCAAGATCGCGCGCGTCGTCGATATCTTCGCTCATCGCCTGCAGACGCAGGAAGCGATGACAGCGCAGATCGCCGGCGTCATCCAGGACGTGCTCAATCCTCGCGGCGTCGCCGTCATGCTAGAAGCCGAGCATATGTGCATGGCCATGCGCGGCATCCGCAAGCAGGATTCCACCACGCTGACCTCGACCTTCACCGGCATCTTCAAGGACACCCCCGAAGAGCAGGTCCGTTTCGTCACCATGGTGCGCGGCGGAGCCTGATCGGAAGCCTCGCCGGTCATGAGAAATAAGGACCGGCGATGTCGGCAGTGGAATTCCCGGAAGCTCCATCAGACAAGAAGGCACTGGAGGAAGGTGCGGTCTTTTCGCCGCGCTTCGATGCCGGCGGCCTCGTCACTGTCGTCGTCACCGATGCCGAAGACGGCATGCTGCTGATGGTCGCGCATATGAACGCCGAGGCGCTGGCGCTGACGCTCGAAACCGGCATCGCCCATTACTGGTCGCGCTCGCGCAAGGCGCTGTGGAAGAAGGGCGAAACCTCCGGCAATGTGCAGAATGTCGTCGAGATGCTCACGGATTGTGACCAGGACGCCATATGGTTGCGCGTCAAAGTGTTGGGCCACGACGCAACCTGTCACACCGGCCGGCGTTCCTGCTTTTATCGGACGGTGGGGTTGATCGACGGCAAGGGGGCGCTTGCCGGCGACGGCAGCAAACCGCTGTTCGATGCGAAAAAAACGTATCGAAAGCCCAAATGAACCATCCATATGAACCATTCGCCGACTTGCCGTCACGTATATTCATGATTTCGATACGGCCCGCCTCTATATTAGCCGTGGGACAAGGGAGATTGTGATGCTCGAATGGGCGTCATTGCGCAACAGACCGGATGTTGGGGAAGCCAACGGCCCCTCCTCGTCCGGCGGAGCATCCGAAACGAAGCCTGCCAAGAAAACCGGCATTTCACTGGCGTTGGGCGGTGGCTGCGCGCGCGGCTGGGCCCATATCGGCGTGTTGCGCGCTCTCGATGAGGCCGGCATCGAAGTGTCGATGATCGCCGGCACCTCGATCGGCGCGCTGGTCGGCGGCTGCTATCTCTCAGGCAAGCTGGACGCGCTGGAAGAATTCGCCCGAAGCCTGACCAGACGGCGCATCTTTGGTCTTCTCGACCTTAATCTGCGCGGCAGCGGCCTGTTCGGCGGCATGAAGCTAGACGCAAGGCTGCGCGAGCACATTGCCGGCGTCCGTTTCGAGGATCTGCCGAAGCCGTTCGTCTGCGTCACCTCGGAGATCCGCACCGGCCATGAAATCTGGCTGTCGAGCGGCTCGCTGACCACTGCCATGCGCGCCTCCTACGCCTTGCCCGGCGTGTTCGAACCGGTCAATTGCAACGGGCGCGTTCTGGTCGATGGCGCACTGGTCAATCCGGTGCCGGTTTCGGTCTGCCGCGCCTATGAGCAGCCGCTCGTGGTCGCGGTCAACCTTCACTATGACCTGTTCGGCCGCGCCGCGGTCATCAAGCACAGCGCCGGCGAACTGGTCGTCGAGAAGGACGCGCCGAGAGCCGGCCAGGCCGACACCGGATACCAGTCCCGGCTCGGCATCACTGGCGTCATGGTCGAAGCCTTCAACATCATCCAGGACCGCATTTCGCGCGCGCGGCTTGCCGGCGACCCGCCTGACATGTCGCTGCAGCCGAAGCTCAGCCATATCGGCCTGACCGAATTCCACCGCGCCGACGAGGCGATCCGCATCGGCTATCAGGCGACGATGGCCCAGATCGAAGAGCTGACAAGGCTGCAGACGGTTCTCGCCTAACTCCTCAAGATGGTGATTTTGACAGCTGGAGGGCTGTTGGTTTGGGCCGACCATCGCCGAAATTGGAGATTGGCCGAAGCGTCCCCAACTTCGTCATTCCTGGGCT
>NZ_CAUM01000118.1 GCF_000350085.1 Mesorhizobium metallidurans STM 2683
TGACGACTGTCCTAAACAAACAGTTAACCGCAATCGCGGTAGCTTTCTTGGGCAAACGGAGTTCTGGGCAAATGATGGGCGCAGGGTGGAAGCTGACGCATGCGGCGGCGCTGCTCGCCGCCTTGGCGTTGTCAGGCTTTGCCACCCAGTCGCAAGCCGCCTCCGGCGTTTGCCGGCAGTTGGAAGCCGATCTGGCGTCCGCTTCGCGTGGCGGCGGCAAGCCGGCTCTGCTCAGGAAGTATGACGATGCGATCGTCAGGCAACGCCAGCAGATTGCAAAGGCCAGCAACCAGTCCGGCTGCGGCTTTTCGCTGTTTGGCCGCAATGAAAACGCCTGCGCCGCGCGCGACGCCACGCTCAAACGGATGAACGCCAATCTCGACGCCTTGCAGGCCAAGCGCGCGCAGCTTGCCGGCGGCGGCTCGCGGCGCGATCGTGCCCGCATATTGGCTGCGCTCGATGCCAATGGCTGCCGCGACAGCATTATTGCTCCCAAGCGCGGGCCGCTGCGGGAAGCGAACCGTGAAGACGGCAACGGCAATCTGCTCGATCGGCTCCTGGACGGCGATAAAAAGCAACCCGAAGCGCTGGAGAGCGATTCCGGCGAACGCGGCATCCGCGCCATGATCAACCAGCCCGACCGCATGGACCTGCCACGCCTCGGCGGCGAATTCCGCACGGTTTGCGTGCGAACCTGCGACGGTTATTTCTTCCCGATGTCGAATGCCGCCTCGCTCGGCGATTTCGAGCGCGACCAGAAGAACTGCGATTCGAGCTGCCCCGGCACCGAGATGCAAGTGTTCTACAGCCGCGGTCAGGGTGGCGATTCGGCTGACATGGCATCGTCGGCAACCGGCAGGCCCTACCGCGAACTGCCGACCGCCTATCTCTACAAGCAGTCCTCGCGCCCGGCCTGCGGCTGCAACGCGGCACAGAATTTCGAGATCATTGCCGGCAATCCGCCAAGTCCGGAACAGTCTCAGGCCAACACGCAAACCGAGCCGTTCATTCCGGTGCCGGTCGCCAAGCCGGATCCGGGCGCCGATCCCGAGACCCTGGCCAATACCGAAGGCGGCCTCGATCGGGAAGCCATCAAGCGCCTGGCGGTCAAACCCGTGGCATCGACCTTGCCGCCACCGGAGCAGCGCAAGGTCAGGGTCGTCGGGCCAGCGTTCCTTCCCGACCCAACAGCGGCAATAGATCTGCAAGCTCCGGCCCCGAAGGCTGTCCAGTAAGCGCCAGCCTGAGCGGCATGAACAGCGCCTTGCCCTTGCGCCCCGTGGCTTCCCTGATCTTGCCCGTCCAATTCTTCCAGACCGACCCGTTCCATGGGTCTTCCGGCAAAAGATCGAACGCCTGATGAAGAAAATCGCGGTCTTCGTCGGAAAACTCCGGCGGCTCCTGCGGACCTTCGCGCAGCGTGCGCCACCAGATTGCCGCGTCGGCCAGCCTGTCGACATTGCCGCGCACGGCGAGCCAGAACGGTTCGGCCTGTTCGCCCGATATGCCAAGCACGATCAACCGGTCGCGCGCTTCGGAAAACGGCATGTGATGAAGCAGTGTGCGGTTGAGCACGAAAAGCTCGTCCGGTTCGAATTTGGCGGCGGATTTCGACGTTGCGGCCGGATCGAAGCGCTCGGCAAGTCCGCTCATGTCGGGCACCGCCACGACATTTTCCGAGGTGCCGACCAGCACGGCCAGCGAGGCGACGGCCATCGGTTCGATGCCGGTCTCGCGCAGGCTCTCGATGGACAATGCGCCGGTCCGCTTCGACAGTCCCTCGCCCGAAGCGGTGGTCAGGAGATTGTGGTGGCCGAATACCGGCGGCTCGGCGCCCAGTGCCTGGAACAGCGCTATCTGCACGCCGGTGTTGGTAACATGATCGTCGCCGCGGATGACATGACTGACGCCCATCTCGATGTCGTCAACCACCGAAGGCAACGTGTAGAGATAGGTGCCGTCCTCACGCCGCAGGACCGGATCCGAAAGCGAGGCCAGGTCGACGGTTTCCTCGCCGCGCACGAGGTCGTTCCAGTGGATTTCGGTGCGTTCCGGCTGCAGCGGATCACTGGTGAAATTGGGCAGGAGGAAACGCCAGTGCGGCCGGCGGCCGTCCGACTGGTACTCGGCGACCTGGTCACGTGTCAGCGTCAGCGCCTCGCGGCCGTAGACCGGCGGCAGGCCGCGCGTGCGGCGCACCTTCCGCCTGAGATCGAGCTCTTCCGGCGTTTCGTAGCAGGCATAGACAAGGCGCGCCGCCTTCAACCTCTCCACCGCCGCATCGTAGATCTCGAAACGCCGCGACTGGTATTCCGTGCCATCCGGAAAAATGCCCAGCCAATGCAGATCATAGAGGATGGCGTCGGAAAATTCCTGCGTCGAGCGCGCGACGTCGGTGTCGTCGAAGCGCTGGATGAAGCGGCCCTTATTGTTCAACGCAAACAGCCAGTTGAACAGGGCGGTGCGCGCATTGCCGATATGGATGCGGCCGGTCGGAGACGGGGCGAAACGGACGGTAACTGTCATGGGCGGGGCGTACCGGATGCTTTCGGTGTTGACAAGACACGCCCCCCCGCTCTGTCGGAGACATAGAATATGACGATGGAAATGAAAAGACTACAGCGCCGCGTGTCCATTTGAGCGACGTGCGTCCACTTGGACGCACAAAGTACGCTCTAACACTGAATCTACGCGACGCTGTAGCCGTTCAGATCACCATTCCCTTGGTCAGTTCGAGCGCCTGGCGCTCGAACAGCCGGCGGTAGATGCCGCCTTGCAGACGGATCAGTTCGTCATGCGAGCCCTCCTCGGCGATGCGGCCGCGATCGAACACCAGCAGCCTGTCGAGTGCCCGCACCGTCGACAGCCGGTGCGCGATGACCAGCGTGGTGCGGCCGACCATCAGCCGCTCCATCGCCTGCTGGATCAGCACCTCCGATTCCGAATCGAGGCTGGACGTCGCCTCGTCCAGAATGAGGATCCTGGCATCGGCAAGGAAAGCGCGCGCGATCGCCACCCGCTGGCGCTCACCGCCGGACAGCTTCACACCGCGTTCGCCGACCAGCGTGCCGTAACCCTTCGGCAGGTCGGCGATGAAATCGTGTGCGCTGGCCAGCCGCGCCGCATGCTCGATCTCCGCCTGGGTGGCGCTCGGCCGCGCATAGGCGATGTTTTCGGCCAGCGACCGGTGAAACAGGATCGGTTCCTGCTGGACGATGGCGATCTGCGCTCGCAGCGAGGCCTGCGCCACCTCGGCAATATTCTGGCCGTCGATCAGGATCTGCCCTGAGTTCACGTCGTAAAGGCGCTGGATCAGCTTGACGAAAGTCGTCTTGCCCGAGCCGGAATGGCCAACCAGCCCAACGCGTTCGCCCGGCGCGATATCCACCGAAAAGTCGCGGTAGAGCGGCAGCCGATGGTTGCCGTAGTGGAAGGTGACGTTGTCGAAGCCAATACGGCCGTCGGTGATGCGGATCGGCTTGGCGCCGGGTCGGTCCTCGACGCCGAGCGGTTCGGACTGGAAGTCGACCAGTTCCTCCATGTCGTTGATCGAACGCTGCAAATTGCGGATATGCGTGCCGATATCCCTGAGATAGCCTTGCAGGACGAAGAACGAGGTCAGCACGAAAGCGACATCGCCGGCGCTCGCCTGCCCCCACGACCATAGCAGCAGCGAAAATCCGATCACCGCTGTCCTGAGCAGCAAAAGCATCGTCCCTTGCGTGGTGCCGTTGACGGTGCCGCGCACCCAGGTGCGCCGCGTGCGGGCACGCCATTGGGCGACCACCCTGGCAAGACGCGTTTCCTCGCGCGTCTCGGCGCCGAAACCCTTGACCACGGCATTGCAGCTCACCGCGTCGGCCAGCGAGCCGCCAAGGCGTGTATCCCAGGCGTTGGCAAGCCTTGCCGCCGGTGCGACATAACCAAGCGACAGCATCGCGGTCACCGCTATGAACAGCACCGAGCCGGCGGCGACCACCACGCCCATCATCGGCCAGAACCAGCCAAGCAGCAGCGTCGAGCCGGTGAGCATGACGAGCGACGGCAGCAGTGCGATCAGGATCGTGTCGTTGAGCAGGTCGAGCGCCCACATGCCGCGCGTTATCTTGCGCACGGTCGAGCCGGCGAAGCTGTTGGCATGCCAGTCGGTGGAAAAACGCTGGACGCGATGGAAGGCGTCGGCGGCGATGTCGGCCATCATCTTCAGCGTCAGGTCCGTAATGCCCATGAAGGCGATGTTGCGCAGAACGACGCCCGCGAGCGCCAGCGCCACCAGCATGGAAAACGCCGCCTTCGCTGCGTTCCAGGCAATCTCATCGGCCGTTGCGCTGCTGGCGACGGCGTCGACCAGTCGGCCGGAATAGAGCGGCGTCAGCACGTCGGCCGAGGTCGACAGCAGGAAAGTGCCCATGATGAGCGAAAGCCGCCAGGGCTGGCGCCGCCAATGGCCGAACGTAAAGCCAAGAACGCTGCGAAAGGCGCTCGCGCGCAAATCGATTTGAAAACGAGCCATGATGTCATCCGGGCGCAAACGAGCCCGGTCCCGGTAAGGTAGAAATTGAAAAAACCGCGTTG
Organism: Mesorhizobium metallidurans STM 2683; assembly: GCF_000350085.1. GTDB lineage: Bacteria > Pseudomonadota > Alphaproteobacteria > Rhizobiales > Rhizobiaceae > Mesorhizobium > Mesorhizobium metallidurans. Next base: position 4,576 of record NZ_CAUM01000118.1, read on the forward strand.
GCGCCAATTGGCGCCCGACAATGCGGAGGTTCGGTATATCTCGGCGGCTCGCCCTCAAACGGGGTGGCGACCGGCAGCGGCAAATGCCTGTTCTCAGTCCAGATCTCGTCGCGAAGGAACTTCGCGGCCTGCTGAACAGAACCTAGGCTTCGCGGCCTCGCATAACGATGTCAAATCGTGGCATTCGGTTCCTCCTAAAGGGGAATCGCGGAGAATCTCTTATAGAGACGCCTCGATGTCTCGCCAAGATGGCGGGCGATCCAAAGCGCATGTGGTCCAATCAGTGAGACGATTTTGCAACAATCGCGGGTTGTGCCGCCCGCTCAGCCTGTCGGGATGCGGTCGAGCCGCATGTAGCGGCCGTCGGTGGACGGCTTGAAGCCGAGCTTTTCATAGACTGCGTGGGCGTCGTTGGTCGCCAGGCTCCAATGCGTGACCGTCTTGCAGTCAGGGTGATCGATAAGCGCCTGGACAAGCCGCGTGCCGGTGCCTCGCCCGCGATGCCCGGGCCAGACGATGATGTCGGCGAGATAGGCAAACACCGTGCGGTCGGTTATCGCCCGACCGAAACCGACCTGCTTGCCACCGATGTAGGCGCCGGCGCAGAGTGAGTTGGCAAAGGCGCGGCGGTGGGTTTCGTCGCTGCGCCCGATGCCCCAGTAGCTCGCCATCAAGAGGTCGGAGGTCGCCCGGAAGTCGATCCGCGACAGGTCGAAGCTGATCTCGCAGTCAGGCACGGCCCAGCCTAGCTCCGATCCCTGAACCGGTTGGTTATGGGATAGCGGCGGTCGCGGCCGAAATTCTTCCTGGTGATCTTCACGCCGGGCGCCGCCTGCCGGCGCTTGTATTCGGCGATATAAAGCAGGTGCTCGATGCGCGTCACCGTCGCCCGGTCGTGGCCGCGCGCAACGATGTCGTCGACACCCATCTCGTTCTCGACCAGGCACTCCAATATGTCGTCCAGCACCGGATAGGGCGGCAGCGAATCCTGGTCGGTCTGGTTCTCGCGCAGTTCCGCCGACGGCGCCTTGTCGATAATGTTCTTCGGGATCACCTCGCCGGAGGGGCCGAGCGCGCCCGGCGGCACATGGGAATTGCGCCAGCGCGACAGCGCATAGACCTGCATCTTGTAGAGGTCCTTGATCGGATTGAAGCCGCCATTCATGTCGCCATAGAGCGTGGCGTAGCCAACCGACATCTCGCTCTTGTTGCCGGTGGTGACGACCATCGACCCAAACTTGTTGGAGATCGCCATCAGGATGGTGCCGCGCGCGCGGCTCTGCAGGTTTTCCTCGGTGATGCCTTCCTTGGTGCCCTCGAAAAGCTGCGTCAGCGTGTGCAAAAACCCTTCGACCGGCTCGAAGATCGGCACGATATCGTAACGGCAGCCGAGCGCGCGGGCGCAATCCTCGGCGTCCTTCAGCGAATCCTTCGATGTATAGCGGTAAGGCATCATCACGGCGCGCAGCCGTTCCTCGCCCAGCGCATCGACGGCAAGGGCCGCGCAGATCGCCGAATCGATGCCGCCGGAAAGGCCGAGAACGACGTTCTTGAAGCCGTTCTTGTTGACGTAATCGCGCAGGCCCAGCATGCAGGCGCGGTAATCGGCCTCCTCCCTTTCCGGGATCTTCGACATCGGCCCTTCGGTGCATACCCAGCCGTCATCCTTACGCTTCCAGGTAGTGACGTCGACGGCCTCCTCGAACTGGCTCATCTGGAAGGCCAGCGTCTTGTCGGAGCCTATGGCAAACGAGGCACCGTCGAAGATCAGCTCGTCCTGGCCGCCAAGCTGGTTGGCGTAGATCATCGGCAGGCCGCATTCGATGACCTGTCGGATGACGACCTGATGGCGCACGTCGATCTTGGCGCGGTAGTAGGGCGAGCCGTTCGGCACCAGCAGGATCTCTGCCCCGCTCTCGGCCAGTGTTTCGCAGACGGCGACATCGCCCCAGATGTCTTCGCAGATCGGAATTCCCAGCCGCACGCCGCGGAAATTGACCGGCCCCTGAAGTTCAGGCCCGGCCTGGAAGACGCGCTTCTCGTCGAACTCGCCGTAGTTCGGCAAATCGAGCTTGTAGCGCTCGGCAAGGATCTTGCCGCCATCGGCAAAAATGATCGAGTTGTGCGTGCCGCTTTTGCGCTTCAGCGGCGTGCCGATAATGACGCCCGGGCCGCCATCGGCGGTGTCGTTGGCAAAATCCTGCGCCGCCCGTTCGCAAGCCTTCAGGAAGGCCGGCTTCAGCACCAGATCCTCAGGCGGATAACCGGCGAGGAAGAGTTCAGCGAACAGCACGAGGTCGGCGCCCTGGCGGGCGGCATCCGCCCTCGCCTCGCGCGCCTTGGCGAGATTGCCTGATATATCGCCGACCGTCGGGTTGAGCTGGGCGACGGCGATGCGCAGGATATCGGGAGCGGTCTTCTTGGTCATGCCTGCTGACTTAGCGCGGCAAAATTCGCCGGGCAATGACGTTCGCTTGTGCCACCCGGACCGGTCGATATCGCTCGTGTCCTGACCGATCGACCGATCGTGTCCTATTCGCCCATATATTCGCGCAACGCTTGCGGCGAATGGTTTTCGCCGATCGACATCGCCAGGATGCGCGAAATGTGCCGGCGCGGCAGCCGCGTTTGCGCCGCCCAGGCGTTGATCCGAGCCTGGATCTTGTCGAGATCCCTCTTCGACGTCGGGCTTTCGGCGATGTCGAGGCCGGCGTCGCGCAATGCGGCCGCCATGTCGGTCGAGATGATGAAGGCGTCCCATTCCAGCCAGCGCAGGAAATACTGGCCGGTATTGCCGCCGAGCCGGCTGCCATGCTTGCCGAGATAGGCCATCAGCCCGACCTGGTCATCCGCCGGCCAATCGGCGAGAAACCTGCCGAAACCGCCATGCTCCTTCGACACCCGCTCGACGAAGGCAGCGTTGTCGCGGACGGATTTGATCTTCTGCGGGTTGCGCACGATGCGTTGATCGACCGTCAAGTCGTGCCAGAAATCATCGGGCTGGAACAATAGCCGCTTCGGCTCGAAGCCGAGGAACGCTTTTTCGAAACCAGGCCATTTCTGCTCGATGACGCGCCAGACGAAGCCGGCGGCGAAGACGCGCTCGGCCATGGTCGAAAGGATGCGGTCGTCGGTAATGTCAGCCACGGCGGCATTGTCAGGCATGGGTCCGAGCAGCGATGCCAACGAGGCTTCACCACCTTTGCGTTCCGCCGCGCGGGCGCGAATTTTCTGGAAATCCATCATTGTTTCCTCACCCCATCGCGTCAATCTACCACTTCCCGGATGAGCCGGCAGCCTCTACCTCTGTTGCTGACGACGGAGGCGACGATGAACAAGACGATCGAGGACCTGGCAAACCGCTGGCTGAAGCGAAAGCCGGACGGCCTCAGCGCGCTCGAAAACCGGGTGCTGCAATCGACGCTCGAACGCACCACGATCTCCAAGGACACCAACAAGGCCGTCGCCTTTCACCAGACGTTTGGCGATCGCCTGGCCGATACCATCGCCCGGATCGGCGGCTCGTGGTCATTCATCCTGACATTCATTGCCTTCCTGATCCTGTGGACGGCAGGCAATGTCTGGCTTTTGACGCGTGATGCCTTCGATCCCTACCCCTTCATTTTCCTCAACCTCGTGCTTTCCATGGTCGCGGCCCTGCAGGCGCCGGTGATCATGATGGCGCAGAACCGCCAGACCGAGCGCGATCGTATCGACGCCGCGCACGACTACGAGGTCAATCTCAAGGCCGAGATCGAGATCATGGCGCTGCATGAAAAGCTCGACGAACTGCGCCACAGCCAGATCATCGGCATGCGCGACGAGATCGCCCGGCTGGCCGAGCAGGTGAAGCGCATCGACGAGGTTCTGTCGAAGCAGCGGACGTCTTCATGACGGATTTCGTCCATCGTCTCATCGAACAATATGGACTGATCGCGGTTTTTCTGGGCTGTGTCGCGGAGGGCGAAAGTGCCGCCATCCTCGGCGGATTTTTCGCGCACCAGCAGGTCTTCGGGCTCTGGCAGGCCTTTCTGGCGGCAGCCATGGGCGCCTTTGTCGGCGACACCTTCTTTTTCGTCCTGGGGCGCAGTTTTGCCGACCATCCGTTCGTGATCAAATTGAGGGGCCGGCCGGGCTTCAGCCATGCCTACCGTCTCGTCTCGAACCATCCCAACATCTTCGTGCTGTCGAACCGCTACATCTATGGCATGCGCCTGGTCGGCGGCATCGCCGCCGGCTTCGCCAGCATACCGGTGGCGCGCTTCGTCATCCTCAACGCGATCTCTTCGCTGGTTTGGGCCGCGCTGTTTAGCAGTGTCGGCTATGTCTTCGGGCTGGGCGCCGAGCGCATCGTCGGCCAGGCGCTGCACCGTCACGAGCGGTTGCTGATCGCTCTGGCCATCGGCCTTGTCGTGGCCGGCCTGGCCTGGTTCGTTGCTCGCCATGTCGCCAGGAAAGAGCGCGCTAAGGAAAGTTGACCCAGTCGATGCCGAGTGCACGGTCGCCGCGGTCGAGGATCAGCGGGACAATCAGATCCTCCGGCAGAACGATCGGATGTGAAGACTCCACCGTTCGGAGGGATCAAATCGTCCTTGAATGCAAATCTTGATCCGTGATATTCTAGTCAGTATGACCAGAAAAAATGAAACCATCGCCTCGGCCTATTCGAAATCATCCAAGCGGCTCTCGCACGAGCCGAACACGGGCCGTTGGGTGCTCCAGGACGCCAAGGCTCATTTCAGCGAGTTGGTGCGCAGGGTTCGCATCGACGGCCCGCAACATGTCACCGTGCATGGCCGCCAGGAGGTTGTCGTCATCTCGGTTGAGGAATTCCGGCGCCTCAAAGGCGACCAGACCGGGGAGGCTCTGATCGCCGCCATGCAGGCCTCGCCGTATCGTGACGTCGACATCGCCCCGCACCGCAATGTGCTACCTGTGCGCAAAGTATCCTTGTGACAGGTTGGCTTCTCGACACCAACATCCTATCGGAGCTTCGTCGTCCCAGGCCCGAACCGAAGGTTGTCGCTTTCGTTGCCGCACAGCCGCTTGACTCGTTGTTCGTCAGTTCGGTGACGTTTGCAGAAATCCGTTTCGGGATCGAGACGGTGGATGATCCGGGCCGGCGCACGGAATTGACCGATTGGTTGTCGCACAAGGTTCGACCGATGTTCGAACAGCGGACGCTGCCCGTCACGGAAAACATCATGCTGAAATGGCGCCTGCTCGTCGAGGAAGGTCGCAAAATAGGCCATACGTTTTCGCAGCCCGATCTTATCATCGCCGCAACGGCGCTACTGCATGGCCTGACGATCGTCACCCGTGACACGGCGGACTACGAACGCAGCCATGTGGACATTCACAATCCCTGGGTGGACTGAGAGTTCGCTATGCTGCTCTAAGG
>NZ_CAUM01000117.1 GCF_000350085.1 Mesorhizobium metallidurans STM 2683
CCACTAGTCGACTTGGCGCAGCCTCAGATCGTTGCCGAGACGTGCCGTTCGCGGCCGTAGAGTGAGACCAGCAGCACGATGGTGAAGCCAAGCGCGGCCTGCACCGCCGAGGGCTGGAAGCCGAGGCCGATCAGCAGCGTGTTGATTTCGGTCAGCACCAGAACGCCGGCGATCGTGCCGAGATAGCTGCCCCGGCCACCAACCAGCGCCGCGCCGCCGACAACGACCGCCGCAATGGTCTGGAACAGATAGGGCTGGCCGACATCGCCATAGGCCGAACCGGTGAAGCCGAGCAGCAGCACCCCCGCCACGGCGGCGAAGAAGGCGCTTGCCGCATAGGTGACGACCCACATGCGAACCGGGTCGATCAGCGCCAGCGGTGCGGCGCCGGGATTGCTGCCCAGCGCGTAGAGCCGGCGTCCATAGGGTGTTCGCTCCAGCACCAGAACGACGAATGCCGTCAGCACGACGAGACAGGGCACCAGCCACGGCACCGGCAACGGCCCGGCCGAGCCGCCGATCGACACGAAACTGGAAACGGCTTGCGGCGCGGAGCCTGACGGAAAGCCCGCTGTCCACAACAGCACCAGCCCTTGCACGACCATGCCGATGCCGAGCGTGACGATAAGCGGCTGGATGTCGAGGCTGCGCGAGATCAGCCCGTTAAGTCCGCCGATAATGATCGCCAGCACCCCGACGAGGCCGCAGACGAGAAAAAAGTTCCAGCCGTCGCCATAGAGCTGCGCCGCGACGACATTGGCGAAGCCGATGACGAAGGGAATGGACAGGTCGATGCCGCCCATGATCACGACCAGCGTCTGCCCGATCGAGGCGACGGCAAGCAGCGAGGCGAGCACCAGCATGGCGCGTACGGCAAACGGCGTCGAGTAGCCCGAAATGAGAGCGGTGCCGACCGCGTGCAGAAGGGCGGCGACGCAGAAAGCACCGATGACACGGGCGTTGGTGGTGGCAAACAGGTTTCGGCCAAAGCTCATGTCGGCCTCCTGTTGGCTAGACGTTCCTGCAACGCCGTCAGCATCACGGCCAGCACCAGTATCGCGCCATAGGCGATCTGCAGGACGAAGGTCGAGACATTGAATGTCGTCAGCACGCTTTGCAGGAGGAAGATGTCGATGGCGCCGATCGCCGCGCCCGCCACACCGCCACGGCCGCCGGCCAGGCTGACGCCGCCGAGAGCGACGGCGGCAATCGCGATCAGCGTGTAGGTCGGTCCGATATTGGGATCGGCGGAGCCGATCAGTGCGGTCAGCATCAGCCCGGCGCATCCACCAAGAATGCCGGTCATGACATAGGCGATGAAGCGCACGCGCGTGACGTCGACACCGGCGGTGTAAGCGGCGCGGTCGTCGCTGCCGACCGCCATGAGTTGATCGTAATAAGGGGTGCGCCGCACCAGCCACCAGGCAATGAACATTGCCGCCAGCGGCAGCATCGACAGCGGGCCGGACAAAGCCTTGAGCCAGGCCGGTGCGGGACCGATCGGCGCCGGCAGGATTGTCAGCGTGACGCCGGTGAGGATCAGATAGGTGCCAAGCGTGGCGACGATCGGCTGGATGCGCACGATCGTCGCCAGAAAGCCGTTCGCCGCACCGACCAGCGCGCCGACGAGCAGCGCGGCAGGCACGAGGATCAGGGGCGAGGAGATGCCGGCTCCAAGGAAAAGCACCTGGATCACCACGGCGTTGACGAAACCCATCAGCGGCCCGACCGAGATGTCGATGCCGCCACGGCCGGCAAGGATCACCGGCGTCGAGGCGATGGCCGCGCCGATCAAGGGCGCGGCCAGTCCGATCAGCGCGCCCCACGACCCCGGCTGGAACCGCGCCGGACCGAGGGTGAGATTGACCGCAAGCAGGATGACCAGCAGCACCGCGGCGAAGCCGACGCTTCGCCAGAGAGCCGGGAAGCGTTTGGTCAGGCTCATGCCGCACGTCCGAACATGGCTGATATAACGGTGTCGGTGGTCAGCGCCTGGCCGGCAATCTCAGCGGCGACCTCGTTCTCGCGAAACACCAGCACGCGATGGCACAGGAGAAGAATCTCCTCGATCTCGCTGGAAAGGATGACAAGTCCCATGCCGTCGGACGCCAGGCCCCGAAAGACGTCGTAGAGCACGTGCCGTGTTGCGACATCGACGCCACGTGTCGGGTCGTTGAGCAGCAGGATCGCGGGTTCCAGAGCCAGTGCTCGTGCCAGCAGCACCTTCTGCTGGTTGCCGCCCGACAGTGTGGTGATCGGCGCATCGGGCCGGGGCGCCACGATCGACAGTTTCTCCCGGTAGATGTCGTAGCGCGCCCTTCGTGCCGCCGGACTGATCAGGCCGAGGCGCGTATCGCGAGACAGCGTCGAGACGGCGAAATTGTCGAGCACCGACTGGGTCGGGAAAATGCCGTTCGCCCGCCTGTCGCGCGGCAGGTAGGCGATGCCGCTGGAGACGGCCTTGCGGAACCCGGTGATCTTGCCGCCTCCGCCGGGCAGGTCGAGCACGATCGAGCCGCCAAGCGGTGGCGCAAGGCCGGCGAGCATCTTGAGGAACAGCTCCTGGCCATGGCCGTCGAGGCCGGCAAGGCCGACGATCTCGCCGGGAGCAATCGCTTGGCGGATCGGACTGGCGCCGGGCGCGATGACGAGGTCGCGAATGGCGAGACCACCAAAGTCAGGGCCACGAAAGTCGGGGCCACCAAAGTCAGGGACGTGGCGATCAGCCATGCGCCAGCTCCGCCGCGGTGCGTGGCGCCATTGCCTTGAGAAGTTCAGCCGGTGACGAGGCGCCACGCTCTTCGGTACGCACCACGCGGCCCCCGCGCAGGATCGAAATACGATCCGACAGCGACATCACTTCATCCATGCGATGCGTGATGAACAGGATGAGGCAGCCTTCGCCGGCAAGGGCGCGCATCAGCGAAAAGACGGACTCGCGGTCGGCGAAGTCGAGCGCGGCGGTAACCTCGTCGAGAATGAGGATTTTTGGGTTGCGCACGATCGCGCGGGCGAGAACGACCAATTGCTGCGCGGCAAGCGGCAACAGGCCGGCTTGTACGTCAAGGGGAACGTCGGTGACCGCGAAACGCTTCAGCGCCAGCGCTGCCCTGTCGCGGCGCTCGTTGCGGGCAACGGTGCGCCGGACCAGTCCGTCGAGACCAAGCAGGATGTTGTCCGTCACGCTGCGATCCGGTGCGATCAGCACCTCCTGGAAGACCGTCGCGAAACCTTGCGGCTGGAAGGCAGAGGGGTTGGTGCCGGAGAACGGCTTGCCGTGCAGCAGGATCGCGCCACTGTCCGGCTGGACGATGCCGGACAGGAGCTTGACCATCGTGCTCTTGCCCGAACCGTTCTCACCCAGAATGGTGTGGATCGTCCCCGACCGGAACTCGATCGAGGCATCGGCAAGAGCGATCGTCTCGCCATAGCGTTTGGAGATGTTTCGGATTTCAAGCATATCGCGTTTCAATGATGGCAAGCCGGCTCCCAGAAAGAAGCCGGCTTGTCGAAACCTTATTTCGCGCAGGCGTCACTTTGCACAGGCATCTGGCACCTTCGAATAATCCCAGCCCTTGGTTGGCGCCGGGTTCGAGAAATAGGCGTCGAGCCATTCTTCCGGCATCGGGTCCGTCGGCGGCACCGGGAAAATCGACACCGCATCCGTCGTCATGCAGTCCTTGTACCACGCACCGAGATCGGCGCTGTGAACAGGCGGGATCGGGATCAGCAGCGTGTTCAGCTTCGGCTTCTGGCCGTCGAGCATGCGTTCGCCGACGCGGAACAGCGTCTCGGCGGTCCAGTGCGGCAGCACGGCATGGCCTTCGAAGCGGTACTTGTCGGGATTGGCCTTCCAATAGCCCAGCGCATCGCCGGTAATCGAGCCGGTGATCAGCGGCGCCGGCCGTCCGGCCTCGGCGAAGGCTTCGGCAACGACGCGGCTTTCGCTGCCTGTCGTCCACACCGCGTCGATCGGCGCTGGATTGGTGGCGATCGCCTGCAGCACCACGGTCTTGGTGACGTTGGCCGTCCAGTTGCCGTTGACGTTGCGCGAGATCTTCAGCTTCGGATTTTCGGCCAGCGCCTTGTCAGCGCCCTGGCGCTCCTGGACCACGATCGGGTGGCCGGCGATGCCTTCGACCAAAAGGATGCTGGCACCGTCCGGCTGGGCCTTGCCGATCGCCGTCATCATGTCATAGCCCCAGCGCGCATAGTTGGAATCGACATTGATCGCGTTCGGGCTGGTCACCGAACCGGCCGCCGTGATGAACGGGATGCCGGCCTTGGCGGCCGCGTCGATGGCATCGTCCAGCGCCGTCGCCGAACCCGGGATCGACGTGATGATCGAGCACTTCTTGTCGATGAAGGCGCGGATCTGGTTGATCTGCTGGCTGGCGTCATTGTTGGAATCGGAAACTTCGAAGCTGGAGACGGTGCCGTCGGCGATCAGCCCGTCGACAAGACGCTTCAACTCCTTGGTCACCGTGACCCGCCACGGGTTGCCTTGGTAGGATTCCGAATGACACCACTTCCATGGCTTCGGCGGCGGCATGAAATTGTCCCAGGCCGAAGGCAGTACCTTCTGCGGCGCGCCGTCATATTGCGCCTTGAGTTCGGCCGGCAGCCCGCCGATGACGCCTTGCACGTCCTGCGCCAGGGCAGTCGTTGCAATCGAGGCAAGGGCGGTTGCGGCCAGCATGCCGCGGATCATTCCTGTCATCTTTTTCTCCTCCATTCGGTTTCGTTCAGGCTCCTCCACCGGCAGCGCCGGACGCCTGCGCCGGAACACTGTCCCGAAACAAGCGATTGAGATCGGCAACGACCCGGGCGGCTTGGCGCCCGGAGGTCATGCCGGAAATGATGTAGTTGGATGCCGCCTGCTGGAACGCCATGTAGCCGTCATGGCGCGGCCGCACCCATGCGCCTTCCAGCGTCGAGCGCGTATCCCTGTAGAAATTGCCGGTCGCGGCGTTGACGGTTCGGTCCTCCCACGCCGCCGCATGGCCGGGCTGGCCACCCGAGGCGGCATAGGCCCCGCGCTGGACTTCGCCGCTGGCGACCCAATAGGCGAAATCGATTGCGGCATCCTTCGCCCTGGAGAAGGCAGAGACCGCTATGCCCGTGCCGCCAAGCGCCGAGCCCATCGGACCACCAGAACCGACCAGCGGAATGTCGGCAAATGCCAGCCGGTTCGCGCGGAAACCAGTCGCTGCATAGGAAACATAGCCATAGATCAGCGGTGCGCAGACGATCCTGGAACCGGCCTCCGCCATGCGTTCCGAAACGGCGATCGGATCCATCTCGAAGCAGGCAGGATCGACCAGCGCCGCGATCTCGCGCATCGTCTCGAAGACGTTGCTGCCGGCCCCGCTATCGATGAGATCGACTGATGGATCGGTCGCGCAGGGATGGCCGAGATTGCCGGCAAGCGTGAAGAACGTCATCAGGCAATGGGGCGGGCGCAGCGGCAGCAGCACACGGCCTTGCCGGGCGAGATCGAGCACCTCGCTCCAGCGCGCGGGCGGTGCATCAAGCGCGTCCGGCCGCCAGGCCTGGACTTGGCTTGCCGCATCGATCGGAAATGCCCATTGCCGTCCCTGCCAATTGTAGCTCGGATAGGATTGGCCGACGCTGCCTGAGGCCAAGGCCGCAAGCTCCGCCTCGCGGCCGGCGACATCCAGCGGTTCGAGGCAGCGTTCCGCCGTTATCTGGCCGACATGCGGATGGTCGATGACGATCAGGTCGTAGGCCCGCGCCAGTTCCTCGACCGGGAAGGATTCGAAATCCTGCAGCGAGTGCTTGTCCCATTCGATGGCTACGCCGGTCTTCTGCTCCCAGAGGGAAGAGCAGGCGACCATGGGGTCGTAGCCGCGCGTATGGCTCCAGGTCATGCCTTTGAGCGTGCGTGTGCTCACAGGCCGAACTCCTCGCGGATTTTCGTGCTGTGCTCGCCGATGCGGGGTGCCGCCCGGTCGACCTTGGCTCTGATACCGTCGACCCTTAGCGGCGAACTGGTGGTGAGGATCGAGACGTTGTCCTCACGCGTTACGGTCTGCAGCATGTCGAGCGACCGGAACCCCTCGCTTGCCAGCATTTCCGGCCAGCTCAGCACCTTGGCGCACCAGATGTCGGCCGGCTCCAGAATGGCCAGCCATTCGTCGATCGTCTTGGTGGCGATCCTTTGCGCGATGATCGCCTTGATGTCGTCGCGCGCTGTGAACCACGATGCCGGTTTGTCGCGATAGGGCGCCAAGTCGCTAAGCGACAGCAGATCGGCGAGCTTGGGGATCGGCGTCATGGCGACGGCGAGGTAGCCGTCCTTGGCGGGGTACACGCCATAGGGCGCCGACAGATAGGCATGCGCGCTGCGGAAGCTGGAGCGCCTGGGTAGGCGGCGGCCGTCATTGAGGTGCGTGGTCAGCACTTCAAACTGGAAATCGATCAGCGCTTCCAGCAGGCTGGTTTCGATATGACTTCCCTGGCCGGTGATGCCGCGCCGCACAAGTGCTGCCAGGATGCCTTGCGCGCAGGCAGCACCCGCCAGCATGTCGCCGATGGCGAGGCCGAACGGCACCGGTCCCTGGTCCTCGTCGCCGTTCAACCACATCACACCGGAGCGCGCCTGCGCCAGCAGATCCTGGCCCGGCCGCTTGACCCATGGGCCATCCTCGCCATAGCCGCTGATCGAAGCATAGACCAGGCGCGGGTTAAGCTTGCGGACGGACTCATAGTCCAGGCCGAGCCGCTCGATGACGCCCGGTCGGAAGTTCTGGATCAGCACGTCGGCCTTGGCCAGAAGGCCGCGCAGTACCTTGAGATCGGCCTCGTTCTTGAGGTCGATGGCGAGGCTTTCCTTGGCCCGGTTGATGGCATGGAAGATCGTGGAATCGCCACCGATCTCGGTGTCGCTGAGGTAGAGCCTGCGTGACAGGTCACCGCCATCCGGCCGCTCGATCTTGATCACGCGGGCGCCAAGATCGAGCAGCCGCAGCGAGCAATAGGGACCGGACAGGAACTGGCTCATGTCGACGACGGTGAGACCGGCAAGCGGCAATTCGGCTGCTGCCGGCATTGTTATTTCTCCGTCTTGCCGACGAAATCGGCAGGGTTGCGGTACTTCACCGTCTGCAAGTGCTCACAGTAGAGAACAAGCTCGCCTTCGCCCTTGAACACTTCATAGCTGGCGCGGATCAGCCCCATCTCCTTGTAGCGGGGCTTCTTGTCGAGGTTGGAGCGGATCGAATAGATCGTGTCACCAATGAAGACAGGCTTTATGAAGCGAAGCTTGTCGTAGCCATAGGAAAAGGCGTTGACGCAATTGGTGGCGACCAGCCCCAGCCCGGCCGAGAAGACAAAGGCGCCAGCGATCAGCCGCTTGCCGAAAATGCCTTCGCTCTCGGCAAACATCTGGTCCTGCACATAAGGGTGGATATCGAGCACCAGCGTGTTGAAGAGGTGGCTGTCGCCTTCCGCCATCGTGCGGCGCAACGAGCGGATTTTCTGCCCTACCGGCCAGTCCTCATAAAACCAGTTCTCCGCATTCCACACCGGCAGCGCGGCGTGATCCCCGGGCATGTTGGCAGGATGCGTCGAGGCGACACCGACAGTTGGCGCAAAGTCGTTCATGCCCGGCTCCGCCAGCCCTGGGCGCGAAGCCGCACAACCGCTTGAACATGCAGCAATGCGTCGAAAAGCACGACGTCTCCTCCGGTCAATCTTCTTTTGTAAATAGTATTTTCACATATGGGGTTGCGTTGCAAGCGTGAACAGGCGAAATTTTGGCTGTTCCCGCGCGCCGAAGCGCTGGCGGGGCAGGGAGGAAATCATGCGCAATGCCTGTCTGGTCTTCATCGGCAGCCTGAACCGTGAGGCGCCGTATTTTCAGGGCGCGCGCGGTGTCGGCCTCAGCGTCCACGGCTTCAACGAAGAGACGCTGGAAACGCGAAAACTGGCCGAGACCAATGACATCGACAATCCGACGTTCCTGTCGGTGACCCCCGACGGCGCACGCATCTACGCCAACTCGGAAGTCTTCACCTGGCGGGAAGGAACGGTCTCCGCCTACAGCTTTGACCGCGCGACGGCTACGCTAAGCTATCTGAACAAGCAGCCTTCGCTGGGCAGCATCACCGCCCACAACGCCATCACCCGCGACGGGACGAAGCTTTTGGTGGCGAATTACGGCATGGGCGAGGGTGGACCGGATCGGGCGGTGGCGGTCTATGGTTTTGAGGAGAACGGCGCACTGTCGGCGCCGCTGGCCAGCGTATCGCATACCGGCACGGGTCCGAATCTGGCGCGGCAGGAGCGGTCCCATGCCCACAGCGTAACCGAAACCATTGGCGGTGGAACAGTGGTCGTCGCGGACCTCGGCATCGACCGGCTGGTCTCCTACCATATCGAGCCGGATGGGAGGCTGAGCAAGCTCGCCGAGTCCGCCCTGCCGCCGGGCGCCGGCCCACGCCATCTTGCCTTGCATCCCAATGGACGGTTCGTCTTCGTCATGAACGAGCTGGACTCGACCATCGTTTCGATGGCGCTGGATGAGGACACTGGCAAGCTCTCGATCATCGACGCCAAGCCGGCGGTGCCGGCCGAGGCGCGCGACAGCAACCATTGCGCCGATATCCAGATCGCGCCGGACGGCCGTTTTGTCTATGGCTCCAACCGTGGTCACGACAGCATCGTCATCATGGCGGTCGACCAGCAGACAGGAGCATTGAGCCTTGTCGATTATGTCCCTTGTGGTGGTTCAACGCCACGCAATCTTGCGCTGACCCCGTCCGGCGGCCATCTCTTCTCAGCCAACCAGAATGCCGACCGCATTTCGATCTTCGCACGCGGCGCCGACAGTGGCATGCTGACCGACACTGGACGGGCTATCGAGATCGGCACACCGATGTGTGTGAAGATGGTGCGTTGAGGTGTTTTCTGCGCTACTCGACGGCGTCGGCTGGGCACCTGAGAGATCCAAATCCTTAGCCCAGCAGACCGACCAGCACGTCGAAGGCCGCATCGATGTCGGCGCGGACCGCGGCCCGAACCGCCTCCGCATCGCGGTCGCGCAGCGCCGCGAACATCTCCTGATGGTGCTCGTTGGCGGTCGAATAGTTCCCGGAATCGTGCAGCATGTTGAAATAGGGGCTGATCTGCAGCCACAGGTTCTCGATGATGTTGAGCATGTTCTCGGAACCGGCCGCCCGATAGATCGAGAAGTGAAAGGCGTAGTTGGCTCTGAGATACGACTTCACGTCGCCGGCGGCATTGGCCTGTTCGAGCGCATCGAGATGCTGGCGCAGCAGCGCCACGCCTCGGTCGTCCATGCGCTCCGCTGCCCAGGCGGCGGCGATCGCTTCGATCTCGTATCGGACATTCCTGAGGTCGATGAGGCGCGCGCGACTGAGCGCCGGAATGCCGATCGATCGGCCCGAAACCACCATGAGCGCATTGGCGGCGGTCAGGCGCCGTAGCGCTTCCCTGACCGGCATCGGGCTGACGCCGAAAGCATCGGCGAGGCTCTGAACCGTAACCATCTCGCCGGGCACGATGCTGCCGTCGAGGATCAGTTCGGTGACATGGCGATAGACCCTGTCCTGCAGGGTTTCCCGGGACAAGGGAGTTATCTCGACCCCCGGCTTCCTGAACGCCGATCCAGCCATCTCCCGTCAACCTTCCCGCCCTAATGCATGTCGCGCAAAAGCGTGCGGCGGTTTTGCGATAACGACATGCATAAAAACAACAACCTAAAGCGCGTCGCATGAGGCCGGTCAAACGCGGCGCGCTTTAGGGCGACGCTACCGCCTGTGTCCGGAATGCAAGGTTCGGATTGCCGCGTCAAGCCGCCTCGACCACCGGTTTGGAGTTCAGCAGATTTCATCATTGATCTTTGATCAAATCATGATACGGTCGATGGCATCGAATGACAAGGGTTACGTTTCGTGCCCTTGGGAGGCATTCGGTCGTTCGGATTGGGAGGAATACATGGGTATCGGATTGAAAGTCCGGCCGCTCGCGCTGCTGGCCGGCATGGCTGCATGCGCTTTTGGCCTGTCCGCCGCGCAGGCGGCTGAAAAGCACAAGATATTTCTCAGCATGAGCTACATCGGCAACGATTGGCAGGCGGAGGCGGCCAACATGGTCAAGGCCATGGCCGCTCATAAGAGCCTGGCCGACAAGGTCGACCTGCAGGTCCAGGTCGCCGGACCCAACGCGCAGCGCCAGATCCAGCAGATCAACGCAATGGTGCAAAGCGGCGCCGAGGCGATCGTCGTGTATCCGATCTCGCCGACCGCGCTCAATCAGGTCGTGAAAAATGCCTGCGACAAGGGTGTGAAGGTCTTTGCCTACGACGCGGAGATCACCGAGCCTTGTGCATACAATGTCCATATCGACCAATTGGAAGCGGGCAGGGTGACCGCCGAATGGCTCGCAAAGAAGCTCAATGGCAAAGGTAATATCATCGCCATCACCGGTGTTCCCGGAACATCCGTCGACGATCAACGCACAAAGGCGGCCAAGGAAGTCTTCGCCAAATATCCTGACATCAAGATCGTCGGCGAGGCCGTCGGCATGTGGAGCCAGGCGGTTGCCCGCACCGAGCTTTCGAAAATCCTGGCCACCCGCAATTGGGACGACATCAACGGGCTGTGGATGCAGGTCGGCTGCTTCACCGCCAATTCGATGCAGCTCGAGGCCGGCAAGAAGACCAGCGAACTCCTGCCCTGCGCCGGCGAAGGCTCCAATGGCGGCCGCATCCAGATGCTGCCGGAGGGCACCGAGGTCGAAGGTGCGGCTTCCCCCTATGCGCCGCTCGGTGCGCAACGCATTTCCTACGCCTCGCCGCCTTATTCCGGGGCACTCGCCTTGAAGCTGGCCGTCGAAGCGATTGAAGGCAAGGATGTGCCGAAGACCACGATCCTGCCGCTGCCGGTCGTCACCAGTGAGACGATCAAACTATGCGATGAAGGCACCTGGGCGGAGATGAAGGCCGGCTGTAACGCCTTCAAGCCGTCGCTCGTCTCCAATCCCGGCTGGTTCGCCTCGATCTTCTCGGATCAAACACCCGAGATCGGCCTCGCAGCTGCTCTCGTCGGCCAGCCGGAAGAATAGTGCATGTCGCCCAAAAGTGTGCAGCGGTTTTGGCACAACGACATGCACAAAACAGAGACGTAAAGCCTCCCAAGGCGATCGTGACGATGCACGGACATCGCTGTCCGTGCATCGTCGATACGGGCGAAGGCTGGCGATCGAGGACAATGACAGAACACCCCGAGCTTCCCGCCGTCGAGATCGACGGCATCAGCAAGGCCTTCGGCCCCACCATTGCGCTGGACGGCGTGTCGTTCCGGATCGCGCCCGGCAGTGTCCATGCGTTGCTGGGTGAAAATGGCGCCGGCAAGTCGACACTGGTGAAACTCCTGTCGGGACTGGTGCGGCCGAGCGAAGGCCATGTCCGCGTCTTCGACAAGGAGATCGGCTACGGCGCACCGCGCGCAGCACACGCGTTGGGCGTGCAGACCGCGTTCCAGGAGATGACGCTGGTGCGCGATCTCACCGTCCTCGACAACATGTTGCTGCCTTACGCTCCCGTCGGCGTCTCCGGCCTGATCCGTCGCGCTGCCGCGCGCAAGGCGGTCCGCCGCCACATCGACGATCTCGGCTTTTCCGTCGATCTCGATGCCGAGGTGGGCGAACTTGAGCTTTCGGTGCGCCAGAAGATCGAGATCGCGCGCGCCGTCTATCGCAAACCGCGCATCCTGCTACTCGACGAGCCGACCTCGACGCTCGCCGGCCGCGACGTCGACTGGCTGGGCGACATCATCGCCAGGTTGAAAGCGGAAGGCACGACCATCGTCTTCATCACCCATCGCATGCGCGAGGTCCGCGCCTTCTGCGAGACGCTGACGATCCTGAGGAACGGCCGCCATATCGTCACCGCCCCGGTCGCTGATGTCTCGGACGCAGACGTGATCGAAAAGATCATCGGCCGCAGCATCGAGCAGACCTTTCCGCCCAAGCCCGACGGCGCCCAGGCTTTCGGGCCGCCGGTCCTGGGCGTGCGCGACCTGAAGGTCGGAAGCAAGCTCGACGGCGTCGGCTTCGACCTGCGCAAAGGCGAGATCCTCGGCGTCGCGGGATTGCAGGGCATGGGCCAGCAGGACCTGTTCCTGGCCTGCTTCGGCATGGCCGAAATCACCAGCGGCGACATCCTGGTTGACGGCCGCAAGGTATGGCTTGGTTCGCCCGCGGATGCATTGCGGCCTAACATGGCGATCGGCCTGGTGCCCGAGGACCGAAAATCCGAAGGTCTGTTCCTGAAATTGTCGGGCAGTGAGAACGCCACGCTGCCCGTGGTGTCGCGCTTCACACGTTTCGGCCTCGTCGATGCAGAGGCCGAGACGCGCTCCGTCGAGGAGGCGTTCGTCACTGTCAAAGTCGACCGTCGCGCACTGTGGACGCGGGCCGGCGCGTTTTCCGGCGGCAATCAGCAGAAGATCGCCATTGCAAAATGGCTGGTGGCGCAGAGCCGCATCCTGCTTCTGTTCGATCCCACCCGTGGCATCGATGTCGGCACCAAGCACGAACTCTATGTGATGATGCGAAACTACGTGGCCGCCGGCGGCTCGATCCTGCTGCACTCGACCGAGATTCCCGAACTGGTCCATCAATGCGACCGGGTCCTGGTTCTCTATGACGGACGCATCGCGGCCGAGCTCGAAGGTGACGCTATCACCGAACCGGCCATCATGCGCCCGGCGCTCGGGCATGCCGGGGACGCCGCCGCATGAGCAGCGCAGCGCTTCCATCCCCTGCCTCCAGCGGCGTCGGGCTGCGCCGCGCGCTGGTGCGAAATAGTGGCGCGCTGATCGCCGCGGTCGTCCTGGCGATCCTGCTCTTCATCGTCGACTGGGTCAGCGCCGGGCCGCTCACCTATTTTGACGTGTCGTTCCTGTCGAGCGGCGGCGCGACCTCGGCGCTCGCGGCGATCGGCCAGACCATCGTGATCCTGTCGGGCGGCTTCGACCTGTCCGCCGGCGCGGCGATATCGCTGGTCAATGTCGTGTTGGCCTCAAGCATGGATCCGATGGCGCCTGGCGCCAGCGTCATCCTGTGGACGGCGGCCGGCATCGGCGTCGGCATGGCGGTTGGCGCCTTCAACGGCTTCTTCATCGCGGTGCTGCGCATGCAGCCGATCGTGGTGACGCTGTCCACCATGTTCATCCTGCAAGGCGTGACGCTGCTGGTGATGGACAAGCCCGGTGGCTTCGTGTCGCCCGATCTCGGCACATTCTACCTCGGCGACGCGATCGCCAACTGGCTGCCGATGCCGCTGGTGGTGATCGGCGTCGTCCTGCTCGCCTGGTTCTGGCTGAAGGGGACCCGCTTCGGTACCGCGCTCTATGCCGTCGGCAGCGACGCGGATTCGGCCGCGGCGGTCGGCATCAACGTCGTGCTTGTGCGCTTTGCAGTCTATGTGATCGCCGGCGGCTGCTACGGTCTTGCCGGCGTGTTCATCAGCGCTCAGACCGGCAGCGGCGATCCGCTGGTCGGCAATCCGCTGCTGCTCTCGATGTTCGCGGCGGTCGTAGTCGGTGGCACGCGTCTCGGCGGCGGGCAGGGCGGCCCGGTGGGCACCGTCTTCGGCGCCTATGTCCTGATGATCGTGGTGAACATCCTGCTGGTGCTGAACGTGTCGGCCTACTATTCGACGATCGCCGAAGGCACCATACTCGTGCTGGCGGCTCTTGCCGGCTCGATCTCTCACGCTTCGGTGCTTGCGGTTCAGCTTCGTGCCGCGCGAGCCAGGGTCGCCGCCTGGCGCGCCGGCATATTGCCCTCGCAGCTCGAGCGCGTGGACCGGCGTCTCAAGATCGCCCGGCCATCGCATGACCAACGCAGCGAGATATCGCCGCGCCCGGCTTTCCGTCTGCGCAATGCCGAGACGCTGCGCTATGCGCTGCCCGCCTACGTCTGCCTCATCATCATCGTGGTCGTCACCCAGATATGGCTCGGCCGCACCATCCTCAATCCGGGTTACTGGAACTCGTTGCTCGTGTTGTCGACGTTCCTCGCCGTCCTGGCGCTAGGGCAGGGAACCGTCATCCTGACCGGAGGCCTCAATCTCTCCGTGCCGTGGACGATCGGCATTTCCGGCATCATCCTGGCCGGCATGGTCAACGGCTCCGATGCGGCGCTCGTCTATGCCTTGCCGACCGTGCTCCTGATCGCTTGCGCCATCGGCTTCGCCAATGGTTTCGGCATCGTCTATCTCGGCATCTCGCCGATCGTCATGACGCTCGCCACCAACGGCATTCTGCAAGGTTGCGCGCTGCTCTATTCGCAGGGAACGCCAGCCGGATTTTCGTCGCCGATGCTGCGCTGGTTCATGACGGCCAGGCTCGGTCTCGTGACGCCGGTCGTTCTGCTGATGGTCGTCTTCGTTATAGCGGCGGTGCTGCTGCTGGGGCGCACGCCGTTCGGACGCCGGGTCTACGGCATCGGCAACGGACTGCGCGCGGCACGAATGTCGGGGATCGGCGTCGAGCGCACGCTGATCCTGGTCTACATGCTTTCGGCTGTCTGTGCTGCGATCGTCGGCATCATGCTGACCGGCTTTTCGGGCCAGGCGAGCCTCGGCATGGGCGACGACTATCTCTTGCCGTCGATTGCCGTGGTGGTGGTCGGTGGCGCGCTGATCACTGGCGGGCGCGGCCACTATCTCGGCATGCTCGGCGGCGTTTTGTTGCTGACGGCGTTGCAGATGCTGTTGGCCGGCACCACGCTTCCCTACGCCACGAGGGCAATTCTTTACGGGCTGGTCGTTCTGGGCGCCGTCATGGCGCTGCGCGAACGGCGACTGCAATGAGAAGGACAGGATGATGAGTGCAAAGGCGCCTGAAACGGCGGACGAATTTCTGGGTGGGCTGAAGGGACAGCGCGTGCTGGTGACGGCCGGTGCCGGCGGCATCGGCCTGGCCATCGCCGACACGCTGTCGCGGCTCGGCGCGCGCATCGTGGTGTGCGACGTTTCCGACGAAGCGCTGGCAGCCGCACCCGGCAAGATCGCGCTCGTCGATACGGTCAAGGCCGACGTCTCGCGTGAGGCCGATGTCGACCGGCTATTCGAGGCGGTCAAGGAGAAGCTCGGCGGGCTCGACGCGCTGATCAACAATGCCGGCATCGCCGGGCCGACCGGCGGCGTCGACGAGATCGATCCGGCGGACTGGCGGCGCTGCATCGACATCTGCCTGACCGGCCAGTTCCTCTGCGCCCGGCGCGCCGTGCCGTTGATCAAGGCGGCGGGCGGCGGTTCGATCGTATCGATGTCGTCGGCGGCGGGCCGCCATGGCTACGCGTTCCGCACGCCCTATTCGGCGGCCAAGTTCGGCGTCATCGGCCTCACGCAGAGCCTCGCCAAGGAACTCGGGCCGCACGGCATCAGGGTCAACGCCATCCTGCCCGGCATTATCGAAGGCCCGCGCATCGAAAGCGTCATTGCGGCACGCGCCAGGCAGGTCGGCATCAGCCATGAGGAGATGACGGGGCGCTATCTCCAGAACATTTCGCTGCGCCGCATGACCAGCCCCTACGACGTCGCCTCGATGGTCGCCTTCCTGCTCTCCGATGCCGGCGTCAACATTTCCGGCCAGTCGCTCGGCGTCGACGGCAATGTCGAAACACTCTGAGGAACCGATCGATGGCAAAGGTGGCGATTGTCGGCAGTGGCTTCATCGGGCGGGCCTGGGCGATCAGCTTCGCCCGCGCCGGCCACGATGTGCGCATGTGGGACCAGTCGCCGGCTGCGACAGGCGGCGCCCGCGACTATATCAGCGGTGTGCTGGGTGATCTCGCGTCGAACGACCTGCTGCGCGGGCAGACGGTCGACGCCGTGCTCGATCGCATCGCCGTCGTCGCGGAGCTCGAGGAGGCGCTGACCGAGGCCGTTCATGTCCAGGAGAACACGCCGGAAAACCTCGACGTGAAGCGCGAGGTGTTTTCCCTGATCGATGCGCTGGCCGGTCCGCAAGCGGTGATCGCCAGTTCGACCTCGGCGCTGCTGCCGTCGAAATTCACCGACCATCTCAAAGGACGGCACCGCTGTCTCGTCGTGCACCCGATCAATCCGCCCTATCTCATCCCGGCGGCCGAGGTGGTGCCGGCGCCATGGACCTCCGCTGAGACGGTCGAACGGACCAGCGCCTTCCTCGTTGACGCCGGCCATGCGCCGCTGGTGATGCAGCGCGAGCTCGACGGCTTCATCATGAACCGTTTGCAAGGCGCGCTGCTGGAAGAGGCTTTCCGGCTCGTCGCCGACGGCTATGCCAGCGTCGAGGATGTCGATATCGGCATCCGCGACGGGCTGGCGCTGCGCTGGTCGTTCATGGGACCGTTCGAGACGATCGACCTCAATGCGCCCGGCGGCGTGCGCGACTATGTCGAGCGCTACCAGTCGATCTATTCGAACATCTTCCCGCAGATGCTGCGCCGCGTCGACTGGGCCGGCGAGGTCATGGCGACGGTGGAAAACGGCCGGCGCAAGCGCCTGCCGCGGGAGAGCCTCGGCGAGCGGCAGCTGTGGCGCGACCGCCGGCTGATGGCGCTGGCGGCGCACAAGAAAAAATCGGATCGGGAGTTTGGAAAATGAGAGAAACAAGCCGCAAGCCCGGCGCCATGCAGACCGGCGGCAAGGTCATCATCACCTGCGCGGTGACGGGGGCGATCCATACGCCGACCATGTCGCCCTATCTGCCGACCACGCCGGACCAGATCGCCTCGGAGGCGATCGCCGCGGCCGAAGCCGGCGCCGCGATCCTGCATCTGCATGCCCGCGATCCTAAGACCGGCAAGCCCGACCAGACGCCCGAGGCCTTCGGCCGTTTCCTGCCGCGCATCAAGCAAGGCACCGACGCCGCCATCAACATCACCACTGGCGGCAGCCCTTACATGAAGGTCGAGGAGCGCGTGCGCCCGGCCGCCCAGTTCAAGCCCGAGGTGGCCTCACTCAATATGGGTTCGATCAATTTCGGGCTCTATCACCTCGCCGACAAATACCAGACCTTCAAGTTCGATTGGGAAAAGCCGCATCTGGAAGCGACGCGCGACCTCGTCTTCCGCAACTCGTTCAGGGATATCAAGTACATTCTGGCGACCTGCTACGACAATGGCACGCGCTTCGAGTTCGAGTGCTACGATATCGCCCATCTCTACAACCTCTCCCACTTCGCCGATCGCGGGCTGGTGAAGCCACCGTTCTTCGTGCAGTCGGTGTTCGGGCTGCTCGGTGGCATCGGCACGCATCCCGAAGACGTTGCCCACATGAAGCGTACAGCCGACCGGCTGTTCGGCGACCAGTTCCGCTGGTCGGTGCTGGGCGCCGGTGCCAGCCAGCTTCGCATCGCCGCGCAGTCGGCGGCCCTTGGCGGCAACATCCGCGTCGGGCTGGAGGACAGTCTCTGGGCGGGCAAGGGCAAACTGGCGAAGTCGAATGCCGAACAGGTGTTGCTTGCCCGCAAGATCATCGAGGGGCTCGGCATGGAGGTGGCAACGCCCGACGAGGCGCGCGAGATCCTGTCATTGAAGGGCGGCGACAAGGTGGCTTTCTGACCAGTCGCGGCGCCGGCGCCAAACAAAGGAGGAAGGCATGAAGATCGAAGTCGTGGTGGACGTGAAGACCACGCTGGGCGAGGGACCCCTGTGGGACGTCGAACAGCAGCGCCTCTACTGGATCGACAGTTTCGACGGGCGCGTGTTTCGAGCCACCGCCGACGGACGCGAGATCCGCTCATGGGACGTGCCGATGAAGATCGGCTCGATGGCGCTGCGCAAGGACGGCAGCGGCGCGGTGGTCTCGCTGCAGCGCGGCTTCCATCTGCTCGATTTCGCCACCGGCGATGTGACTTTGATCCACGATCCGGAGCCGGACAGGCCGACGAACCGTCTCAACGACGGCAAGGTCGACCGGCGCGGCCGTTTCTTCGCCGGCTCCATGGACACGATGGAAGAGGGGCCGTCCGGCGGTCTCTACAGACTCGATTCGGATTTTTCCGTCACCAGGATCGATTCCGGCATCATCTGCTCGAACGGCCCGTGCTGGAGCCCCGACGACCGCACCTTCTATTTCGCGGATACCTGGACTGGCGAGATCTGGGCCTACGACTACGACATCGCCACGGGTGCGGCGACGAACCGGCGCACCTTCACCCGTGTCGACACCAGCCGCGGCGGCGCGGCCGACGGATCGACGGTCGATGCCGAAGGGTTCCTGTGGAATGCGCTGGTCTATGATGGTCGGCTGGTGCGCTATGCGCCCGACGGCAGCATCGATCGCATCATCGACATGCCGGTGAAGAAGATCACCAGCGTCATGTTCGGCGGACCGAAGCTGGACACCCTCTACGTCACCTCGATGGCCAAGCCGCCGCTGCCGCGTTTTCCCGGCGACGGCGTCCTGCGCGGTAGCCTTTTCGCGATCACCGGCCTTGGCGTGACCGGAACACCGGAGCCGAGATTCGGCGGCTGAAATGATCTTTTTCGTCCGCTGATACCGTCCGGCACATCGATGGTCACGACGGCCTGGTCGGCCATGCTGCGGATGAGCGCCTCGATCGAAACACTGGATCTGAGGACCGTCAACACTTTCACGTCGCGACTCTTGTCTCATCGGCCTGCAAGCTCGGCGCCGCGAAGCCTGATCTTCGTACGGATTCCGACATGACCCGCGCGATTTCGGCTCTGCGCTCCAGGCAGCGTGACACCGGCCCGGCCATCACCACGGATAGGCGCTTGACGCCGAGCGGGATCGGGAAGGAAACGCCGGCGAGATCCGGAATGTATTCGGAATTGCTCTGATGGTAGCCCCGCTCAGCGGCGGCGCGCAGCTCCGCTTCGATGCGTTCGATGCTCATCGGCGTGGTATCGGTATACTTTTCGAAGACCAGCTTGCGATACAGCGTCTCCCTCTCCTTCGGCTCCATCTGCGCGAGGATCGCACGGCGGGCCGAACTGGCATGGATCGGAACCCGCGTTCCCACTTCGGCGAAGCAGCGGATCGGCTGGCGCGACTCGCGCACGTAGAGGAAGACGGCGAAGGGCCCGGAGGCGGATCCTAGTGCAGTCGTCTCACCAGTGCGCGTAGCGATCTCGTCAACCATTTCGCGCAGCGTGTCGGGCAGCGGGTCGTTTTCGCTTATCGTCTGCACGACCGATTGCCAGCGCGGACTCGGATAGTAGCCGCCGCGCAACTGGGCGGCTGACCTTCGATCCGCCGCTCGATCATCTAGGCCGCGTTGACGGCCAAGTTTTCCTGCCCTCGTCCCCCAATTTCATGGACCCGGCGACCTGCAGGTACCAGCTGGATGTCTCGGATCAGTCAGTTGCTTAGTCGATAGGCACATCCATTGCTTGACACTGTTTTGGGCAACTCCTAGAAATCTGGACCAAATGGTAAAATAAGGGGATCTGAGCCATGACGACCGACGTGCTTCTATCTCGCCGAGCCTTGCTCGCTTCCGCCGCGGCACTTGGTGCAACCGCATTCCTTCCGAACGCCCGCGCATCCGCTCCAATCAAGGTTGCGGGCATCCACGGCTCGCCGGTCGAAAACGCCTGGAACTCGGTCCTGCACAAGGCGCTGCAGGACGCGGCATCCGAAGGCGTCATCGAATATGTGTTCTCCGAAGGAGTGTCTGGCACGGACTATGCGCGCGCCATGCGTGAGTATGCCGAGCAGGGCAACAAGCTGATCATCGGCGAGGCGTATGCGGTGGAAACCGAGGCCCGCGAGGTAGCCGCCGACTATCCGGAAACGACCTTCGTGCTCGGTTCGAGCGGCAAGGAATCAGGTGACAATTTCGGCGTCTTCGGCACCTGGAACCATGACGGTGCCTATCTCGCCGGCATGCTGGCAGGCAAGATGACCAAGAGCAATATCGTCGGCTCCGTCGGCGCCATGCCGATCCCGGAAGTCAACATGCTGATCAACGCTTTCGGCGAAGGCGTGAAGGCCGTCAATCCGGACGCGAAGCTGCTTGTCGCCTTCATCGGCACTTTCTTCGACCCGCCGAAGGCACGCGAAGCCGGGCTTGCCCAGATCGACGCCGGCGCCGATATCCTGTTCGGCGAGCGCATCGGCACCGCCGACGCCGCCAAGGAGAGGGGCATCAAGTCCGTCGGTTCGCTAATCGACTACACGCCGCGCTACCCGCAAACCGTCTTCGCCAACGCACTTTGGGGTTTCCGCCCGATTCTCGACGCCGCTCTTGCCGACGTTGCGGCTGGCAAGCCGGTCGGCAAGGACTACACCGCCTTCGGTCTCCTCAAGGAAGGCGGCAGCGACATCGCTTATGTGAAGGGTGTCGCCCCGGCCGATGCGGAAGCCGCGATGGAAGCCAAGCGTGCCGAGATCAAGGCCGGCACCTTCGAGGTTCCTCGTAACATGGATGAACCGAAGTAAGTCAGTTCCTTATGGACGCCGACGCGACAGCTCTTGTCGAAGCGATCGGCTCCGGAAAGTTGACGGCGCGGGAGGCGATGAAAGCATCGCTGGCCGCTGCCAGATCCCACGCTTGGCTTGGGGCGATCGTCTATCTGGACGAAGGGAGGGGCCTGGCAGCCGCGGAGGCCTTCGACGCGCTGTCATCGGACGACAAGGCCGTGAGAGCGTTTGGTGGCGTGCCAACCCTTGCCAAGGATCTCGGCGGCCCTTTTAGAGGTTTTCCCGTTAGCGCCGGTTCGAGATCGATCCCGCGACTTGGCGGCCTTGCCGATTCCGATCTCGCCAAGCGCTTTCGCAATGCCGGCTTTTGTCTGTTCGGCCTGACGACCAGCCCCGAATTCGGCCTTTCGCTCGCCAGCGAACCAGCGATCGGACCGATCTCCAGAAATCCTCTCGCACCCGACCTCAGCTCCGGTGGCTCGTCCGGCGGCGCAGCGGCTGCCGTTGCCGCGGGCATCGTCGCTATCGCCCATGCGACCGATGCCGGTGGCTCTATCCGGGTTCCCGCTGCCTGTTGTGGCCTGGTGGGCCTGAAGCCGGGCCGTGGCGTCATGCCGGCAGGGCCTTCCTACGACAACTATCTCGGCGGCATTGCCAGCGAACTCGCGGTCTGTCGTTCGGTGCGCGATGCGGCCTCGGCCCTTGCCGCCTTGAGCGGCGAAGCGAAGGGACCTTTCCCGCCGGTACGGCAATCCGGGCTGCCGTCCTCGCGGTTGCGCATCGGTCTGCTGACAAATACGGGCAGTGCGTCGCCGACCGAAGCAGAGCGACTCGTGGCGGTAGAGGCCGCGGCCAAATCTCTGGAGAAGGTCGGGCACGAGATCGTACCGACCGACTGGCTGCGCATCGAGCAGATCGCGACGGCCAGTACACGGGCCTTCGCCGATGTCGTCGCGATCAATCTTGCTGAAATGGTCAAGCGGCTATCCGCCGATCTGTCGAGTGCCGAGCCGATGACCCAGGCCGTGCTTGAACGCGGTCTTTCGAAGGACGGAACGGAGATCTGGCGGCTGATAAACGCCATGGCCTTCATCAGCCGGGACCTCTGGCGCGTCTTCGACGACATCGATTGCCTTGTCACGCCGATGCTGTCGACGGCACCGAAGCCGGTCGGCTCGTTTCCGACCGATCATCGCGATGTCGATCTTCATTTTTCGCGAATGACGGCCTTTGCGCCGCTTGCACCGCTCGCCAATGTATCGGGCTTCCCAGCCATCACCCTGCCTTTCGGGATCGACGATGCGGGCCTGCCGCTTCCGGTCCAGCTTCTCGCGCCCATGGGCGAGGAGGGACGCCTTCTTGCGCTTGCAGCCCTCCTGGAAAAGGAGGAACGTTGGTCCCACGGCTTTCTTCTCGCGGGGTTTGCTCGATGAACGATGCCGCCCTGGAGATCCTAGGCGTCAGCAAGCGCTTCGGCGACAACCTCGCCAACGACGACATTTCGCTTTCCCTCGCCAAAGGAGAGATCGTGGCCCTTCTCGGCGAGAACGGTGCCGGCAAGACCACGCTGATGAGCATTCTCTTCGGGCACTATGTCCCTGATACCGGTTCGGTTACGGCAATGGGCAAGGAACTGCCGCCCGGCAAGCCGCGCGCGGCTATCCGCGCCGGCATCGGCATGGTGCACCAGCATTTCTCGCTCGCGCCAAATCTGACGGTGCTCGAAAACGTGATGACCGGCACGGAGAGCCTCTGTTCGCCGGTCTCGAATGTCGCGGCGGGCCGCAAGAAATTGCTGGGCATATCCGAGCGCTTCGGCCTGAAGGTCGATCCGGCTGCCCGCGTGGGCGATCTCTCCGTTGGCGAGCAGCAACGCGTCGAGATCCTGAAAGCGCTCTATAACGATGCCCGCATCCTGGTGCTGGACGAACCGACGGCCGTGCTTACCAATATCGAGGCCGAAAAGCTGTTCTCTACCTTCAAGGAGATGGCGCGGCTGGGCTTGTCGCTGATCTTCATTTCCCACAAGCTCGATGAAGTCATGGCGACAGCCGATCGCATCGTCGTCCTGCGCGGCGGCAAACTCGTGGCCGAGCGCAAGGCATCCGAGACCAGCAAGGCCGAGCTTGCCGAACTGATGGTCGGCCGCAAGGTGACGAGACCGGTCCGCGATCCCTCCACGCCCGGCCAGGTAGGGATTGAAGCGGCGGGCGTCACGGTTCGGGTGGGCGGCGTCGACCGCTTGAAATCCATCGATTTCCGCGTACTGACGGGAGAAGTGCTGGGTATCATCGGCGTTTCCGGAAACGGACAGGCGACGTTGGCGCAATTGCTGAGCGGCACGGTCGGGCGAACTGCGGGTGACCTTTTCCTGTTCGGGCAGCACGTGGGGGACCTGACGGTCGCAGATGCCGTGGCAACCGGCATCGGCCGCATTCCCGAGGATCGTAACCGCGAGGGCGCGATCGGCGAAATGGCGATTTGGGAAAATGCCATCCTCGAAAGGCTTGCCCGGTTCTCCCGCCGCGGTCTGGTCGACCGCAAGGCCGCAATTGCCTTCGCCGGTCGGATCCTGTCGGCATTCGATGTGCGCGGCGGTTCGCCGACGAGCCGCACCCGCCTTCTGTCCGGCGGCAACATGCAGAAACTCATTCTCGGGCGAAACCTCATCGAGCACCCCCGCATTCTACTCGCTGCCCAGCCGGCCCGCGGCCTGGACGAAGGTGCCGTCGCCGCCGTGCACGAGCGAATCCTCGATGCGCGTCGGGCAGGCACAGCGGTACTACTGATCTCCGAGGATCTCGACGAGGTCATGATGCTCGCCGACCGCATCCAGGCGATCGTCGGTGGCAGGCTGTCCCCGCCGGTCCGCGCGCAAGACGCCGATGCGCGCAAACTGGGCCTGATGATGGCCGGCGAATGGGAAGGACGCGAGGTAACCGATGCGGTTTGAGAGGCGGGAACATCGGTCGACAGCGCTGGTCATAGCGGCGCCGCTGATTGCCGTGGCCGGCGCGTTCGCCATTACCGGCATACTAATCGCCATTGCCGGGGCGCCGGTGTTCGAGGCCTACTGGAGGATTCTGACCGGCGCCTTCGGTTCGCGCCTGTCGGCCACGGAAACGCTGACGCGTGCCACGCCGCTGATCCTGACCGGACTTGCGGCGGCAGTCGCTTTTCGGGCGCGGCTCTGGAATATCGGTGGCGAGGGCCAGTTCTATCTCGGCGCCATCGCCGTCGCCGCCGCAAGCGCCCATATTGCACGTGGCCTGCCTTCGCTCGTGCAGATCCCCCTGCTCTTCGTCGTCGGCGCCGCGGCCGGCATGTTACTCCTTCTGCTGCCGCTCTGGCTGCGCCTGCGCTTCTCCGTCGACGAAGTGGTGACGACGCTGCTTCTGAATTTCGTCGCGCTGCTCTTCGTTTCCATGCTGATCGACGGCGTGCTGAAAGATCCGGCAGCCTTTGGCTGGCCGCAGTCGGAGGCGGTCGATGCCGCTGCCCGGCTGCCGAAACTGCTGGCCCGCTCGCGCCTGCATATCGGCCTGGGCCTCGCCGTTGCGATTGCCTTCATCGTCTATTTCGTCCAGTCACGCACCGTCTTCGGCCTGCAGTCGCGAGCGGCGGGCCTCAATCCGTCCGGCGCCGCCTTTGCCGGTGTGCCGCTGGCCCGCACACTTGTCATCGTCGCAATGATCTCCGGCGGTCTCGCTGGTCTCGCCGGAGCCATCGAGGTGCTGGGCGTAAAGGGCTATGTAACCAACGACCTGTCGCCGGGCTACGGCTATTCCGGCATCGTGGTGGCCATGCTTGCCAACCTGAACCCGCTCGGCGTCGTGCTGGCGGCGCTCTTCACGGCGGTCATGTTCGTCGGCGCCGACGGCATGAGCCGGAGCATGGGCATCCCCACCTATATCGCAGATGTGACCGTCGCATTGTCGCTGCTTTCCATGCTGATCGCCGTCTTCTTCACGCAATACAGGATACGCCGATGACCGCGCTGATCGACATCCTCGGTTCTGCCGGTCTCTGGGCCGCGGTCCTGCGCATTGCCACGCCGCTTATCCTCGGCACGCTCGGGGCGCTGCTGTCGGAACGCTCGGGCGTGCTCAATCTCGGCATCGAGGGCATCATGACCTTCGGTGCCATGATCGGCTGGCTTGCGGTCTACAACGGCGCCGGTCTATGGACCGGATTGCTCGTTGCAGCGTTGAGTGGCGCGATCTTCGGCCTTCTGCATGCCGCGCTGACGGTCACGCTGGGCCTTTCGCAGCACGTCTCCGGCCTCGGCGTCACTTTGTTTGCGTCGAGCTTCGCCTACTACGCTTTCCGACTGATGGTGCCGGTCGCCGGCACACCGCCGACGATCGTGCCCTTCCAGCCGCTCGATATCCCCTTTCTCTCCTCGTTGCCTTTCTTCGGGCAGGCATTCTTTACCCAGACGGCGCCGACCTATATGGCAATCTTGCTTGCCGTCCTGCTCGCCTATTTGATCGCGCGCACGCCGGTCGGACTTGCGATCCGCATGACAGGCGAGAATCCGCACGCGGCGGAAGCGCAGGGCATAAACCCAATGACCATCCGCTATGGGGCGGTGGTCGCCGGCAGCGCCTTGATGGGCGTCGGCGGTGCTTTCCTGACGCTCTCTGCGTTCAACAGCTTCTTCCCCACCATGGTGCAGGGCCGCGGTTGGATCTGCATCGCGCTGGTTGTATTTGCCTCGTGGCGTCCGGAGCGGGCGTTGTTCGGTGCCTTGCTATTCGCCCTCTTCGACGGTTTTCAGCTTCGTCTGCAGACGGTGCTCAGCGGTGTCGTTCCCTACCAGATATTCCTGATGATCCCCTACCTGTTGTCGATCGCCGCACTCGCCGTCATGGCGCGCCGCGCCCGCGTTCCGCAGGCTTTGATGCAACCCTACCGCCGCGGCGAGCGCTGAGGGAGGCTCCAAGGAGCAACTTATGTCGACCTGATAAGAAGGGGCGCTGCGCTGCCCGCCTGCGAGCCCATGTTGATGATCGTTCGCTTGCGCCCTGCGGCGAATGCGGTTCCCGATTTCAGGCAGACGCCAGACCGGCCGTCTACATGCCTCACGACCATGAATGGTGAAGAGCCGTCCCACCTTCCCGCTTGACGAACGCATATCTCCGTGGCTATACGTCAATCAATAGCCATTTGGTTATTGATTTTGAAATCAAGCGGCGCACATGGCGAACGTGACAGACGGAGAAAGTGCAAAAATGAAGCTCAAATTGACCAGCGTGTATGTGGACAACCAGGAAAAGGCCCTGCGCGTCTATACCGAAGTGCTCGGCCTTGCGAAGAAGGCCGACTTCAGCAACGGACCGTATCGCTGGCTGACCGTGGCCTCACCCGACGAGCCGGATGGAACCGAGCTGCAACTCGCGCTCAACGACAACCCGGCGGCCAAGGCCTACCAGCAAGCCATATTCCAGCAGGGCCAGCCCGCGGTCATGTTCTTCACCGACGACGTCAAGGGCGACTACGAGCGCATCAAGGCGCGCGGCGCCGAGTTCACCATGCCGCCGACCGAGGTGACCGGCTCGACCATCGCCCAGCTGAACGACACTTGCGGCAACCTTGTTCAAATCACCCAGCTGGCGCGCTGGTAAGGCGAGGATTATCGATCCGACATGACGAACGCTCGCGATGTGCTCTTCAGGACGCTCGCCGACCCGACGCGGCGGGCGATCTTCGAACGGCTGTGCCGCCAAGGAGAGCAGACCGTGGGCGCCCTGACTGCGCAGGCCGGGATCTCGCAACCGGCCGTCTCGAAACATCTCGGCCTTCTGAGGCAGGCCGGCCTGGTGCGCGATCGTCATGAAGGACGACAGACCCATTATAGCGCGCAGCTCGGCGCGCTTGCCCCCTTGATGGACTGGACAAGCGAGATGGCCGGGTTTTGGGAAGCCCGGTTCGACCAACTCGAAGACTTGCTGAAAAGGATGGACCAATGAATGAAACAACGGCCGAAACGCGTTCCGTCGTTGTCGAGCGTGAGATCCCTTATCCGCCGGAAAAGATCTGGCGCGCGCTCACGCAATCACACCTGATCGAGGAGTGGGGCAGCCGCTTCAATCTTACCGCGGACTGGGGCGCGGTGGACTGTCAGGTTCAGGCAGTCGAGCCGGCCAAAACGCTGTCCTACACCTGGGACACCAAGGATCTCAGGAGTGTCGTCACCTGGACGCTCACCCCGACGAGCACGGGAACCCATCTGCGCATGGAGCAGTCGGGCTTCCGGGCGGACCAGCGGCCCTATTATCAGGGCGCAACGGTCGGGTGGCGCAAATTCTTCGCGAACCTGGAACAAGTCCTGGCGCGGTTGGATTGACGTCTGCCGGTTGCAAGGAAGGCTGCCGTTTCGTCTTCAGGGGAGGTGTGAATTGAATTGGAACAACTGGGTCAGGCAGATCCACCGCTGGCTGTCTATTGCCTTTACGGTGACCGTCGTCGCCAACTTCGTCGCCATGGGATCGGGAGAACCTCCTCTCTGGGTGGTCTACTCGCCGCTCCTGCCGCCCGCCTTGCTGCCGTTCACCGGCCTGTACATGTTCGTGCTGCCCTATGCCACCAGGTGGCGCAGCGGGCGAGGCGCCAGCGTACTGGAGTGAACAAAATGGCCAGGACGTCCAGGAAGCCGGCGAAGACCGCAAAGGAGACCACCGCCCAAGAGGCTGCTGCGAAGCCGGCCCTGTTGTCAGGCGGCAACCCCCAGATCGCAAAGGCCTATGGGGATGCCCCCGTACAGGCCTACATCGCGGCCATGCCGGGCTGGAAAAGCGACGTCGGCCTACGCCTCGACGCGCTCATCGTGCGCGCTGTCCCCGGCGTATACAAGGCGGTCAAGTGGAACTCGCCCTTCTATGGCATCGAGGGCCAAGGCTGGTTCCTCGGCATCCACTGCTTCACGAAATACGTCAAGGTGGCTTTCTTCCGCGGCACGTCGCTGCAGCCTGTTCCTCCCGGCCAGTCCAAACAAAAGGAAGTGCGCTATCTCGACATCCACGAGGACGACCAGCTCGACGAAGCCCAGTTCGTCGCCTGGGTAAAGCAAGCCAGCCAATTGCCCGGCGAACGGATGTGACAACAACCATGAAGACAGCGAGAACAGCCATGAAGAGGAGCGACTCGAATGAAGGGGAAGCCTCTCCCTCCCAGTTGATGGATGCGAGAATCAGGGAGTTGGGCGATTGGCGGGGCGAGACGCTCGCCCGGATTCGGCATCTCATCAAGCAAGCCGATCCCGAAGCGGTCGAGGAGTGGAAGTGGAGAGGGGTTCCGGTGTGGTCGCACGCCGGAATCATCTGCACCGGCGAGACCTGCAAGAATGTCGTGAAGATGACCTTTGCCAAGGGCGCCTCGCTGGAGGATCCTTCGGGCCTCTTCAACTCCAGCCTCGAAGGCAACACCAGGCGCGCCATCGATATTCATGAAGCCGACACGATCGATGAAGAGGCGTTGAAGGCGCTCATTCGCGCCGCCGTGGCACTGAACATGTCGGCGCGAGCCCGCCCCGCCCGCTCTCGGAAAACGCCAAAGAGCGCCTGAAAGCATTTCTATCCTCGCGTTATCGAAGCCGGCTCTTTGCGCACGACTGCGATCCGCAACTGTTCACAAAACGACGCAAATCACCTCTGCGGCAGGGCAGTATTTTATTGCATCTTGCCGCTATCCTCGGCAGAAGCGATCGGGGAGTGCGGGTGGAGAAGCGTGCGTCCTGACGGGCCGCAAATTTTACAGCCATGGGAGCACCTTCGTGACCAAAACAACCGCCTCAAATCCACTGGGTGTTCATGCTCTTGTGTGGGCTGGCGACACGTCGCGTCAGTCGATCGAAGTCGCCGTCGCCCGCACCTCCGAGTCTGGCTTCGACCTTCTCGAACTGTCGCTGCACGATCTCGACCGCCTGGACGTCGCTCATGCAAAGGGCTTGCTGCTTAATGCGGGGCTCCACGTCGCCTGCTCGCGCGGCCTGGCCTTTGATGCGGACGTGTCCAACGAGGACACAGCGGTGGTGGAACGCGGCGCGCAATTGCTCAAGGCATCGCTCGATGCGACGGCGGGCCTCGGCGGCCGCGTGCTCACCGGCGCGCTCTACAGCGCCCTTGGCAAATACGGCTATCCGGTAAGCGCCCGCGGTCGCGCCAATGCAGTATCCGTGCTCCGCGACCTTGCCAAGGCCGCCTCGGCAGTCGATGTCGTGCTTGGCCTGGAGGTCTGCAATCGCTACGAGACAAACGTCGTCAATACGGCAAGACAGGCCCTCGAACTGGCCGACGACATCGGCGCCGACAACATCATGATCCACCTCGACACCTATCACATGAACATCGAGGAGGACGACCTGGTGCGCCCGCTGCATTTGGTCGGCGACCGGCTCGGCTATGTGCATATCGGCGAGAACCATCGCGGTCTGCTGGGCTCCGGCCATATCGACTTCACCGGCTTCTTCCATGCGCTCGACGACATTGGCTATCACGGGCCAATAACGTTCGAATCCTTCTCGTCTGCGGTGGTGGCGCCGGGACTGTCGCACGATCTGGCGATCTGGCGGGATCTGTGGACCGACGGCGGCGCGATCGCCTTGCATGCCCGCCAGTTCGCCGCATCCCAGATCGAGGCGGCGAAGGCCAGGCCAAGTTCGGGCGAGCGACGCTAGACCGATTTTGTGGTGCTGCGAACAGCGAGAACCAATCGATGACCGGGAAGGCCATGCCTATCGACCACGAGTATTTTCTGCGCCAGGCCTTCAAGGTCGCGATCCGGGCTCAGGAAACCGGCAACCATCCCTTCGGCGCGATCCTGGTCGGACCGGACGGCAGCGTGCTGATGGAGCAGGAGAACGCTTTCAATCCGACCCGCGACATGACCGGTCATGCCGAGCGCGTGCTGATGACCCGGGCTTCGCAAGGCTACGAGCCCGCTTACCTGCGCCAATGCACCATGTACACGTCAGCCGAACCCTGTGCGATGTGCGCAGGCGCCGCCTATTGGGCGGGCATTGGCCGGGTCGTCTATGGGCTCGGCGAAAGTGAGCTGAAGGCGATCACCGGCAATCATCCGGAAAACCCGACCCTCGACCTGCCCTGCCGGACGGTTTTCGAAGCCGGTCAGCGCACTGTCGAGGTCATCGGGCCGATGCTGGTCGAAGAAGCCGCGAAAATGCACGAGGGTGTCTGGTAGGGCTCAGCTTAATCCCCGAGCAGGCGCCGCTACCAGTGTCCGAGTGCAACTGGCGCCAGCGATATGCATGGCGCGAGCCGCTAGTCCGATCACCCATGTGAAATGACGTTGTTGCACTCAAGGCTTACTGCTGTACCTTCAAAGGTTGTGGAGGTGTGAGCTCTTATGCTGCTTGAGCGAGAGGGGCCGCTTGGAACGTTGTTGGCCCGGGCCGAGAGAGCCGCGGCCGGACACGGCGCGACCGTGCTGGTGGACGGCGAAGCGGGCGTTGGCAAGACTTCGCTCCTGCGCGAATTCGCTGAGGAGGCCGACGGGAATTGCCGGGTGCTGTGGGGCTGGTGCGAGGCGCTCTTTACACCACGCCCGCTCGGTCCTCTTCAGGACATGGCGCACCTGCTACACCCTCGCGTGGCGGCGCTGCTCGAGGAGACCGCGGCGCCGGAGCGGCTTTTCCCGGCATTGTTGAGCGCGCTTCAGCACACCAAGGGCACGACCGTGCTTATCTTCGAGGATATGCATTGGGCTGATAATGCGACACTTGACCTGGTAAGATACCTCGGTCGCCGCGTCTCCCTGCTTCGTACAATGCTGGTGCTCAGCATGCGCAGGGACGAGATAAGTGCCGATCATCCTCTGACCCACGTGCTCGGCGACCTTCCGTCCGCCTCGGTGCGCCGCCTGACGCTGGAACCGCTGTCTTCCCAGGCAGTGACAGTGTTGGCCGAGCAGGCCGGCCGCTCCGCCGACGGGCTTTATCGCATTACCGAGGGCAATCCCTTCTTCGTCACCGAGCTCCTGTCCAGCAGTGAGGCCGAACCGGGGCGCGTGCCCGATTCCATACGCGACGCGGTCTGGTCGCGCCTGTCACGCCTGACGCCCGGAGAGCGCGAGGTGCTGGAGGTCATGAGCATTATGCCGGGCAGCGTCGAGCCATGGCTGATCCGGTCACTTCTCGGGGACGAGGCCGAGGCTCTCGTGGACCGGTGCGTGGGGCGTGGATTGCTGCGGCGGGACGGTCAGGGCGCGCTGACGTTTCGCCACGAGCTTGCCAGGGAAGCCACCCTCGACCGCCTCGCTCCGTCTCTCCAACGGTCGCTTCATGCGAAAGTCGAAGCGGCACTCTCCGAGCTTCCGGCGGCGCAGGCAAGCGCTCTGCTTTGGCGACGGGTACACCATGCCGGGGGCGCCGACAACGGCGAACGCGTACTGGAGCTCGCGCCGCGGGCCGCCCGGCAGGCCGCGCGTCTGGGCGCGCATCGAGAGGCAGCTTCACATCTGGCGACCGCGCTGAGATACGTTTCAGGGGCGCCGTCGGCGCTGGCAGCCCAGCTTTGTGAAGACTGGGCCTACGAGGCGGGCCTGTCACTGTTCGTCTATGATGAAATCATCGAGGCACGGCATCGCGCGATTGCGATCTGGCGGGAGCTTGGGCGCATCGATAAGGTCGGTGCCAATCTGCGCTGGCTGTCGCGTCTCCACTGGCGCCGCGGAGAGGGTCAGGAGGCGGAAGACCACGCGGATCAGGCGGTGCGCGAAGTGGAGACTCTGCCGCCCGGGCCGGAACTGGCGATGGCCTACAGCACGCGCTCGCAGCTCCACATGCTGCATTATCGCTTTGATGAAGCAATCGATTGGGGCTCGCGCGCGATCGCGCTGGCCGATCAATTGGGCGAAGTCGAAACACGCGTCCACGCTTTGAACAATGTCGGCACCTCTCTCCTGTTCGCTGACCGTCCGGGCGGCCGCGAACGGCTGGAGGAGAGCCTCGCGCTGGCACTCGAACACGGGTTTCACGACCATGCGTCGCGAGCCTATACCAACTTCGCCGAAGGCGCGGTGGTGTCCAAGGACTTCGCCCTGGCCGAACGGCTGCTCGCGGAAGGGACGGCGTATTGCGCAAGGCATGACCTCGATTCGGCGGCGCAATACCTGCTCGGCCGGCAGGCACAGCTTCGTACCGAGCAGGGCCGCTTTCGCGAGGCCGAGACGATTGCCCAGGGCGTCATGAACCTGGAGCGCCTGCCGATGGTTATGCACCTGCCGGCTCTGACGGAACTCGGCAGGGCGCGGGTCCGGCTGGGTGAACCCGGTGGCGCGGCCCTGCTGGAGCAGGCACTCCAGGAGGGTCTGTCGACCGGCGAGGCTCAACGCGTCATACCCGTTCGCCTGGCGCTGGCCGAGGCCGCTTGGCTTGCCGAGGAGCCCGACGCCGGCCGCGAGCAACTGACGGCCCTCGCCGAAATGGACCTCGACAATTTCCGTCCCTGGGATGTCGGCGAACTGGCAATCTGGTGGCAGCGCTGCGGGATGGCGGGATCGCTGCCGGTGCCGGCCGCCCGCATTCCCTTGCCGCGAGCACTGGAACTTCGCGGCGACCCGACGGCGGCTTCGGCCGAATGGTCCCGCCTGGGTCTTCCCTATGAGTCGGCGCTCGCTCTCATGCAGGTCCGCGGAAGCGATGCCGGCGCGGCGCTGGCTCGCGCCGTAACTACATTCGAGGGCCTCGAAGCGCGCCCAGCGGCAGTGCTGGCGCGAAAGCTGGCGCAGCGCATTGGAGCCGCCGGTCAACTGCCGAAGCAGCGCCGGGGGCCGTACGCCGTGGCCAGGCAGCACCCGCTAGGCCTGACGAGGCAAGAACAACAGGTGCTCACAATGATCGCTCAAGGTTTGGGCAACAAGGAGGCGGCACGGCGCCTGTCGCGCTCGCCGCGGACAATCGAGCACCAGGTTTCCGCCGTGCTCGGCAAATTCAGCGCGGCAAACCGGATGGAAATTCTGCTCCGCCTTCGCGGCGAGCCCTGGCTTTTGCCGCCGGCGGACGCCCTGCAAGCCCGTGAAAATTAGGCAAGCTCGCGAAAACCGGAAAGATCGGTTGCCAGGAAACCAAGCGACCGTGCCGATGTGCGCGGATGCCGCCATCGGAGCCGCCGCCGACCGCATGGCGATACCGCTGCGTACAAAACGCGTCGTTCCTGACGAACGCCTGTCCGCTGGAACCGCACGAAACTTAGGTAGTTCCCGCAAAGGCAAGAACATGCCCGCGAAAACCGGGAAACCGGCTGCCTAAAAATGGGTGATGGCACCGATTTGCGTGCCCGCCGGCACGCATAGAGTTGGGCTCGCAGCGTGGAAGACTTCCCAAGATCATCCACGCCTTCCTGATCCGAAGGAAGAGGGCAGTGGGGTGAGGCGCAGGAAGCCGCCGACGGCGTCGAAATCGCGCGCCGTCGGCGGGTGCCCGCACCGATCCTTCAAGTCGGGAGCGCTGCCCCTCTGCGATCCACGCGTGATCAGGAGGGAATGCCGTGTCAAGCTCGCTTCTTTTGTCGACGGCCATGTTTCAATTCCTGGCGGCCTACACGGTGATCGTGATCACGCCCGGGCCCATCGGGCTCGCGACCGGCAGCCTTGCCTCCCTGCACGGCTTCGCCAGGACGATCCCGCTCCTGGCGGGCATCGGCGTCGGAACCGCCGTTCTGGCGACCTTGGTGGCATTCGGCGCCATTCACCTCGCCGAATCCCTGTCGATGCCGACGGTCAAGATCGCGGGCGCGACGGTCCTTGGCTGGATGGCACTGCGCATCGCCAGAACGGCGCCGCCTGCCACCGGTGAAGCGCCTCGCAAACGGCAGACCGAATTGTTTGCCGGAGGTTTTCTCATCAGCTTTCTTTCGCCTGAAGCTGCCACCTTCTTCGCCGTCGTCTTCCTGGGGCTGATGCTGCCGATCCAGAATTCGAGCGAGGTGCTCATGGTGGCTGCCGTCGTCGCGATCTTCGATATAGGCTGGTATGGCTTTCTAGCCATTGTCCTTTCGCGTCCGGTCGTGCGCGCTGCCGCGGTGCGGCGTCACCGCGCCATCTCCCGGGCGGCTGGGGCAGTGCTCGCAATCCTGGCCCTCGTCTCGGCCCTATCCGCCTTTCCATCCGACTGAGACGGACGTTTCGCGGCTATTCAGGTGGCCGACGACCTCTGGGTTTGCCGGCCCTGTGCCACAGCGAGGTATCCACTCGGACCGACATCCGATCCCCGTTGAGGGGAATTCAAACCATGCCGGTCACGGTTCGAATTCGGCCTAATCCCGCAGCAGGTCGAACATCAGTTTGAAGAAGCGGTCCGCATCGACTTCGTGCGCGATGCGGGCATTGTCCTGTTCGCCACGCTCACCCCAGAAATCGGCAACGGTCGCGCCGAATGCGTAGGTGCCCGATAAGTTGACGCCGATATGGGCGGGACGCGTGCGAACCAGTGTTGGGTCGATGGCCAGCGCCAGCACCAGAGGATCGTGCATCGCCCCACCGACGCCCATCGAGTTGCGATGCAGCTTCTCGTAGAACAGCAGCCAGTCGTTGACGAGCCGGCCGAGCGGCGTGTCGATCGTCGCCAGTTCGGCATATTGCGGCGCCTCGATCAGAACCTGCATGGTGACATCGAGGCCGACCATCAGGATCGGCACGCTACTGTCCAGGACGATCTTCAGCGCTTCCGGGTCGCAGAAGGCATTGAACTCGGTCGGCGTGATGATCTCGCTCCTGCGATAGAACACGCCGCCCATCCAGATCAGTTCCTTGATCTTGGGCAGCACGTCGCGATGCTTCAGGATCAAAAGGCCGATATTGCTCAGCGGTCCGGTGGCGACCACCAGGATCGGCTCGGGCGCGGCGCGCAGCGTGTCGGCGAGGAAATCGACGGCATGCTGCTCGACCGGCTTGATTGTGGCCTGCGGCAGATAGGGCGAGCCTTCGAGACCGCTCGGCCCGTCGGCGGTACCGAGCACCAGGGGCCGCGCCAATGGACGGTGGCAGCCCTGCGCCACCGGCACGTCGCCGGCGCCGATGAATTCGAGGATGCGCAGCGCATTGGTCGTCGTCTTCTCGACCTCGGCGTTGCCGCAGGTCGTGGTGACGCCGAGCAGTTTGATGGCCGGTGAGCGATGCGCCATGACCAGCGCAATGGCATCGTCGTGGCCGGGGTCGCAATCGAACAGGATGGGAGTGGCAATGGTCATCGTATCGTCCCTCACGCCGCCCGTTCGTATCGCGCGACAGTCTGCTTGAACATGTTGAGGAAGCGCCGGCCGTCGAGGTCGGTGCAGATGCGCGTGGTCTTCGGCCCGCCACCGGGCAGCAATTGCCGGCCGCGATGGGCGACGGTCTGTCCGCGCGCAATGCGCCCATCCAGCACGACATCGACGAACAGCGGCTCGGTCATGGTGGCAAGGCCAGGATCGAACGCCAGTGCCACGGTGATCACATCGTCCATCGGGAAGCCGACCAGATCGAAGAACTCGCGCCAGATGTCGATATAGATCGGGAAACTGTCGGCGATCATCTCGAAGACCGGATTATCCCTGGCGAGCGCTTGCATGTCGGCGATGTCGTCGCGCGTCAGCATCGAGGCGGCGACGCGGTTGTCCTCGCAGATATCGAGCGGCACCAGGATCTTGTCGACGTCGGCGTTCAGCACGATGCGCGAGGCCTCTGGGTCGGCCCAGATGTTGTATTCCGACAGCGGCGTCATGTTGCCTGGGGTCTGGAAATTGCCGCCGAGCACCAGCAGACGCTTCAGCGCAACCGTAAGCAGGGGCTCCTGCAGCAGCGCCATCGCCGCATTGGTCAGCGGGCCTGTGGTCACCAGCGTGATCTCGCCGGGATTGGCCATGACCGTGTCGATGATGAAGTCGACGGCGTGACCTGGAGTTGCCTGACGGGACGGTGTCGGCGCCGGCGGATTGAACTTCTTCAGGCGGTCGCCGAAGCGGGCGACGAGCCGTTTTTCGAAGTGGACCGGCGCCTCCATGTCGGCCTTGGCGTTGCCGACGATCGGTCGCCACGCGCCGGCATGAACCGGGATGTCGTCGCGTCCGGCAAGCGCCAGCGTGTTGAGGGCGACGTTGGTGACCTGCTCGATCGGTCCGGCTGCGCCCGTCACGGTGGTGACGCCCTCAAGCTTCAGTTTTGGATTCGCCGCGGCAAACAGCACGGCGAGAATGTCGTCGCCGGCAGAATCCACGTCGAGGATTATGCGTTCCATGGAAAGTTCCTTCATAAGGGATGTTTGCCGTCAGGCCCGGTGTTTCTGTCCGTCGACAACAATCTCTGCATCGAGGCCAACGTCTCGGCGATGATCTTCGGCCGCGCGCGATAGGAGAGCGCGAACAATGCCGTGAGCGCGACGACATAGGGTACGGTGAGAACCAGGTAGGACGGATAGCCGAATGTCTGCAGGCGCAGCGAGGAGGCATCGGCGAAGCCGAACAGCAGGCAGCCGGCCAGCACCTTCAGCGGATCGCCATTGGAAAAGATCAGGATGGCGACCGCCATGAAACCGCGGCCCGACGACATGTTTTCGGTGAACATGGTGATGTAGCCGAGCGACAGATGTGCACCGGCAAGGCCCGCCAGCAATCCGCACAGCAGCGAGGCGATGTAGCGGACGCGGGTGATCGAGATGCCGAGCGCCTCGGCGGCCTCGGGCTTTTCGCCGACGACGCGAATATAGAGCCCGAGCCGGGTGCGGTTGTAGAACAGCACCAGCAGCGGCACCGCGATGAAGGCGACATAGACGATCGGCGTGAAGCCGGAGATCAGCGGCGCCCATGAGCCGAGAACGGCCCGGGCGCCGGGCAATTGGACTTTCGGCAGGCCGACGATGCCTTGACCGACGATCGAGCCACGCGTGCCGAAGATCGCTTTCATCAGCGAGATCGTCATGCCGCCGGCAAGGATGTTGAGCGCCAGCCCGACGACCACTTCATTGGCCCGGAAGCTCACCACCAGGACGGCGAAGACGAGGGCAAATACGAGTGCGGCAGCGACCCCGCACGCAACGCCGGCGAATGCCGAACCCGTCCAGATCGAGCCGAGGACGGCGAAGAAGGCGCCTGCCAGCATCTGGCCTTCGAGGCCGATGTTGAAGATGCCGGCCTTGGTGGTGAACGAGCCCCCGAGCGCGACCAGAAGAATGGGCGCGGTGGTCCGAAGCGTCGCCGCGATCAACGCGACATTGACGAGCTTGTCTAGAATTTCCATCGCCGCTCCCCGGCCTGGCTGTCGCCGCGGCGCCTGACCAGAACCTGCGCCGACACGCTGAGGATGATCAGCGCCTGGATGACGGTGATGATCTCGCGCGACGCGCTGGTATCGACTTCGAGCAGCAGCGATCCGCTGCGCAGGGCGCCGAAGAACAGCGCGGTGAAGATGGTGGCGACCGGCGAGCCGTTGGCAAGCAGCGCGGCGATCAGCCCATCGAAGCCGAAGCCGGGAGCGAAGCCCTCCATGAACCGGTGATGGACGCCGAGCGTCTCGATGCCGCCGGCCAGGCCGCCGACGGCGCCCGAAAGCAGCAGGACGACAAAGCCCTGTCGTTTCACGTTGACGCCGCCATATTCGGCGAATTTCGGCGCCGAGCCGACCATCGTCACGCCGTAGCCCCAACTGGTGTAGCGAAAGATCAGCGCCGCGCCGAGCGCCAGCACCAGGCCGATGACCAGGCCCCAGTTCAACCGCGAGAAGCTGAACAGTTCCGGCAGATAGGCCGTCGGCAGGATCGGCGGCGTCTCCGACCAGCCGCCTGGCCGCTTGAAAAGGAAGATCGTGAAATAGGAGGTGAGCAGCACCGCGACGTAGTTCGACAGGATCGTCGAGACGACCTCGTTGGTATTGTAGCGGGCACGGAAATAGGCGGGGATGGCAACCCAGGCAGCACCGGCCACAACCGCCAGCGCCAGCGCCGCCAGCATGTGAATGCCGGGAGGCAGCGGCATGGCGAAGCCGACCCAGGCGGCAGCAAAGCCGCCGAGGAAAAGCTGGCCCTCGATGCCGACATTGAACATGCCGCCGCGCAGGCCGATGCAGGCAGCTATGCCGCAGATCAGGATCGGCGTCGTCTGCAGCAAGGTGCCGGCGATCTTTTCCTGATCGCCGAAGGCGCCGCGCAGAAGCGTCATCAAGACACGCACCGGGCTTTCGCCGACCAGGAGAATGATGATCGCACCCAGGATCAGCGCCACGGCGACGGCGATGACCTGACCGGAAACCTCACGCAAGCGATCCCTGATCATGCCGGCTCCGCAGCGCGTTCCGGCGCGGCCACGCCCGCCATCATCATGCCGATACGATCTTCGTCCGCGCCATCGCCGGCGACCTCGCCCATGATCCGCCCGTTGAACATCACCAGGATGCGGTCGGCAAGTGCGGCAAGTTCGTCGAGCTGCACGGATATCAAAAGGATGGCACGACCGGCGGCGCGCTGACGCATGATCTCGTCATGGATGGCCTCCTGCGCGCCGATGTCGACGCCGCGCGTCGGCTGATCGATCAGCAGGAAATCGGCGCCGTTGGTGAATTCGCGCGCCAGCACGACCTTCTGGATATTGCCGCCCGAAAGCCGCTTCACCGCATCGCCCGGTCCTTGCGCGCGAATGTCGAAATCCTTGATCAGCCTGGAGGCATTCTGGCTGATGGCGGTCCAGTTGAGCACGCCGCTGCTGCTCCAAGGTGCGCGGTGCTGCCGGCCCATCAGCATGTTTGCCGCAATCGATGCGTTGCGGTCGACACCGCGCACCATCCGGTCGCCCGGAA
Organism: Mesorhizobium metallidurans STM 2683; assembly: GCF_000350085.1. Taxonomy (GTDB): domain Bacteria; phylum Pseudomonadota; class Alphaproteobacteria; order Rhizobiales; family Rhizobiaceae; genus Mesorhizobium; species Mesorhizobium metallidurans. The sequence continues at coordinate 38,216 of NZ_CAUM01000117.1, forward strand.
CATGGGCGAGACCGGCTTCGCGGATGTCTCTGGGGAAAAGCGTGGCAAGATCCCGGCCCTTCAGCCGGGCCGCGCCGTGGCTCGCAGGCCGCAGGCCCGAAAGCACCTCCGCCAGTTCCGTTTGCCCGTTGCCGGCAACGCCGGCGATCCCCACGACCTCGCCGGAGCGGACCGTGAAGCTGACATTGCGCAGCGCCGGCAACCGGCGGTCGTCGCGCGCCCACAAGTCCTTGACTTCGAGCACGACGTCGCCTTGCGACGGCGCGCGCGGCCGGCGGTCGAAGCTGACCTCACGGCCGACCATCATGCGCACCAACTCGTCCTTGCTGAGTTCGGCCGTCGGGCGCGTCGCCACCCTCTTGCCGTTGCGCAGCACCGTCACCGTGTCGGAGACCTCCATCACCTCTTCCAGATGGTGCGAAATGAAGATCACCGTCATGCCTTCCGCCACGAAGCTGCGCAGCGTCTGGAACAGTTCGCGGCTCTCCTGTGGCGTCAGCACCGCGGTCGGTTCGTCGAGGATGATGGTGCGCGCGCCGCGCACCAGCACCTTCAGGATTTCGATGCGCTGCTCTATGCCGACCGAGAGCAGCCCGACGCGCTCGGTCGGATCGACCTGCAGCCCGAACCGCTTCGACAGTTCACGCGTGCGTGCGATCTGCGCGGCATGGTCGATCAGCCCATGGCGACAGATCTCCATGCCGAGAAAGACGTTGTCGGCGACCGAGAGCGAGGGAACCAGCTTGAAATGCTGATGCACCATGCCGAGGCCCGCCTTGATGGCGACGGCCGGGTCGGTGACCACCGTCTCTTCGCCGTTCAGCCGGATCGAGCCTTCGTCGGGCTGCAGCAGCCCGAACAGGATGTTCATCAGCGTCGTCTTGCCGGCGCCGTTCTCGCCGATGATGGCGTGGATTTCGCCCCGGCGCACGGCAAGGTCGATGCCGTCATTGGCAACGAACGCGCCGAAACGCTTGGTGATGCCCGTCAATGCGACGGCCATCTCGGCTTTCATATGAAGGGTCGGCGACCCGGCGTTCGACACCATGGCTCTCGCAGATTGGACGCTGATCCGTCGCGGCAAGCAGCGGCGGATCAGCGTAGCGCTTTCTTGGGAGGATGCGCTGTTGTTGTCTTACTTCGCCTTGGCGATCTCGATCTTGCCGTCGAGGATGCCCTTCTTGATCTCGTCAAGCTTGGTCGTCACGTCGGCCGGGATCGTCGGGGCGATGTCATCGCAGACCTTGACTTCGACGCCGCCCGAAGCGAGGTCGAAAGTGCGGGTGCCGGCAGTGACCTTGCGGCCCTCGACCTCGTCCTTGATCAGCGTGTAGACGGCGATATCGCCGCGCTTCAGCATGCTTGCGAGCACGTTTCCGGGAGCCGAGCTGCACATGTCGATGTCGACGCCGATCGAATATTTGTCGGCCGCCGCACTCGCCTGCATGACGCCTTCACCCGTCGGGCCGGCAACGTTGTAGACGATGTCGGCGCCCTGGCCGTAAAGCGCCTGGGCAAGTTCGCTGCCCTTCGCCGGATCGTCGAAGGTTCCGGCGAAGACGGAGTTCACCTTCACGTCGGGTGCGGCATATTTGGCGCCTTGCTCGTAGCCGCCGAGGAAGTTGCGGATCACGGGAATGTCGCGGCCGCCGACAAAGCCGATCGCCTTGCCGTCGCCGATCTTGGGAAATTCGCTGCCCTTGGCCTCGATCATGCTGGCCAGCGCGCCGGCGACGAAGGATCCCTGCTCCTCGGCGAAATTGGCATAGATCATGTTGGGATTGTCGAGCACGCCGTCGATGAACACGAAGCGCTGGTCGGGATATTCCTTGGCGACCTTCTGCAGCGAATCCACCAGCTCCCAGCCCATCACGAAGATGAGGTCGTATTGCTTGGCCTTGGCGAGGTTCTCGAACTGCTCTTCGTAGTCGAGAGCGCGATTGCCGGTATCGACCAGTTTGAGGTCGATGCCGAAATCGGTCTTGGCCTTGTTGAGACCGTTGACGATGGAAACACCGAAGCCCTGTGCGAAATATCCCGAGATGGCGGCGATGGACACCTTGTCCTGTGCCGCGGCGGATCCGAACGAGATGGCAAGCATCGTGCCGGCCATGAACAAACTCTTGAGCGCCCTTTTCATGTCATTCCCCTTCAGCTTTTTTCAGCTTTTGAAGCCACGCCTTGACCACCCGCGCATTGTGCCGAGACAGCCGGCTATTTTCGTTGATGGTCATATGAGTTTATGAGCGGCCCCGCAGGCTGTCAATCGCCATGCGAGGCAGTTTCGTCGGACCTTTTTTCGCTTGCCTGACATCGAAGCTTGACAAATGGCGGCCGGGGATAATTGTTGATACTCTAACGAGTTAGCAAACGACGGGAAGAGAGAGCGGACAATGCCGGCTGTGGTCGTCAGGAAATTTCTGGTTCAGGTCGAGGAGATATTTCATGAAGGCGGTCCCCCTGCCGCGCGTCCGCTCAAGCGCGGCGCGGTCGTGGCCGTCATCGCCAATCCCTTTGCCGGGCGCTATGTCGAAGAGATCACCGGGTTCATGGACGATCTGAAGCCGCTCGGTCTCGATATGGCTCGACGCCTGATCGACGCCATCGGCGACGGCGCCTCGGCGATCGAAGGCTATGGCAAGGGCGCCATCGTGGGTGCTGCCGGTGAGCTCGAACACGGCGCGCTCTGGCACAATCCGGGCGGCTACGCGATGCGCGAGTTGCTCGGAAACGCCAGGGCGATCGTGCCCTCGACCAAAAAGGTCGGCGGCCCCGGCACGCGGATCGACATTCCGATCACGCACATCAATGCCTCTTATGTGCGCAGCCATTTCGATGCGATCGAGGTCGGCGTCACCGACGCGCCGCGCGCAGACGAGATGGCGGTCATCCTGGCGATGACCACCGGTGCGCGGGTTCATGCGCGGGTGGGTGGCCTTGCCGCCGCCGATATCAAGGGCGAGGACGGATTGAGATGAGCGCAGAGATCCGCCGGATCATCACCATCGTCGAGGAAACCTTGAGCGAGGGCGGCCGTCCCGTCGATCCGCCGACCCGCCGTGCGGCAGCCATTGCCGTGATCCGCAACCCTTATGCGGGCGCCTATGTCGAGGATCTGTCGGCGTTGAGCGACATCGGCGAGGAACTGGGCGAGATTTTGCCGAAGCGCGCGGTTGCGGCACTCGGCATTCCCGGCAACCGGGTCGAGAGCTTCGGCAAGGCGGCCGCGGTCGGTGCCGATGGTGAACTGGAACATGCCGCAGCCATCCTTCACCCCAAGCTTGGCGCGCCGTTCCGCGATGTTCTTGGCAAGGGTGCGGCGCTCATTCCTTCGTCGAAGAAACGCGGCGGCCTCGGCGTGCCGCTCGACATCCCGCTCGGCCACAAGGACGCGGCGCGGGTGCGCAGCCATTTCGACGGCATGGAGGTTCGCGTGCCCGACGCGCCGCGTGCCGACGAGATCGTCGTCGCCATCGCCGTGGCCGATTCCGGCAGGCCGCACCCACGCGTCGGCGGGCTGACCACGGACAGGATCGTCGGCAAGGACGGCGTCAGCTGATCACGTACCTGACAGTCTGCGCCATCATCCGGATACGACTTCCGGCACCCGCATTGCCGGTGGCGTGTTGCGGCTCCGGCCGGTCCGCGTCACGCCGTCGATGACGACCATTCCTATACCCGGAAGATTGCCCTGCACCATGCTGTCGAGCAGCCCGTCGCCGGCCCCGCCGATCGCCTGATCCATGAAGACCAGGTCGGCGGCGCGGCCGACCTCGATCATGCCGCGATCGTGCAGCCCGCGCACTCGCGCCGGGTTGCCGCTGGCAAGGCAGAACGCCACTTCCGGCGCGACGCCGCCCAGCGAGGCCAGCATGGTCAGGGTCCGAAGGATGCCGAGCGGCTGCACGCCGGATCCGGCCGGGCTGTCGGTGCCGAGCACGATGCGTGAAAGTTCGCCACGCTCTTTGGCAAGGCCGAGCACGAACAGTCCGGTGCGCAGATTGCCGTTGTGGACGATTTCCAGCGCCCGCGAGCCTTTCTCGCAGATTTGCCGGATTTCCGCTTCGGGCAGCGCCGTCGGTCCGCCATTGACGTGGGCGACAATGTCGGCGTCGACCTCAAGCACGGTATCCGCGCCGATGCGGCCTGAGCCGGGCAGGGACGGCCCGCCGGTATGGGTCATCGAGGTCATGCCGTATTTGCGTGCCCAGGCGATCATCTGCCGGCCGGTAGGCCCGTCCTTGACGCCGCCGAGGCCGACTTCGCCGATAAGCGTCACACCGGCTTCGGCCAAATAGCGGAAATCCTCTTCGGTCAGGCCGGGTTCCAGGATCGGCGCTCCGGCCAGGATCTTCATGCCGTTCGGGCGGAAATTGGAGAAGGTCCGCTGCGCCGCGATGGCCAATGCCTTCAGCCCGACCAGATCGCGCGGGCGGCCCGGCGTATGGACCTCTCCCGCCGAGACGATGGTGGCAACACCACCATGCACCGTCGAATCCATCCAGCCGATCTGGTTCTGCCGCGGCGTCCAGTCGCCGGCCACCGGATGCACGTGATTGTCGATAAGCCCGGGCGCGACCGCCGAGCCGCCGGCGTCGATCACGGTGTCGGCAGCACCGACGTCAAGCGCGCCAGCCTTGCCGATCGCGGTGATCTTGCCGTCGACCGCGACGATCGTGTCGGCGTCGAGGATCGGCCGGCCGAGATCGCCGGAAAGCATCAGACCGATATTGCGCACGACAAGCGTGTTGGGTTTCGGGTCGTGCGACATCGGCACCTCGTCTGTCATTCCTGGAAGTCGTTGCGACGCGAATTATTTCCCGACGTCGCCATTCGACGGATCGTCGTCATTGATGCGGTTGAGCAGGCGAAGCAGCGTCGCCTGCTCGGCTGGCGTGAGCGGCGACAGAAACCGCCGCCCGACTTCGACGCTGCGTTCGAGTCGGTCGAGCGTGTATTTGGTTCCCATGTCGGTCAGCGCGATCATCGACAGCCGCTGGTCGGTGTCAGAGGCGCTGCGGGTGATCAGCCCGTTCTTGAGAAGCTTGCGGACAACGATGCTGATGGTCGAGGGATCCATCGCGGTCAGCCGTCCCAAATGGTTCTGCGAGACCTCGCCATGCCTGAGGATCGTCGCAAGCGCGGCGAACTGCGTCGGCGAAAGGTCTTCGCCCGCCATCACCTGTTGGAAGCGCAGCGTCGCGCGCTGATGCGCCCGGCGAATCACGTGCGCTGGATGGCGATCGAGCTCGTAGCCGGTCTTGGCGTATCGCTGCAGCACCTGCTCGCGGCTCAGCGGCTTGGCGTCGTCGCCTGATCCCTTGGGCGCCGCTGCGCTGCTTTCGGGTTGCGATTCGATCTCAGTCTTCACGCCGCACTCCTGTCGCCGCTGTCTCGGATGCCGCAGTCTCGAAAGACGTTCAAGCCGCGACTTCAGTCGGTTGAAGCGACGTTCCGTCGCGAAGGGCCGCGACGACGCTCGCCGAATCGCTGACCACGCCGAAATGCGTCGCTATGTCGTAGAGCGAACTTTCCTGCTCGCGCGGCCCGGTCGCCGCGCAGCAATCGCTGGGCACCACCACTTCATAGCCCTGGAAAAAGGCGTCATGGACGGTCGAGCGCACGCAGATATTGGTGACCACGCCGAAGATCACCAGTTGATCGACCTGCATGTCTTTGAGGGTCAGGTCGAGGTCGGTTTGAAAAAACGCCGAGTAGCGCCGCTTGATCAGGTGGATTTCATCGTCACGGGCACCAAGGTCCTCGATGATTTCCGGCCCCCAACTGCCCTCGAGGCAATGCGGCGTGCGCTTCACCCATTCGCGCTCGCGCCGCATGCCGGCCCGATGGGTGTCGTGGACCCAGATAATTGGCACGCCGCCGGCGCGCGCGGCCTCGATGACGGCCAGTTGCGGCACGACCAGCGTCTCGTATCCCGGCAGCACCATGGCGCCGCCGGGCTTGCAGAATTCATTGACCATGTCGATGACGATAACCGCCGCGCGTTGCGGATCAAGGCGCATCGCGTCATCGTGCCGATGTGAGGAAAAACTATCCACGGGCATGGCGAGCTCCTTTGGTCGATTGTTGATACTCATACAAAAAACCGTCGCGGATGCCAAGTCAATCCCGTTAAAGCAAAGCCGCTTGCCGAATCGGCGCAAGCCGGTCCGACGAGGGCTTGCGCCGTTTTCCGTTGCGAAAATGGCATTGACAAGGGGGTACGATCACGTGTTCGATTTGTATGACCATCAATGATATTCAATTCGCCAGACTTTGCCGGGCGGAGGGCTGAGCCATGAGGACAATCGTTACCGGATCCAGCGGTCTGCTTGGCCGCCATGTTGCGGCAGCGCTGGCCGCTGCCGGTCATGATGTGTTGGGTATCGATGCCGTCGCGCCTGGCACCGTGCCGTGGCGGCATGCGACCGCGGATCTGACCGATCTGGGATCGGCGCTGCAACTGGTACGCGATTGCGACGCGGTGGTCCATGTCGCGGCCATTCCGCGCCCGACCGGACGGGCCGGCGGCGAGGTGTTCAAGACCAATGTCGCGACCGCCTATAATGTCGTCGAGGCGGCCACCATGGCTGGCGCCCGGCGCTTCGTCTACGCCTCGTCCTTCAGCGTTTTCGGTTATCCTTTCTTCGAGAAGACCGTGCGCCCACCCTATCTGCCCGTGGATATGAACCATCCCGTCGGCGCGCAGGATCCTTACGCGCTGTCGAAATGGCTCGGCGAGGAAATCGTCGACGCGGCGGTGCGCCGCGGCGCTTTTTCGGCCGTCAGCCTCCGCATGCCCTGGATCCAGACCCCGGAAACCTTCTTCGCCGGTGTCGGCCCGCGCCGCGCCACCGCCGACAGTGCCCGCGACCTGTGGAGCTATCTCGACGCGCGCGACGCGGGCCAGGGCTTCCTGCGGGCGTTGCAATGGAGAGGCGCGGGCCATCTCCGCGTACTGCTCAGCGCCGCCGATACTTTCATGGAGGAGGAAACCGAGCCGCTGGTGCGCCGCGTCTATCCGGATGTCCCGCTGTCGCGGCCGATCGCCGGCCATGGCGCCGTGCTCGACACGAACCATGCCCGCGAAACGATCGGCTTCGAGCCCAGCCATTCGTGGCGCTCCTATCCCCAGCCGGAGTCTGGAAAATGAAGCGTTTCGACGAAAAATGCGTGCTCGTCACCGGTGGCGCCGGTGCGATCGGCAGTGCGGCGGTAAGGCGTTTCCTCGATGAGGGTGCAAAGGTCGCGATTGTCGACCGCAACGCCGAGGCGGCGCAGCAACTGGCTCAGGCTCTGGGCGAGCACGCAGTGGCGATCGAAGCCGACGTCACCGATGAAGCCGACGTGCGGCGTGCCGTTGCAACGACAGTCGAGACCTTCGGCGGTCTCGATGCCGTCTTCAACAATGCCGGCATTTCCGGCGCCGTCGCGCCGGTTCACGAACTGCCTGTCGAGGACTGGGACACGATCATCCGCATCAATCTGCGCGGCATGTTCCTCGTCCTGCAGGCATCGCTTCGGGCGATGATCGCGGCCGGCAATGGCGGCTCGATCGTCAATATGGGCTCGTCCATGGCCGGCTGGGACGTGCTCGCCGGCGGCGCCGGCTATGTCGCCTCAAAGCATGGCGTGATCGGGCTGACGCGGGTCGCAGCACTCGATGCCGCGCCCTACGGCATACGCGTCAACGCCATCTGCCCGGGCGTGATCGAGACGACGCTCGGCGTGCCGGCGGCCGGCGACGGCGATTTCAAGAGCAGCGTCCAGCATTTCGCCGACCGCATCCCGTTGCGCCGTATCGGCCAGCCGGACGATGTCGCGGCCACCGTGGCCTTCCTCGCCTCCGACGAGGCCAGGCATGTCACCGGCGCGGACTGGCTGATCGACGGCGGCCAGACCTTGCAGAGCTGGGCCAACGCGCCGGCCGGCGGCGCGTTTCCGAAATTCAGGTAAAACATATACCGTGTCATTGGGGCTGGCGCAGTCGCGTCAAAGCCTCTTTGGCGGCATTGCCTGGATGATCTGGACGGCGAGATCGAGGTCGGCAAGCCCGCCCGAAAGCGGCGTGCGCGGTGTCGCACCCGCCAGGATGCAGTCGGCGAAATGCAGCCATTCGCGCCGGAAGGCGGTGTCGGGAATGCCCGGTATCACGCGTTCGGATGCCGTCTCGCCGGCCGCTTCGCGCACCCGCACGATCGCCGAGGCATTGCGGAAATAGGGGTTCTGGAAATCGATCCGCACCTCGTCGCGCTCGCCATGCACATGGATCCATTCGTCCCACCATTCATATTGGGCGAGCGCCATGTCGAAGATACAGGGGATGCCGTCATAGTCGAGCACGGCCAGAAGCTGGTTCGGGCCGGTCTGCTGCGCGTGCACGACGCGGCTCGGGGTGCCGAACGCGCCGCGCATGACGGCAAGATCGTGGCTGCTCAGGCCGAGCAGCAGGAGATAGAGGTCGCGATAGCCGGCATGCTCCGGCCCCAGTGCCGCCTCGACGCGTCGTGCGACGGCGTCTCTCCCGGCCGCGAGCAGATCGGCCGGCACATCGGCGATGCGGGTCTGCGTATAGAGCTTGCCGTAGCGGTCGAAGCGGCCGGCGAAATCGTGGACATGGATCGACTTCGGCTTGCCGATGGCGGCGATGCGCTCGAGGCCGATCTCATAGCCTGGATCGTAGAGTTTCATGTAGCCGACAAGGGCAACGAGGCCGCTGCGTTCGGCCTGCTCGACCAGCGGGCGTGCCTCCTCAGGTGTGAAGGCAAGCGGCTTCTCGACGATCAGATGCTTGCCGGCGCGGATGGCATCAGTGACCATCTCGCCATGGTCGTAGGTGCAGATCACCACGGCGTCGATATCAGGATCGGCGAGCAGGGCGCGATGGTCGGTATAGCGGGCCGCGACACCATAATGCTCCCCGACCTTGTCGACCGTGCCGGGTGAGATGTCGCAGAGCGCGGCGATGCGAAACGCAGGCAATTCCTGGAGATAGGGCAAGTGCATCAACTGGGCGATCTCGCCGCAACCGATAACGCCAACGCCGATAACGCGATCCTGCATGTCAACCCTTGACGGCGCCGGCCGTCAGGCCGGCGATGAACTGCCGTTGCATGGCGATGAAGACGACGATCACCGGCAGTGTCGTGATCGTCAATGCGGCGAAATAGAGTGTCCAGAGCGAGTCGTATTGCTGGAAGAAGCTGACCAGCCCGAGCGGAATGGTCTGCACGGACGGGTCGCGCAGGAGCAGGAAGGCGAGGAAGAAATCGTTCCAGATCTCGATGAAGCCGAAGATCAGGATCAGCGCCACGCCCGGCCGGATCAGCGGCAGCATGATATGGATCAGGATCGCCAGCCGGCTGGCGCCATCGACGCGCGCGGCGTCTTCCAAATCGGCGGGCAACGTGACGAAGAAGCTGCGCAGGATGAAGACCGAAAGCGGCAGGGAGGTCGCGGCGTAGACGAAGGCGATGCCGAGCCGGTTGTTGATCAGGCCGAGATCGCGCGCCACCATGAACAGCGGAATGGCCATGACTTGCGGCGGCACCAGCATGGCCGCCACGGCCACCGCCAGCACAAGGCCGCGTCCGCGAAAACGAAGGCGCGCCAGCGCATAGGCGCAGGGCGTCGCCACGACGACCAGGATGATCAATGCCGAACCGGTGACGAAGACGCTGCTGACGATGCGCGATCCCATGCCGGCGATGCGCCAGGCATCGGCATAGTTCTGGAACACGAGGCTCGATGGCGGCCCCCAGATGTTGCTCAGCATTTCCTGCTTGGTCTTGAGCGAGCCGAACAGCACCCAAAGCAGCGGATAGATCGTCTCCATGAGCACGAGCACGAGCGCGGCATAGATGCTCACGAGTTCGAGAATGCCGCGTGCGCCGAGGCGGCGGCGATGGCTGGCCATACCGTTGCCAAGCGAAAGAGAAGGGTTGGCCGCGCCGCTCATCAGACGTCAAGCCTTTGCCGCCGCATCAGGGCGAGCAGCCCGACGCTGGCCAGCCCGACGATCAGGAAGAGCACGTAGCCGATGGCCGCGGCATAGCTCATGGCGCCGTCCTGGAAGGCCTTGCTCATCATGTAGGTGAGCACGACCTCGGTGGCGTGGTTCGGGCCGCCCTTGGTCAGGACATAGACGATGTCGAAGTTGCGAACGAAGGCGCCGGAAAGGCCGAGAATGGTGTTGATGAAGACGATCGGCATCATCATCGGCAAGGTGACATGCCAGAAGCGCTGGACCGGTCCCGCACCGTCCATCTTCGCCGATTCGTAGAGCTCGGACGGGATCGTCTGCAGCCCCGCCAGATAAATGACGGCGTGGAAGCCCAGCCATTTCCAGACATCGACGACGATGATCGAATAGAGCGCTATATTGGCGTCGCCAAGCCATGACTGTTTCAGTCCGCCGAGGCCGAAAAGATCGAGCGCGCCATTGAGCAGCCCGAAGACCGGATTGTAGATCCAGGACCAGAGCAGTCCGACGGCGACGAAGGACATCGTCACCGGGATGAAGGCGGCGGCGCGAAAGAAGGTGCGGCCGATGAGCGCCCGGTTGAGCAGCAGCGCCAGCCCGAGACCCAGCACGTTCTTGAGCACGACGACGGCGACGACGAAAATCAGATTGTTGCGCAGCGCGCCGAGAAAGATGCGGTCGTGCGCGAGGCGCTGATAGTTGGAAAAGCCTGCCCATGTCGGGTCGGAGAATCCGTCCCAATTGTGCAGGCTGAGCCAGAAACCGTTGACGAAGGGCCAGAGGTAGAACAGACAAAAAAGGATCGCGGCCGGCAGGATCATGACGAAGGCCACCGCGCCATCGCCTGAAACGAAGCGCCCGAAACGGCTCGTGGAAGGAGCCGCCTCTTGCGGTCGCGTGCTCATGCGGCCTTCGCGGTTTTCGGCGTCAGCACCAGCCCGAGCGTGTCGCCGATATAGGCGATGCTCTCCAGCGTGCTCTGCTCGGCCGTCTTCTTCGAAGCGTCCAGTTCGATGATGGCAAGGCCATCGTAGTTCGCTTCAAGCAGCACGTCGACGATTCCCGCGAGATCGACGACACCGGCGCCGAGCTCGCAAAAGGCGCCGTAACGGTCGTAGCCTTTCAGCGCCGGATCGACCTTGGTGTCCTTGAAATGCATGTAGCGCACGGCCGGGATGTAGGTCCTGACCACATCGACCGGATCGGAGTTGGTATGGGCAAGATGCGCCGGATCGATGCAGAGGCCGGCAAGGTCTGTATCGAGTTCATCCATCATCCGGTCGAGCTGGTCGCGGCGTTCGATGAAGGTGTCGAGATGCGGGTGATAGACCGTCTCGATGCCGAGGTCCTTGGTCCGCTTGCCGATATCCTCGAGCGCGCGGCAAAAGGCGTGGTAGTCGTCGGCGGTGTGAGGGCCGGCAATGGCTTCCGACGGGCCGCCGCCCAGAACCAGCACCGGTGAGCCGAAACCCTTCAGCATCCTGGTCAGCGCGACAAGCACATCGCGCTCATAGGGCCAGGCGACAGGGTTGGTGAAGATCGCGTTCACATAGAAGGAGGAGAGCTTGATGCCATACTCGCTCTGGCCTTCCGAGAGCAGCGCGTAGCGCCGCAATATGTCGGTATCGGTCGTGACTCCCATCGGCGCCTGATTGCCGAGCTGCATGTATTTGCGGGCGTACTGGTCCGAGAGGCTGGTGAAGGCGAGGATCTCGAACCAGCCGAAACCCTGATCGGCCAGGAATTTCATGGCCGGTCTGAGCGGAAGGCCGGTCAGGTCCCAGCTGTTCAGGTGATAGCCGATCGAGAAGCGCTGCCGCTCGGCGCGATTTGTCGTCATGTCCCTTGTCTCCGGTAAGCGAGGCAGCCCGAGACGGGCGGCCTCCTTGTTCAATGGCTAGTTTTCATGCCTGGCGCATCAGCCCGGCTGGATGCGCACTCGCCTGCAGGCGACTTCACTTGGGCGGCCAGTTGCCCTGCGCCCTAAGGTCGTCGAAGGTGGTCTGGATCGAGGCCGCGGCATCCTCTGGCGTCGTCGTGCCGCCGACGATGCCGGCGATTGCCGAGGCGGTGGCACTCGCTACTTCCGATGGCCAGATCCAGTCGAGGAACTTGATCGTGCTCGGGAAGGCTTCCTTGCGCAGCTCGACGGCATAGGCGTCGTCAACCTGCGGCACGCCCTTGATCGAAGCCGCGATCGGCTGCTCCGGAGCAAGATAGAGCGTCGCCACCTCTGGCCGGGTCAGATACTCGACAAACTTGATGGCCGCGTCGAGCTTCTCTGGCGGGATCGACGAGGCCACGCAGATGCCGTTGTCGGCGCCGCCGCCATGGCCTGGCGCGCCCGGCGTTCCGTCCATTTTCGGAAAGGCGAAGACGCCCCATTTGAAGTCCTTGACGCTCGTCTGGAGCGACGGGATTTCCCAGGTGCCGCCATAATACATGGCGCTCTTGCCGGCGGCGAAAGCCGCGCGCATGCCGTCCTGGTCGACGGAAAGCGAATCTTTGGAAAGGATGCCGTCATCGACCCACTGCTTGATCAGCTTGAACCCTTCGACGTCAGGCGCATCGGTGAATTTCGCCGTGCCTTCCAGGTTCTTCTGCGTCTTGCCGATCGGGTCGCCCGAAGCCTGCGAAAAGGTCTCGAAATACCACATCGGCCACATGACGGTGTTCGAGCCCTGATGCAACAGCGGGATCACGCCTTCGGTCTTGAACTTCGGCACGGCCGCCTTCAGGTCGGCATAGGTCGGCGGCGCCTTGATGCCAAGCTTCTGGAAGAGGTCGACATTGTAGAAGATCGTCGATGTCGACAGGGTGGAGATGGGAACGCCATAGACCTGGCCGTTGATCGTGAACGCGCCGAGTGCCGCGGCATCGATCCTGTCCTGGAATGGTTTGATCTTGTCGGTGATAGGCATCACCAGCTTGCGCCGGACATAGGCGCCATTGGTGTAGAAGGCCGGGCAGGCGATCAGGTCCATTTCCTGGCTGGCCAGCTTGGCGGTCATCACCCGCTGGATGGAATCGGTCTGCGGCCCCTGCGCGTCCCACTCGACCGCCGAGACGTCGGGATTGGCTTTGAGGAAGCCGTCAATGACCTGCTGCTGAATCTTCTTCTGCTCGTCCGGCGGTTGACGCGGAGCGAGCTGGTCGAGGGCCGAACCGCCGAAAACCTTGAGGGTGATCCCATCGGCAAGGACGGTGCCGGGCATCGCGATCAGGCTCAGGCTGAGCAGTGCGGCAAGGATGGCGGGGCTTTGTTTTGAACGATGGGTCACTCTCTGCTGAACGGGCATCTGGCTCTCCTTTACGCCAATGCCGAGGGGCAACCTCGGGACCAAGATCGTTGATGGTCATATGATCTTGGTCGCCTGTTTAGAATTTTGTCAATCGGAAGATGTGCCTGTTGTTTGATCAATCCCAAGGTCGGAGTTGGGCAGATACGCGCACAGATTGCCGCGTCGGCCGGCTCGCCCTGTCCGGTTGCTGAATCTCGGACTCGTTCGGTTGAGTGCTGCGACCTCGGCCGCCGCTGCGGGGCATTGTCGTTGACTGGCCGACCGGAGATTTCGGGTCGCTATCTCAGGCGCCTGGCCGAAATGGATTGGCGATACGCAGCCCTTCGTCGAGCGCCATGCCATGTTGCATGTCCTCCGACCAAAGTGTGTCGCAGCCGGCGTGAAGCGCTGCGGCGGCGATCATGGCGTCGTAGATGGAAAAACCGTAACGCTCGGCCAGCGCCAGCCCTGTCTCGTGCGTCTCGATGGTGACGGGATGGACGGTCAGCAGGCCGCGTAGCGTGGACAGAAACATGTGGGTCTCCATCCATGACAGCCGCATCTTGCGGCGGGCGACATTGGCAAGTTCGTTGAGAACCTGCACGCTGATCGCGCCGCCAGCGGCGATGGCCATCTCCGCCTGGTCGGCTTTTACGGGATCGCCCGCCGCGATATAGACAAGAACATTGGTGTCGAAGAAGCTACCGGGCATTCGCCTCATCCCGGTCAAACTTGAAATCGGCGGGAAGGCGACCGCGGAAGGCACGAAGCCGCTTCAGCAATTCCTCGCGCCCAGGCTTGCGCGCGACGTCGAGCCGTCGGGCATCGGCGATATGGATTTCAATCTCATCGCCTTCCCTGAGTTCGAGAGCTTCGACCACAGCAGCGGGAAGACGGATGGCGAGGCTGTTGCCCCACTTGGCGACCTGCATCACACTCTCCTTTGGATATACGTCAGGCGGTATGTATATCCATGGGAGGTTGGTTTCAAGACCGCGCCCCCCAGGGCAATCGCATATGGCGCTCCCCCACTCCGTCTCGGCTTCGCCGAGCCACCTCTCCCCCACAAAGTGGGGCAGAGGAAACGCCAATCGCCGTGGTCGCGGCCTTGAAAGGCCTGGGTTTCCTCTCCCCATGTCATGGGGGAGAGGTGGCCGCGCAGCGGCCGGAGTGGGGACAGGCGCTGCCATATGCGATTGCCCCGCCGCGCCCCCCGATGCAGGTTGACAAAAAACCAACACGCTATTAATTCCGTATATTGGATGCAATTTTTTGAAAACCCTCTGCTTTGAAACCCTCTGCGAAGGGGCCGTATCCGCCGGCAGCTGCGTCGCAAATCTAAGGATGCCCGTCAATGAACCTGGATCGCGTTATTACCGTCGTCGGAGCCCATGCCGAGGGTGAGGTGGGCCGGGTCATCACCGGCGGCGTCCTGCCGCCGCGTGGTGCGACGATGTTCGAGCGCATGGAGGCGCTGGAACGCGATAGCGCCTGGTTGCGCAACATGCTGCTGTTCGATCCGCGCGGCAGCGTCAACGCAGCCGTCAACCTCATCACGCCGCCGATACGCGCCGATGCCGATATCGGCATGATCGTCATGGAGTCGGACTATTTTGTGCCGATGTCGGGCTCGAACCTGATCTGCACGGTCACGGTCGCCCTAGAGGCCGGCATGATCCCGATGCGCGGCGCCAGGACCATCGTCAGGGTGGACACGCCGGCCGGCCTCGTCGAGGTCGAGGCGGATTGCAGCGGCGGCAAGTGCCGCCGCATCACATTCCGCAACATCCCGTCCTTTGTCATGCATCGCGACCGCATGGTCGAGGTGCCCGGGCTGGGATCGCTGCGGGTCGATGTCGCCTATGGCGGCATGATCTACTGCATCGTCGATGCGCAGGACGTCGGCGTCACGCTGGCCCGCGATGAGGCGCGCGACTTGATCGGGCTGGGCGAGCGCATTAAAGCCGCTGCCGCCGAACAGCTTCCCTCGATCCATCCGGAAAACCCGTCGATCAACACCATCAACCAGACGGAATTCGCTGGCCCGCTGCGGATCGTCGATGGAGTGAAGACCTCGAAGAATGCCGTGGTCGTTTCTCCCGGTCGGCTCGACCGCTGCCCCTGCGGCACGGGAACCTCCGCGCGAATGGCCTTGCTGCATGCGCGCGGCGACCTCGCTGTGGGCGAGAAGTTCCGGCACACCTCGATACTCGACACCGTCTTCGATTGCCGCATCGTTGGGCCGGCCATGGCTGGCAGTGTTCCTGCGGTGGTTACTGAGGTTTCCGGGCGCGCCTGGCTGACCGGAGTAAGCCACTACGGGGTGGATCCGGAGGATCCATTCCCCGAGGGCTATAGGCTGTCGGACACATGGTTCAGATAACCGCCGGTGTTCAGGTAACTACGGTATATTTCGCCGGCTAATCATACTGCGCAAGACCATCACGCAACACGAACCGGACAGGCAAACAAACCGATGACGACATTAGGGAATACCGGCCTGACCTGGCTCAACCCGCCGCCGCATCACGCATTCGGCGACAACACTTTGCAGGTGCGCACCGGCAAGGAGACTGATTTCTGGCGCGAGACATTCTACGATTTCTGGCGCGACAACGGTCATTTCCTGTATCGCCAGGTCGAGGGCGACTTCACAGCCGAGGTCACGATCAAGGGCGACTACAAGGTGCTCTACGACCAGGCCGGATTGATGGTGCGGCTGAGCGAGACGCACTGGGTCAAGGCCGGCATCGAATATACCGACGGGCTGATGTATTTTTCCGTCGTCGTGACCAACGATGCGTCCGACTGGTCGCTGGTCAGCATTCCGGCAAGTCCGGACGGCATCAGGATCCGCCTGACCCGCCACGCCGAAGCGATCCGCGTTCAATATCTGGATGCGTCCGACGGCCACTGGAAGCCGGTGCGGCTTGCCTATTTCCCGCCCTCGAAAACGGTCGATGTCGGCATGATGTGCTGCTCGCCGCAACGCGAGGGCTTCGAGGTCACATTCAGCGATTTTTCGGTCGGCCCGGCGATTTCGAGGGAACTCCATGACTGAGGCGCCCCAAGCAGGACCAGTTGCGGGCCGCGCGCGCCGGGATGCGGGCAAGGTCCGCTGGGCAATCGTGGGGGCGAGCCAGATCGCCCGCTCCTGGGTCGCCAGGGCAATCCAGTCCGTGCCGGATGCGGAACTGGTGGCGGTCGTCAGCCGCAGTGCTGCCCGTGGCCGTGCCTTCGCCGACGATCTCGGGATTCCGGTATCCGCGACAAGCCTCAAATCGCTTCTAGCCGAAACCGCGATCGACGCGGTCTACGTTTCGACCAACAATGACAGGCATCGCGACGACACGCTCGAGGCTGCGGCGGCCGGCCTGCATGTGCTTTGCGAAAAGCCGCTCGGGCTGACGCTGTATGATGCCGTCGAGATGGCCAGGACCTGCGACCGCGCCGGCGTCGTCCTGGCGACGAACCATCATATGCGTGGCGCAGCGACGCACAGAGCTATCCGCGACCTGGTGCTGACAGGCCAGATCGGCCGGCCGCTTGCCGCGCGTGTGATGTATTGCGAGTACCTTCCCAAGGAATTGCAGACGTGGCGTACGAAGGACAAGGCGCAGGGTGGGGTCATCTATGACCTGACCGTGCACAATGTTGACGTTCTGCGCTTCGTGCTTGCTGACGAACCGGTCGAGGTCATGTCGATGAAGGCAAGCAGCCTGATCGGCGAGAATGGCGTGGAGGACCAGGTGCAGTCCATCGTCAACTTCGCTTCCGGGTTGATTGCCTACATGCATGAAGGCCAGGTCTTCGCCCATCACGAGACGGCGCTTGAGATCCATGGCACCGAGGGCTCGGTCTATGGCCGGGGCATCCTGGATGAGGCGCCGTCCGGTCGTGTCTATGTTCGCCGCGGCACCGAGATGACGGAAATCCCGGTCGAGCCCGCCAACCTTTACGCCACCACGATCGCCCAGTTCGATGCCGCCGTGCTTCATGGCGATCGTCCGGCGGCGACGGGTTGGGACGGGGTCGCCTCGCTTGCCACGGCGCTGGCCGTCAGGCGCTCGGCACAAGAGGGGGTGCGTGTGTCCGTGCCACGCTTCGAGGAAAATCCGCCCGTTCCGGTGGCGTGACATGCCCATATTGGCGCTGCCGCAACGCGGATTTCACAGTGGACTTTCGGATAGAATATTGTAGATTGGATACATTATTGCGGAAAGAGAGTCCAAGGAGAGACCAGAAGATGACGCATTGGCAGGGGGTATTCCCGGCGGTTACGACCAAGCTCGACCAGGACGGTTCGATCAATCTCGAAGCGACGCAGGCAAGCATCAACCGTCTGATCGACAACGGCGTTTCGGGCATCATCGTCCTGCCGATGCTGGGCGAGAATGCCTCGCTGTTGCCGCGGGAGAAGGAAGCCGTCATCCGGGCCGCCAGGGAGGTCGTCGCCGGCCGCGTTCCGCTTCTCTCCGGCCTTGCCGAGATCTCGACCGCGGGGGCGATCGCCGGCGCGCGCGCCTTCCAGGATTACGGCGCCGAAGGCCTGATGGTGTTCCCGAGCCTCGGCTATAAGACCGACCCGCGCGAGACGGCCGAATGGTACAAGGCGATCGCCGGCGCCAGCGACCTGCCGATCATGATCTACAACAACCCGATCGCCTACGGCGTCGATGTCACGCCCGCCGTCCTCAAGATGCTGGCCGATTGCCCGACCATCGTGGCGGTCAAGGAAGAGACCGGTGACGTGCGCCGCGTCACGGATATGTTCATCGAACTGGGCAACCGCTTCGATATCTTCTGCGGCGTCGACGACCAGATCGTCGAAAGCATGTCGCTCGGCGCCACGGGCTGGGTTTCGGGCATGACCAATGCCTGGCCGAAGGAATGCGTCCAGTTGTTCAACCTGTGCGCGGCCGGCAACTTCGCCAAGGCACGCGACCTCTATCGCATCCTGACGCCGTCCTTCCATCTCGATACGCATGTGAAGCTGGTTCAGTACATCAAGATGGCCGAGCACCTTGTCTGTGGCGCGCCGGAATGGACCCGGGCGCCGCGATTGCCCTTGGCCGGTGAGGAGCGCGAGCGCGTCATCGCCACCATCAAGGCGACGATCGAAGAGCTCAAGCAGACGCAATCGCGCCGGGCTGCCTGATCCGCGGAGACGTTCAGGTCACTATCGGAAAACTCCGCATCGCCGGTCGCGCTTTCAAGAGGACGCGGCCAGCGGATGCGCCAGGAACGGGTTGCATGCATAAGATTCCCACATTCGGCGTGTCCGACCTGAAGCAGGTCCGCGCGACGGCGCGGCGGCTGGATTCGGCCTGGATCGGCGACGGCTTTTCCCGCGACGGCGGCTCCGGCATCGCAAACATCATGTCTCCCTTCGACGGGGAGACGATCAGCGAAGTCGCCTTTGCCAGCGAGAGGCAAGTGAATCTTGCCGTGCAGGCCGCCCGCGCGGCGCTGAAGGCGGACTGGGGCACCATGGGGCACGATGG
This sequence comes from Mesorhizobium metallidurans STM 2683, assembly GCF_000350085.1. GTDB lineage: Bacteria > Pseudomonadota > Alphaproteobacteria > Rhizobiales > Rhizobiaceae > Mesorhizobium > Mesorhizobium metallidurans. The sequence goes on from NZ_CAUM01000117.1 coordinate 56,983, forward strand.
CCGTGCGGTATTGATCCGGGCGCTGGCGGACGCGATCGAAAGAAACTGGCTCGAAATGGCGCTTCTGGAGAGCCTCGATGTCGGCAAGCCGATCCTTCATTCCTACAATGACGATGTGCCGACGACGGTCGGCGTGCTGCGCTGGTATGCCAGCCTGACGGAGACCGCCTATGATCTCAGCCCGGGGCGCCGCAAGGGCGTGCTCAGCCAGATCGTGCGCGAGCCGCAGGGCGTGGTCGGCATCGTCCTGCCCTGGAACTACCCGCTGACCACGCTGGCGCTGAAGATCGGCCCGGCTCTGGCCGCCGGCAACACCGTCGTCTGCAAGCCGGCCGACGATACGCCGCTCACCACGCTGCGGCTGGCCCAACTCGCGGTCGAAGCGGGATTTCCGGCCGGCGTCATCAATGTCGTCCCCGGCACCGGCGCGGTTGCCGGAAAGGCGCTGGGCCTGCATGATCATGTTTCGGCGATTAATTTCACCGGTTCGACCGCCACGGGACGGCGTTTCCTGCGCTATTCGGCCGATTCGAACCTGAAGGAAATTTCGCTGGAATGCGGCGGCAAGAATCCCGCCATCGTCCTGCCTGACGTCAAGTCGTTCGACCGTTTCGCCGACGACATCTCGACCGGCTTTCTGATGAATTCCGGCCAGCTCTGTTCATCCATATCGAGGGTTCTCGCGCCGCGCGCGCTGGAAGGCGATCTTCGCGACATGCTCGCCGCCGAGATGAGAGAATGGCCGATCGGCGATCCGTTCGATCCGGCCACGCGCATCGGGCCGCTGGTCAGCGACGCCCACGCGGCCAAGGTTAATCGCGCCATCGACACCGAGAAGCAGCGCAACAATGATTTCAGCGTGTCGGCCGCCAAAACCAAAGGCGCATCGCCGCGCATGGTCGAGCCGGTCGTGTTCTTCAATGTCGCCGAAAGCGCCGATGCCTGGAGAGAGGAGATCTTCGGTCCGGTTCTCTCCGTCAGGTTCTACGACGATCTCGACAGCGCGATCCGCAGTGCGAACGATACGCAATATGGCCTCAGCGCCTATGTCTTCGGCGAGAATCCCCAGGCAATTCGCGAGGCATCCGCCACGCTTGATGCGGGTTTCGTGGCGATCAACGCTTTCTGCGAAGGCGATTTCACCACGCCGTTCGGCGGTTTCAAGACGTCCGGCTTCGGCGGCAAGGACAAGGGCATTCATTCGCTCGACCAGTATTCCCGGACCAAAAGCATCTGGTGGGCGACATAAAGGCTGGCCTGTGTTCGGCCCGGCAAGTCAAGGTAAGTTCGATATGGCATCCAAGGCGTATGACTACATCGTTGTCGGGGCGGGGGCCGCCGGTTCGATCGTCGCAGCCAGGCTTGGCGAGGACCGGAGCGTTCGCGTTCTCGTTCTGGAAGCCGGCCCGAGCGACAATTCCATCTATGTGCGCATGCCGGCCGCCATGTCCTACCCGCTGACCGACCAGCGCCGGACATGGAGTTTCGAGACCGGACCAGAAGAGGCGCTCGGCGGGCGCATGATCACGCATGTCAGGGGCAAAATGCTGGGCGGCTCCGGCTCGCTCAACGGCATGGTCTATGTGCGCGGCAATCCGCGCGACTTCGATACGTGGGCCAAGGACGGGCTGCCGGGCTGGTCGTTCGCGCATTGCCTGCCCTATTTCAAGCGGCTGGAAACCTACGACAAGGGCGCCAACATCTATCGCGGCGGCGATGGGCCGATTGCGATCACGACGCTTAAAGGCGATCTGCCGGTCTTCGCGGCGTTTATCGAGGCCGGCCAGCAGGCGGGCCATCCGCTCAATCCCGACTACAATGCCTACCGTCAGGAAGGCGTCCATATCTACCAGGCAAATATCGACAGGGGCGTGCGGGCAAGCGGCGGCAGGGCCTATCTCAGGCCGGCACTACGCAAGGGCAATGTCGACCTCAAGCTGAACGCGCTGGTGCACCGGATCGACTTCGACGGCAAGCGCGCCGTCGGCGTGACGTATGAGGTTGACGGCGCGACCCACACTGTCGAGGCCGGACGCGAGGTGGTGCTGTGCGGCGGCGCCTTCAACTCGCCGCAGCTTCTGCTCTTGTCCGGCGTCGGTCCCTCCGAAGAGTTGCGCGCACTTGGCGTCAAGTCGGTTACGGACGTGCCGGGCGTGGGCAAGGGCCTCGTCGACCACGTCGCCGTTTCGGTTCGCTACAGGGCGTCGCGCCCGGGCGTTTCCCCCGCCATGGACCTGAACATGTTCAAGATGGGCCTGATCGGGGCGCGATGGCTGTTTCTGCGCTCCGGTCTCGGCGTGACCAATCTTTGGGAGGTCGGCACGTTCTTCAGGAGCAGCGCGGCCGTCGACTATGCCAACATCCAGCACGAGTTTCTGCCGATGCTGGGCGAATTGATGCATGGCAAGGTCAACATCGAAGAAGGGTTCCAGTACCAGACTTGCCTGATGCGGCCGAAGAGCCGGGGCGCGGTGACGTTGAAATCGGCCGATCCGCGCTCCCACCCGTCGATCATTTCCAACTATCTCGCCCATCCGCAGGACCAGCGGGATCTGATCGACGGCGTGCGCCACACCGACGAGATCATCCGGCAGCGCGCCTGGGACGGCATGCGCGGGCAAGCCCTGACGCCGGGGCTGAGGACGATGCCCGACGCCGATGTGCTTGCCTGGCTAAAGGACAATCTCGGCACGCAATACCACCCTTGCTCGACGTGCCGGATGGGCGTCGACGACATGTCGGTCGTCGACGCCGACGGCAAGGTGCACGATACCGAGGGGCTGCGTGTCATCGACGCGTCGGTCATGCCGCGCATCACCAGTGGCAATTTGCACTGCCCGACCATGATGATTGCGGAAAAGCTTGTCGACCGCGTGCGCGGGCGCACGCCGTTGCCGCCACAGATCGTCGACTACGCGGATCGGCACTAGCGCATGACCCCGAAAATCGGAATCGATTTTCGGAAAGGATCATGCGCAAATCAAAGTGTTACAGCGTCCTTTGCGCGTCCGAAAGGACGCGCGGCGCTGTAATGCATGTCGCCCAAAAGTGTGTAGCGGTTTTGGGCAACGACATGCATGACAAAGCCTTTGCCAGGCATCTCGATCGGAAGGCTGGATTGGATCGGAATGAAATATTGGATACGATAGCCCAATAGATAAAGCGATTCTGGAAATGCCTGCCATGTCGACTTCGCCCAAGCCTCTGTTGCAGCGCCAGACCGTCACCGCGATGGTCGCGGAATATATCGCCGCCAAGATCATCGGCGGCGATTATCCGGGCGGCCATCAGATTCGTCAGGAAGCGATAGCGGCCGAGCTGGGTGTCAGCCGCATTCCGGTGCGCGAGGCGCTTCTGCAATTGGAAGCGGAGGGTCTTGTCGTCATCAGGACGCATCGCGGCGCGGTCGTCTCCGATCTGTCGGCCGACGATGCGATCGACCTTTTCGATGCACGGCTCCTGCTGGAGCCCTTCCTCGTCAAGAAGGCCATCGCGCGCATGTCCAACCAGGATATCGCCAACGCCGAGCGGGCGCTTCAGGATTATGAGGCTGCTATTGCCAGGGGCGATCCGAAGGAACTTAGCCGTCTCAACTGGGCGTTCCACACGGCGCTGCTCGATCCCTCCATGCGGCCGCGTTCGATGGCGGTGCTGCAAACGCTCTACAGTTCGGCGGATCGCTATCTGCGCCTGCAGATCGAACCGCTGAAGGCCCAGACCAAGGCGCTGCAGGAGCATCGCGACATCTTCGAAGCCTATCGCCTGCGTGATGCGGTCGAAACCTCGAGGCTGCTCAAGAAGCATGTCGCCGACGCGGCCGAAGAGATCGTCAGTCAGCTCAAGCGGGGCGAGGCAGCCGGCTGATCCTGTCCCGGATTTTTTCTATTCCGGCCCCGTTCGCAGTCCCTTATTCACCGTGCAGAGTGTCGCCGCTTTGGCGGTCGAAGACATAGATGTCCTGTGGGTCGACAAAGAGGGGAAGTTCGGTTCCTCGTCGCAAGGAACCATCGGGCGGTACACGCGCGACGGCCTTCGTGCCAGCGATGGTGAAGTGAACCAGCGTATCCATTCCAAGAGGTTCGACGAGGCCTGCGGTGGCGTTGATCCTGTTTCCAGATTGGTCGCCTTTTGCGCCGGGCGACAGATGTTCAGGCCGGATGCCGAGGTCAACGACCTGTCCCGCCACATCGGCGAATCTGGTGACGTCGCCCGGCAGTTCGAGGCGTGTGCCATCGGACAGGACGCCGCTGAACTGATCTGCGTTTCGTTCGAGCGTCGCGCTGACGAAATTCATGCCCGGCGATCCGATGAACCCGGCCACGAACTTGGTCGCGGGCCTCAGATATAGCTCCTGCGGCGGCGCGATCTGCTCGATCCTGCCGGCATTCATTACCACGACCCTGTCGGCAAGCGTCATCGCCTCGATCTGGTCATGCGTGACATAGACGGTCGTGGTCGGCACCGCTTCGTGGATCTGCTTGATCTCGGCGCGCATCTGGACGCGGAGTTTGGCGTCGAGGTTCGAGAGCGGCTCGTCGAAAAGAAAGACCGCCGGATTCCTGATCATCGCGCGCCCCATGGCAACGCGCTGGCGCTGCCCGCCGGAGAGTTGCCTTGGTTTGCGTTTGAGCAGGTGCTCGATATCCAGGATCCGCGCGGTTTCAGTCAGTCGCGTCTGGATTTCGCCACGCGGCGTCTTCTTCAAACGCAACCCGAACGTGATGTTGTCCTCGACCGAGAGGTGCGGGTAAAGCGCGTAGTTCTGGAAAACCATGGCGATGTCGCGCTCTCCCGGCAACAGGTCGTTGACCCGCCGCTCGCCGATCTTGATCTCGCCGTCCGTTATCGTCTCCAATCCCGCGATCATGCGCAGCGTGGTGGACTTTCCGCAGCCGGAAGGACCGACCAGAACGACGAATTCATGGTCCTTGATCGAGAGATCGATCCCGTGAACGGTTCGCACGCCTCCATAGGCTTTCACGACCTTGTTCAGCTCGATGGCGGCCATCGGACCCTCCGGTGCTGGATCTCGGCGACTATCTATCGCGGACGAGGACGTTGTCGCTCTCGAGCCAGAAAGGCGCGAAATAAAGCGGTGTCGAGGAAAGCGGCAGGATGTCCGGCCGCAGGTCCACACCGAGTTTGTTTTTCATGAAGTCGCGACGCGCCGCCATGCGCTTGAAGACCGCCGGATGTTTGATCTCCAGCTCGGCCCGAAGCGCTTCATCGGCAAGGACGACCGCGTCCTCGCAGTTCAGCGCCCAGCCATCGGCGATCGGCGTCGGGATGATATCGACCTGAAAGTGCATGCCGGAGCGGATGCGATCCCCGGACCCTGGCCGGACCGGGCTGTGTGTCCATTCCTCGTAGCCGCCGAGATGGCCCGGGTTGAGCGCCGGCTTCAACTTCGCTTTCGCGAGCGTCGATGTCACGGCTTCATGGAGAGTGCCGCCCTCGACGCCGATCGCCGCCGTCTCGTACCAGGAGATCAAGCCCTGAAAGTAGCCCTTGGCGATGGCGAGAAACGTGTCGTTCGCGACATCGAAAAGACCGGCTCGCGAGGAAAGACCGCCCCAATGTCCGACCGCGGTCGTCACGCCGTCGCCACGCCTGAGCTTGCGGCCTGTTGCGCTTCGCAGGCCAATCACAGGCTCGCTCTTGCTGGCCGATGCGAACATGGTGTGGACGTTCAGCGGGTCTCCGGCATAACCCATTCGCGCGACCGCATCGAACTCGCTGTCGCCCTCCTGCACTCCCGAAACAATCCGCCACATTGCCAACGAACTGCGCGATGCAGCCCATTCGAACGCTGCGATCTGATCGGCATCGATGGTGACGGCAATGCCGTTTTCAGGATGCATCAGAACATGGGTCGCGTCCCGCAATCCGCCGGAAGCGCCGACCGCCCGCTGGAACGCCTGCACGTAGACGGCGGGAACGAAATAGCCAGTTTCGGCAGCATCGTCCTCGAATGGTTCGAGATATTTCCAGCCCACCAGCCCTATCGTGTCGCCCGTCTTTATTCCAGCGTCGCCAAGACGATCGGAAAAGCGCGGGAAACGGGAACGGTCCTGCGCCATGAGGCTCAATGTCTGGGCCAGAAGCACGCTCATCCCGGGCAGGCGCGCGAGCGGAGCATAGCTCTCGGATTCGTTGCCCGTGAGGAGCACGCGCTTGTCGTTTGGCCCAAGCAGGAGGAAGGCTTCCTCGAAGCGCGGCTCGAAACCCGTCAGAAAAGCGATGTTGCCGAAATGCTCCCGGTCCGCATAGACCGCCAGCCAGTCGCATCCTGCCTTGTCATAGGCAGCGCGGACGCGCGCATCGTATATCTCAACGGGAATGTCCGGCCTTTCGCCGAGGGAACCGAAGTCCGGCAACCGAACGGATGTGAGTGAAATGGTCATTTGGCGTCCTTTTTTGTGTCGGTGCAAGAGTAGCGAAGATCGACTGCAAGGGAGATCAATCGCCGTAGATCCGGGCCTGCGCGTCCCAGGCAAAATCCTTGTCGAGAGGGTAGGTTGGGCGTGGCAAGACGTTCCATTGGAGCCGCGTCATGTCCAATTGAGAGGTGCCGTCGCTCAGCAAGAGGATATGCCGGGCTGAGATGTCCTCGAGTTGCGGGTGGAGATAGCCAAGCTTGACGACATACGCCTTGTGCCTGGTCGGATCGATGTCCATTGCCAGGAAATGGTGCGGCGTGGTTATGCCTATGGCGTTGGCGTGGAATGTTGCAATGACATTGCCGCTGCGAACCTTGGCCCAGGCGCCTTCCCTGGACCGGTATGGCTGGAAGCCCGGCAGCACCAGTTCTTCTCCGCATGCCTCGACGAGCACGCTCACGCGATACGCCGTCTTCGGGCGGGAAAGGTGCTCGCTTCCCAACTCGATCTCGACCGTCGAGCCGACCCCGGCCTGGACAAGCCTGCGGACGGTTTCGGGAGCGGTAATGCCGGCGACGACGATGTCGCGGACCTGTTCGTCTTCAAGCGCTGCCTGCAATACAAGGGCCAGGTCTCCGGCTGCGCCCGCCGTCGTGTTGTCTCCGGAATCGGATACGAAAACGGGACGCTCCGGGCATTCGACCGCGAGCCGCAGCCCGTGGCGAACCTCCGCGGTCTCCATCTTGAGATTGAATTCGGCGCGTCTGGCCCATATCGCCTGCGCCAATCGTGTCGCCTGCGCGCGCGCGACCTCGGCATCACCATCGCTTACCGCAATCGCCGACACGGCGGTCCACGGCCTGTCGTTCCACGCGAACCCCACAAGGATGTTGGCTTCCATCATGCCGGGCACGCTGTCATATTCCGCCAGTGCGCCATAGAGGCTTTTCGCCGGTTCCAGTGCCGTGACCGCAGTCTCACCAGGGACGAGGATTGGCAGGCTGACCACGGATTTCTTGGGTGTGATGCCGGTTCGAATGACCCGGACAAGCTGGTCTGCCGTCCGGTACCCCGTCTGCCTGTCGTCACGATGTGGCGCGGTGCGCAGAACGCTGATCACTGTTGATGCGTCGAGAAGTTCCGGTGTCATGTCGCCATGCAGATCAAGCGACAGTCCGATCGGCACATCAGGTCCGAGGGCATTCCTGATGGCACGGATGAAATCGGTGTCCGCGTCGACCTCCAGCCCCTGGACTTCCAGCGCGCCATGATTGGCAATCAGCATCCCATCGAACGGACCGTGCTCGCTGATGAGCGCGAGCGTCTTGTCCTTCACCTCTCGATATGCCGACAATTCAAGCGGGCCCCCGGGCAATGCCGTGGCCCAGTACAACGGCACCGTCTCGACGTCGCCGTCCTCCGCCATGCGCGCCAGCATGCCTCGGACCATCCAGACATCGCCTTCGGACATCTCCTGGCCGGTGTAGTGCTGTATCGCGTCCCATGTGGTTGGGACCGGGGAGGCGAGCATGATCTCGATGGAGAGGCCGACAATAGCTATGCGCATTCTCTGACTTTCGAACTGACCTGAGCTGAATTCACGGGAGAACGTGGGGGGAATCGAGGCCGGTGACACCATCAAGCGCGAGCGCGACACCGCCGAGAAACGGGCTGACGGTCGACAATTGCGAGAAAATGACCTTGGTCTGAACCGACATCGAAGGATGCGCCAGTCGTTGCAGGGCGCGCTCGACAGCCGGGCGCAGGTAAGGCTCGGCGCTGGCCATATCGCCGCCAAGGCAAACCAGCGGCGGATTGAAGATGTTCACGAGACTGGAAATTGCCGAACCGAGGACGGCGCCGGCATTGTCGAGCACGCCGACAACCACTTCGTCATTGGCGCCGGCGCGCTGCATTATGTCCTTGAACGAGGATGGCCGATTGCCGGTCAGCCTGCCGATCTCCTCGGCCAGTCCGGGCTCGGAAAGGTACGGCGAAAGGCAACCCGAGGCGCCGCAGGAACAATAGCGGCCCTGCGGGACAACCTTGATGTGTCCCAGTTCGCCTGCCAGTCCGCTGGCGCCGCGGTAGATGTCACCGTCAAGGAACAAGGCGCCGCCGACGCCCGAGCCCGAAAACAGGTAGATGAAATCCTTGGTGTCGATGCATTCACCGAACATGTATTCCGCCATCGCGGCGGCCTTGCCGTCATTGCCCGCGAAGACGGGCGCATCGAGTGCGGCGGAGAACATGTCCACCACCGGGACCCCGCGCCATCCAAGGACGGGTGCGTGAAGCAGCACGCCTTCGTCGGTGAGCAGACCCGGAAGCGAAATGCCGACACCGAGCGTGTCGCCGGTGCGGCCGCATTCACTGACGATTTCCCTGACCCCCCGGGCGACGAGGTCGGCGACCCCGTCGAGCTTGCCGTTGAAGGCCTGGGCCCTCGAGGACAGGGGGATTCCGTCGAGCGCGGCAGCGACATAGCCGATTGTGTCCGCCTCGATCTGGACGCCGACGATCAGGCCGCTTTCAGGAGAAATGGTAAGACCTTCCATGGGGCGGCCAGGTTTGTTGCTGGTCGCCACGGGACTGCGTTCGACTAGCCCCAACTCACTGAATTGATTGATAATTGAGGAAACGACCGACTTGTCGATGCCTGTCCTTGCGACGATGTCGCGCTGCGAAACATTGGGCTCGATGCGTATCCTGTGAAAGATCGCATTGGCATTGAAATGCCTGATGTACGACTTGCTCAAGCCTCGCTCCGATATTTTTCTTGTTATGAGAATAATTGATACGAGGAGATCAGCCGCATTGTCAATTGCCGGTCCGCCGCCGAATTCGCCGTTTCGAAAAAATGAACTAAAAACAATGCAATAGGTGAGATCGTCGGTCGATCGCATTCGACGGAGCGGATATTTTGCGTGCAATCTGTTGACGTCTGTTAATTTTTGGCGGTAGGTTTTTCTTGTTCACAGAATATATGCCAAGGGACACCAACGCTCGGCTCAACAGAGGGTAGAACAATGCGTAACTTGAAGTGGATCGGCGTGGCGCTTGGCATGCTCGCCGGCGCATCAGCGGCCAGGGCCGACGGCCCGAAGGAGCTTTGGCATTACTACGCGGCCGGGTCTGAAAAGGCCGGTATCGAAGCCCTGATCGCTTTTGCCAACAAACAGAATCCCGACAACCAGATCGTCGGCAAGGTAATCCCGGGCAACGCGGTTGAAATGCGTCGCCAGCTGCAGACCGCGTTCATGGGAAACACGCCGCCGGCCGCATATCAGAGCTCGATGGCCTTCGAGCTCAAGACCTTCGTCGACAGCGGCAAGCTCCATGATCTTTCGGAGACCTGGGCGAAAATCAAGGGCGACGAGATTTTCCCGGAGGGCGTGCAGCGCGTCGTCAAGGTCGACGGCAAGCCCTATGGCATTCCCTATGATTTGTCGCTGATCAACAACATCTTCTACAGCAAGGCGATCTTCGAAAAGGCCGGGCTTCAGCCTCCCAAGGACTATGAAGGCCTGGTGGCCGTCTGCGACAAGCTGCGCGCGGCCGGCGTCGAGCCTCTGGGCAATGCAGGAGGCCCGTTCTGGAGCCTGTACAATTTCTACGCGCCGCTCGTCTCCTCCGTCGGCACCGAGGGCTACTACAAGATCGCGAGCGGCGAGCTCGGCTTCGACAGCCCGGAATTCCGCAAGGCTCTCGAGCTTTACCGCGATACCATGGTCAAGTGCTACGCCAAGAACTGGAGCGGCAAGACCTGGACCCAGACGGCTGACGATGTCGTCAACGGCAATACCGGGATGTTCATGATGGGCGCCTGGGCGGCGGCCTATTTCAAACAGGCGGGTTTCGCACCCGTTGAGAAGTTTGACGTGTTTCCTGCACCGGGCACGGAGGGCAAGGCCATATTCCAGATGGATGCCTTCGCCGTTCCGGAAGGTCCGGTCGACACGCTCGAAACCGCCGAGAAATTCGTCATCTCGGCGGCGTCGGCGGAAGGCCAGGCGACCTTTGCCGTGCCGAAGGGCTCGCTCGCGCCAAACGTGACCGTCGATCCGTCGATCTATGATGCCGTCGGCGCCAAATTCGCCAAGCAGCTGGCGGATGCGTCGAAGGCCAACGCGGTGCTGCCGAACCTGTTCTTCCTGCTGCCAACGAAGGTCGGCACCGAGCTTGGCGTCCAGCTCGAGAAATTCGCGATCGACCCTTCCGATGCGAACGAAAGCGAGTTGATCTCGACGCTTGAGAGCCTCCGGCAGGAAGCCCAGGCGGAGGGCGCTTACCTGAAGTGGTGATATCTTGTTCGGGCCGGCACATGTCGGCCCGGCCTCCCTGGAACATCCGGGAAAATCCGATGCTCGAACAGAGCTGGAGCGGCGGTACAATTCGACTTGAAAAGTCCGCCGCTTAGGATCTTGCGCGGCAGGCATCGGCTCACAAGAGAACAATTCGACATGCCCGACTTCCAACTCATGCGCCGGAAGCTTCAGACCGCGGGGATGACCCACGCAATCTTCCTGTCGCTCCCCGTAACCCTTTTTGCGATTTTCTATGTCTATCCCATCATTTCCACATTCAATTTGTCGCTTCACAGTTGGGATGGTTTCTCGCCCACGCCGAAATATGTCGGGCTGCGGAACTACGTCGTTCTGCTTCACCAGTCGCGCTTCTACCATGCCGTCCTGAACAACATTTCCTGGCTCGTCTTCCTCTTGCTTGGACCGACAAGCCTCGGCCTGCTCCTGGCGACCTTGCTCGACAGGGGAATGAAAGGCGAGGCGGTTTTCCGGGTCGTCTTCTTCCTGCCCTTCACCATCCCGGCCGTCGCCGTGGCTGCGATCTGGCGCTGGATGTATGAGCCGACCGGCGGTCTGCTGACGACGATCCTTCAGTCGGTCGAGCTGGGCGGCCTGGCCCAGAACTGGTTGGGCGACCCGTCGATCGTCAATTTCGCGCTCATGGGTTCGATGCTGTGGTGGACGACCGGTTTTGCTTTCCTGGTGTTCTTCGCGGGCCTTCGCAATATCCCGGTGGAGTACATAGAGGCCGCGAGGATCGAGGGGGCGACGCCCTGGCAGGTGTTCTGGAAGGTCAGCTTCCCGCTTCTATGGCCCTCGACGATCGTCGTCCTCGGCATGGCAGCGGTCGACGCGATGCGCTTGTTCGACATCGTCTGGGCGATGACCAATGGCGGCCCCGCATACGCATCCGAGGTGCTCGCCACACAGATGTACGATACTGCGTTTGGCAGGTTTGAAATGGGCCGCGCCAGTGCGATCTCGGTCTACCTCCTCGTGATCGCCGGTCTCATCATCATGCCTTACATCCACCAACTGGCAAAACGCGTCCAGGACGCCGAGGCGGAATAGGATGAACACAGCGGTTGCCAGGCGCACGGCTCTACCCTTTTCGATCCTGGTGGCGGCAGCGGTGATATTTGCCGCGCCCTTGGTCGTCGCGCTCCTGACGTCGCTCAAATCGCCATCCGAAATAACGCGGGTGATCGCGCTGCCGAACGAGCTCTACTTCCAGAACTACGCCGTCGCTTACGATCGGATGGGGCGAAGTTTCCTGAACTCGATTGCGATCACGGTGCCATCGGTGATCTTCTCGCTGCTGGTGGGCGCGATCTCAGGCTATCCGCTTGCCTATATGCGCGGAGCCGGCGGACGGGCGGTCTATTTCTTCCTGCTGACGGGCATGCTCGTGCCGTTCCAGATCGTCCAGATTCCCTTGTTCTTCCTGATCAGGTCGATCGGTCTTTACGACAGCATTCCCGGCATGTGGCTGGTGCACACCGCCTACAGCGTTCCCTTCTGCACCTTCTTCATGCGCAATTTCTTCGCCTCGGTGCCAAGGTCCATGTATGAGGCGGCGCTCATCGACGGCTGCACCCCGGCCGGTTACTTCTGGCGGCTTCTTCTTCCGGCATCGGGATCGGGTCTCGCCGCGCTTGCGATTATCCAGAGCCGTGCCATCTGGAACGACCTGCTTTTCGCCATCACCCTGACGACGAGCGACAAAGCGACGCCTGTCACGGCGACGATAGCCGGCTTCGCCGGCAGCCTGCAGGTCGAGTACGGTCCGCTGATGGCGGCCACGCTTATCTCGCTTCTTCCGGTGATGGTCACCTATCTGCTCTTCCAAAAGGCATTCGTGCGCGGCCTGCTTGGCGGAGCCGGCAAATAATCCAGCCCTCCATCCGGGTCGCGACCGTCTGGCCAGTGCTCCTGTCCGCGGCCCGCTCGCTAAGGCAGCCAATGTCCGCGGTTCCGCGGCGAAATTCTTCAAAGGAAATCAAAGTCAGGTTCAAGCGGCAGAACGATTTCGTTTGACTCCGATGATTATTGTATCCAATATCCTGTAAAGCAAGGTTGTCTGAGCTGCCAACAAAAAAGGGGAACTCACCATGACGCGCAAAGCAGGAGACGAAGCCAGTTCAAGCTTGTTCACATCGGCGATCAGCAGGAGGGCCGCTCTGACCGGAATGGCTGGCCTGGGGGCCGGGGCGTTCCTGTTGAGACTGTCCTCGCTGCCGGCGCAGGCGGCTGCCGGGGGCGAACTCCAGGTCATGGCCTGGGAAGGCTATGACCTGACCAGCGAACTTGCCGACTGGCGCAAGACAAACGGCGTAACGGTGGAGACCACATCGATCGCCAATCAGGACGACGTGCAGGCAAAGTTCGTCGCCGGCAACCCGCCGCCGATCGATCTGGCCGAATACAATCAGGCCTATGCGGATCTCTATATCAGGGAAATGAAGATCGTAACTCCGATCGATGTCTCGAAAGTGCCGAACTACACCTCCGACAATCTCTTCAGCCAGTTCTATGACCAGCCGACCTGGTTCGCCGACGGGCAGCATTGGGGATCACCCTATATCTGGGGCTTCAACACAATCCTGTTCAATGCCGACAAGCTGGCCAAGCCGGCATCCTATGCCGACCTGCTCGATCCCTCGCTCAAGGGCAAGATCGCCATCATGGACGACACGGTGAGTTCCTGGCCGGTCGCGGCGCGCGTTGCCGGCCTTGGCGAGAAATATCCACTGCTGACCAAGGACGAGCTTGGCAAGGCTTTCGCGGAATTCTCCAAATACCGCGATCAGGCCCGCGTCATCGCCCTCAACCAGGGCGAGCTTGTCAACCTCATGGTTTCCGGCGAGGTCGTTGCGGCACTTTGCGCCGATCCCTCGATCATCACGCAGACGGACCAGCAAAACATGAAGATCGAGATGGCCATGCCGAAGGAAGGCCCGGTCCTGTGGGTGGATGCCTGGTTCATTCCGATTTCGGCGGACAATATCGAAGCCGCCCATGCCTTCATCAACCAGTCGCTCGATCCTGCCGTGCAGGCCAAGGTCGCCATGGCGGTGGTTCAGGCGCCGGTTTCCAAAAAGGCGGTCGCGCTGCTCGACGAGAAGTCGCGCAGCCGCATCGACTACAATGCCATCGACAGCATTTTCGCCGCCGGCCTGCCCGGCATTCCGCCGCGGGCATCCGACACCCATGCCACCTATGACGACTGGATCGCGGCATGGCAGGAATTCAAGGCAGGGATGTAGACTTCCCCCGTTGCAACAGGCTGAAGTGAGACATGGCTATCGGCGTGATTGCCGATAGCGCGTTTTTGCGTGGGATAGGTCCATGAAGGCACCAAGCATGAGGATGGGTGGCCTGCTGGCGGCCCCCGCCGTTCTGTACATGGTCGTGTTTTTCGTCGTGCCGAGCCTGATCCTGTTCGTCTACAGTTTCTGGACGGCGGCCTCGTACAGGATCGTGCCGGACTTCGTGTTTTCGAACTATCTGAATTCGCTAATGTCGCCTCTGTTCTGGAAGGTGACGATCAACGCCATCCTGATCGGGCTGGTCACGGCGTCGATCACGCTGGTACTCGCGGTCCCGGTCGGCTATTACCTCGTCTATGTCAGCCGCTCGCAGGTCATCCTCTATCTTATCCTGATCACCTGGTTCTCCAGCTATCTGGTCCGCATCTATGCCTGGCGCACCTTGCTTGGCACCAGCGGCGTCCTCAACACCATTCTGATTCAGGCCGGCATCGTCGACACGCCTGTCGGCGTGTTCCTGTTCAGCCGCTTTGCGGTCGCCATCACGCTGATCCACATCTACCTGCCGTTCTGCATCCTTTTGGTGGTGTCCTCGCTCAGCGAGATCAAGAAGGATCTTGTCGACGCCGCGCGCGATCTTGGCGCCTCTCCGCTCGGGGCCTTCTTCCGCGTTATCGCGCCCAACGCGGCCAACGGCCTGGTCGGCGCCTTCATGCTGACCTTCGTCATGGTTGCGGGCGACTATGTCACGCCGCAGATGCTGGGCGGCTCGTCGGGGCAGACGACGGGGCTGCTGATCGCCGATCAGTTCCGCAAGACTGGCAACTGGCCGCTGGGTGCCGCCCAGGCCTTCCTGATGTTTCTGGTGTCGATCGCCATTTACTTCGCCGTGATGGGGCTTGGACGCGCCACGGGCCTGGTCGTGAAACGCCGGCCTATAGGGAAAGCGGGGGGCTGACGCAGTGGTGCTGAAACTGGTGGTCTGGTCGATCCTGGCGTTCCTGTTGATGCCGCTAGTGATCATCGTTCTCTTCTCGTTCCATGCGAGCCCTTCGCTGTCGTTTCCTTTTGCCGGCTTCAGTCTGCGCTGGTACGCCGAAGTGCTGGGCAATGCCCAACTCGGCTCGGCCTTGCTCAAGAGCCTCACCGTCGCCGGCTTCACCGCCTTGATCACGCTGGTCCTCGGGGCGGCCGCTTCGCTTGCCTGGCTTCGCCTGGGGCATCGCGGCCGCGCCTTGCTGGAGGTGCTGTGCCTGACGCCGATCGCACTGCCCGGCCTCTTCGTCGGCGTCTCGCTTCTGGTGCTGTTCGCCCAGGCCCGCGTCCAGCTCTCGACGGTCACCATCGTCATCTCGCATGTGGTGCTGGCCCTGCCCATCCTGATCGTGGCGATGCGCGCCCGGCTTGCCTTGTTCGATCGCTCGCTCGAGGAAGCGTCGCGCGACCTCGGCGCCAGTCAGATGCAGACCTTCGGCAAGGTGACGCTGCCGCTGATCGCACCGACATTGATCGCCTCGGCCATATTGGCATTTGCCGTGTCTTTCGACGAGTTCGTCGTGACCTCCTTCGTCGCCGGCACCGAGACGACGCTGCCCATGTATATCTGGTCGATGATGCGCCGCACCGTCACGCCGCTCATCAACGCCATCTCCACTCTCGCTCTGGTGTTCTCGGTCGCCATCCTCTTCATCGCCTGGCTCATCGGCCATCTGCGCAGAAGATCGGCCGTCGCCGGCCGCACCGTGTCATAAGGATCGACAGGCATGACAATCCGCCCGCCCGTGATCGAGATCACCGCGGCCCAGAAAATGTTCGGTTCATTCCAGGCGCTGAGCGACATCAACCTGTCCATCGAACAGGGCGAGATCGTCACCTTGCTCGGCCCCAGCGGCTGCGGCAAGACAACCCTGATGCGGCTGATAGCCGGCTTCGAGGCGGTGACCGCCGGCACCATCAGGATCGATGGCAAGGACTGTGCCGGGCAACCTCCCGAGCGGCGGCCGGTGAACATGGTCTTCCAGCGCTATGCGCTTTTTCCCCATCTCGACGTTTTCGAGAACGTCGCCTTCGGCCTCAAGGTCAAGGGCACGCCCAAGGCGGAAATCCGCGAGCGGGTCCAGCGCATGCTGCACATCGTTCAACTCGACAGCTACGCCAACCGCTATATCAACGAGTTGAGCGGCGGCCAGAGCCAGCGCGTGGCGCTGGCCCGGGCGCTGGTCAATGGTCCGAAAGTCTTGCTGCTCGACGAGCCGCTTGCCGCCCTCGATCTGAAGATCCGCCAGCACATGCTGGTCGAGATGAAGCGCATTCACGCCGAGACCGGCGCCACCTTCGTCTATGTCACGCACGACCAGGACGAGGCGATGATCCTCTCCGACCGCGTCGTTCTCATGGAGAAGGGTCGCATCGTGCAGATCGACCGGCCCGAAACCATGTACGCGGCGCCGAAATCGCTGTTCGCCGCCAAATTCCTTGGCGAGACCAATTTGTTCGAGGCGGCAATGGCAGGCGATAACGCCCTCGGTATGACAGCCGTCACCGGGTCGGGGCTGCGCTTTCACAGCTCTATCGTTCCAGCCAGCGAATTGCGCGGCAAGGTGATCGTCTCGATTCGACCCGAATCCTTCCGCTTCAACCGGGACAATGACACCACGCAATCGGCGACCGGGCAGGTCGAGGATGTCATCTTCATAGGCAGCAGGTCGTTCTACACCATCTGTCTGGCCGACGGTGTTCGCGTTCGTGTCCAGGTCCAGCGCAGCACGCGCACAAGCCTGCCGAAACCGGGTGAGAAGACGGAAATTTTCTGGGACTCCGACAACGTCGTCATCCTTCCGCAATCCTGAAATCCCGAACACATGGCTGGCGCTACGCTGGCGATATAGGCAAGCCCGCCCGAACTTTGTGCCCGTCAGCGCTCCAGGCAGATGGCGACGCAGGGCCATTAGACAATCTCGGCAGCGACGAGGCCATCCGGCACTGGGAAGAGGTCGCGGCGCTGAAACGTCTCGGCTACCCCGAAGATATCGTCGGGCCGATGTGCTTCTTCGCTTCGGACCAGTCAGCCTTTGTCACGGGACAGGCGCTCAACGTCTGCGGCGGTATCTACTTCCACTAGCAGTTCATCCCAAAATCTGCCGTCAGCCCCCGATTCTGGTTGTTGCTACGTGCGCGCCAACCAGTTTTCGAGTGTCAGTCCGGGCACGCGCGAGAACTCCCGCTCGTTATCCGTTACTAGCGTCGCATTGACGGCAAGCGCTTGCGCGGCGATCCAAGTGTCATTCGCTCCGATCGCCGTTCCCTGGGTCTCAAGGAAAGCTCGAATTTTCGCGTAGTGACGCGTCGTATCGTAATCAACCCCGACCAACGGGAGTCGTCGAGCCAGGGTGGCCAATCGCGCACGATCGCGGTCGCCATAGGCGCTCTTTTCTGCGCCGAATTCCAGTTCGCCCAGAACAATGGCCGAAAGCCGCATGGTGCTCAGTTGCTCCGACTCCAGCCGTTTACGCATCTCTGCTCGCCCTTTCAGGGCTGCAATCAGGATATTGGTGTCCAGAAGATAAAGCGATGGCACGGGCTTAACCGTCCAGCGAAGCCACATCTTCAGCCGGTTGGTCCTCCGGTGCCATTAGATCAATCTCGTCGGCATCGGTCCAGAAGTCCCGAAACGCATCGGCTGCCAAGCGGGGATAGTCCGGAACCAGGCGCGCAATTACCTTGCCGTGCCTCGTAACGGCGATTTCTTCACCCGCTTCGACTTCGGCTAGCAACGCCGAGAAGCGGGCTTTCGCCTCAACGACCGTTATATTTTTCATCGGCGTTCCCATAAAATGACCATATGGTCAGAATATAGGCGCAAGCCCACGACTCGTCAACGACCGCTCCGTTCGCTTCCAACGATCGCACTTGCGAAGCTCGAATCAGCGCGCGGCTTCGCGCAGCACGAATTTCTGGATCTTGCCGGTCGCGGTCTTCGGCAATTCGCGAAAGACGAAGCGTTTCGGGATTTTGTAGCCGGCTAATCTTGAACGACAAAATGCGACCAGTTCTTGCGTCCCGACCTCTCTTCCCGCCTTGGTCTCGATGAAGGCGCACGGCACCTCGCCCCATTTCTCGTCCGGCATGGCAACGACCGCTGCCAGCAGAATGGCAGGATGCTGGTGAAGCACATTCTCGATCTCTAGGCTGGAGACGTTCTCACCGCCCGAAATGATGATGTCCTTCAACCGGTCCTTGATCTCGATGGCGCCGTCCGGGTGCACGATGGCGAGATCGCCGGTGTGAAACCAGCCGCCCGAGAAGGCGCTCTCGCTCGCCGCCGCGTCGCGATAATAGCCGGCCATCAGTGTGTTGCCGGAAAGCTGGATCTCGCCCATGGTCTTGCCGTCGGCCGCCACCGGCATTCCTTGCTCGTCGGCAACCTTGACTTGGCTCGCCGTGATATGCCGCACGCCCTGGCGTGCCAGGAACGCGGCCTTTTCTCCAGCGCTCGCCGTCGCCAGGCGGCCGGGCAGTTCGCACAGCGTCGCCGGACCGTAGGATTCGGTGAGGCCGTAGAGATGGACCAGGTCGACGCCCAGCGCATCGAGCTGTTCGATCAAGGTGCTGGTTGGCGATGCGCCGCCGGTCGCCACCGTGACGCGCTTTTTCCAGGGCGCCGGCAGGGCGCCGGGGATGGTTGAGCAGCATGTAAAGCACTACCGGCGCGCAGGAAAAATGCGTCACCGCGTGGGTCTTGAGGGCACCGAAAACCAGATCCGGATCGATCCTGTCGAGGCAGACATGCAGGCCGCCCGCGGCTGTCACCGCCCAGGTGTGGCACCAGCCGTTGCAGTGGAACATCGGCAAGGTCCAGAGATAGACCGTGTCGCGATCGAAGCCGAGCGCCATGACATTGCCCAGCGCGTTGAGATAGGCGCCCCGGTGGTGGTAGACGACACCCTTGGGCCGCCCGGTCGTGCCTGACGTGTAGTTGAGGCAGATCGGCTGCCATTCGTCGGCAACGCCTGATATTTCGAAGCGGTCTTCTCCGGGATCACCGGCCAGGAGATCGAGCCTGTCCTCGCCGCTGTCTTCGCTTTCCGCCAACAGCACGACGCGAACGCCGGCAACGCGTCCCGCCTGCCGCGCAATGTCGATGCTTCCAGGGTCCGCCACCACGATGCGGCTGCCGGAATGGTCGAGTATGTAGGCGACGGTGTCGGCATCGAGCCGGGTGTTGATGCTGTTGAGCACCGCGCCGATGGAAGGCACCGCATAATGGGCGGCCAGCATCTCAGGCCGGTTGGAGCACATGAAGCTGACCACGTCGCCAGCCCCGCTCTCCTGCCTTCCAGGCCATGCGGCAAGCCGCGCCGCGATACCGCCGAATTGCCGGTAGGTCCAGCGCCGATCGTTCCAGGCGATTGCCGGGCGATCGGGATGGACTGCCACGGCGCGCGCCAGGAAATCCGCCGGCGTGAGCGGGTGGAAATTCGCCGGCCGGCGCGAAAGATGTGGCTCTGCCTGCATACCCCTGATGTCTCTAAGGTTTTAGCGTCTCGACGAACCAGTCTCGGGCCATCGCCGCCGCCACCTTGACCTTAGACTGGTCCGAATAGAGCGTCATATGCGAAGTGTGCGGCAGCACTTCCAGTTTCTTCTTCGTCGACGGAATCTGGTTGAAGGCGCCGATTTCGAGATCCCACAAAGTCAGATCGTCGCCCTCGGCCACGATCATCAGCGTCGGCGTGTTGTAGATGCGCTTCACGAACGGCCCGACATCGTAATTCATCAACAGCTCGACCGACTCCACCGTGCTGCGGTTCTCGTAAAGCGGCGCTTCCGAGGCCTTGATGGCCATGAAGGTACGCACCGTTTCCGGGAACGGCCAGGCCGAGACTTCCGCAGCCGAGTTTTCGGTCGCATGCGGCAGATAGAGCCGTTCGCCGGGTTTTTCATAGCGAAGCTTGCGATCCCTGAGCACGAGATCCCAGAGCGCCCGGTACTCCATCGTTCCATGCGCGCGCCGCATGTTCTCGTAACCGTCGATCACCGGAATCTGGCTGACGATGGTTTTTACGCGCGGGTCGATGGCGGCGAGGATCAGAGCATGGCCACCCGAGTAGGAAATACCCCAGACGCCGATGCGGTCGGGATCGACATTGTCGTGACGCTCGAGGAAGCTGATGGCGTTCTGGTAGTCGCGGATTTGCTGCCAGGGATCCAGGTGCTGGCGGTTATCGCCGTCGCTGACGCCCAGATTGCGATAGTCGAAGATCAGCGCATTGATGCCCGCATCGGCGAATGCCTGGCCATAGGTCGGCATGACGATCTCGCGCACATAGCACCAGCCGCCGGCCAGCACCACGGTCGGCGCGCGCTTCGATGCGTTGGCCAGATACAGCCAGCCACGCACGGTCGTGCCTTCGGAGTTGAATTCGACGTCCACTCGCTTGGTCATGAGATTTCCTCTGCTAGTCAATCGATTGCATTTTGAGTTGAAATTTTCGCGCGCGGCATATCCGTCAGCTCCGGTAGCAGACGGTGCGTGCCGCCTCGGCGATCCGCGCCGCGTTGGGGATGAGTTCGCGTTCCAGTCCGGAATTGTAGGGCATCGGGACATCGGCCATCCCGACGCGCGCCACCGGCGCGTCGAGCCAGTCGAAAGCGTTTTCCATGATCAGCGCCGAGATTTCGGCGCCGAAGCCGTGCGTGGTCCAGCCCTCATGGACGACCACGCAACGGTTGGTCTTGCGCACCGAAGCCAGGATAGTCCCGCCGTCCAATGGCCGTAGGGTTCGCGGATCGATCACTTCGGCCTCGATGCCGTCGCGCGCCAGCTCGCGCGCCGCCGAAAGGGCGACGTCCACCATCGCCATCGTCGCGACGATGGTGACGTCCTTGCCCGGCCGGCGGATCGCCGCCTTGCCGATCGGCAAGGCATAGGGCGCCTTCGGCACCGGGCCGCGGCTCTGCTGATAAAGCAGCTTGTGCTCGATGAAGACGACCGGATTGTCGTCGCGGATCGCCGCCGCCAGCAGGCCCTTGGCATCGTAGGGATTGGACGGCGCCAGCACCACCAGCCCGGGGATATGCGCGAACCAGGTCTCCAGCGACTGCGAATGCTGAGCGCCAAGGCGGATGCCGCCGCCCTGCGGCCCACGGATCACCAGCGGGATACGCGCCTCGCCGCCCAGCATGAAGCGCAGCTTCGCTGCCTGGTTGACGATCGCATCCATCATGTGGGTGATGAAGTCGAAGAACTGCACCTCCACGATCGGCCGCAAGCCGGTCAGTGCCGCGCCGACGGCGGCATTGGCAATGACGTTTTCCGAAATCGGCGTGTCCCGCACACGCTCGGCCCCGAACGCCTGCTGCAGGCCTGCCGTGCACTGGAACAGCCCGCCGATCCGGCCGACATCCTCGCCAAGCACGACGACATGATCGTCGCGCGCCATTTCCTGGTGCATGGCCTCGCGCACCGCCTCGACATAGCCGAGCTGGCGTGACCCGGCTTCCGGCTCGGAGGCGGCGGCCAGTGACGGCGCCATGACGGCCGGAAAAAGAATGTCCATCGCCGGTTCCGGCGCCTGCCCGGCAGCGGCGATCACCTGTTCGATTTCGGCGTCCGCCTTCGCCGCGATGGCGTCGATGCGCTTCTGGCTCACCTGGCGCTGCTTGAGCAGTGCCGTCATCTTCAGGATCGGGTCGCGCCGCCGCCACTCTTCTTCCTCGGCCTCGGGACGGTAGCGCGGCAGATTGGTTCGCATCGAATGATCGCCGGAACGGTAGGTCATCGCCTCGATCAGGCTGGGGCCTTCGCCGGCGCGTGCCCGTTGCACGGCGATGCCGACGGCATCTCTCACGACGACCGCGTCATTGCCGTCGATGGTCTCGCCAGGCATGCCGTAGGCGACCGCGCGAGTGGAAATCCTTGGCACGGCGGAAGCCTGCTCGACCCCCAGCGACAGCCCATAGCCATTGTTCTCGCAGACGAAGATCACCGGCAGCTTCCAAAGTGCTGCGAGATTGAGGGATTCGTGGAAAATCCCTTCATTGGCCGCGCCGTCGCCGAAGAAGGCAACGCACACCTGTCTGGTGCCGCGGATCGTTGCCGAGAGCGCCGCGCCCGTGCCGATGCCGAGCCCGGCGCCGACAATGCCGTTGGCGCCGAGAATGCCGCGGTCGAGTGCCGCGATATGCATGGAGCCGCCGAGCCCATGGCCATAGCCGGTGATACGGCCGAACAGCTCGGCCATCATCTTGCCGGTGTCGGCGCCCTTGGCGATGCAGTGGCCATGGCCGCGATGGTGCGAGACGATGTAGTCGTCGTCGCCGAGCCCTGCGCAGGCGCCGACGGCGATCGCTTCCTGGCCGACGCAGGAATGCGCCGTGCCCTTGATGACGCCCGACTTGAACAGCTCCGCCGCCCGCTCCTCGAAGCGGCGGATGCGCCACATGTCGAGAAAATAGGTTTCAAGCTCGGTGGTCTCCAGCATGGGAGACACCGCAGCCGAAACCGTATTTTCCCGACGCGCCATACTCATGAAAAGAGGCTCATGTGAACAGGCAGCCGCCATTGACGTCGATGGTGGCGCCGGTCAGGTACGAGCCGTCCGGTCCGGCCAGGAAACTGATCGCCGAGGCGATCTCCGACGGGTAGGCGGCGCGACCAAGCGGGATCTTGTCCCACTCCGTCTTCTTCATCTCCTCGAAGGTCACGCTGCGCTTCTCTGCCTCCTCGCGCAGCGCGTCGAGATGCATACTGGTGGCGACATTGCCGGGCGCCACGGAATTGACCCTTATATTGTCGGCCGCAAGCTCGGCCGCCGTCGTATGGGTCAGCGAGATGACGCCGGCCTTCGATGCGCAATAGGCGCCGAAAAAGCCATGGCCGCTTTTGCCGTACCAGCTCGAAACCGTGACGATCGAAGCGCCTTTTGCCGCGCGCAGTGCGGGAATGAAGTGCTTCATCAGGAACACGTTGGCGCGCAGATTGACGTTGAAGACGCGGTCCCACTCGGCAATGTCGAGCGTTTCGATCGAGCCGACCTGCTGCAGCACACCGGCAACCAGGCCGAGGAACTTCAGCGGCGCCCCGATCGAGGCGATCGCGGCGTCGATCGAGCCATACTGGTCGGGGTTGGTGATGTCGGCGGCGACGCCGATCACCTTCTGCCCGTCCTCGGTCTTTATGCCCTTGGCGACCTCGGCCACATTGTCGAACTGGTCGATGAGCACGAGCGACCATCCATCGGCGGCGAGCCGTTCCGCCGTCGCCCGCCCGATGCCACCGGCAGCGCCGGTCAAGACTCCCGTTTTCGCGCTCATTGCAGGATCATCCCGCCGTCGATCAGCAGCACCTGACCGGTCATGTAGTCGGATTGCGGTGACCACAGGAAGCGCACGGTGCCGACGACATCGGACGGCTTGGCGACGCGGCCGAGCAGGATCTGGCTGGCCAGCGAATTCATCGCTTCGCCCGGCGCCGAGCTGGCGCCCATCGCCAGCAGGTCGGCGTCGAGCTTCTCCCAGAGTGGCGTGTCGACGACGCCCGGACCGAACGCGTTGACCGTGATACCCTTGCCGGCGAGCGCGCGTGCACCGGCCTGTGTCAGGCTGATAACGACGGCCTTGCTGGCGGAGTAGGGGGCGAAGTCGGCAAAGCCGGTGCGGCCGGCGATGGAAGCGGTATTGATGATCTTGCCCTTGATCCCGCGCTCGATCATCGCCTTGGCGGCCTCCTGGATGCCGATCAGCACGCCAAGCGCGTTGACGTCCATGATCGCATGCCAGGTCTTCTCAGTGGCCTCCAAGAAAGGCTCGGGCTTGTTAAAGCCGGCATTGTTGACCATGACGTCGATACCGCCGAATTGCTTGCAGCAGGCGGCGACCGCCGCCTTGACCTCGTCGCGCTTGGTGACGTCGACCTTGCTGAAGACGACGCGCCCGGCATGGTCCTTCGAAAGCTCCTTGACCGTCTGCTCGCCGACGGCCGGATCGATGTCGGCGATGACTACCCCGTAGCCATCGTTTAGCAACGCTGTCGCTATTTCCCTGCCGATGCCTCGCGCGGCGCCCGTAACGACGGCGCCGCCCTTGTTGTTCTCACTCATCCCGAAATCTCCTCTTTTTGAAATCTTGCACGGGCTCAGGCCCGCGCCGGTTGCAGTTTGCGTTCGCGCCGGCGAAGCCAATAGTCGAGCAGCAGCATGGCGAGCAGGATGCCGCCGATGACGATGCTCTCGAACGAACCCGGTATGCCGCCGATCGACACGGCCGACGAAATCAGCCGAATGATCAGCGCGCCGAGCAGCACGTTGAGGATGGTGCCGCGCCCGCCCTCGAGCGGCACGCCGCCGACGACGGCGACGGTGATCCCCGAAAGCAGGAAACTGTCGAAGCCGATGCCCGAAGCGGAGCCTGAGCGCAAGGCCGCGAGAATGCCGGCGCTGGCGCCGAGCATGGCCGATCCCGCGAAGGCCGTCATGTGGACCGGCAGGGTGGCGACGCCGGAGCCGCGCGCACGCTCCAAATTGCCGCCGACCGCGTACATCGACAGGCCGAGCCTTGTGTAGCGCATCAGCAGGCCGACAATGATGACGACGGCAAAGCCGATCAGGCCGAGCAGCGTCACTGGGCCAAACTGGGCGACCAGCGCATCCGAGGCCCAGAACAGGTCCGCCGGCAGAATGGCTGGGCGCTGCGGCGCCATCACCAGAGCCAGTCCACGCAGCGCGATCAGCATGCACACCGTCAGCACCAGCGAGTTCACGCCGGTCTTTTCGATGATATAGCCGATGACCGCGCCGTAGAGACCGGCGGTGATCAGCGCCGCCGCGATGCCGAGCGCCAGCGAGGTCTCCGAGAGCGACAGCGCCATGATCGCCGCCACGGCGGCGACTGAAGCGACGGCAAGGTCGAGCTCGCCGACCACCATCGTCAGCATGATGCCGGTGCCGACCAGCGCGATCAGGCCCATATTCTCGGTGATGGAGGCGGCATTCGAGATGGAGGCGAAGCCCGGCATGACGAACGAGAAAACGACAAGCAGCACCACGCAGATGGCGAGCCGGACCTGGAAACCGGTATCGAGCTTGAGAGCGTTTCTCATGAGCCGCGCGCCTTGAGCAGTCGCATCGACAAGAGCACGGCGGCCGCGAGCAATCCCTTCAGCAAGTCGCGCACGCCGGCATCGATGCCGAGCAGGAGCATGATGTTGCCAAGCATGGTCAGCACGATCGCCCCGAAACCGGCGCGCCAGAGCTGGCCTTCGCCGCCCTGGATGGCGATGCCGCCGACCAGGATGGCGGCGACGACATCGATGGTCAGGCCGCGGAACATATCGCTCTTGGCTTGCGACACCTGGCCGACCACGAGGATGCCGACAAGCGCCGCCGTCAATGCCGCGGCGACGAAGGCGATCATGACGATGCGGCGGGTCGGCACGCCGATAAGGTTCGCCGCCTTTGGATTGGCGCCGGTCAGCACCATCTGGCGGCCGAGCTTTGTCCGCGACAGGAACAGCGAGCCGAGCACCAGAAGCACGACGAAAATGATCGCCTGGTTGGGAATGCCGAAGGTGGTGCCGCCGCCCAGCCACGCGATCGGATTGGGACTGAGCGTGATCGTTCTGTTGTCGGCGAGCATGACGACACTGCCGAACAGGGCCGAGCCGAAGGCCAGCGTGGTGACGATCGGGTTCAGCCCGCGCGAAACCAGATAGCCCTGGACCAGCCCGAGGATGATGGCCACGGCGAAGGCCAGCAC
>NZ_CAUM01000116.1 GCF_000350085.1 Mesorhizobium metallidurans STM 2683
GAGCCACGGGACGGAGGAAAGCATGAGCATTCACGACTTCGGATCTGCCGCGGCGCGTGTGGCGTCGCAGGCGGCCAGGCGGGTGTTGCCCGCGGCATTCACGGCGTTGGTGGCGGCGATTGGATCGCCGCCTGCCGGCGCGGCCGACCGCGAGCTGGTCGAACGGGGGAAATACCTGGTGACCATCGCGGGCTGCACCGATTGCCACACGCCGGGACATTTCCTCGGCAAGCCGGACATGACGCGTCACCTCGGCGGCTCCGAGGTCGGTTTCGAGATCCCGGGGCTCGGGGTCTTCTACGGCCCCAACCTCACGCCCGACGAGGCGACGGGTCTCGGGCGCTGGAGCGAGCATGATATCGTCACGGCGATCCGGACAGGCAAGCGTCCCGACGGACGCATGCTCGCTCCGATCATGCCGTGGGCCGCACTCGCGGAACTCACCGAGTCTGACGCCGGGGCGATCGCGGCCTATCTCAAGAGCCTGCCGCCGGTGAGCAACAAGGTCCCTGGACCGTTCGGACCGGGCGAGGCGCCGACTTCGTTCGTGATGAAGATCGTGGCGCCGGCGAAGCAATAGGGCCGGCGCATTGCAGGGCGCCGCCATCCCTTTGCCGGCTCACGACTTGCGCGGAGTCGCCCCGGACGATCGCGCAGGAGTTCAGCTCGGGAAGAGTATCTCGCCCTTGCCGAGCGCCGTATTGTCGCCGCCGTATCGACGCGGCGCCTTGCCGAGAAGCAGAGGAGCTAGGCGAAGACATGGACTGGAACAGTCTTGCCCAATTCTCGGCCGCGACACTTTTGATTCTTATCACGCCCGGCCCTATTATGGCGATCATTGCCCATAGTACGTTGCGGCACGGGGCGAAGGCCGGCCTCTCGACCGCGATCGGCGTAGAGCTCGGGGAGGTGTGCCTGCTCGGGGCAATCTTCGCCGGCCTGTCACTTTCCGGTGAACTCTTGCCAGTGCTGTTGCGATGGCTTTCGCTCGCCGGAGCTCTTTATCTCATCTGGCTCGCGGCGGGCCTGTTGCACCTCCGCAACCGGCCCTCGCGATGTCCGAATTTGTCTGGCGCTCGTGCGCCGGTCCTCGACGGGCTGATGATCGCCTTCGCAAGTCCTGCAGCGCTCCTCTTCTATGCCGCCTTCTTCCCGCAATTCATAGATCCGGATCATTCGATCTCTGAGCAAATGGTCTTGCTGAGCGCGACATATGTTTGCATGCGCTCGGTCTCCGCCTCTGCTTGCGTCTTCACAGTCGCGCGCTTGCGACTGCCGGTCGGCTGCGCACAGGTCGGCAGATTTGCGAATCTGGGCAGCGCCGCAGTCTATCTGATGATTGCAGTCATCACCGTCCTCAGACTGCTGGAGACCTTGGGTTGATGTGCGATGAGGCCCACGGCCTTGCAAAGCCATAGGCATCGTACTTGCGACATATCACCTCTCGAAAAGCCCCGGCTGCATGCTAAGAGACTCAAAACACCAACGGACTGAATTGAGGAGCGGCCGGCATGGAAGGCGAAAGCAAAAAGGCGGCCCGGTCGGACCTCGACGAAGCCGCGCTCTACTTCCACAAGCACCCGAGGCCGGGAAAGCTCGAAATCCAGGCGACAAAACCGCTCGGCAACCAGCGCGACCTGGCGCTGGCCTATTCACCCGGCGTCGCGGCGCCCTGTCTGGAAATCCGCGACAATCCGGCGACCGCCGCCGATTATACTGCGCGCGCCAATCTGGTCGGTGTCGTCTCCAACGGTTCGGCGGTTCTGGGCCTCGGCAATATCGGCCCGCTCGCCTCCAAGCCTGTGATGGAAGGCAAGGCGGTCCTGTTCAAGAAATTCGCCGGCATCGATGTCTTCGACATCGAAATCGACGCGCCGGAGATCGATCGCATGGTCGAGACGGTCGCGGCGCTGGAGCCGACCTTCGGCGGCATCAATCTCGAGGACATCAAGGCGCCGGAATGCTTCGAGGTCGAGGAGCGGCTGAAGGCCCGCATGGCCATACCGGTCTTCCATGACGACCAGCACGGCACCGCGATCATCGTCGCCGCCGCCGTGCTCAACGGGCTGGAGTTCGCCGGCAAGACGATCTCAGACATCAAGATCGTCACCTCCGGTGCGGGTGCGGCGGCCCTCGCCTGCCTCAACCTCCTGGTCCTGCTCGGTGCCCGTATCGAAAACATCTGGGTCACCGACCGTTTCGGCGTCGCCTACAAGGGTCGCGTCGACGAGATGGACCGCTGGAAAGACCCCTATGTGAAGAACACCGAGGCGCGCACGCTGGCCGATGTCATCTCCGGCGCCGACGTGTTCCTCGGCCTTTCCGCCGCCGGCGTGCTGAAACCGGAATTGCTTCAGCACATGGCGCCGAAACCGCTGATCCTGGCACTGGCCAATCCCAATCCCGAGATCATGCCGGAAGCGGCCCGGGCGGCGCGACCCGACGCGATGATCTGCACCGGTCGGTCCGATTTTCCCAATCAGGTCAATAACGTACTCTGTTTTCCTTACATCTTCCGTGGCGCGCTGGACTGCGGCGCCAGCGCCATCAATGAAGAGATGAAGATGGCTGCGGTGCGGGCGATTGCGGCGCTTGCCCGCGAAGAGCCGTCCGATGTCGCCGCCCGCGCCTATTCCGGCGAGACGCCGATCTTCGGACCGGATTTCCTGATCCCCTCGCCCTTCGACCCCAGACTGATCCTGCGCATCGCTCCGGCGGTGGCCAAGGCTGCCTGCGACACCGGCGTCGCCACACGGCCGATCACCGACTTCGCTGCCTATATCGACACGCTGAACCGCTTCGTCTTCCGTTCCGGCCTGGTCATGAAGCCGGTGTTCTCGATGGCCAAGACGTCGAGCGCCAAACGCGTCATCTATGCCGACGGCGAGGACGAGCGCGTGCTGCGCGCCGCGCAAGTGGTGCTGGAGGAAGGCATCGCCGAACCGATCCTGATCGGCCGTCCGCATGTCATCGAAGTCAGGCTGAAACGCTACGGGCTGCGCATCAAGCCGGGTGTCGATTTTGGCCTGATCAACCCCGAGGACGATCCCCGCTATCGCCACTATGTCGACCTTTTGATCGAGCTTGCCGGCCGGCGCGGCGTGACGACGGAAGCCGCGCGCACCATGGTGCGCACCGACAACACGGTCATTGCCGCCCTTGCGCTGAAGCGCGGCGACGCCGACGCCATGGTCTGCGGCCTCGAAGGGCGTTTCGAGCGGCATCTGCGCAATGTCACCCTGATCATCGGCCCACGCGCCGGCATCAAGGACCATGATTTGTCGACGCTTTCGATGCTGATCTCGCAGCGCGGTATCATTTTCCTCACCGACACTCACGTCTCCGTCGACCCGACGGCCGAGGAGATCGCCGAAATGACGGTGCTGGCGGCGGAGGAGATCCAGCGCTTCGGCATCGAGCCAAAGGCCGCCCTGCTTTCGCATTCGGATTTCGGCTCGCGCGATTCGCCGAGCGCGCTGAAGATGCGGCAGGCGGCGGCGATCCTGGCGCGCATCGCGCCAGACCTGCAATGCGACGGCGAGATGCATGCCGACACCGCTCTGTCCGAGCAGTTGCGTCAGCGCGTCTATCCGCATTCGCGGCTGATAGGCGAAGCCAATCTGCTGGTGTTCCCCAATCTGGACTCGGCCAACATCACGCTCACCGCGCTGCGCACGATGATGGATGCATTGCATGTCGGGCCGATCCTGCTCGGCACCGACAGGCCGGCGCACATATTGACGCCGTCGGTGACGTCGCGCGGCGTGGTCAACATGACGGCGCTCGCTGTGGTCGAAGCGGCCCACAAGGCTCAGGCGGTGGTAAATCTGGGCTAAACCCGTCGTTGGCGGCAAGCT
>NZ_CAUM01000115.1 GCF_000350085.1 Mesorhizobium metallidurans STM 2683
CCTTAACGCATCGGCCCGAAAATCGATTCCGATTTTCGGGCCGATGCGTAGATTAGAAAGTGTTAGGGCGTACTTTGTGCGTCCAAGGTGGACGCACGTCGTCCTAATTAATGCGAGGTCAAGCCGCTTCGACCACCCTGTCCTCGATGAGCATCGGGATGAACGGCTCGTCTGGCGCTTCAGGCAGGATATGCGCCCAGGTCAGGATCTCCATCCGGCCGTCGAAATGCTCGACCACCGCCGTGCAGCTTTCGACCCAGTCGCCGGTGTTGATGTATTGCACATCCTCGAAACTCTCGATCGCGGCATGGTGGATATGCCCGCAGATCACACCGTCGACATGCGAGCGGCGCGCTTCCTCGGTCAGCACCGTCTGGAACGAGCCGATGAAGTTCACCGCTTTCTTGACCTTGACCTTGGCCCAGGACGAGAACGACCAGTAGGACAGGCCGAGCAGCTGACGCAGACGCGTGATGACGCGGTTGACCAGCATGGCTCCGTCATAGGCGTAGTCGCCAAGATAGGCCAGCCAGCGCTGATTATGGACGACGGTGTCGAACTGGTCGCCATGGATGACCAGCAAACGCCTGCCGTCGGCGGTCTCGTGGATGGCGCGGTCGGCGACGACGATGCCGCCGAAATGCACGCCCTGGAATTGGCGCGCGAACTCGTCGTGATTGCCGGCGATATAGGTGATGCTGGCGCCCTTGCGCGCCTTGCGCAGCAGTTTCTGGACCACATCGTTGTGGCTCTGCGGCCAGTGCCAGCTTCGTCTCAGGCGCCAGCCGTCGACGATATCGCCGACGAGATAGATGATATCGGCATCGTGATGGCGCAGGAAATCGATCAGGAAGTCGGCCTTGGCCGCCTTCGATCCGAGATGGATGTCGGAGATGAACATGCTGCGGAAAGTGCGGGGCTCTGCGCCAGACATCAGATCGTCACCGTTGCTTTCGAGCAGCCTATGCCCCGATTCATGCAACAATCGTATGACGGTTGCGATTGGGCCAGCTCCGAGAGTAGGTTGCCGCCACTCATAAGGAGAAAAAACATGGATCTCGGCATTCGCGGCAAGAAGGCCATCGTCTGCGCTTCGAGCAAGGGGCTCGGGCGCGGCTGCGCCATGGCGCTGGCCGAGGCCGGCTGCGATCTGGTCGTCAATGGTCGCAATGCCGAGCTGCTCGCGAAAACCGCCGCGGAACTGCGCGAGCGATTCGGCGTCAAGGTGACGGAGATCGTCGGCGACGTGTCGAAGCCCGAAGTGCAGAAGGCGCTGCTCGCCGCCTGCCCCGATCCCGACATCCTCGTCAACAACAATGGCGGACCGCCGCTTCGCGATTTCCGCGAACTCGATCGCGAAAAGATCCTCGAAGGCGTCACCCAGAACATGGTGACCCCGATCGAACTGATTAAGGCGGTCATCGACGGCATGGCGGCACGCGGCTTCGGCCGCATCGTCAACATCACCTCGCTGTCGGTCTATGTGCCGATCCCGGGCCTCGATTTGTCATCGGGCGCACGCGCCGGCCTGACCTCGTTCCTTGCCGGCGTCGCGCGCACGGTGATGGACCGCAACGTGACGATCAACAACATGCTGCCGGGCAAGCTCGACACCGACCGGCTGCGCGGCCCGCATGAGCCCGGCAGCGTCGAGGATCCGGCTGCCGCCGCCGCGCGCAAGGCTCAGGCAGCGGCTAACGTTCCGGCAAAGCGGCTCGGAACCCCGGAGGAATTCGGCCAGATCTGCGCCTTCCTGTGCTCGGTCCATGCCGGCTATCTGACCGGGCAGAACACACCGGTGGATGGCGGCCTCTACGTCAGCGCGTTCTAGTGGTGAAAATCTGACGCTTGGTGCCCGCGGGAATGGCAGGAGACGATCCTTTCCTGACCTCCGGCCGGAGAAATTGAGGGTCAAATTCCGCCCCATCTCCGGTCCTTCGGTCGCCCGGGCGTAATCCTCGATATTTTAGCTCACGGGTGGTGCGGCGTCGAAGCAGGCCCGAAGCGACCGCAGGCCTTCTATGATTTCTGCCGTCGGTATGGCACCATATCCCAGCATAATCCCGGCTCGGGGGATCCCGCTGACGGCGAACCGTGACAGGACCTGGACGGCGACGCCGCGATCGGCAACGCGGCAGGCGATCTTGGCTATCTGGTCCACGGACAGTCTGCGAGCCAGAGCGGTAAGGTGGAGCCCCGTTGTCGACGGGAGAGCTCGAGATGTTCGGCAAAATCGCGGGTGATGGCGTCCGCGAGAATCTGGTGCCGTTCCCGGTAGATTGCGCTCACCCGACGGATGTGACGCGCAAACGCGCCCTCATCGATGAAACGCGCAAGCGCTGCCTGCCCGAGGGTCGATGAATGCCAATCGCTGACGAACTTCGCCTTGTGCAGGGCCAACCTGAGCGATGGCGGCGTCACCAGGAAGCCTAGTCGGAGGGTCGGCAGCATCGTCTTTGAAAAGGAACCTACGTAAACAACCCGACCTCTTGTATCGAGCGTCTGCAATGGCTCGAGGGGGCGGTCTGCAAAACGGAACTCGCTGTCGTAGTCGTCTTCGATAATGGCCGCGTTGTTGCGCTCCGCCCACGCCAATAGTGCCTGCCGGCGCGGCAGCGTCATCGTGACGGAAAGCGGATATTGGTGGGACGGCGTGACATAGACGGCCCGGACTCCTCGCGGCAGTGCCTCCACGAGCAGTCCCTCCCGATCCACCGGCACCCCGACCACGTGAATGCCCAACGACTTGAACAAATGTCTCGGGGGGCCGTAGCAGGGGTCTTCGACGGCAATCCTGTCACCTGGCTCCAACAGGATGCGCGCCAGGAGATCGAGCGCCTGCTGCGTACCATTGGTGATGACGATGTCGTCTGCCGATGCCTCGACCCGCGAGACATTCCGACCTGCCGGGCAATTGCCGCGCGAAGATCGCGATGCCCGGCGGGATGCTCATAGAAGCCAGAGGCCGCTTCGCTGGACCGCAGCGCCTGAGCAACCGACCGCCGCCAGTGCCGGTGGGGAAACAACGAAGCGTCGGGCAACCCCGTGCGAAAATCGAATCGAGCCCGCACCTCGAACGCCGTTAGGAGCGGAATCCCTTCCCAGACCGGGCGCGGCTGAATCACACCGGTGGAGGATCGCCGCCTTGTCTTTTCACGCCCGGCCAGCGTGACCCCGCTGACGAATGTCCCAGACCCCTGCCGGGATGTCACGAACCCTTCCGCGGCGAGCCGTTCATAGGCCACCGTCACGGTGGCACGCGACACGGCAAGCGTCCGCGCCAGTTCGCGGCCGGGCGGCAGTGGGTCGCCAGGCCGCAGCCGCCGATCCAGAATGGCGCGCCGGATCTGACGATAGATCTCGCCGCTGAGGTCTTTGCGTCCGACCAAGCTGATGTGAAAGGCCATCATGCTCTTAAAGTATAGAAAATTGGCCTGCCTGAAAATGTCAGAATTGGCACTTCCATCAGTCCTGTAATTTCCTTACGATACCACGACTGCAATGAAGGAGCCGGCAGCCCTTGCGCTCGAAACAGTTGCGGAGACCTTGACCTGACTATCTGACGGTTCGATTGCGCGAGGCAGATTCATCATTGCTGTAGCGATAACCGTTGCGCGCAGCCGAACGTCCGCCAAGCACTGTGATGCAAGGCTATGGCCGTAGTCTGTAAAATAGGAGGCCAAATTGCCTCACACGGAAACTCGCGTCCGACATCACTCATCGAGAGCACGCCTGCTTGGATTTGTGCTGAAAACCACAGCAACTGTCATCGCGGCTCTCAAGACTTGGCATCGGATCGTCTCCAGACGTCGGGCAATCGCGGATTTGACCCCCGAGCGGCTGACGGACATCGGTTATGCCGAGGCCCCAGTGGCAGTGCTTGAAGTCAAGCCAGGTTTAGTCACGAACTTGATGTCGATGAGGTAAGCCGACCGGTCCGTTACAGCCGTAACCGATTGTCCGACTCCCGAAATCACCCCGTAACCTGGCCTGCTGAGATTCAGCAGCTTGGAACCGGCGCGATCCGTCTGTCATGAGAGGAGTGAAATGATGAGCACGCAGGAGCTTCCTTCCGCCGTCCCGCTGATGGCGCTTTCGACCGGCTTCTGGACCTTCAAGACTCTGGCCGCTGCGGACGAGTTGGACCTCTTCAGCCGCCTTGCGGGCGGCGCCGGCATCACGGTCGCCGGGCTGGCGGAAGCGATCGGCCTGCATCCGCGCCCGGCCGAGATGCTGTTGACCGGCTGCGCTGCACTTGGGCTTCTGGAGAAAACGGACGGCCGTTATCGCAATACGCCGTTAAGCGAGCCTATCTCGTGCGCGGGAAACCGTATTACTTCGGGGGCTTCGTGCAGATGGCCGACAAGCGGCTCTACGCGGGCTGGGGAAAGCTTACGAAGGCGCTGCGCACGAACCGTGCCAACCACATGGGATCCGGCAGTGCAATCCTCGATCTTCGACGGCGAGGATCCGACGATGCTGGCACTCTTCTGGGAGGCGATGCATTCGCTTTCCACGATGACCGCGCGCAAGCTCGGCGAAGCGGTGGATTTCGAACATTCCCGCCGCCTCCTGGACATCGGCGGCGGATCGGGCGCGTACGACATCGAGCTTTGCAAACAGTACGGAGCGCTGCGTGCGACCGTGTTTGACTTGCCTCATGTGGCCACGATCGCCGCGGGAAAGATTGCCGAGGCCGGCATGACCGACCGGATCGAGGCCGCAGGCGGCAGCTTCTTCGAGCAGCTTCCGGGGGATCACGACGTGCATCTCCTGTCGATGATCCTGCACGATTGGGACGAGGCGAAGAACCGCGCCCTGCTGCGCCGGTCCTTCGCGGCTTTGCCGAGTGGCGGCGCCGTCGTCATCAGCGAGCTTCTCGTCAATGATGAAAAGACCGGACCAGCGCCGGCCGCGCTGATGAGCCTCAACATGCTGATCGAGACGGAAGGACGAAACTACACGCCGGCCGAATATTCGGCGTGGCTCGAGGAAGCCGGATTCCGGCACATCGAGACGGTCTGGTTCGACGCACCCGCCGCGAACGGCGCCGTGATCGGCCGCAAGCCCTAGAGCCGGATGATTTCAGGTCGAATCGACCTGAAATCTGAATCCGCCTCTAAATCAAAGAGATAGAGCATGATGTCGTCCGAAAGCCGCTTCCCACTTTTCTGCATCATGCTC
>NZ_CAUM01000114.1 GCF_000350085.1 Mesorhizobium metallidurans STM 2683
GAGCAGCGCTCCGCAGGCGCACGCGACGGTTCCACAAACTTGTGTGACGTGCCGGCAACACGAGTTGTGCCACGTCCCGAATTCGCACTGTTCGATCTCCTCCGAAGCCCCTATCTTGGTCGCTCGATCGTCCAACCAAGGCGATCCCTAATGCAATTCCAGGAAAAGTGTGAAACGGTTTTCCGTCCGGAATTGCGCAAAAACAAACAGATAGAGCGGTTCGGCGTTTCCGTGAAACGATGAACCGCTCTAGAGAGCGAGCGGAACGGCAGGCATGGCGGCAGAAGCATCGGGTAGCGAACTGATCCAGGTGGTGGCATTGCTCGCCGCAGGTGTCGTCGCGGTACCGATCTTCAAGCGCATGGGGCTTGGATCCATCCTCGGCTATCTCGCCGCCGGCGTCGTCATCGGCCCGTTCGGGCTTCGTATCTTTTCCGAATCGCAAGCCATTCTTCAAGTCGCCGAGCTCGGCGTCGTCATGTTTCTGTTCATCATTGGGCTGGAAATGCAGCCGTCGCGGCTGTGGGGCCTGCGCCGAGAGATCTTTGGCCTTGGGGCGTTGCAGGTCGGCGTCTGCGCGCTGTTGCTGACCGGGGTCGGCCTGGCGGGCGGCTTTCCGGTCTCGCAATCTTTCGTCGCCGGCGCCGGCTTCGTGCTGACCTCGACCGCGATCGTCATGCAGCTTCTGGAAGAGCGTGGCGAAATCGCCGTGCCCAAGGGGCAGCGCATCGTCTCCATCCTGCTGCTCGAGGATCTGGCGATCGTGCCGCTGCTCGCCCTGATCGCATTCCTGGCGCCGGGCGGCGCCCATATGAGCCTGACGCAGCGGCTGACGGAGGTGGGCATCGGTCTTGCCGCGATCGTCGGGTTGGTGCTGGCCGGACGCTACCTGCTCAACCCGCTCTTCCGCATCCTGGCCGATTCCCGCGCCCGCGAAGTAATGACCGCCGCCGCACTTCTGGTCGTTCTGGGATCGGCGCTTGCCATGCAGCTCTCGGGCCTGTCGATGGCGATGGGCGCTTTCCTGGCCGGTGTGCTGTTGTCGGAATCCACCTTCCGCCATCAGCTCGAGGCCGACATCGAGCCGTTCCGGGGCATCCTGCTCGGCCTGTTCTTTCTTGCCGTCGGCATGTCGCTCGACCTCAATGTGGTCGCGCAGAACTGGCGGCTCGTCGCCATCTATGTCGTTGCCTACATGGTGATGAAGGCGATCGGCATCTATCTCGTCGCCCGCATGCTCAGGACCGGCCACCGGGAGGCGCTCGAGCGTGCCGTCTTCATGGCGCAAGGCGGCGAGTTCGCCTTCGTTCTCTATTCCGCCGCGGCGGCGGTCGGCATCATCGACAGCCAGGCCAATGCGACGCTGACCGCGATCGTCATCATCTCCATGGTGCTGACGCCGCTGGCCATTCTGGCGCTGCGCTATCTGACGCCGCGCGACGAGCAGTCGCTTGAAGGCGTCGACATTGCCGATGGCCTTACCGGCAGCGTGCTGATCATCGGCTTCGGCCGCTTCGGCCAGATCGCCAGCCAGCCGCTGCTGTTGCGCGGGATCGACGTGTCGATCATCGACAATGAGGTCGAAATGATCCAGGCGGCCGCCGATTTCGGCTTCAAGGTCTATTATGGCGATGGCACGCGGCTGGACATTCTGCGTGCCGCGGGCGCCGGCCGGGCGCGCGCCGTGCTGATCTGCGTCGACAGGCCCGATGCCGCCGTCCGAATCGCGGAGCTGATCAAGGCGGAGTTTCCCCTGCTGACGGTGCTGGCACGCGCTTTCGATCGCGGAACCGCGCTGCAGCTTATTCGGGCCGGCGTCGACTTCCAGCTTCGCGAAACCTTCGAATCGGCTCTGGTTTTCGGCGGCTCCACCCTGGAGGCGCTGGGCGTCGACCCCGAAGACGTCGCCGAAGTGATCGAGGATGTCCGCCGCCGCGACGCCGCCCGATTCGAATTGCAGCTCGCCGAAGGCGTCCGCGCCGGGGCGCGCTTCCTCAAAGGCAATATCGGCACACCCATTCCAACACCGCTCAGCACCCCACGCCGCGCCGGCCAGGCGCTCAACGAAGAGACCGCCGACGTGCTGCATAAATCGGAACCGGCCGACTGAGGAACGCGCAGATGATCGAACTGGACGGGCGGGCCCTTTCGGTAACCCGATTCTGGCGTGACGCCGGCGAGGATGCGTGGTTCGAAAAGAACGACGCCTTCGATGCGGAATTGCGCAACCGGTTTCTCGACCTGCATTGTGCGGCTGCCCGGCGCCAATGCGACGACTGGTCGAACCATGCCGAAGGCTCGCTCGCCTTGATGATCCTGCTCGACCAGTTTCCGCGAAACTGCTTTCGCGGCACCGGGCACATGTACGCAACCGACCCGCTGGCGAGATATTTTGCAGGAAAAGCCATCGCCGCCGGCCAGGATCTGGCGCTCGACGAAGACCTGCGTGTTTTCCTCTATCTGCCCTATGAGCATTCGGAGCTGCTCGATGATCAGCTCAGGTGCTTGGACCTTACTGCCACCAAGGCCCCGGCCTAC
The DNA here is from genome assembly GCF_000350085.1 of Mesorhizobium metallidurans STM 2683. Classification (GTDB taxonomy): domain Bacteria; phylum Pseudomonadota; class Alphaproteobacteria; order Rhizobiales; family Rhizobiaceae; genus Mesorhizobium; species Mesorhizobium metallidurans. The sequence continues at coordinate 2,539 of NZ_CAUM01000114.1, forward strand.
CTGAAATACGCCGTCGAGCACCGCGACATCATCCAGCGCTTCGGCCGCTTTCCGCACAGAAACAAGATACTTGGCCGCGAGACGACGCCGGAGGAACAGGCGTTCCTCGATGGCGGCGGGTTTTCGGGCTGATCTTTTCCGGCACCTGCCGGCTTCAGGCCAGCCACCAGTCGCGGCCGGACGGCAATCGCTCTATTCCAGCTGTATCGACGGCGGCAAGCCGCTCCGGCACGCTTCTGCCGCCAACGGCAAGATCGGGCGCGATTTCGGCCAGCGGCGCCAGCACAAAGGCGCGCTCCAGCATGCGCGGGTGCGGCACTTCCAGCCCTGTCTCGTGGATGATGCGATCGCCGAACACCAATATGTCGATATCGATCAGGCGCGGCCCCCAGCGCTCCTCGCGCACCCGCTTCAGCCGGCGCTCCGCGTCGAGACAGAGGTCAAGCAAGGCACGCGGTGCGAGCCCGGTTGAAATCTCGGCTGCCGCGTTGAGGAAATCCGGTTGGTCGAGTTTGCCCCAGGGCGGCGTTCGGTAAAGCGATGAGACGGTAACGACACTCGTCTTCTCGTCGCCATCCAGTATGCGCAGCGCCGCGGCCATCGACTTTGCCGGATCGCCGAGATTGCCGCCAAGGCTGAGGTAGACCGTGGTACTACTCTGGCCAGACAACGGTCACCTCGACATGATCGAGCACACCGGGCACCGGCGCATTCGGCTTGCGCACGGTGATTTCGGCCCTTTTGATCTGCGGAAAACGTGTCGTCAGAGCCCGGGCCACCTCCAGCGCCAGTGCTTCGATCAGAAAGCGCCGCTCGCCGGTGACGATCTTTTCAATCACCGCGAAGGCGATGCCGTAGTTGACGGTATCGTCGATGGAATCATCGACCAGCGCCCGGCCCGGTTCTACCGTGAGGGCGGCATCGACATAAAAACGCTGGCCGAGCGTCTCCTCCTCGTCCAGCACGCCGTGCCGGGCAAAGAAGGCGCAGTTCTTCATGCGGATGACATACATCGCTTAGCTTCCCCGGACATTTCGCGCCAACATAGCATCGGCAATGGCCAGCGCATCCATGTTGATTGCGACATCGTGGACGCGAAAAAGCTGCGCGCCCTTGAGCCTCAGAATGACGCTCGTTGCCACGGTCCCCGCGCCTCTTGCCGGGGCGTCGCGGCCGGTGACAGTGCCGATGAAGCGCTTTCTCGACGTCCCGGCCATCAGCGGAAAGCCCAATGCGCGAAGTTCGGAAAACCGCGCCATCAGATCGAGGTTTTCCTCGGCCGTCTCCTTGGCGAAGCCGAAGCCCGGATCGAGCACGATACGATCGTCGGCAACCCCGCTCCGACGAGCGATTTCCAGTGATTTCCCGAGGAAGAAAAGCTGGTCCTCGATAACGTCGGGCAGTTTTTGCCTGTCACGTCCGGTATGCATGATGACCAGCCCGGCTCCGGTCTCGGCGGCGACGCGGGCGATGCCAGGTTCGCGCTGCAAGCCCCAGACATCATTGACGATATGCGCGCCGGCCGCCACCGCAAGCCGGGCGGTGTCCTCGCGATAGGTGTCGACCGAAATCAGCGCCTCGCCAAGCCCGGCCAGCGCCTCGATGACCGGCAGCACGCGGGCCTGCTCTTCGTCAGCGGTTACCGCGGCGGCGCCGGGACGCGTCGATTCTCCGCCGACATCGATGACCGAGGCCCCCTCCTCCACCATGCGGCGTGCCTGGGCCACCGCCTGTTCGGGCGCGGCGAACAGCCCGCCGTCGGAAAAACTGTCGGGCGTGACGTTGAGGATGCCGACGATCACGGACTTGCCGCCAAGGTCGAGATGGCGTCCGTGCGCCAGTTGCCATCGCCTTGTCGTCAGTCCATCAACCATGTGTGATCCGCCAAAGATCAAATCCGTTGCGTCGAGGACGGCCGTAACGCAAGGTGGCTGAAGAGGCAACATGATGAAACGACCCCTGCTCTGCGCCCTGATGCTCGCCCCGGTGCTCACAATGACCGCTTTGCCCGCGGCGGCAGCGTCACTGGTGAAGACATATAGCTATTTCCCCGTCGGCGGCAGGACACTCGACGACATCGAGACTCAGCTCACCAAACATGGGCCTCGCGTGAAAAGCACCGGGATGAGGCATCCCGGCGCCACGCAAATGGCCTTCACCACGCGTGTCGGCTACGCGGAGAATGCGAATTCCTGCCGGATCGTCGCGGCCACCGTGACCGTCAAGGTCAAGGTGATCCTCCCGGAGTGGCGCCGTCCGCGCAAGGCCGATGCCGGCGTAAGATTGTTCTGGGACACTCTGTCTTCCGACATCAAGCGTCATGAGGAACGCCATGTCGAGATCGCCAAGAACCATGCCAGGGAGATCGAGGACGCGCTGAAGGCGAGCTACCCGCAGAAGACCTGCCAGGAGGCCAAGGCCAAGGCCGCCGAGATCGCCGCGGCCATGCTTGCCGGGCATGACCAGGATCAACTGCGGTTCGACCGCGTCGAAAGCGTCAATTTCGAAAGCCGCATCATTCGGCTGCTGCGCTACCGCATCGAGCGCATCGAGAATGGCCGGCTGCCACCGACCTGAGATTTCGCCGGGTCAGAGAACCCGCCAGCGCGAGCCAATTTCGCCGAAGCATAGTGCCAGGCCGGAAAAACTTTCGAGCCGCTGTCGAAATCGGCCTATACGAGACGACATATGTCAGGTTCGCCAAGGCGAACCCCAGGAACCACGAGACGACAATCGACGCGGCAGACGCACCGGACCGGCCGCCCTTCCGGGACGCACGCAAGCCCATGAAAGACCGAGACGATGGACCAGCCTGTCGATAAGCAGGCGACGATGGTGCCCCCATCGCCGCTGACCGAGAGCGAGAAGAACGCGATCATCGGCGGCGTACTGTTGTCGATGCTGCTGGCGGCACTCGACCAGACCATCGTCGCACCGGCCATGCCGACCATCGCGCATTCGCTTGGCCATGCCGAATACCTGCCGTGGATCGTGACCGGCTATCTCCTGACCGCAACCGCGATGGCGCCGCTCTACGGCAAGATCTCAGACGTCCATGGGCGTCGGCCGACCGTCTATGCGGCGATCCTCATCTTTCTTGCGGGCTCGCTTGTCAGCGCCATGGCCCCCAACATGCTCGTTCTGATCATCGGCCGGGCGATCCAGGGTGCCGGCGGCGGCGGCCTTTTCGCCTTGGCGCAGACCGTCATCGGCGACCTCGTGCCGCCGCGCGAGCGGGCGCGCTACGCCGCCTGGATCGCGGGCACATGGGCCGTCGCCAGCATCGCCGGGCCGCTGCTCGGCGGCGGCTTTGCCGAACATCTGCACTGGTCGTTGATCTTCTGGATCAACCTGCCGCTCGGCTTTCTGGCCATGGCGATCATCAACAAGCCGCTGAAGAAGCTGCCAATCGCGGCAAAGCATCATCGCATTGACGGGCTAGGCGCATTGCTTCTTGTGGTGGCGACGGCCTTGCTGCTGCTGGCGCTGAACTGGGGCGGCAGCGCTTATCCCTGGCTGTCCAGCGAAATCCTTGGGCTGCTCGCCTGTTCGGCAATCTTCTGGGGTGCTTTCGCGCTGCGGCTGCCCAAGGCGGCAGAGCCGCTTATCTCGCTCGAAGTGCTTGGCAATCCGATCGTCCTGACCGGCACACTGTCCATGTTCCTGTTACAAGCCGCCAATATCGGCCTGGCAGTTTACCTTCCGGTCTATCTGCAATCGGTCGTCGGGCTGTCGGTTGGCGAATCGGGTATCGCCATGCTGGGGCTGATGCTCGGCACCGTTGCCGGCGCGACATTCAGCGGCCGCACGATACCGCGCTTTGTCCATTACAAGCGGATCGCGATGGCCGGGGTCACCTTCGCCATAGTGTGTCTCGGCGTACTCAGCCTTGTGGCGGGACATGCCTCCCTGCTGGTCGTCGAAATCCTGACGACGTGCATTGGGCTCGGCAGCGGAACGACGTTTCCAGTTGCCACTGTGTCGGTTCAGAACGCCGTCGATCAGAGGCATCTCGGCGTCGCCACCGGCGTGCTGACCTTCCTTCGCTCATTGGGCAGCGCCCTTGGGGTCGCGATGCTCGGCGCGGTCGCGCTGGGCTACGGCCTGCCGCTGGCCAGCGAAGGCGCGCGCACGACCAGCGCCGCTGCCGACGCCGCCGCATTCGTGATGATCTTCCTCGTCGCGGCAGCGACTTTGGTCCTGGCGCTGATTACGCTCGGGCTGATGCCGGAAAAGCCGCTTCGCGGCCACGCGGAGACGGCGCCGGTTCTCGCGGAGTAAGCGCCGCGATGCACGTCAATCGTGGACGCCGAGTTTCTTCTGCAGGCTGGTCGACGAGGTCGTATACTGGAATACGATGCGCTCGCCCGGGCTGATAATGCGCTTCGCCGCCTGCGCCATCAGCGCGACCTCATGGAACCCCGACAGGATCAGCTTCAGCTTGCCGGGATACCAGTTGATGTCGCCGACGGCGAAGATGCCTGGCACCGATGTCTGGAATTTCTCGGTATCGACCGGGATCATATTCTCATGAAGGTTGAGGCCCCAATCGGCGATCGGACCGAGCTTCATGGTCAGGCCGAAGAACGGCAGCATGCGCGTGCACGCCACCTCGACATCGCCGTCAGGCCCCTTGATGATCGCCGATGAAAGCTGGCCATCGGCGCCGGTCAGGCCGGTCACCTGGCCGACCTGGAAGTCCAGCTCCTTCATCTCCTGCATGGCATACATCTTGTTGACGCTGTCGGGTGCGGCGCGGAACTCGGGGCGCCTGTGGACCAGCGTCACGCTTTTCGCCACCGGCTGCAGGTTCAGCGTCCAGTCGAGGGCCGAATCGCCACCGCCGACGATGACGAGGTCGTGGCCGCGAAAATCCTCCATCCGGCGAACCGAATAGAAGACGCTCTTTCCCTCGTAAGGTTCGATGCCGGGGATCGGTGGACGTTTGGGCTGGAACGAGCCACCGCCGGCGGCGATCACCACCACCTTGGCTTCAAACACCTCGTTCTCGTCGGTGACGACGCGAAAGCTGCCGTCCTCGAGCTTTTCGAGGCTCGAAACCATGCGGTTATAAGTGAATTCAGGCTTGAACGGGTGGATCTGCACAAGCAGCTTGTCGACCAGCCCCTGCGCCGAGATCGAGGGCCAACCCGGAATGTCGTAGATCGGCTTTTCCGGGTAGAGTTCCGCGCATTGCCCACCGGGTCGGTCGAGTATGTCGATGAGATGGCATTTCATGTCGAAAAGGCCGAGTTCGAACACAGCGAACAGGCCGACGGGCCCTGCCCCGATAATGAGTACATCCGTCCTGGTGATGTTGGTCATGAAATGCGCCTCGATGCGCATGACCCCGAAAATCGGAATTGATTTTCACCGGGCATCATGTGCCAAATTGCTACAACGTCGTTAAGCATCCAAGAGGACGCGAAGGAAACGGCGCGACACTGCATGACCATTGCCCCGCTGCCAAGCCGGAGTCACAGAAAACGGCTACAAACGCGCGATGTCAGCCCTGGCGGGCGGGCACGCGCACGACCAGTCCATCGAGCGCGTCGCGCACCTTGATCTGGCAGGACAGCCGCGAGTTCGGCTGGACGTCGTAGGCGAAGTCCAGCATGTCCTCTTCCATCGCCTCCGGCTCGCCGACTTCCGCCGTCCATGCCTCGTCGACATAGACATGACAGGTCGCGCAGGCACAGGCGCCGCCGCATTCGGCCTCGATTCCCGGCACCGCGTTGCGGATCGCGTTTTCCATGACGGTCGAGCCGTTTTCGGCATCCACGTCGAAATGTGTGCCGTCATGGGCGATGAAGGTCAGCTTGGTCATTTGTCACCTGATGGGGAATCCCAGCCGAGATAATCACTCCGGCAGACAAGTCAACTGCCGTGCGAAAACGCCGCTCTATGCCGTTTTTTTGGAAACTGGGATTAGCGGTTGATGGCTGCGATGAAATCGCGCACTTCCTCGATAAGCGCGCCAAGGCGCTTGAGGGTGCTGAGGTCTTCGGGCTGAAGCTCGATGGCGGTGGCGCAATCGGCGATGGCGAAGGCGCCAACCCCGCGCGCCGAGCCTTTCAGCCCATGTGCCAGAAACAGCCGTTCCCGGACATCGGCGTCGACTATCCTGTCTCGCACCGACAGCGCCTGCTGCACGAACAGCGCCAGCACCTCCTGTTCGAGGCCACGATCGCCCATCGTCTGGCGGGCCAGATGTGCCATATCCACAGGCCGTGCCGGCCCGGCTCCCGACACGTCGCCGCCGGGCATTGAGAAGGCGATGCCGTTTTCGCCACGCATGAACTCTAACTCCTTGATCGTGGGATCGCCGGAAAAGCTAGGCGAATCCCATGGACAACGGGTTAATGGATGGCCTGGAAAAATGTTGCGAAAACGGCGCCGGGATCACGGTCTTGTTAACCTTATATTTAAAGTTTTACGTATCTCGCGGAATGCATGTTTTCTTTACCCCGGTGTGTCATTACGATACGAGGGGTCCATTTTTCAGCCTCCTGCGCGGGATGCGAAAATCACAATCAATAAGTCCCGCCGCAGCTTGTACAGGGTAGCGAAGGCATGGCGAAGAAAACAACGACGACAAGAACGGTCGACAGCGACGTAGCCAGGGAACTCGAAAAAGCGCTTGAAATCGACCTGAGCGGGGGCGCCGGCGGCGACCTCGACATCGCGGCGTCGATGGAAGACCTGGAAGCGCAGATCTCGCAGGCTGCGGACGAGCTGGCGCGCGAAGGCCGCAACCAGGATGCGGAGCCTGTCGTCAGCCAGAGCGAGACGGCGCCGCCTGTCGCAAACCCAACTCACGCAAACCAAGGTCAAAACACGGCGCCCGCCGCCAACCAAAGCCAAAGCGCGAAACCCGCGGCAAAGGCCAAGCCCGCCGAGCTGCGCCCGGTGGAAACGCGCAATGGCTCGCAGCCGGCCGGTTTCGCGCCGGCCAATGACGATCGTCAAAAAGATTACAAGACGCTTCTTCACAGTCTCAACCGGCGCGCCTCGAACACGATCTACTGGGTCGTGGCGATCGTTTCGCTCGCCTGGATTGCCGGCGCTGGAGCGTTGGCCAATCTGCTGTTCGGACCGGACATTTGGAAAATCCGCACGCTTGACCAGTTTTTCGCCCGCCCCGAACTGATCGGCCTGGCGGTGGCAGCAATCCTGCCCGTAATCCTGTTCTGGGCGTTTGCCGCCATGATCCGCCGCGCCCAGGAAATGCGCATCGCCGCCCAGTCGATGACGGAAGTGGCCTTCCGCCTGGCCGAACCGGAAAACCTTGCCCAGGATCGCGTCATGATGATCGGCCAGGCCGTTCGTCGCGAGGTGGCGGCCATGGGCGAAGGCATCGAGCGCACGCTGGCGCGCGCCGTAGAGCTCGAAACCCTGGTTCATAGCGAAGTAAACCAGATCGAACGCTCCTATTCGGAAAACGAAACCCGCATCCGTACGCTCGTCGACGGGCTGGGCAGCGAGCGGGAAGCCGTGGTCAGCCACGCCGAGCGCGTGCGCGCATCGATCGCCGGCGCGCATGAGACACTGAAGGATGAAATCGGGTCTGCCAGCGATCTCATCCGCGACAGCATCCTCAACGCCTCGACCAAGCTGTCGTTGACCATCACCAATTCCGGCGACACGCTGATCGACAGGATCAACGAAAGCTCGATGTCGATCTTTGATCAGGTGGAAGGCCGGCTGGATACGATCACCGACCGGCTGTCGACCTCTGGCGAGGCCTTCGCCAGCCTTCTCGATACACGCATCGCCAAGCTGACGGACACGACCGACGGCCTGACACGGTCGCTGACCGACCTGCTCGACGATCGGACCAACGGCATGGTGTCGCTGCTCGGTGGCGCCGCGCGCACGCTGAGCTCCGAATTCGAAGCCAGCCTCAGCGGCATCGAGCGTACGCTTGCCGAACGCGGCCAGGCGCTGATCGGCGAATTCCAGACCCGCGCCGAAGCGCTGGACACCGGCACGCAGAAGCTCAACGCCGCGCTGGAGGCCCGTGCGCGCCAGATCAACGAAACGCTGGTCGAACGCGCGCGCGAAATCGCCCACACCTTCCAGGAAAGCAAGGACACGCTGTCGGTGATGATCGATCAGGGCAAGACCCAGATCGGCGCCGACATGGCCGACATCGTTTCGTCGACCTCATCCATGCTTGAGGCGCGCGCCAGCGACTTCGCCGGACGCATGGAAGCGGCGCGCCATGTCGTTTCCCGTTCCTTCGACAGCGATATCCAGCGACTGGCCGACGCCCGCGTCGGCATCGAGGAAGCCGTCGAGAACCACAGCCGCAAGCTGTCGGAAAGCCGCGAGCGCATGGCGGCGGCAATGCAGGTTGATCTGGAGAAGTTCGCCGAAAGCCGCGCCGGCATCGACGCAGCCGTAACCGACCAGGTGCAGAAACTTGCCGAGGGCCGCGGCCTGATCGCGCGTGCGCTCGAAGAGGATCTGCGCAAGGTCAATGAGTCGCGCGCCGCCATCGACGCTTCGCTCGGCAGCCATCTCGAAAGACTGGAGGAAGGCCGCAACAGGCTTGCGCTGGCTCTCGACGAAGACTCTGGGAAACTTGTGCAAGCTCGTACAATCATTGATGAAATGGTTGCCGGACACGTCGGAAAGCTCGCCGAAGGTCGTGGCATTCTTTCACGGGCTCTGGAGGCCGACCTCGCCAAGCTGGCCGACAACCGCGCCGGCATCGACGGGCTGGTCGCCGCCCAGGTCGAAAAGATCGCCGAAGGTCGCGCCGTCCTCGCCAAGGCGCTGGAGACCGACATTGTCGGCATCAAGGGCCTGATCGAGAGCCATTCCGCGAAACTGGCGGAAGACCGCGCCGGGCTGTCGCGTTCGCTCGACAATGACCTGTCCGGCATCAGGGGCCTGATCGAGAGCCATTCGGGCAGGCTCAGCGAGGATCGCAGCCTGTTGTCGCAAACACTAGAGGCCGACCTCGCCAAGCTGGCGGAAAGCCGTTCGAGCATCGACGGGCTGGTCGCCGGCCAGGTCGAGAAACTGGCCGAAGGCCGCGATATCCTCAAGCGCGCGCTGGAAACCGACCTGAACACGATCAAGGGCGTCATCGCTGGCCAGTCCGAAAGGCTGGCGGAAGACCGCAGTCAGCTCTCACGGGCGTTGGACACTGACCTGCAGAGCGTCAACAGCCTTATCTCCGACCACATGAACAGGCTCGCTCAGGACCGGTCGACCCTTTCGAAGGCGCTCGAAGACGATCTCGCCAAGCTCGCCGAAAGCCGCTCGAGCATCGACGGACTGGTCGCCGGCCAGGTCGAGAAGCTGGCCGAGGGCCGCGATATCCTCAAGCGCGCGCTGGAAGCCGATCTCGGCAGCGTCAACAATCTCGTCAGCAGCCACGCCGAGAAATTGATCGAGGACCGTTCGGCGTTGTCGAAGGCCCTTGAAGACGATCTCGCCAGGCTGGCGGAAAGTCGTTCGAGCATCGACGGGCTGGTCGCCGGCCAGGTCGAGAAGCTGTCCGAGGGCCGCGATATCCTCAAGCGTGCGCTGGAAGCCGATCTCAACACGATCAAGGGCGTCGTCGCCGACCAGTCCAAGCAGCTGACCGACAACCGCGCCGAATTTGCGCGGGCGCTGGAAGCCGATCTCGGCAGCGTCAACAGCCTCGTCGGCAACCATGCCGAAAAACTCTTGCAGGACCGCTCGACGCTGTCGAAGGCGCTTGAGGACGATCTCGCCAAGCTGGCCGAAAGCCGATCGAGCATCGACGGGCTGGTCGCCGGCCAGGTCGAGAAGTTGGCCGAAGGCCGCGACATACTGAGGCGCGCGCTGGAGGCCGATCTGGAAAGGCTGGCAGCCAGCCGCGGCGAGGTCGACGACATCATCACCGGCCATGTCGGCAAGCTCGCCGAAGGCCGCGACATGCTGACCCGCGCCTTGGACGACGATCTCTCCAAGCTTGCCGATACGCGCAAGGACGTCGACCGTTCCCTGTCCAGCCATATCGACCAGATCGCCGCCCGAAGCACCGACATCTCGGATGCCATCGCCGCCGACGTCGAAAAGATAGAGCAGGCGTTCAGCCGGCAGACCGGCATCATCGAGGAGCGCGCCGGAACCATGGAACGCGCGCTGTCGACAGGCGTCGACAACGTCCGGGCCGTGCTCGAGAAAAGCGCTGTCTTCGTTGCGGGAGCGCTGCGCGAAAAGGTCATGGAAGTCACCAGCGCGCTGCATGAGCAGGCGGGTGTGGCGTTCAGCGACGCCGACCGCAAGATCGCCGAACGCGCCGAGCAGACCTCGGCTGCCTTGCTAGCCAGGGCCGAGGACATCGCCCGCACCTTCGAGGAGGCGGATCGCCGTCTCGCGGCGCGTGCGCAGGACACGTCGAGCGCTCTCATTGCCCGCGCCGAGGACACATCGAGCACTCTCATGGCCCGTGTCGACGACACGTCGAACTCCCTGCTGGCGCGCGCTCAGGCAACGGCCGATCAACTGGCCGCCCGTGCCGGCGAGATCGTGGGAACATTCGATGCGGCGGACCAGAAGCTGGTTGCCCGAGCGGTCGAAACAGCGCAGTCGCTGGCCACACGCGCCGGCGATATCCTGCGCAATTTCGAAGGCGCGGACGAACGGCTGACCGTGCGCATCGGCGAGTCGGCCGAAGCGCTTGCGGCACGCGCGTCGGACCTTGGCCGCATCTTCGATGCCGCCGACCAGCAGTTGATGTCGCGCATTGCCGAAGGTTCGGAAGCACTGTCGGCGCGCGCATCCGAGATCGGCCGCATCTTCGACGAGGCGGATCACCGCCTGGTGTCGCGCATCGCCGACAGCACGTCGACAATCGGCGAGCATGCCGACAACATCGTCGGGGCCTTCGCCAGCACCGAGCAGCGTGTTGCCGAACGCGCCAGGCTGACCGGTCAGGATCTTGCCGTCCATGCGCGCGAAATCGAGCAGGCGCTCGCCGGCGCCGATGAGCGCCTGGCGTCAAGCGCGGCGGCTGCGGCGGCTCGCGTCGAGGAGCAGCTTGCCGGCGTCGAGAACCGTCTCGCCTACACCACCGAAACGGTGGGCCAGAGGCTCAACGAGCAGGTTTCAACCGCCGAGACGCAACTCATTTCGCGCGCCAACGCGATCGCGGAAACCTTCACCGCGGTCGGCCAGCATATCGGCCAGAGCACCAACGACGCGGCGAAGACCATCGGCTCCAACACTCGCGAACTCAACACCATGCTTGCGGCGCGTTCGGCCGAGATATCGAAAATCCTCGACGAAACGGCACGACCACTGGTCGAGCGCTTCGCCCAGGGCGGCTCGGAGCTGCAAAGGAGCATGGAAGAAGTCACCGAGCGCGCCACCGAGAAGCTGCGCAGCGAAAACGCTACTCTCGTCAACGCGCTCGCCAGCCGCACGGCCGAAACATTGTCGGCCGTCGAGGGCGCACGCTCGACGCTCGCCGACAGCGTTGCCGAGCTTATCGGCCGCATGAGCACATCCAGTGCGCAGCTCGGTCAGTTGATCGAGCAGGCGGCGACCAATCTCGGCCAGGTCGACGAACGCCTGAGCGGCAGCACGCAGAGCTTCGCCGCAACGACGGAAAAAGCCGCGCAAACCTTCGCCAGTTCGGCGCGCCTGGTCGATTCGAACACGACCCGGCTTACCGAACTGTCGTCCGCCACCTTGCGCGAGGTCGCCTCGATCGCCACCAAGTTCGACGAGCACAGCCGGCTGCTGTCCAGCGCTTCGGACTTGTTGGGCTCGGCCCAGGCCAATCTCGAACACACGCTGGAGCGCCAGTCCTCGCTGGAGGATCTCGCCGTCGGCCTGGTCAAGAAGTCGGAAGACCTGGAAAAGGTGATGCGCTCGTTCGAGAACCTGGTCGGCCAGACGCTGGAGAACGCGGAAGGCAAGACGCTGGAATCGGCCAACAAGATCCGCTCCGCCATTTCCGAGGTCGTCGATTCGGCAACCAAGCGCTTCGCCGACGCAACCGAGGAGATGCGGCGCACCGCAGGCTCGATCAAGAGCGAGCTCGACCTCACCCGCGCCGAGCTCAAAAAGGGCGTCATCGAGATGCCGGAGGAGGCAAAGGAATCGACCACGGCCATCCGCCGTGCCGTTTCCGAGCAGATCAACGCGTTGAAGGAACTTTCGGATATCGTTGCGAAATCCGGCCGCGGCACCACCGACCCCTCTGAGCCACGCAGCCTGCGTCCGGCGCCGCAGGCGCCTGTCGCACGCGCTCCCGAGCCGCCACGCCGCGCTCCCACGCCACCAACGCCAGAGCGCCGTCCACCTCCGGCGCCGTTGGGTGGAGCCGGCGGGACCGCTCTGCGCGGCGCGCTCGACATGGAGCGCCCGGTTGAGACGCGGCGCGACCCCGCTGCCCGGACGCCGCAGGGCGGCTGGGTGCGCGATCTCCTGACCGGGGCATCGCGCGAAGAGGACGCCAGGCCTGCCGCTCCGCAAGAAACGCCACGCCCGGCCCCAGCCCAGCGTTCGCCGCTTCATGTCATGGAGTCGCTCAATTCGCTGTCTGTCGATATCGCCCGCGCCATCGATCACGATGCTTCGATCGAATTGTGGAACCGCTATCGGCGCGGCGAGCGTGACGTGTTCACGCGGCGTCTCTACACGCTGAAAGGCCAGCAGACTTTCGACGAAATCCGTCGCAAATATCAGACCGAGGCGGAATTCCGCGCCGCCGTCGACCGTTACTGCGACGATTTCGAAAAGCTGCTCAAGGACGTGTCGCGCAACGACCGCGACAACATTATGGCGCAGACTTACCTGACGTCGGACACCGGCAAGGTCTACACCATGCTTGCCCACGCCAGTGGCCGCCTGCATTGAGCGACCGTTGGGCGAACAACAAGGCGGACATGCTCCCGCTTGTCCCGGCTAGTAAGCTTGTGACGTGAGGTGCATCGGATATCGTCGGTCCGCGCCGCCCCCTCATCCCCCTGCCGGCACCTTCTCCCCGTATAGTGACGGGGAGAAGGTGCCGGCCGCAACCTTGGCGCCCATTCTGCAGCGTTGGCGATTGGCGAAACCATCTATGACGGCATCTTTCTCCCCGTCGCTTTACGGGAGAAATGCCCGGTCCACCCTCCGCAGCTGCAGCGCAGCTGCTGCGGAGGACGGGCAGGGCAATGAGGGGCGGCGCCGACGTCTCCAATGCCTGTCGCCCACAATTCGATGTGGTTCAGATCACCGAGTCTGTCCAGCGCACGATGTCCTTCGCCGCGTCGCCGAACGCATTGTCGAGCGCGCCGACATAGGCCTGGTTGCCGCTTCCCGAAACGGGCGCGGTCGCGGCAAAGCTCTGCGAGGCGCGCACCTCGCCGTTGCGGTCGTTCAGTATCCGCACGAACAGGTCGACCTCGGCGTGTTCGCCACCATCGACCCGGACTTCGAAGGACCGGACCTCGACGATCACCTGATAATCGATCGCCAGCCCCTCACCCGGCTTGCCGACGCCGGCGAAGCTGCCCGAACGCTGGAATGTCTCGGCCAGCCGCGCCTGCACGATCAGCGGCAGCCGGTCGGCCCATTGCGCGCCCTTGAGATACTGGATCGACCGATCGGACGGCCTGATGACGATGTTCTGGCTGTCCAGCGCCTTGAGCGCCGACGGCTGGGCGATGAGGATCTGGCGGCGGCTGTGGCTGCGCGCGTCAAGCGACGGCGCCGAGAGCTCGAATGTATCGAGCGGAGCCGGCCCGCCGCCCGGCAAGGCCGCGCAACTGGCAAGGGTCAAGGCTAGTAACGCCACAGTCGATTTGACCACGCCTGATTTGACCCAAACCGAATTCACACGCGATCCCCGCAATACCCGGCCCCGTTGTCCCCAGATCGTAAGATCAACCTGCATTGGTGGTTCATGTTCTTGCGGGGTGGGAAAGCCGAAGTCAACGCCGCGCCCTGCCGTCGAACTGTCGAACCTCGCCTTCTCCCCCTGAAAGTATCCGCTGCGGATTGCGGCTGAGATCGGTCACCGCTTCCTCGATACGGTTGATCGAGCGGCGGCTGTCCTGGACCAGCGCCTCGACGTTTTGCAGGCCCTGGCCAGAGAATCGCGCCAGATTGTCGGTAATGGTGCCGAGGCGGGCGTTCAGCGTGTCGGCGACCTGCTTGAACGATTTCAGCGTGTCCCTGGCATCGGCCATCACCCCGTCAGCCTGGCCCGAGCCCAGCAATGTGTCGACCTTGGCCAGGATGCCGTCGACACGCACCGAAGCATCGTTGAGACGCTGCGCGAGCTGCCGCGCATCCTTGATCGTCTCGTCGATATCGTCGGCCCTGTTGGCGAATTTGTCGGTCACCTTGGCGATATCGGCGGCAGCCTTGTTGGCGTTCTCGCTGGCCTTCTGGATGTTGGCCAGCGCGGTGCGAACCTGCGCCGGATCGATGCCGTCAAGAACGCCGTCGACCTTGGTCAGCGTGCCTTGCGTCTTTTGGGCGAAGTCGTTGATCGACCCCACCGCCGTATCGACATTCTTGATGACGGTGTCGAACTGTTTCGAGGTTTCCTTCAGATTGCCGGTCACCGTATCGACATTGGCGACGATGCTCTTGATCTGGTCCTTGTCGACGGCGTTGAGCAGCCCCTCGGCCGCCTTCAGCGTCCCGTCGAGCTTGCCGAAAACGCCCTTCAACTCGTCCGACAGCGAACTGACGCTGGCGAGGAACTTGTCGATGCCGTCGGAGTTCTTGGCCAGCGCGTCGGAGAAGGTCTGCACATTGTTGACGGTCTGCGTCAGCGGTCCGCGAACGTCCTTGGTGAAGCCTTCGAGCTGGGTGAGAACCGTGTCGGCGCGGGTGAAGATGTTCTGTGCCGTTTGCAAGAGGTTGGTGACCGCGGACGGGTTGGCGACGATCTCGGCGATTTTGCCCTCCGTTTCGGCCTGGTCGAGCAGATTCACTTCCTTGGGGTTGGCGCCCTTGAGCTCGATACTGGCCTGGCCAGCGAGGCTGGCGATCCCGATATCGGCCTGCGTCGACTTTGTGAGCGGCGTATTCCTGCCGATTTCTGCGTCGGCGATGGCGGCGGTCGGATTGTCGACGTCGATATAGACGCGCTTGACCTCACCGACCTTGACGCCGTTGAACAGCACGAAGCTGCCGCGGCCGAGGCCGGCGGCCGAGCCCGGAATGCGCACGCGCAGCATCGCCGTCTCTCCCCTGTCGCCGATGGCGGCCGTCCAGTAGACGAAAGCGAAGGCAGCCAGGATCGCGGCCAGTGTGAAAATGCCGACAATAACGTAGTTGGCTCTCGTTTCCATTGCCTCACTTATGGCTATGCGCGCGCCGCAAGATCAAGTTGCCGGGCACGTTTTCCGCGGAAATAGGATTTCACCCACGGTTCCTCGCTTTTGAGCATGTCGTCGATCGTGCCTTCGACAAGCACCTTCTTTTTGCCGAGCACGGCCACCCGGTCGCAGGCGGTGAACAGCGTGTCGAGGTCGTGCGTGACCATATAAACGGTCAGATCCATGGTATCGCGCAGCTTGACGACCAGTTCGTCGAACTCCGCCGCGCTGATCGGGTCGAGGCCGGATGTCGGCTCGTCCAGGAAGACGATGTCGGGATCGAGGGCCAGCGCGCGCGCCAGCGCCGCGCGCTTGATCATGCCGCCGGAAAGTTCGGAAGGGAATTTCTGTGCCGCGTCCGGCGGCAACCCGACCAGTTCGACCTTGAGCATCGCCAGTTCGTCCATCAGCTTTCGCGGCAGGTCGAGATATTCGCGCATCGGCACCTGCACGTTTTCGAGCACCGTGAGCGCGGAAAACAGCGCGCCGTGCTGAAACAGCACGCCAAGGCGCATGTCGATGCGAAGACGCTCCCTTTCGCTCGCCTTTTCGACATCGACTCCGAACAGCTTGATCGTCCCCGATTGCTTGGGCGTCAGGCTGAGTATGGTGCGCAGCAGAACCGACTTGCCGGCGCCTGAAGCGCCGACAAAGCCAAGAATCTCGCCGCGCCTTATATCGAGCGACAATTTGTCGAGAATGACCTTGTCACCGAAGGAGACGGTGATGTCGTGCGCCGAAAGCACGATCTCGTCTTCGTCGGCTTCGTCCGCAATCCCGGTCGCCTCTTCGCTGCCCTGCATCGCCATGTCAGAACTCGATCGCCGCGTAGAACATGGCGAAAAGCCCGTCGAGGATGATGACCACGAAGATCGACTTCACCACGGAAGCAGTCACATGCTGGCCGAGCGATTCGGCACTGCCGCCGACCTTCATGCCTTCGACGGAGGCGATCGTGCCGATGATCATGGCCATGAACGGCGCCTTGATCAGGCCGGCAAAAATGGTGCTGAGATCGATGGCGACGCGCAGCCGGTCGATAAAGGCAGCCGGTGCGATGTCAGAATAAAGCCATGCGGCCAGGATGCCGCCGCCAAGGGCCGCGAAATTGGCGATGATGGTCAGGCAAGGCAGTGCGATCACCAGCGCGACCAGCCGCGGAAACACCAGAACGCCGATCGGATTGAGCCCGATGACCTTCAGCGCGTCGACCTCTTCGCGCATCTTCATAGAGCCGATTTCAGCGGTGATGGCGCTGCCCGAACGGCCGGCGATCATGATCGCGGTCATCAGCACGCCTAGCTCGCGCAAGATCAGCACCCCGACTAGGTCGACGACAAAGATGTCGGCACCAAAGTAGCTGAGCTGATAGGCGCCCTGCTGGGCGACGATCGCACCGACGATGGCCGACATCAGCACCACCACCGGTATGGCGCCGACGCCCATGCGATCGATCTGGTTGAAGATCGCCGCCGGATTGACCGCATGGCCGCGGCCAAGCTTCATCTGCGAGCCTTGTATCGTGGCGCCAAGAATGTTCATCGAGGCCAGGAAATCGTCGCGCATCTCGTAGACGCGACGGCCAATTGCCTCCAGCATACGGATGATGATGTTCGGGGGACCTGCATTGCCCGACTCGGGCTCGCGACGAACAGCGTCACTAACGGCCCCAAGCAGGATCGAGGCGATTTCGCTTTGCCCCTGCAGGTTGATCTCGATACCCTTCTTTTCAAAGACGCTGGCCAGACGGTCGATCAGCCAGGCGCCGGCGGTGTCCATCTTCTCGATATGGGAGAGGTCGAGCGTAAGCGTCTTGAAACCGCTGCGTTTCTCGATCTTGCGCATCTCGGCATCGATCAGTGCCACGGTGCGCGTCGTCCAGTTACCGGTGAAGGCGCAGCGCAGAACATCGCCCTCTCCCCCAACCTCAACGCGCGGCCGGTGGTCGGCCTCGCTGGGGGCGCCGCTTGCGAAACGTTTGCGGGTGGTCAACATGGCGTCCTGTTTAGCCTGACGGGGTCGACCTGTCGATTTGCCGACAAGCTGTTGTCACATAGCCGGAGCATAAAAATATGGCGCGTGTCATTTCGGTCGAGGCCGAGCGCTTTCCCATAGCCGGCACCTTCACCATTTCGCGCGGCTCGAAGACCGAGGCCGAGGTGATCATTTGCACGATCAGCCAAGGCAGCCGTGCCGGGCGCGGCGAATGCGTCCCCTACAAGCACTACGGCGAAACCATGGATGGCGTCCGCACCGCGATCGAGGCCATGAGGGAACGGATTGCGGACGGCATCGACCGCGCCGCACTGCTCGACGCCATGCCGGCAGGTGCTGCACGCAATGCCATCGACTGCGCCCTCTGGGACCTCGAAGCAAAGATCAGCGGAACATCGGTGGCGCACGCAATAGACGCGGTTCCGTTGCGATCGCTGGAGACGGCCTACACGCTGTCGCTAGGCGAGCCGGGAGCGATGGCCGCGCAGGCCCGCGCCAACGCCGCCCGGCCGCTGCTCAAGGTCAAGATCGGCGGCGACGACGATATTGCCCGTATCCGTGCGGTCAGGGAGGCGGCGCCGGCGAGCCGCATCATCCTTGATGCCAATGAGGGCTGGAGCGACGACAATATCGCCGCAAACCTCGCTTTTGCCGCCGAGCAAGGCATCGCGCTGATCGAACAGCCGCTGCCCGCGGGTCGTGACGGCATCCTTGGCCACATCGCGCATCCGGTGCCGATCTGTGCCGACGAAAGCGTGCACGAGGCGAAGGATCTCGCCTCGCTCGCCGGCCTCTACGATGCCGTCAACATCAAACTCGACAAGGCGGGCGGATTGACGGCAGCCCTCGCCCTTCGCGACCGCGCCCGCGAACTGGGTTTCGGCGTCATGGTCGGCTGCATGGTCGGCACGTCGCTCGCCATGGCGCCGGCCGTGTTGCTCGCCCAGGATGCCGATTTCGTCGATCTCGACGGTCCGCTGCTGCTTGCCCGCGACCGCGTTCCCGGTCTTTTGTACCAGGGATCGCTGGTATCACCCCCCGATCCGGCGCTGTGGGGCTGAACGCGCCGCAAGTCCGATCAGCGCCAGCCCGATCAGGGCGATCGGGATCATGGCAAAAAAGCCGTCCACGCCGAAACGGTCGTATAGCGGGCCGGAAAGAAGCGTCACCACGGCCGTGAAAAAGCCGTTGGAGAAATAAGCGATGCCTTGCGCGGCCCCGGTTCGTTCCTCCGCGACTGTTTCTCCGATCATCTTCTGCAGGCCGATCAGCACCAGCGCCACCGAAATCGCATGCAGCGTCTGGACGGCGAAAAATCCGGCGACGCCGAGACCGAGCGGCCAGATCAGCGGGAAGGCGATCCAGCGCACGATCGAGCCGATCCCAGCCATCACCATGATCGACACGACGGAGAATGAGCCGAAGACACGGGTGAAGACCATGAACATGCCGATCTCGGCCACCACGCCCCATCCCCAAAGCAGCCCGACAACCGAATCGCTGATGCCGATCGATTTCCAGTAGATCGACACGAAGCCGTAGAGAAACGCATGGCTGGCGGTGATGATGCCGACCCCGATGGAGAAATACAGAAAATACGCATTGAGAAGCTTCGGCGCCGATTGCTGGATATCGCTGGCTGACAGCGGCGAGGCGCGTCGGGGACGACCGAGCCGCGGCGCAATCAGTCCGGCGGCAAGGGCTGCGGCAAACGCCACGAAGATGATCACGGGGACAGCCTCGGCGCTGGTCGCCGACAGGATGAAGCCGCCCGCAAGATTGGCACAGAGATAGGAGATCGATCCCCATTTGCGCATGCTTGCGTAATTCGAGCCGAAGCGGCGCACACCAGACAGCGCCAGCGAATCGGCGATCGGCGAATGCGGTGTCCAGACGACGGCGAGCGCCAGCGACACGGCGAGCACCATGGCGTAGGTCGGCGGCAGGAAATAGCCGGCGGCGAGCACCAGCGATGCGGCGACCAGCACGATATAGACATTGGCGCGGTCCTTCGCCCGGTCGGCGAGCGCGGTAAGCAACGGCGTCGTCGCCACGCGCAGGAACATCGGCGCGGCGAGAATCACCGCTATTTGCTCAGCATGAAAACCCTTCGCCTGCAGCCACAGCGGAAAGTAAGGCAAATGCGTGCCGAGCGGCACGAAAAGCGTGAAGAAGATCAAGCTCATGCGTAGCTCGAAATGCCGTGGCTTGGCGAGCTGTTCGGGCGAAAGCGGCGGCAGGGACATGAATCGATCCAATGACGCTGCATTCGACGGGCTGCAACGCGCATCGATCCCTTAACATGCGGGAAAGCGAGTCGAAACTGCTTGGA
>NZ_CAUM01000113.1 GCF_000350085.1 Mesorhizobium metallidurans STM 2683
GGGCGCATCCAGTGTAAATTATCTGGATGGAAGCTTACAAGCGTGGCGGTCACACGGTTTGGGACTGCAAGTATGGCGCGGCCGGCGGAGCAGCCAATCTCCCTCCTTGCGGGGGAGATGGCCGGCAGGCCAGAGGGGGGTGCTGTCCCGCCAGCATCAAAGCGCTTGGCACGCGATCCGCCTGCCACGGCAGTTTCCACCGCCCCTGCTTTGCTCTACCAATTGCAGGGTTCGGGCGTCGCCCGGCGGGAGGGGTCAGAGATGCCGAGCTTCGACAGCCTGTTCAATGCCTTCGTCACCATCCTGGTGACCATCGACCCGCCCGGGCTGGCGCCGCTTTTCCTCGCCGTGACACGCGGCATGAACCGCGAGGAGCGTCAGCAGGTCTCTGTCCGCGCCTCGATCATCGGCTTCCTGGTGATGGCGCTGTTTGCGGTCGCCGGCGCGTCGATCCTGTCGGTGTTCGGCATCACCCTGCCGGCCTTCCGCGTCGCCGGCGGATTTCTGTTGTTCTTCATCGCTTTCGAAATGGTGTTCGAGCGGCGGCAGGACCGCAAGGAGAAGATCGGCGACGTCGCCATCACCAAGGACATGATCCACAACATCGCCGCCTTTCCACTGGCGATCCCGCTGATCGCCGGTCCGGGCGCGATTTCCGCGACTGTCCTGCTGTCCGGCTCGTTCCAAGGCTTCGCCGCGCAGGCGGCGCTGGTCGCCATCATCTTCGTCTGCCTGGCCATCACCTATCTGGTGTTCGTGCTGGCCGAGCGCATCGACCGCATCCTCGGCCAGACCGGCCGGTCGATCCTGACCCGGCTGCTCGGCGTCATCCTGGCGGCACTTGCCGTGCAGTTCGTCGCCGACGGCATCAAGGCGCTGATGGCGGGGTGAACTCTATTCCCCCTACTTTCCTGTCGTGTCGATGACTTCAAAATCGTAAGTGATGGTCGCCGTCTTGGCCAGCATTGCCGAGGCCGAGCAGTACTTTTCGATCGACAGGTTGATCGCCCGCTGCACCTTGTCGCGCGAAAGCGCCTGGCCCTTGACGGTGAAACGCATGTGGATGCGGGTGAACACTCGGGGCTCGGTTTCCGCCCGGTCGCAGTCGAGTTCGACCACGCAGTCCTCGACCGCCTCGCGGCCCTTTTCGAGGATATGGACCACATCATAGGCCGAGCAGCCGCCAGTGCCGATCAGCACCAGTTCCATCGGACTCGGTCCCGGCGTTCTGCCCTCCGGCCCATGCGCGGTTCCGAGCACCACCTTGTGACCACTGCCGGACTCGCCGACGAAGGTACGGTCCTCGACCCATTTGACGCGTGCTTTCACTTTATTCTTCCTTGCAAGGCCACCCTACTGACCGAACACGACCGCGTGCATGATCCGGCCGGGCAGCAGCGTGAAGATGCCCGGCGCCGATCAGTGCGAAAACATAGAGCTTGATCAAGGCGCCGCGATGCGCGGTGACTTTGTGGCTGTGCGCATGCCACACCGCCAGCGGCACGGCTGCCAGCACCAGGATCGACAGGAGATGGATCGGGCTGAACGGACCGATCAGGCGAATCTCCTGGATCCAGAAACTCGAGATGGCGATGAGCAGCATCAGCGCCGCCCAGACATAGCCGAACACACGGTGGCGCGGCGTGCCTTTCGGCAACGCCAACTGCGCTCCGCCTATCGCCAGCGCGGCAAAAGCCGCAAAGGCATGCCACGGAATGGGAGGGCGCGCGGATAGCAGCGGTTCGAGAGACATCTCGCCTCAAATGCCCCCTGGTATTCACTCAGAACGGGATTTCGTCGTCCAATTCGCGTGACGAACCACCGCCGCCGCCCTTGTTGCCACCACGGTTGAAGTTCTCGCCCGGGCTCGACTGGCCAAAATCGGAACCGCGGCTGTTGCCACCGCCGGCATGGCTGCCGACCTGGCCGCCGCCTTCGCCGCGCGCGTCGAGCATCTGCAATTCGCCACGGAATTTCTGCAGTACGATTTCGGTCGTGTAGCGGTCATTGCCGGTCTGGTCCTGCCATTTGCGCGTCTGCAGCTGGCCCTCGACATAGACCTTCATGCCCTTCTTCAGATACTGCTCCGCCACCTTGGCGATCTGGTCATTGAAGATAACGACGTTGTGCCACTCGGTCTTTTCCTTGCGCTCGCCGGAATTCTTGTCGCGCCAGCTTTCCGACGTGGCGATGCGGATGTTGACGACCGGGTCACCGGAATTCAGGCGGCGGATTTCAGGATCCGCACCGAGATTGCCGACCAGAATGACCTTGTTGACGCTACCCGCCATCATACTTCTCCGCGCTCATCCGAAACCAATTTTCTGTCGCACGCACCTTACAGGCTGCGGACAATCCCCGCCTGCCGTGGCTGCCTTTTCCCACAAGGTTTTTGTTCTCTTTTCGTTCTATGTTGACGAGCCTGCGCTGTCAATAGTTGTCAGCAACAAGTAGTATCCTGGCCTGGAATTTCCACGACATCCGGAGCAAGGTCAAAGAAGGGGCAAGCAATGAAAACGCTCGCGCATGGGGACCAGCCTTGGGAAGAATGGCGAGCGGGAGTACAAACCCGGATGCTTGTCTCGGCCCGCAATGGCGCCGC
Source organism: Mesorhizobium metallidurans STM 2683 (assembly GCF_000350085.1). Taxonomy (GTDB): domain Bacteria; phylum Pseudomonadota; class Alphaproteobacteria; order Rhizobiales; family Rhizobiaceae; genus Mesorhizobium; species Mesorhizobium metallidurans. The sequence goes on from NZ_CAUM01000113.1 coordinate 2,603, forward strand.
TCAGCTTTGCCTGTTCGAGCAAAGGGTGGAGCCTGCGGCGGGTGCCCCGACGCATTGGCACCCGGTCGAGGAAGTGCTTACCGTCATCACCGGCAATGCCGAGATGTGGATCGACGAAGAATATAACGGCCTGACGGCTGGACAGTCACTCCTTGTTCCCGCCTTCAGGAAGCACGGCTTTCGAAATGTCGGCTCCGATACGCTTTACGTCTATGCCGTGCTCGCATCCTCGATCTTCGAGGCCACCTTTGACGGGTCGGCTAAACGGGTGAAACGCTGGCTTCCAGCGGCATAGTAAAACGGTACTTGCCAAACCAATAAGTATCGACTTATGCTTTTGCCATGATCGAAGCAGAGATTTTTCGCGCCCTTGCCGACCCGACACGCCGCGCCGTGTACGAGCGGCTCGCCGCCGGCGAGATGACCGTGTCGGAATTGCGCGGTGGCATGACGGTGTCGCAGCCGGCCGTCTCCCAGCATCTTGCGGTGCTGCGCGGCGCCGGCCTGGTCACCGAGCGGCGGACCGGCCGCAACGCCTATTATCGCGCCGATCCGCAGGGGCTTGAGCCACTGCTCGGCTGGATCGAGCGCTACCGCGCATTCTGGCCGGAACGCATCGAGAGGCTGAAGACGGTTTTGAAGGGCATGGATCAATGACGGACGAAAAGCAGGTGCAAACTTCGACAGACTCCCTCGCCTTCGAGTGCGAGCTTCCGGACCCGCCGGAGAAAGTCTGGCGAGCGCTGACCGAGCCGAGGCTGCTCGCGGCCTGGCTGATGCCCAATGACATCGAGCCTGAAATCGGCAGCCGCTTTGCCTTTGCCGGGCCTGACGCGCGGATCGACTGCGAAATCCTCGAGGCCGAACCTGGGCGACTGCTGCGCTATTCCTGGCGCGAGCGGCCAAGACCCGGGACGTAGTCCGGCAGGAGCCACTCGACAGCCCGTTGGACATCCCGATGGACAGTATCGTCACGTTCACGCTCGACCGCACGGTTTCCGGCGGCACGCATCTGCGTATCGTCCATGACGGGTTCGCGCACGCAGCAATTGTTGCCCTCCCCTCGGTCACAATGGCGAGCAGCGGCTGCCGCCTTTCGCTGGGCGCGCGTAACCCCACGCCCGGTCTGCCTGTCGCTGCAAACGCCCCGCGCCTGTTGTTGCGCGCGGCCTGAACGACAACCAACGGAGAGAGAAGATGAGCGGGCTTGCCAATCTGGTGCCGATGGTGATCGAGCAGTCGAGCCGCGGCGAACGCGCCTTCGACATTTTTTCGCGACTGCTGCGCGAGCGCATCATCTTCATCAACGGCCAGATCGACGATGGCATGTCGGCGCTGGTCTGCGCCCAGCTTCTGTCGCTGGAATCGGACAATCCCGACAAGGAGATCTCGCTCTACATCAACTCGCCTGGCGGCGTGGTGACCAGCGGCTTCGCCATCTACGACACGATGCGATATATCTCCTGCCCGGTATCGACCGTCTGCATGGGCTTTGCCGCCTCGATGGCTTCGTTCCTGCTGATGGCAGGCACGCCGGGGCGGCGCATCGCGCTGCCCAACACCAGCATCGTGCTGCACCAGCCATTGGGCGGCTTCCAGGGCCAGGCCTCTGATATCCAGCGTCACGCCGAAGGCATCCTGCGCACCAAGAAGCGTATGACCGAGCTTTACGCGCATCATTGCGGCCGCACCTATGAAGAGGTCGAGCGCACGCTCGACCGTGACTTCTTCATGACCGCCGAGGACGCAAAGGCATGGGGTCTCGTCGACCATGTTTTCGATACGCGCAAGAAGGCGGCATGAAGCAAGCCCGCTGACACGCGGCAATTTGATCGCAGCCGCTCTGGCCTCGCCTGCGGCGTGACACTATAGTCCGCGAAATGACCAACAATCGTTCATTCAGATCATTGCGCCATGCCGCTGCCCTTGCCGGTGCCTGCTTGCTGGCCGGCAACGCGTTTGCCGATGACAGTTCGCCGCAAAAGGGCGCCCTGCCCGGCGTGACCAGCGACTATCGCATCGCCAGGCCGGCCCCGCAGCCTGAACCCGACGACGCGCTGCCAGCCGGCGGCAACGGCCAGTTCAAGATCGGCAATACCGATGTCAGGATTTCCGGTAGCATCACCATCGATGTCGGCGCCGGGTCGATCAAGCCATCCAATCGTTAGACGGGCGGCACGCCCAGGCGCTAACGGATCAGGCTGCACCTCAACGAACAGCCCCGCCGTTGCTTCCGCAAACGGACGGGGCTTTTATGGATATCAAATCCAAATCGCCGGGAATGTTTTACCGGCTTTTGATTTCGGATGCTTCGCGGCATTCAGCCGACGATCCGACTAGTGGTCTCTGATTTTTGGGGATCGGCAGATCACGGTTTGTCGGGCGGCGCATACGCCTACCCAGCACTTATGCCTGCCGTGGCTCCAGCGAGGTCTGGAGCCTCAAGGGACTATCCGGTGGCGTCATGCTCCGCTCCTGTGTCCGTTGCGACATTCTGTCCTCCGAAGCGCAAATCGCACAGCCTGCGGCGTCTCGCAGGCCGCCTGCAAGTGGCGAGGCCATCGAAAGACGGCCGGCTTCGTTGACTGCTTGAGACTGCGCCCCTCGGTCGGCGACGTCAACCGTCAATAGCCGGGTTACAAAAAATGTGATCGCCAGGAGATTACGTGAGGGTCAGGTTACGCGAGAGTCAATTCCCACAGCTTTTGTCACGAGCGTGTTCGGCCTTTGTTCTTTCCGCTTGCCGGCTCGCGCGAAAGACGGTTAAACGCTTCTGTCGGGAGTTGTGGCGTCTCTCGACGTGGCGGCGAAAATACCTACATAGGGGATGGCCGGGAAGACCCCGCCACTCCAGCAGATTCCAGACCTGAGGCGGCGACCGGCAATGGCCGACCATAAATATCTTTCCATTCGCGGGGCGCGCGAACACAATCTGAAGAATGTCGATCTCGACCTGCCGCGCGACAGCCTGATCGTCATGACCGGCCTGTCCGGCTCCGGCAAGTCGTCGCTGGCCTTCGACACCATCTATGCCGAGGGCCAGCGCCGCTATGTCGAAAGCCTGTCGGCCTATGCCAGGCAATTCCTGGAAATGATGCAGAAGCCTGACGTCGACCAGATCGACGGCCTGTCGCCCGCCATCTCCATCGAGCAGAAGACCACGTCGAAGAACCCGCGTTCGACGGTCGGCACCGTCACCGAGATCTACGACTACATGCGGCTGCTGTTCGCGCGCGTCGGCATTCCCTATTCGCCGGCCACCGGCCTGCCGATCGAGAGCCAGACGGTTTCGCAGATGGTCGACCGCGTGCTGGCGGTCGAGGAAGGCACTCGCCTGTTCATCCTTGCGCCCATCGTGCGCGGCCGCAAGGGCGAGTACCGCAAGGAATTGCTGGAGCTGCAGAAGAAGGGCTTTCAGCGCGTCAAGGTCGACGGCGTCTTCTACGAAATATCAGACGTGCCGGCGCTGGACAAGAAATACAAGCATGACATCGACGTCGTCGTCGACCGCATCGTCGTGCGCGGCGACCTCGCCACGCGGCTGGCGGATTCCGTCGAAACGGCGCTGAAGCTCGCCGAAGGACTGGCGGTCGCCGAATTCGCCGACCGGCCGCTCGACGCCAGCCAGACCGGCGAGGATTCAGTCAACAAGTCGAAGAACGAGACGCATGAGCGCATCCTGTTCTCGGAAAAATTCGCCTGCCCGGTCTCCGGCTTCACCATTCCCGAGATCGAGCCGAGGCTGTTCTCCTTCAACAACCCGTTCGGCGCCTGCCCGACCTGCGACGGCCTCGGCAGCCAGCGCGCCATCGACGCCAGCCTGGTGGTGCCCGACGACAATATCTCGCTGCGCGCCGGCGCCGTCAGCCCGTGGGCGAAGTCGACCTCGCCCTATTACGCACAGACGCTGGAAGCCTTGGGCAAGGCCTATGACTTCAAGCTTGGCGACAAGTTCAGGGATCTCACTGAAGAGGCAAGAGAAGCCATCCTGCATGGCACCGGCGAGCGCGAGATCACCTTCCAGTATGATGACGGCCTGCGCTCCTACAAGACGACCAAGACGTTCGAAGGCGTCATCCCCAATCTCGAGCGGCGCTGGAAGGAAACCGAATCCGCCTGGATGCGCGAGGAGATCGAGCGCTTCATGTCGGCCACGCCCTGCCCGGCCTGCAATGGCTACCGGTTGAAACCGGAGGCGCTGGCGGTGAAGATCGCCGGCAAACACATCGGCGAGGTCACCGAACAGTCGATCCGCAAGGCCGACCAGTGGTTCACTGAACTGCCTGCCCAGCTCAACGACAAGCAGAACGAGATCGCGGTGCGGGTGCTCAAGGAAATCCGCGAGCGGCTGCGCTTCCTCAACGATGTCGGGCTCGATTATCTGACGCTGTCGCGCAATTCGGGCACGCTTTCGGGTGGCGAAAGCCAGCGCATCAGGCTGGCCTCGCAGATCGGCTCGGGGCTGACCGGCGTGCTCTATGTGCTGGATGAGCCGTCGATCGGCCTGCACCAGCGCGACAATGCCCGCCTGCTCGACACGCTGAAGCATCTGCGCGACATCGGCAACACGGTGATCGTCGTCGAGCATGACGAGGATGCCATCCTGCATGCCGACTATGTTGTCGACATCGGCCCGGCCGCCGGCATCCATGGCGGCCATGTCATCGCGCAGGGAACGCCGCAGCAGATCATGGCGAGCCCCGCCTCGATCACCGGAAAATATCTCTCGGGCGAGCTAGAAGTGGCAACGCCCGCGGTGCGGCGCGAGGCGAAGAAGAGCCGGCGTCTGAAGATCGTCGGCGCGCGCGGCAACAATCTGAAGAACGTCACGGCCGAAATCCCGCTCGGCACGTTCACCGCCGTCACCGGCGTGTCCGGCGGCGGCAAATCGACCTTCCTGATCGAGACGCTGTTCAAGGCGGCGTCGCGCCGCATCATGGGCTCGCGCGAGCATCCGGCCGACCACGACCGCGTCGAGGGTCTGGAATTCCTCGACAAGGTCATCGACATCGACCAGTCGCCGATCGGGCGGACCCCGCGCTCCAACCCAGCCACCTATACCGGCGCCTTCACGCCGATCCGCGACTGGTTCGCAGGGCTGCCGGAGGCCAAGGCGCGCGGCTATCAGCCCGGTCGTTTCTCGTTCAACGTCAAGGGCGGCCGCTGCGAGGCCTGCCAGGGCGACGGCGTCATCAAGATCGAGATGCACTTCCTGCCCGACGTCTACGTCACCTGTGACGTCTGCCACGGCAAGCGCTATAACAGAGAGACGCTGGACGTCCTGTTCAAGGGTAAGTCGATCGCCGACGTGCTCGACATGACGGTCGAGGAAGGCGTCGACTTCTTCGCCGCCGTGCCCGGCGTGCGCGACAAGCTGGAGACGCTGAAGCAGGTCGGGCTGGGCTACATCCATATCGGCCAGCAGGCGACGACACTGTCGGGCGGCGAGGCGCAGCGGATAAAACTCGCCAAGGAACTGTCGCGCAAGGCGACCGGCAAGACGCTCTATATCCTCGACGAGCCGACCACCGGCCTGCATTTCCACGACGTCGCCAAGCTCCTGGAGGTGCTGCACGAACTGGTCGACCAGGGCAACACCGTGGTCGTCATCGAGCACAATCTCGAAGTGATAAAAACCGCCGACTGGGTGCTCGATCTCGGCCCCGAGGGCGGCGACGGCGGCGGCGAGCTGGTCGCCTCCGGCACGCCGGAAGACATCGTGCGCGAAAAGCGCAGCTACACCGGCCAGTTCCTCAAGGAGCTTCTGGAGCGGCGCCCCGGGGGCAAGCGCGAAGCGGCGGAGTGATTGAGTAGTTGGGAGCGTTTGAATGACGACCAGAAGAGCGCTTGCCAGTGATCTCCAAACTGTCGTCTCGCTGACCACCGCCGCCTATGCGCCCTACACCGCCCTGCTTGGCGCGCCGCCGATCCCGGTCACCGAAGACTACGCGCCGCGCATCGAACGCGGCGAGGTCTGGCTACTGGAGAGCGGTGATGAACTGGCGGGGTTGATCGTCATTGAGCGGCATCCCGATCATGCGATGATCTTCAGCGTCGCCGTCTCCCCGGCCTTCCAGGGCAAGAAGCTCGGCATCGCGCTGCTCAACTTCGCCGACGAGCAGACACGGCTGTGGGGCCTGCCGGAGGTGCGGCTCTACACCAACGCCAGGATGGAGCGGAACATTGCGCTCTACACGGCCTATGGCTTTCACGAAACGGGTCGCAGGCCCAATCCATACCGGCCAGGGTGGACGGTGGTCGACATGGCAAAGCCCGTCAACGATATAGCCCCGGCCTGATCGCATTTCGGAGGAGAAGAAAATGAGCAGCCATGGAACAATCCGCGCCGGCATGGGCGGCTGGACCTTCGAGCCCTGGGACACCTCCTTCTATCCGGACAAGCTCTCGAAGGCCAAGCAGCTCAACTACGCCAGCCGGCAGGTGCCGAGCATCGAGGTCAACGGCACCTATTATTCCAGCTTCAAGGAGCCGACCTTCGTCAAATGGGCAAACGAAGCGCCGGACGGTTTCGTCTATTCGCTGAAGGGCAATCGCTTCGTCACCAACCGCCGCGTGCTCGGCGAGGCCGGCGAGTCCATGATGCGTTTCCTGGGCTCGGGCGTCGCGGCACTTGGCGACAAGCTCGGGCCGATCCTGTGGCAGTTCGCGCCGACGAAAAAATTCGATCCGGACGATTTCGAAGCCTTTCTCAAGCTGCTGCCGGAAAAGCAGGACGGCGTTGCGCTGCGCCATGCGGTCGAGGTGCGCAACGACAGTTTTGTCGTGCCGGAATTCGCCGCGCTGGCGTGCAAGTACAAGGTCGCGATCGTCTATGCCGACCACGCCAAATATCCTGATATTGCCGATGTCACCGGCGATTTCATCTATGCGCGATTGCAGACCGGCAGCGATGACAATCCCGACTGCTACACGACGAAAGGGCTCGACGAGTGGGCCGCGCGGGCCAAGACCTGGGCGGAAGGCAAGGTTCCCACCGACCTGCGGCGCGCCGATCCCGAGACGGAAGCGCCGGTCAAGCCACGCGACGTGTTCGTCTATTTCATCACCGAGGGCAAGGTTCGCGCCCCGTTCGGCGCCATGGCTTTGATGAAGCGGGTAACAGGCTGAGAGACCGTTTGGAAATTCTACTCTGGCGGCCATCTGATGGCGTTTTCTGCGCTTCCGGTGCTCACGGACCCAAATGTCCGCTGCGCTCCGGTTCTCGAAACCACCACCATATGACTCGTCCGAGCGAATTTCGAAACGGTCTCTGACACGCCGAAGCATTTGGAATCGTGGCATCTTCGCCGCCATCGTAACCATATCGATACCTCCTTGCTGCATGAATCCAGTCAAGCCAGGTCGCGGAGGTGCGGCCGTCGCGGCAAGGAACGAGGGGCATGTCGCTCGACTACAACTCACTTCTGCTGGCAATCGGTTTCTCCGCCGCCTGCCTCAGTTTGACGTTGTTCGGCATCTGGCTGACAGCCCGTACCGAAAAATTTCTGCTGACCTGGGCGATCAGCGCGTTGCTGATCGTCGGCGACGTTTTCATCTACAGGGACTATATCGACGCGCCGGGACGCCTGCTCGGCATGGCGAGTTTCGCCGTGCTCCTCGTCGGTTTCTCGACGATGCTGGGCGCCGCCTACCAGTTCACGTCAGGCCGATCGCCGATCCCGCTCACGGTCCTCGGCAGCGGCATCTCGCTTGCAGTGGCGTTGCCGCCCATGGCGCTTGGCTATGACGGGCTCGGCTTCATGCTCGAGAATTCCTGTGCCGCCCTGCTTTTGTTCGCGACGGCCCGTGAATACTGGAAAGGACGCGCCGAGGCGCCCGTCCCGATCATCGGCCTCACGGTGCTCTACTCAGCCACCGCCATATCCTTCGTGCTGTGTGCAGTGGTTCTCGCATGGGACGGCAGACTGGTGCTCGGACATGCACCGAGCAATTGGGCCGAGGATCTCAGCCTCGTCATCGTCATCGCCAGCATGACCGGCATCGGCGCCCTTTCGCTGGCGCTCAACCAGGGGCGCCTGGCCCGGTATCACCGCCTGGATGCACTGACCGATCCGCTGACCGGCCTGCTCAACCGGCGCGCGCTGTTCGATCTCAACAGCAGTGCCCCGATCGGAGCCTTCACGGCAGTGGTCGTGTTCGATCTCGACGGCTTCAAGGCTATCAATGATGAATTCGGCCATGCCACGGGCGATCGCGTGCTGAAAGTGTTCGCCGAGGAGCTGACCGGCAATCTTCGCCCGGCCGATGTCGCCGCGCGCATGGGTGGAGAGGAATTCGCGCTGGTTTTGAAACGGACCCTGCCCGAAACGGTGGAGCATGCCGCCGAACGCATACGTACCGCCTTCGCCGCGCGCGTCGTCGAGACCGAGACGCGTCCCCTGTCATGTACGGTCAGCGCCGGGTTCGCTTTCGGCAGCAAGGACGGCATGAGCTTCGACAAGGTGCTCAGCGCGGCCGACAAGGCGCTCTATGCCGCCAAGCGCGGCGGCCGCAACCGCGTCTCGACATTCCGACGCGCGAGCTAGCGGCGAGCGACCGTTCGCCGGTCCTTATGCCGCCATGACGATCTCATTGTAGGTATCGAGATCAACATAGAAGACCTTGGTGATCTCCGCGATCAGTTCGTCGTGGTCATACCCTTCCGATTTCAGAATGTTGACGGCGGTCATGATATCGACGCGCTCGGTGAGCCGTCGTTTCTGGTAGTCCTCGACGTAACGTTCCATAGGCTGTCCCTGGTGCCCGAAAAGTTGAAACAACAATCAAACCGCAGGAGGGAAGCCGCTCGCATGAAGCGTGATGGCGCGGCTTGCACCTTCCTCTGATCTGCCGATTGAGACTGATACGGAAAGCGGCCGACTCACCAAGGCCAGGCAAAGCCTAGCACGCAATCTTCAGCGCGCCAGGGTTGCAAACGGTGGGATCGAAGAAAGAATCTAGACGGTCAGAAATTTCCGGACATCCGCCCGGTCGAGGTCTTCCGCCGGGCCGGTGTGGACGATCTGGCCACGGTCCATGATGTTGACCTCGTCGGCCAATTCCCGGCAGAAATCGAGATATTGTTCGACCAATAGCACGGCGATGCCGGCCTGGTCGCGCAGATAGCGGATGGCGCGGCCGATATCCTTGATGATCGACGGCTGGATGCCTTCGGTCGGCTCGTCGAGCACCAGCAGCTTCGGCCGCATAACCAGTGCCCGGCCAATGGCAAGCTGCTGCTGCTGGCCGCCGGACAGGTCGCCGCCGCGGCGCGCGAGCATCTGCTTGAGCACCGGAAACAGCTCGAAGACATGGCCGGGAATGTTGCGGTCGGCGCGCTTTAGCGGCGCGAAGCCCGATTCGAGATTTTCCCGCACGCTGAGCAGCGGAAATATCTCCCTGCCTTGCGGCACGAATGCGATGCCCGACCGGGCGCGGTCATACGCCGCGCTCCGGTCGAGCGCCTTCCCCTCGAAGGCAACGCTTCCGCTCGTCAGCCGATGGTGGCCGACGATCGATCTCATCAAACTGGTTTTGCCGACGCCATTGCGGCCGAGCACGCAGGTGATCTTGCCGGCGCCTGCCTTGAGCGAGACGCCGCGCAGTGCCTGGGCGGCGCCGTAGTGCAGCGTGGCGTTGGAGACTTCGAGCATGGTCAGCGCTTTCTCCAACGCCGGAAGAAGGAAAGGTCGAAACGATGGAACGGAACCCGCCAGACCATGATCATCTCCCCAGATACACTTCGACGACGCGCTCGTCGGCCGAAACGAAATCTAGCGAGCCTTCGGAAAGCACCGAGCCTTCGTGCAGGCAGGTGACCTTGACGCCGAGCTCGCGCACGAAATGCATGTCGTGCTCGACGACGATGACCGAATGGTCGCGCGCGATATCCCTGAGCAGCCGCGCCGTCTCTTCGGTCTCGGCATCGGTCATGCCGGCGACCGGCTCGTCGACCAGCAGCAGCTTCGGGTCCTGCGCCAGGAGCATGCCGATCTCGAGCCATTGCTTCTGTCCGTGGCTCAGATTGGCGGCAAGTTCGTCGCGCTTGTCGCCGAGCCGGATGATGCCGAGGATGTCGTCGATCTGCCGCGCCTCGGCCACCGAGCGGCGATGGAACAGCGCCGGGAAGATCGAGCGTGGCCCCTTCAGCGCCAGCATCAGGTTCTCCTCGATCGTGTGGCTTTCGAAGACAGTCGGCTTCTGGAATTTCCGGCCGACGCCCATCATGGCGATTTCGGCCTCGTCGTGCTTGGTGAGATCGACCTGGCCGTCGAAGAAGACCTCGCCCTGGTCGGGCCGCGTCTTGCCGGTGACGATGTCCATCATCGTCGTCTTGCCGGCGCCGTTGGGGCCGATGATCGCGCGCATCTCGCCCTTGTCGAGCACCAGCGACAGATTGTTGATGGCGCGAAAGCCGTCGAAGGAGACCGAGACGCCGTCGAGATAGAGGATGGTGTTCGACTTCGACATCGCTCTACTCCGCCGGCTGCGGTTCGGGGCCGGACGTCGACCATTCGCCCGGCGTCCTCGCGGCGCTGCGAACGATCTTCGGCGGCGCTGGCACATCGGGATCGGTGCCGGCCTCCTCGGCGATCGAGGCTGCCCGCAACGCCCTGGCATTGCCGCGCCAGGCGTCCCACATGCCGACAATGCCCTTGGGCAGGAACAGGGTGACGGCGACGAACAGCCCACCCAGCGCAAACAGCCAGAACTCCGGCAGCACGCCGGTAAACCAGGATTTGCCGGCATTGACCAGAAGCGCGCCGATAATTGGTCCCACGATCGTGCCGCGGCCGCCAACGGCCGCCCATACCACGACCTCGATCGAATTGGACGGTTCGAACTCGCCCGGATTGATGATGCCGACCTGCGGCACGTAGAGCGCCCCGGCGATGCCGGCCATGACAGCCGAAACGGTGAAGGCGAACAGCTTGACGTTCTCCGCCCGCCAGCCGAGGAAGCGCGTGCGGCTCTCGGCGTCGCGCACCGCCATCAACAGCTTGCCGTATTTGGAGCCGACGATCGCCCAGGTGACGAAGACGGCAAGCGCCAGCGTGACGGCGCTGGCCGCGAACAAGGCCGAGCGCGTCGCGTCGGCCTGCACGTTGAAGCCCAGAATATCCTTGAAATCGGTCAGGCCGTTATTGCCGCCAAAACCCATGTCGTTGCGGAAAAAGGCGAGCAGCAGCGCATAGGTCATCGCCTGGGTGATGATCGACAGATAGACACCGGTGACGCGGCTGCGAAAGGCGAACCAGCCGAAGACGAAGGCGAGCAGGCCAGGCACCGCAAGCACCATGATCGCGGCGAACCAGAAATGGTCGAAGCCGTACCAGAACCACGGCAATTCCTTGTAGTTGAGGAACACCATGAAATCCGGCAGCAGCGGATTGCCGTAGACGCCGCGCGAGCCGATCTGGCGCATCAGATACATGCCCATCGCATAGCCGCCGAGCGCGAAGAAGGCGCCATGGCCGAGCGAGAGTATGCCGCAATAGCCCCAGACCAGATCGAGCGCCAGCGCGAGCAGCGCGTAGCAGAGATATTTGCCGGTGAGCGCCACGATATAGGACGGCACGTAGAACGCGCTTGCCGGCGAGACCGCAAGATTAAGCAGCGGCACGATGATGGCGGCCGCGAGCAGGATGAAGATCGTGATGGCGATGCGGCGGTCGGCACCGGCGGCGAAGAAGCGTCCCGTGATCATGCTTCCACCGCCCTGCCCTTCAGCGCGAACAGGCCGCGCGGGCGTTTCTGGATGAACAGGATGATGAGGACCAGCACGACGATCTTGCCGAGCACGGCGCCGGCATAGGGTTCGAGGAACTTGTTGACGATGCCGAGCGAGAAGGCGCCGACCAGCGTGCCCCAGAGATTGCCGACGCCGCCGAAGACGACGACCATGAAGCTGTCGATGATGTAGCCGCGGCCGAGATTGGGCGAGACATTGTCGATCTGGCTGAGCGCGACACCGGCAATGCCGGCAATGCCGGAACCAAGCGCAAAGGTCAGCGCGTCCACCCACGGCGTCTTGATGCCCATGGAGGCGGCCATGCGGCGGTTGGCGGTGACGGCGCGCATCTGCAGGCCCCAGGGCGTGCGCTTCATCACATAGAGCAACAGGGCAAACACGCAGAGCGAAAAAACCAGGATCCAGAGGCGGTTCCAGGTGATCGCAAGCTGGCCGACATCGAACGAGCCCGACATCCACGACGGATTGCCGACCTCCTGGTTCGTCGGCCCGAAGATGGTGCGCACCGCCTGCTGCAGGATAAGCGAGACGCCCCATGTCGCCAGCAGCGTTTCCAGTGGCCGGCCGTAGAGGAAGCGGATTACGCCGCGCTCGATGGCAAGGCCGACCAAAGCCGCGACGAGGAAGGCGAGCGGCAGCGCGATGACCAGCGACCAGTCGAACAGGCCGGGAAAGGAATTGCGGATCACCTCCTGGACGACAAAGGTGGTGTAGGCACCGAGCATGACCATTTCGCCATGCGCCATGTTGATGACGCCCATGACGCCGAAGGTGATGGCAAGGCCGATGGCGGCAAGCAGCAGCACCGACCCCAGCGAAATGCCGTACCAGATGTTCTGCCCGGCATCCCAGAAGGCCAGCGTCGAATTGATGTTGCCGCTTGCCGCCGTCGCCGCGTCCTTGACCGCGCCTTGCGAATTGGCCTCGACCGAGGTGAGCAGCGAGAGCGCATCGCGATCGCCGCGCGCGCCGATCAGGGAGATTGCCGCCAGCTTGTCGGCCTCCGGCCGGTCGGAAACGAGAACCGACGCGGCGCGCGCCTGCTCGAACAGCGCCTTGACGTTTGCATCGGTTTCCGCGGCGATCGCGGCGTCGAGCGGTTCGATGTTCGCGGCATCGGGCGTCTTGAACATGGTGGCGGCGGCGGCGATGCGCACGGCCGGATCCTTGGCGCGAAGCGTCAGCGTGCCCAGCGCATCGCGGATGACGCGGCGCAGCGTGTTGTTGACCTTGATCTTGGTGATATCGCCCTTGGCGGCCTCGCCGGATTTTTCGCCGCTCAGGGGATCGAGGAGTTCGACGCTGTCGCCGCCCTCCCTGCCGACGAAGACGAGGGAATCGGCCTTGCGGACGTAGAGATCGCCTTCCGCAAGTGCTGCAAGCGGGCGTTCAACCAAGGGATCGCCAGTGGCGGCAAGCTCGCGCACCACGGTCTCGGTGGCGGAGAAATTCGCGGCTGCGGCAAATTTCGCGATGATCGCGCGCAGATCAGCCTCGGCAGCGTTCGCCGGCAACAGATTTGCCAGCAGAAACAGCAGCATCAGGCCGAGAGCGCGCAACAGGATCATCCGTTCAGCTATTCCTGAGGAGTTGGAATTCTGCGTCCGGGCGGACTGGAGGAGGAACTCGCCCGGACGCTTCGCGGTCTTGGCCATGGACCTGCCGGTCCAGACCGGGGAGGATCAGTTGGTTCCCTTGCCGCCGCACTTGCCGGTGGCGACGTTGAAGTTGCCGCAGGACAGTGGCGCGCGCCAATCGGAGATCAGGTCCTTGGAGTCAGGCAGATAGTCGGACCATTCGTCGCCCATCACCAAGCCCGGCGTTTGCGACACCGTCTCGAACTGGCCGTCGGCCTGGATCTCGCCGATCAGCACCGGCTTGGTGATGTGATGGTTAGGCATCATGGTCGAATAGCCGCCGGTCAGGTTCGGCACCGAGACGCCGATCATCGCGTCGATGACCTTGTCCGGATCGGTGGTGCCGGCCTTCTCTACCGCCTTCACCCACATATTGAAGCCGATATAATGGGCTTCCATCGGGTCGTTGGTGGTGCGCTTGTCGTTCTTGATGAACTTCTGCCAGTCGGCGATGAACTTCTTGTTCTCGGGCGTATCGACGCTCTCGAAATAATTCCAGGCGGCGAGATGGCCGACCAGCGGCGCCGTGTCGAGACCGGCAAGCTCTTCCTCGCCGACCGAGAATGCCATGACCGGGATGTCCTCGGCCTTGATGCCCTGGTTGCCGAGCTCCTTGTAGAACGGCACGTTGGCGTCGCCATTGACCGTTGAGACGACGGCGGTCTTCTTGCCGGCCGAACCGAATTTCTTGATCGCCGAGACTTCCGTCTGCCAGTCGGAGAAGCCGAACGGCGTGTAGTTGACCATGATGTCTTCGGCGGCGACGCCCTTGGCCTTCAGATAGGCTTCGAGGATCTTGTTGGTGGTGCGCGGATAGACATAGTCGGTGCCTTCAAGCACCCAGCGCTTAACCGAACCGCCGTCCTCGCTCATCAGATAGTCGACCGCGGGAATGGCCTGCTGGTTCGGCGCGGCGCCTGTGTAGAACACGTTGCGCTCGCTCTCTTCGCCCTCATACTGGACGGGATAGAACAGGATGCTGTTGAGTTCGGAGAATACCGGCAGCACGGACTTGCGCGATACCGAGGTCCAGCCGCCGAACACCGCCGCGACCTTGTCCTTGGAGATCAGCTCGCGCGCCTTTTCGGCGAAGAGCGGCCAGTTGGAAGCCGGATCGACGACGACCGCCTCGAGTTTTTTGCCGAGCAGCCCGCCCTTGGCATTCTGCTGCTCGATGAGCATCAGCATGACGTCCTTCAGCGTCGTCTCCGAGATCGCCATGGTCCCCGACAGCGAATGGAGAATACCCACCTTGATCGTGTCGTCGGCCGCCCTGGCCTGGACGGACATCAACAGACCCGCCGCAACCATTCCTGCCGAAACCATTTTTGTTATTGTCGAAAAATTACCCCTCATATTCCACGCTCCCAAGCTGGTTGACTGCACTGCACCACTGCGATGCAACCCCCGTGCCAACCGACGACGTCAGGTGGAAAATGCGGAAATTTTCAAACGTTATCAGTCTGTTGGAACATTAGCCGCCGAAGATGAAAGGATACCGATTGAAGCTCTGTTGGGAAAAAATTGCGCAGTCATGCCTAGATTCTGTCCAAATCCAGAAAATGCCTACTTATTAGGCCGACCAACACCGAACACACCGAAGTTGGTCGGCACAGCTGTTGCGGTGAAGCGGTGAAATAGGGCAAGTTCGCCTCGAACAGAGCGACATCATGGCTTCCAGGATCTCTTGCGTTTTCAGCATTACGCTTGTGCTTGCAGCCACCGGCGGCGCGCGCGCCGACTTCAGCGACGGCAAAATGCCTGACGGCACCTATCACTGCGAAGTCTATCTGCTTGGCATGTTCCTCAACCTCGGCGACATCACCATCAAGGGCAACCTCTATAGCGGCCCGGTCATGTTCGGCACCGCTTGGCAGGGCTATAATTATCAGATGGACGCCAATGGTGAGATCACCTGGCTTGGTCCACTGGGCGGCTATACCAGCGGCGGCAACTCGATCTCGCTCACCCAGGCCACTTTGGACGGGCAGACCAGCCCGTCCTTCGACATCATCATGAGGCAGCCCGACGGCGCCTTCACCGCCTCGACCTGCACAAAGAGTTGAGCGACGGCGCGCCCGGCGCCACGTTGCCGCACCGTCGCGGCGAAAGGTCTTCCCTCTCATGTCATCGGGGTGTTGCCGAAACAGACTAGGCAGCGGTGCGCCGTCACATCCACCCAGAGAGGCAGACACCATGGCCAACGCACCGTCATCATCCTCCCCCGTCATTCGCGACATCATCGCCGCCCGCGTCTCGCGCCGCGAAATGCTCAAGGGCAGCCTTGCATCCGGTGCGCTGATTGCCGGCGGCAGCTTCGTCGGCTCGCTGTTTGCCGGTGAAACGCATGCCGCGGCCGCACTCTCGACGCTCGGCTTTCCCGAGCTGAAGCGTGTCTACGACAAGACCCATGCCGCCGCCGAAGGCTACGAGACGACGATCGTCGCGCGCTGGGGCGACGCGCTGGCGACCGGCCTGCCGGAATTCGACGGCAACAAGGCAGCCGCCGAAGAGCAGGAGAAACGCTTCGGCTATAATTGCGACTTCATCGCCTTCATGCCGCTGCCGAAGGGCACGGTCAATTCCGACCACGGCCTGCTCTGCGTCAACAACGAATACATCTCTCCCAACGTGATGTTTCCGGGCATGACCGAGGACGATGCCGGCAAGACGATGAACAAGGAGCAGGTCGATCTCGGCATGGCCGCGATGGGCCATTCGATCGTCGAAGTGATGCTGAAGGACGGCAAATGGGCGATCGTCGAGGACAGCCCGCTCAACCGCCGCATCACGGCGACCACGGAAATGACCCTCTCCGGCCCCGCTGCCGGCCATGCGCTGATGAAGACCTCGGCCGACGCTACCGGCGCCAAGGTTTTCGGCACCAGCTACAATTGCAGCGGCGGCTTCACCCCATGGGGAACGGTGCTCACCTGCGAGGAAGGCGTTTCCGATATTTTCGGCGGCGATCCGAAGAAGGCGCCGATATCAGACATACTCGCTCGCTATGCTTTCGATGGCTCCGACATCTACGGCCGTGCCCGCTTCCATGACCGGTTCGACCTCGACAAGGAGCCCAACGAGGCAAACCGCTTCGACTGGGTGGTCGAGATCGATCCCTACGATCCCCAGTCGACGCCGGTGAAGCGCACCGCGCTCGGCCGCATGTCGCATGAAGCCTCGACCGTCGTCGTCAACAAGGACGGCCGCATTGTCGTCTATATGGGCGACGACGACTATTTCGAATACATTTATCGCTTCGTCTCCAGCAAGGCCCACGACCCGGCGAACCCGGCTTCCGGCAAGGATCTGCTCGACGATGGCGTGCTGTCGGTGGCGCGTTTCGATGCCGACGGCACGATGATTTGGCTGCCGCTGGTGCACGGCCAGGGCAAGCTCACCGCCGAGAACGGTTTCGCCGACCAGGCCGAGGTGCTGCTCAAGACCCGTTTTGCCGCCGACGCGCTGGGCGCGACGCCGATGGACCGGCCGGAGGACATCGAGACCAATCCGGTCACCGGCCGCGTCTATGCGGTGATGACCAAGAACAAGAAACGCGACCAGTCGAAGGTCAACCCGGCGAACACGCGGCCGGAAAACCTCTGGGGCCACATCGTCGAGCTGATCCCGCCCGGCGGCCGCGGCACTGAGGCCGACCATACGGCCGAGAAATACCAATGGGATCTGTTCGTGCTCTGCGGCAATCCGAAGGAGGCTGCGGTCGGCGCCACCTTCCATCCCGACACGTCGGACAATGGCTGGTTCGTGTGCCCCGACAACATCACCTTCGACCCGGCCGGCCGGCTCTGGGTGGCGACCGATGGCGCCAATGATTTCGACCTGCCGGACGGCGTCTATGGCGTCGACACCGAGGGCGCCGCGCGCGGCTTGCCGAAGCTGCTCTTCACCTGCCCGCATGGCGCAGAGGCAACCGGCCCCTGCTTCACGCCGGACGGCACGACACTGTTCCTGTCGGTCCAGCATCCGGCCGAGGACGCCGAGACGCTCGACAAGGCCGCGACGCTGTGGCCCGACTTCACGGATGGTCAGCCACCGCGGCCGTCGGTGGTCGCCATCCGCCGCAAGGATGGGCAGCCGGTCGGCGCATAGTTTTGGCGATTAGGGACCGAGAAACAAAAAGACGCGGAACCTGGGGGTTCCGCGCCAGCGCAATCGGGAGGATGCTACGAGCTAGATGCTCTTCGCCGACATCTGTCCGGCGATGTACTCAGCCTGGCGGATGGCCAGCGACACGATCGTCAGCGTCGGATTCTCCGCGCCGCCGGTGGTGAACTGGCTCCCGTCCGACACGAACAGGTTCTTGATTTCGTGTGCCTGGCCATGCTTGTTGACGACGCCGTCGACCGCCTTCGCGCTCATCCGGTTGGTGCCGAGATTGTGGGTCGACGGATAGGGCGGCGTCGGGAACGTGCGGGTCGCGCCGACCGCCGCGTAGAGCGCCGAACCCTGCTTGTAGGCGTGGTTGCGCATCGCCGTGTCGTTGGCGTGGTCGTCGAAATGCACGTCCGCCACCGGCATGCCGTGATCGTCCTTGGTGTCGGGATGCAGCGTGATGCGGTTTTCCGCGCGCGGCATGTCCTCGCCGACGATCCACAGGCCGGCCATGTGGTCGTAATGGTCGAGCGCCGTGGTGAAGGAGCGTCCCCAGCCGCCGGGATCGAGAAAGGCCGCCATGAATGGCAGGCCTAGCGCCAGCGTCTCGAACTCGTAGCCGCCGACGAAGCCGCGCGATGGATCATGCCGCGCCTCGTCGCGGATGATCCCGGCCATGGTGGTGCCGCGATACATGTGCACCGGCTTGTCGAAGATGGCATAGACCGAACCGGTGGTGTGGCGCATGTAGTTCTTGCCCACCTGCCCCGACGAATTGGCGAGGCCGTCAGGAAATTGGCTCGACGCCGAATTGAGCAGCAGACGCGGGCTTTCGATCGAATTGCCGGCGACGGCGACGATACGCGCCTTCTGCTCCTGCAGCTTGCCGTCCTTGTCGGCGTAGACGACACCGGTGACCTTGCCTGACGCATCGTGGTTGATCTTGATCGCCATGGCATTCGGCCTGACCTCGAGATGGCCGGTCGCCTCGCCCTTGGGGATCTCGGCATAGAGCGTCGACCATTTGGCTCCCCATTTGCAACCCTGGAAGCAGAAGCCGGTCTGCTGGCAGGACATGCGGTCGTCGCGGTCGACCGAGTTTATCGCCATGTTGCCGGTGTGGCACTCCTTGTAGCCGAGCTTGTCGGCGCCGGCCTTCAGCACCTTGAAGTTGTTGTTGCCCGGCAGCCTCGGCCAATCATTGGTGCCGGTGACGCCCATCTTGGCTTCGGCCTTGGCGTAGTAGGGCTCCATCTCGGCCAGCGTGATCGGCCAGTCGAGCAAGTTCGCGCCTTCCAGCTTTCCGTAGGTCGAAAGCGTCTTGAATTCATGCTCCTGGAAGCGCAGCGAGGCGCCTGCCCAATGCGTCGTCGAGCCGCCGACCGACTTGACGATCCAGGCCGGCAAATTGGGGAAGTCCTTCGCTACACGCCAGTCGCCAGAGGTTGTGCGCTTGTCCGTCCAGGCGAGTTGGGCAAAAGAGTCCCACTCATCGTTGATGAAGTCCTCATATTCGTGGCGGGCGCCCGCCTCGAGGATGACGACATCGACACCCTTTTGGGCGAGTTCGTTGCCGAGCGTGCCGCCGCCGGCGCCCGAACCGATGATGACGACCACGCCATCGTTCTTGAGATCAAATGATGCTGCCATGGTTTCCTCCCATGATGTCTGTCCGATGCGATTGAGGACGAACGGGGCTCAGAGCCACTCGATGTCGTCGAAACCGCGCGCGATATAGCCGCCCTTGGAATAGGATTCGCCCTCGTAGCCGAAGATCGGCCAGACCTCCTTCTGGTTGTAGAGGCCGACGACCAGCCCGCCGCGGACCGCCTGGAAGAACGGCGTGCTTTCGATCTGCTTGAGCACGGCGACGCGCTGCTCCTCCCAGCCGAGACCGGTGTAGCCGTCCTTGCCCGATTTGCTGTCGAGATCGGCAATGCCCTTTTCGACGAGATCCTTGTGGGCAGGGTCCTTCCCGGCCTGCTCGTCATGCGCCTTGACGGCGATCGCGTAATATTTGTCGGGCACCTGGTCGTGCGGGTAGATGTCTCGCGCCATCTGGATCAAGGTCGCCATGGTTTCCGGCTTGAGCGTGGACGTCTCCAGGCCCCAGGCATGTTCCGGGCTGATGACGGCACTGCCTGAAATCACCAGCAATGCGCTTGCTCCGCCGCGTTTCAGAAGCTCGCGGCGCGATAGCCCGGGTTTCCCCTCAGAGCCCAGCTTCCTCTCGTAGATCGTGACCATTTGTTCCTCCCTTGCTTGCTATCTGCACCCGAGGGGTGCCGTTGCTGGCGCCGCGCTGGCCGGCGCGGCCGTGATCTCTCCTATTTGAAGCGCCCGCTGCGCTGCAGGACCTCGATCTTGTAGCCGTCGGGATCCTCGATGAAGAAAAAGCGCGCGAGCAGCGTGCCGTCGCGGTTGAACTCGACGATCTTCTTCGGGGCGAGCCCGAGCGCGCCGAGCCGGTCGTGCTCGCTGTCCAGATCGGCGACCGAAACCGCGAAATGGCCATAGCCGTCGCCAAGCGCATAAGGCTCCTGCCGGCCCTTGTTGACGGTCAGTTCGAGCTCGAACGAGGTGTCGGCATTGCTGAGATAGAGGAGCGTGAAGGTCTCGAAATCGAGCCGATCGGCAACGTCCAGTCCGAAGGCGTTCCGGTAGAAATCGACGGACCGGGCCTCGTCGAGAACCCGGATCATGGTGTGGATCGCTTTGGCCAAATCAGTCTCCGCTGCTGCATGCCTGGAAGCGATTATGGGCGGCGTTGGGAAAAGGTGGTGGCAGCCGGTTACCACGCACTGCCTCCCACCGGCGCAATACCATTCTCCCAAGGACGAAAGTCCGATTGCTGTTTTCTATTTTTCGGCTGAAGATGACTCGATGGACGAGCTGTGACCAAAGGCGCGAATCGCTGCGGATTGCGCCCAAGACCAACAAGAACGGGAGGAAACGATGTGCAGAGTCTTCGCCGGACAGGATCCGGAGGGCTATCGGCAGATCAACCGGTCGATCCGGATAGACGGACACTCGACAAGCATCCAGCTCGAGGCAACGTTCTGGGCACTGCTCGACGAGATCGCCGACAGCCAGGGTTTGACAACGCCGAAATTCATCTCGAAGCTCTATGACGAGGCCATCGAGATCAATGGCCAGATTCCGAACTTCGCGTCGATGCTGCGCACCACCTGCGCTCTCTATTTGCGCGGGCATCGACCTGGCATGGAAGAGCAGACGGCACCCAAACGGCAAGCGGCATAGCTCTCGGCTGCAACCTCCAGCGCCAGCCGTTCATATCGGTGAAAAACGCATGGCTTTGATGCCTGGCGCCACGACGCTGTTTCTATCGGTCCGGCATCCACAGACGCCGTCGGAGAAGCCTTCGGCATGACTGGAGACCGCGACCGGCGCTTCACTGATCCGAGACCAGCCGGCAAGTGAACCTGTGGTCAGGCCTCGGATCAAGACCAGCGTCCGCTTGCTTTCGAGGTTCCTAAAATGAGCCACCGCTATCCTGTCTGGATGATCGGCGTCTTTTCCTCTCCTCGGTCGCAATGCTTACCGTAACCGCCACATCGCCAGGTTTTTCCCGGCCCTTGCCGGCAACTCGATCGTCGCGCAGGGCAATACTGAAACGCTAGCAAGGGTGGTTCGCGGGAAGCCAGGCTGTGCACACGATGCACGCGCCGACGACGCCTGCCATGCCCTCTCTGGCATGGCGCCTGAAAGATCAGGAGATCGCCGACGTATCGACTTACGTGCGCGGCAGTTGGGGCAACAACGCCCCGGCGGTCTCATCCGGCGACGTGGCGGCTGTTCGCAAGCAATTGCTGCCATAAGCCCTGCCGTGCGCGATCACGCGCTTGCAACATCGAGCGCCAGCCGGGTCATATCGGTGAAAAGCGCCTGGCGTTCGGAATAGTCTGTTTGCTCGCCGGTCACCACATTGTCGACGACGGACAGGATCGACAGCGCCCGGGCGCCGAAATGCGACGCGATGCGGTAGAGCGCGCTGGTTTCCATGTCGACGGCAAGCGCGCCCTCAGCCTGCACTTTGGCAAAGCGGGCACGCCCCTCGGGATGATAGAATAGATCGCTGCAGGCCGTCAGCCCGGCATAATGTTCGATGCCGAGTTCACCGGCCCTGGCCAGAGCACGGGCAAGCAGCGCCGGATCGGGACCGGCGGCGGCATCGTAGAGCCCGTAGACCTGGCCGCTTCCCGCACTTTCCCCGCGAACCGATTGCGAGATCACCAGGCTGCGCAGCCCGACCTCGGCGGTCAGGGCGCCACAGGTGCCGGTGCGGATCAGCGTCTTGACGCGATGGAAGTCCAGCAATTCGTGTGCGTAGATCAGGAAGGACGAGACACCGATTCCCGTCGACTGGATGCTGACCGGTCTGCCCCGGAAAAGACCGGTGAAGCCGAGGGCGCCTCTGCGTCGGTTGACGCAGCGCGGCGCCTCGAGAAAGGTCTCAGCCATCCATTCGGCGCGCTGCGGGTCACCCGGCAACAGCACCGTTTCGGCATAATCGCCCTTGCCTGCCTCGTTGTGCGGCGTCACGGCATCTACCCCAATTCCCCGCCGCGTTATCATCGCAATCATGGCAGGCTGGCGTCGATGCGCAAGCGGTTGATTGCGAGGCTCCAGTGGCCGGACCTCACTGGTTATGAACGGACGGCTCGTTCTCCGGCGCCGCCACCTGTAAAAGGCACGGCACGGGCGTCTGTGAACTCGATCACATTCAGGCCATGCGCCTTACTTTTTGGATGACACGCTCAGGACTCGAGCACGTCCTTCACGATCGTGGCCAGTTGCTTGAGGGAAAACGGCTTGGGCAGGAAACCGAAATGCGCGTCTGCCGGCAGGTTCCTGGCGAATGCGTCCTCGGCATAGCCCGAAACGAAGACGAATTTGATGTCGGGCTGCCGCTTGCGCAATTCGCCAAGCAGCGTCGGCCCGTCCATTTCCGGCATCACCACGTCGGAAACGACGATGTCGACCTTGCCGCCAAGCGCCTCGAAGACTTCCAGCGCCTCGACGCCCGAGGACGCTTCGTGGACGGTATAGCCGCGCGACGTCAGCGCCCGCATGCCGCCCATGCGCACGGCATCCTCGTCCTCGACCAGCAGCACCGTGGCAGAGCCCGACAAATCCTTCGCCGATTCGGCGATCTTGGCGGATGTTACCGGCGCCTCGCCGGCCTCGCCTGCCTTTTTCGCCTCAGCAATGTGACGCGGCAGGAAGATGCGGAACACCGACCCCTTGCCGACTTCGGAATCGCAGAAGATGAAGCCGCCCGTCTGCTTGATGATGCCATAGACCATCGACAGGCCGAGGCCGGTGCCCTTGCCGACCTCCTTGGTGGTGAAGAAAGGTTCGAAAATCTTCTTCAGCACATCGGGCGCGATGCCGCTGCCCGTGTCTTCCACTTCGACCACCACATAGTCGGCCGGCGCCAGCTCACGGTAGGAAAAGCTCTTGCTCTCCTCCGCCGCCACGTTCCTGGTGCGCACGGTGAGCTCGCCGCCCGTCGGCATTGCGTCGCGCGCATTGACCGCCAGATTGACCACCACCTGCTCGAATTGCCCGATGTCGACCTTGACCGGCCACAGGTCGCGGCCATGATCAACCTTCAGCTTGATGTCGTTGCCGACCAGGCGGGCCAGCAGCATCCTGAGATCGGCAAGCACATCGGTCAGGTTGAGCACTTCCGGCCTGAGCGTCTGCTTGCGCGAAAAGGCCAGCAGCTGCCGCACCAGCGAGGCCGCCCGGTTGGCGTTCTGCTTGATGTTCATGATGTCCGGGAAGGACGGATCCGACGGGCGGTGGTTGGTCAGCAAGAGATCCGAAGCCATGATGATGGCGGTCAGCACATTGTTGAAGTCGTGCGCGATGCCGCCGGCAAGCTGGCCGACCGCCTGCATCTTCTGGCTTTGCGCCATCTGGCCCTCGAGCGCCTTCTGCTCGGTGGTCTCGACGGCGTAGACGATGGCCGATTCTTCGGCGCCCTCGCCGCCCGTACCGTCGGCGACCGCGTTGACGTAAAAGCGTATGTGCCGCTCCTCATTGCCGGGCAGCAACGTATCGATGGGCTCGATGTCGGCCTGCCGCTGCCTGGCCCTTTCGAATGCCGCGGCAAAGGCGGGCCGGTCGCGCTCATGGACCACCGTATCGAGCCGAACGCGGCGGTCGACGGCATCGCGATCGACAACGGAGGAAAACAGCGACAGGAACGGCGCGTTGGTGCGCAGGATGCGCCCGCTCTGGTCAACGCCCGCGATCGCCATCGGCGTCGAATTGAAAAACCGGGTGAAACGGATCTCCGAGGCGCGAAGATCGGCGGACGCATCCTCGCCTTGCGTCCGGTTGAGCACGATGGTGCGGGTCGGACCATTGACGCCCTCGCGGCTGGCCGAAACGCGATGCATGAAACGCACGGGCAGCGCCTCGCCGGTCATTGTCGTCAGATCGAGATCGATGACAGCGTTGCGTGTGGTGCCGGGATCGGCCTTGACCGAGCGGACCAGCGCCATACCGTCGCCGGCCACGATCTCCGGAAGCGTGACGGCGCCGGGCGTGAAGCTCGTCAGGTCGATGCCCAGCCACTCCGCAAGCGTGGCGTTGATGTAGGTGACGCGGCCCTCCTGGTCGGCCGAAAAGAAGCCGGCCGGCGCATGGTCGAGATGATCGATGGCCTTTTGCAGATCGAGGAAGAACCGCTCCTGCTCGGCCCTCTCCTGCGAGACGTCGGCAAGTTGCCAAGCGAGCAAAGGCAGCCGCTGGCCCGGCACGCTGAAGGCGCGAGCCCGTGCCCGATACCAGCGCGCGCCCGGCTCGGCGCCGGGGCGAATGGATTGCGCAAGCCGAAACTCTCCGTCGCCGGACTGGCCGTCGCGCAGGCCGGATGCCAGCCGGTATATGGTCACCGAGGCCTCGGGAACATCGGAGAGCAATCCTTCGACGGTCTTGAGATCCGCCGCGGACGCAGCCCCGGTCATATCGGCATAGGCACGATTGGCGTAGACGACACGGCCTTTGGTGTCGGTCACCAGAAGGCCCTGCGACATAGAATCGACGAAGGCTTTCGACAGTTCGTCGTTTGTCGAACGCGGCGTGACCTGCACGAAGCCGATCGCGGTGGCGAACAGGAAGCCGACGCCGATCATTGCCAGCACGCCAAGCATTCCAAGCAGGAACGGATCGCCAAGACGCTCGCGGAACAGGCCGAAGACGATCGCGGCGCCCGTCAAGACGACGATGAAGACGATGAGTCGGGCAACTGCACCCGGTCGCGTATTCTGGTCGACGATAGGTACCGGATAGAAATCGCCGCGCGCTTCCTTGGCCATGTGCCCCTGCTTGTGAATTCCGGTACTTGCCCCTGCCCGGTTGAATCACATTCTCAATGCCTGGAAAAGGCCTTGGCGGCAAATCCACCCTAAAAATGACGCGTTCGGCGGCTAATGCATGCCGCGCAAAAATGCGCAGCGGTTTTGCGATAACGACATGCATTAAGACAAGACGTGTCGTCCAAACGCGACGCGCTTTGGTGTTTCATGCTCTTCACGATGCGTGAAAGGCAACTTGCGGTAGCGTGCCGCAACGGTCTAGTGTCGCGTTTCTTCGAAAGCCGTTTTGGGGGCACCGATGCTGCAGTGGCTGGATAGCGTGGCGGGTCCTGGTTATGCCGCAGCAATCCTGTGGGCGGTTGCCGCGCTTGTCCTTCTGTTCATCGTTCTCATCATCATCAAGCTTGTCCGCAGTCTGACCTTCGGAACATTCGTTGCCGGCGGCAGAAACCGCAAGACGCGGCTGGCCGTCATGGACGCCACCGCCGTCGACAGTCACCGCCGGCTGGTACTGGTGCGCCGCGACGATATCGAGCACCTGCTGCTCATCGGCGGTCCCACCGATGTCGTCGTCGAGCGTGACATCAGACTGTCCGCGCCGCGCCGTCCCGCGCTGACCGGGGATGGCGGCGGCCATCAGCCGGCCCCGCGGCCGCGGCCGCCTCAACCTGCTCCCGCGCCGGTGAAGCAGGCGCCGCGGCAGCCAACGAGCGCCGCGCCAACGCCTGTCCGCCCCCGTCAGACGGAACCGGCGCCAAGGCCAGCAACGCAGCCCCTCCAATCGGCGACCGTCGCTCCGCTGCCCGCCTATGGATCGGGAAATGGCAGTGTCGCCCGACACGTGCCGCCGCCGGCCACCAACCAGGCCTCCATCGACGATACGCTGATGCAGGAACTCGAGATCTCGCTCGACGATTCGCCCGCCAGAAGGCCCGTGAGCAAACCGGCGGCGAAGGCGCCACAGTCACTCGATGACGAGATGACGA
This sequence comes from Mesorhizobium metallidurans STM 2683, assembly GCF_000350085.1. Taxonomy (GTDB): domain Bacteria; phylum Pseudomonadota; class Alphaproteobacteria; order Rhizobiales; family Rhizobiaceae; genus Mesorhizobium; species Mesorhizobium metallidurans. The sequence continues at coordinate 28,443 of NZ_CAUM01000113.1, forward strand.
AGCTTCTCGGAGAGCTTTCCAGTCAGAAAAGATAACCAGCATCAATGGCCGGAGAACCCGGCCATTGATGACTATTCTTGCCCGGTGGTGACGCTTCAGTCGTCGCGGTAGACCTTCTCGCGGCGTTCGTGGCGCTCCTGCGCCTCGATCGACAAGGTCGCGATCGGACGAGCATCGAGCCGTTTCAGCGCGATGGGCTCGCCGGTTTCCTCGCAGTAGCCGTAAGTTCCCTCGTCGATGCGCTGGAGCGCGGAATCGATCTTTGAAATGAGTTTTCGCTGGCGATCGCGGGCGCGAAGCTCGATGGCGCGGTCGGTTTCCGAGGACGCCCGATCGGCCAGATCGGGGTGGTTAGCGTTTTCCTGCTGCAGGATTTCGAGAGTTTCGCGCGCTTCGCGCAATATGTCGTTCTTCCAGGTGACGAGCTTCAGGCGAAAGTAGGATTTCTGCCGCTCGTTCATGAACGGCTCGTCTTCGGAGGGTACGTAATCGGCGGTAACGATGTCGTTCATTCGACTCACCCAACAACCCCAAAATTTGGCGCCTATATATTCGCGGACCGAAGGCTGCACAAGCACAATCCGCGACAGTTTCACGCAATTGTTAATGTCGGACCGAACGGCATCGGCGACATCCTTCGCATGAAGGGCAAGGCCGAATTCGCTTATAATTCGTTAGGTTTGAATGGTGCCAGCCATTCTGCGCCAAGCCTTTCTCATGGCTAATCCTGCAACGGTCATGGCACTTGACGCCGACGCGAACGGGGGTTTGGTGAGCAGACTTTATCTGTTGAGGCATGCCAGGGCCGGATGGGCGCTGCCCGGCGTCCGCGACTTCGATCGCCCGCTCGATGCATCGGGCGTCGCCGATGCCGAAATGATGGGCGCCCTCATGCGTATCCGCAACTACTCTCCCGATCTTACCCTTTGCTCCAACGCAAAGCGGGCGCGCCAGACGCTGGAAGGCCTGGCCTTGGAAGGTCTGGCCGGACACACCGATACTGGCCGGGTGCTGTTCTTCGACACGCTCTACAGCCAGGACGCCGCTGGCTATCTGGCCGCCATCCGCGACAATGGCGGACCAGGCTCGGGCTGGCCGGACTCGCTGCTGGTTATCGGCCACAACCCGATGACGGAGGATCTCGCACTGGCACTTTCGGGCGACGGCGACGAGGCAGCGCGGGGGCTGCTGAACTATGGCTTCCCGACCTCCGGCCTGGCGGTGGTCCGTTTTCCAGGTAATCTCGCCAACGCTGCTCAAGGCGCCGGCTATCTCGAAGCCTTTATGACGCCGGCCGATCCCTGACGCCATTTCAAACCTGCGATGCAAGCCCTATATCGGGGACCACCGGAGCCCAAGAGAGCAAATTTGGCATCATCGCTGACCACTTTCACCGACGAGGCGAGGATTGCCCTGGATACGCTGTCGGGGCGCGCCGCCGGGCTTTTTTCACCATCGTTGCGTCTTGGCGTGACCGGACTGTCGCGCGCCGGCAAGACGGTGTTCATCTCGGCGCTTGTCCACAATCTTATCCATGGCGGACGCCTGCCACTGTTCGAGGCGCAGAAATCGGGACGTATCGCCCGGGCTTTCCTGGAAGAACAGCCGGATGACGCCGTACCGCGCTTCCAGTACGAGGATCATGTCGCCGCGCTCGTCAATGACCGCCTCTGGCCGGATTCGACGCGCGCCATTTCCGAACTCAGGCTGACCATCGAATATGAATCGGCCTCCGGCTGGAGCCGCATGTTTTCATCAGGCAGATTGTCGGTCGATATCGTCGACTATCCCGGCGAATGGCTGCTCGACTTGCCGCTGCTTGGCAAATCCTATGCCGATTTCTCACGCGAAGCCTTCGAGATGGCCATGTTGCCGGTGCGCGTCGAGCTTTCACAGGAATGGCGGGCGCTGTCCGCCGCAGTCGACCTCAATGCGGACGCCGACGAGATGGCCGCGCGCCGCCTCGCCGAAAGCTTCGCTGCCTACCTGAAGGCATGCAAGCTCGACGAACGGGCGCTTTCGACCTTGCCGCCCGGCCGCTTCCTCATGCCCGGCGATCTTGAGGGCTCGCCGGCGCTGACTTTCGCCCCCTTGCCGGCCTTGAGCGACCGGCGAGCGCTTTCGGGGTCGCTGCAGGCGATGATGGAGCGGCGCTACGAGGCTTACAAGACGCATGTCGTCAAACCGTTCTTCCGCGAACACATCACGCGCCTCGACCGCCAGATCGTCCTGATCGACGCCTTGCAGGCCCTGAACGCCGGTCCTGGCGCTATGGCCGATCTGGAACGCGCGGTGACCGAGATCCTTGCTTGTTTCCGCCCTGGCCGGGGCAATTTCCTGACGGATTTTTTCTCAAGGCGCATCGATCGCATCCTGGTGGCGGCGACGAAGGCGGACCATCTGCATCACGAAAGCCACGACCGGCTGCAGGCGATCGTGCGGCGGCTCGCCGACCGCGCCGTGGCGCGGGCGGATTTCACCGGCGCCGATGTCGACGTGGTCGCCATGGCTGCCGTGCGCGCGACGCGGGAAGGCACGGTCAAGCAAGGCCGTGAAACGCTGCCGGTCATTATCGGCACACCGCTGAAAGGCGAGAAGATCAATGGTGAAACATTTGACGGGAAAACAGAAACAGCCATATTTCCCGGTGATTTACCGGAGAAAGTTGATGCTGTTTTCGATATCTTCGGGTCGGACCATCGGCAGAGCAGTGATGATCCTGCGATCCGCTTCGTACGCTTTCGCCCGCCAAAACTCGAACGCACTGCCGAAGGCGTTACGCTGTCGCTGCCGCATATCAGGCTCGACCGCGCCCTGCAGTTCCTGATCGGAGATCATCTGGCATGACCGCGCCGCGCAAGCCGGCGGCATTCCGCATCGAGCCGGAACTACCACCAAAGGAAGAGGTCCCGGAAGGTCGCCGCGCCGACACACAGGCAGTGCGAAAACCTCGCGCGGCAAAGGCTGATCTCGCGGTGGTCGTGCCGGCCGAGGTCGACGTCTTCGACGAACCCGACATCGCCGCGGAACCACCGCCGGCCGCCGCGCCGCGCAAGCGTTCTCTGCTTGGCAACGTATTCTTCGGCGCCATGGGCATTCTGGTTTCGCTGGCCGTCGGTCTCTGGACCGACCAGCTGATTCGCGACCTGTTCGAGCGTGCCGAATGGCTGGGCTGGCTGGCCGCCGGCATGACCGCCATCGCGGTATTGGCGCTGTTGGTCATCCTTGTTCGCGAATTCCTGGCGATCGCCCGTCTTGCGGAAGTCGAAAAATTGCAGAAGCGGGCGCTCGACGCCATCGCCCGCGACGACCCGAAGGCCGCGCGCAGCGTGGTCGACGAACTCTCCGCCTTTGTCGCGGCCAAGCCAGAAACCGCGGCAGGCAGGCGCGCGCTGGCCGAATTGCGCGGCGAGATCATCGATGGCGGCAATCTGGTGCGCCTGGCCGAGGCCGAAATCCTCGGGCCGCTCGACGCGCGCGCCAAGGCAATGATCCTCGATGCGGCAAAGCGCGTGTCATTGGTGACGGCGGTCAGCCCGCGTGCGCTGGTCGATGTTGCCTATGTCGTGTTCGAGGCCGGCCGGCTCATCCGCCGGCTGTCGGAACTTTATGGTGGCCGGCCGGGCACGCTGGGATTCTTTCGACTGGCGCGCAGCGTTCTGGCCCATCTGGCGGTCACCGGATCGATCGCCGTCGGCGACAGTTTCGTGCAGCAGATCGTCGGCCATGGCCTTGCCGCGCGGCTCTCGGCGAAACTCGGCGAAGGCGTCGTCAACGGCATGATGACGGCGCGCATCGGCATCGCGGCGATGGAGACCGCAAGACCCCTGCCCTTCAGCGCGGCGAGACGGCCTGGATTGGGCGATTTTCTGTCCGCGCTGTCGTCGTTCGCAACGAAGAAAGAAAGTGAAACGACCCCCGACAAGTGAAAGAACAGCGCATCCTTTGGGCGTTTTAGAGGGCGGTTGTAGCGCCTTGGTTCTTGCGCGTGATCCCGTTGAAATCGATTCTGGTTTTTTGGGGGATATGCTGTTTGTCTACCTGCATTTGTACGATGCCAATTGGTTCCACATGACTGCAAAAGGCTTTGGCGGTCACCAAGCATTAACCAATCTTGTTCATGGTCGGGCTGGTTCCAAACCAGTCTCTTTGTTGCCGGGTGTTGTCGATGAAAAGCGCAATTCTGTCCAGCGTCCTGCCCATGACCGTTGCGCTTGCCGCAACCGCCGGCCTCGCCGGGAAAGCCGTTGGAGCAGAGCCGGACAAGAAGTTCTTCCGATCGGTCGAAGGCAAATGGGTTGGTCCCGGAGAAATCGTCGCCGGCAAATACAAGGGTACCAAATTCACCTGCAATTTCACCGGCTCGACGCCTGACGGCAAGGTCGGCATGTCGCTCGACGGCGGCTGCCGGGTCGGCATGTTCACCCAGCAGATGTCGGCCACCGTGCAGCAGGGCCGCCAGGGCTACAAGGGCAGCTTCATGGGTGGCGCGGCCGGTTCGGGCCTCGACATCATCGGCGGCAACGTGGTCGACCCGCACAAGGTCGTCTTCACCATCAACCGCAACCAGTTACGCGGCGTCATGCAGGCGCTCGTGCCCGACGACAATTCGATGACGGTGACGGTCGCGGTGCGCGTCGACGAGCAGTTGGTGCCGGTCATCGGCATGAAGCTGAAGCGGGTCGATGCTGTCGAAGTCGGCTCGATCGCGCCGAACTGAACGACATCGCGCCAGCGATGCTGGCCCTCACAGC
>NZ_CAUM01000112.1 GCF_000350085.1 Mesorhizobium metallidurans STM 2683
GGCAACGGCAATGTCGACACGATTACCGACTTCAACGCGTCCCAGGACAAGATCCAGCTCGACAATGCCATTTTTGCCGGTCTGGGCGCGGGCGCGCTCACATCCGCCGCTTTCTCTGAGGGTGCGGCCGCGCACGACAGCACCGACCATATCATCTACAACAGTTCAACCGGGGCGCTCTCTTTCGACAGCGACGGCATCGGCGGCGCGGCTCAGATACAGTTCGCCACTCTTTCCCCGGGTCTCTCGCTTACGGCAAACTCATTCTTTGTGACTTGAAAAAGCGGGGAACGACATCGCCCCAATCGCCAGATAGGGACAGGCAGACAAACTGAATTGGACGCGTGTCTCTTCTGGCGACAGTGGATAACCGTTGGCACCCGCGGGTGCCAACGGAAAATTGGCTCAGTTCGAGTTTTGATTGAGATAGCTATAGACGCCCGCACCGATGGCGACAGCTCCTATCGTATCAAAATGGATGGAGCTCCCATCAAGGTGGCGACAATTCCCCAAACGAGAGCGACGGCTATGGCACCGGCCGTTCCCAAAATCATTCTTGGCCATTTCGACATGAGCCGGCGTCTATCGCCTCAGCGCGTATAAGCGATCGACGGTTTCCATCGGCATCGCTACATCGTCGTCCAGCAACCGGGTGATCCTGGCAAAGCCGGTAAAAGCCTTCCTGGCTTCCTCGGCCGACATCTGGCCCGCAAGAGCGGCCGCACAGCAGTTCAACGCGCATTGATACACCGGCCCGCGCCGCCCTGTTGGCCATTTCCGCAAAAAAACCATTGCCTCGCTAACGCTATCGATTTCTTCCACAGGTTGCCCCTGCCCGTGCGTAATTCGCACTGGCGAAAGGAATTGCAAGCGATTCATTGTTTCCTCCCCGTCGATCGCGCTGTTTTCGATCGAACCCTACTAAATTCATGGCCAGGCATTTGGTTCCACACAAAAAGCCTGGCTCTCAAAAAAAGTGTGCCCGATGAGCGGACAGGTGTTCGAAAGGCCGCGCCGCTGCGCGGCTTTTTGCCGTGGCGGGGAACGTTCGGGCAACTGATGCATTTCGACCTCAGCGATGATCTTGAGGGAAATGCCAAAAATGAGAATAGCCCATGTGGCGCCGCTGCATGAATCCGTGCCGCCCCTGCTCTATGGGGGAACCGAGCGCATCGTCTCCTATCTGACCGAAGGTTTGGTCGAGCTTGGCCACGACGTCACCTTGTTCGCCAGCGGTGACACAACGACATCGGCGAAACTGGTGGCTTGTCGCGAGCGTGCGCTGCGTCTTGACCCGCGTCCGTTAAAATCCGAGACCGCCGCGCATCTGACAATGCTCGCTGAGGTGAGGAAGCGTTCTCAAGACTTTGATATCATTCACTTCCATCTCAGCCATTTCCTGCATTTCTCGTTCTTCGAGCATATGCCGGAGCGGACCATAACGACGCCGCATGGCAGGCTGGACTATGTCGATCTGGCACCGGCCTATGAGCATTTCCCGCGCTTTCCGATGATCTCCATCTCCCGCAGCCAAAGGGCGGGGCTGGCCAACGCCAACTGGCTGGCGACGATCCATCACGGGCTGCCGACCGGTATCTACGAACCTGCATTCGAGACGAACCAAGGAGAACCATACCTTGCTTTCCTCGGCCGGATGTCGCGCGACAAGCGGCCGGACCGCGCCATCGAGATCGCGTTGCGCTCGGGGCTGAAACTGAAGCTTGCCGCCAAGATCGGCGATGACGACCGCGCCTATTTCCATGAGGTGGTCGAGCCGTTGATAGACGGCGACCGCATAGACTATGTCGGCGAGATCGTGGAGGACGAAAAGGCGGAGTTCCTCGGCAAGGCGGCCGGCCTCGTATTTCCAATCGACTGGCCCGAGCCGTTTGGCCTTGCCGTCATCGAGGCGATGGCCTGCGGCACGCCGGTGATCGTCTGGAATTGCGGCGCCATGCCGGAGATCGTCGACCAGGGCGTGACCGGCTTCATTGTCGATTCGATAGAGGACGCGGTCGCGTCGGTGCCGGCCTTGCTGCGGCTCGACCGACGAAAGGTGAGAACCGTCTTCGAAAATCGGTTTTCCGCCGGTAGAATGGCCCGCGACTATGTGGCCGCCTATGCGCACCTTGCCGGAGCCCCGGCTGAAGCACGAGCTTCATGAAATCGCGACCAGCGTGGGGGCGAAGCGAAACGAGAGAGAAGCGTGACGAATGAACCAGCTCGATGAGCGCAAGCTTGATCCCGCGGTGGCCCTTGCCTCACTGGACGCGACCGCGCCTCGCGAGCCGCACCGGCTGTTCGCCCTCAAGCAGGGCGATTGTTTCGCCGTCGCCGACGCCTATGGCGATATCCGCGGCGCCGGCGACGGTTTCTTCCGTGACGACACGAGGGTGCTTTCCGAATTCCGGCTGACGGTAGGCGGCCGGCAGACGTCGCTGCTCGGCGCGTCGCTCAGCCAGGACAATGTGCTCTTCACCTCCAACCTGACCAACCTGCCGATGCAGAGCGTCGGTGGCCGTGACATTCCGCAGGGTGCGATCCATATCGAACGCGTCAGGTTGATCTGGCAGGACCGGCTGTTCGAGCGCATCACGCTTTCCAACTACAGCCAGGAACATTCGGCCATCCGCGTGTCGCTGCATTTTGCCGCCGACTTTCGCGACATGTTCGAAGTGCGCGGCTCGACGAGGCTGAAGCGCGGCATGGCCCATGCGGCCGAGATCGATGCAACCTCCGTTCTGCTTCGCTATGACGGGCTGGACGGGCTGGCACGGATTTCGGCGATATCGTTCTCGCAGGCGCCTGACCATCTGTCCGCCGACCGTGCGGATTTTCTCATTGCCGTGACCAAGCGCAGCAGCAAGGTGCTCTATATCGAAGTCGGTCCGGAGGCGGCGGCGGCGCCGGACCGCGATCGTTTCCGCGCCGCCGCCGCCCGGGCCCGCTTCGGCATGCGAGCCAAGCGCCGCCATGGCGCCACGGTGCACAGTTCAGGCCGTGTCTTCAATGATTGGGTCGAACGCGCCCGCGCCGATGTGGCGCTGCTGACCACCGAGCTTGTGACCGGACCCTATCCCTATGCGGGCATACCCTGGTTCTCGACGGCCTTTGGCCGCGATGGCGTTATCTCCGCGCTGCAGATGCTCTGGCTGAACCCCGGCCTGGCGCGGGGCGTTCTGGCCTTCCTTGCCCAACACCAGGCGACCGAGACATCGCCCTTCAGCGATTCCCAGCCCGGCAAGATCATGCATGAGACCCGCAAGGGCGAAATGGCGGCGTTGCGCGAGCTTCCCTTCGGCCGCTATTATGGCGGCGTCGACACCACCCCTCTCTATATTCACCTGGCCTGCACCTATGCGGACCGCACCGGCGACATGGCATTCATCGAAAGCCTGTGGCCGTCGCTCTGCGCCGCCGCCGATTGGACGGAAGAGGCGAGCCGGGCGACCGGGTTCCTGACCTATCAGCGCGCCGCCGAGTCCGGTCTGGCCAATCAGGGCTGGAAAGACAGTTTCGATTCCGTCTTCCATGCCGATGGCCGCATCCCCAAGGGACCGATCGCCCTGGTGGAGGTGCAAGGCTATGTCTTTGCCGCGTTCCGGGGGCTGGCGGCACTTGCCCGTCGCCGTGGCGAGGATGAGAAGGCCGATCACTGGGACGGCCGTGCCGAGGCCATGCGCGCTGCCGTGGAACGCCATTTCTGGCTCGATGATCTCGAGTTCTATGCCTTGGCGATCGACGGGGCCGGCGAGCCCTGCAAGGTGCGGACCTCGAATACCGGGCATCTTCTTTATGTCGGCCTTCCCGAGCCGGCGCGGGCACAAATGGTTGCCGATCAGCTCTTGTCGGCATCCTTCCACTCGGGCTGGGGGGTGAGGACGCTTGCCGACGACGCCGTGCTTTTCAATCCGATGTCCTACCACAACGGTTCGATCTGGCCGCATGATACCGCCATTTGTGGCGCCGGCCTGGCGCGTTATGGCAAGCGCGAAAGCGTGGTTCGGCTGATGAGCGGCACTTTCGAATCGGCGGTGCATTTCAACATGCGACTGCCAGAACTCTTCTGCGGTTTCACCCGTGCACCGGGCGAAGCACCGATCGCCTATCCCGTCGCCTGCCTGCCGCAGGCGTGGTCGGCCGGCTCCGCCTTCATGCTGATGCAGGCCTGCCTCGGTCTGGAAATCGACGGCTGGGACGGCGAAATCCGCGTCACCCGCCCCAGGTTGCCGATTGGTATCGACACGCTCACCCTGAGGCACCTGGGCGTTGGCGCCACGACGGTCGATCTGACATTCCAGCGTGTCGGCGATCGGGTCGTAGCCTTCCTCGCCGACCGGCACGAAGGCCTGGTTCCGCTGATTGTCCGAACCTAGCTCAAGTCTTTTTCCAAATTGCGCAGTCAGTGTTCAAATCGTCGGAACCGATGGCCCGTTTGTGCGTTGCAAAATCATGCCGGTATGGCGGCGTGTCGCCAGGGGCCGGCTGCGAATTCGAAAAACCAAAAAGAAAAACGGTCATCAACCGACCGGAGGGCAAGCGGCTTTCCAATGACAGACTACGGTACAGAGGTGCTCTGGGTTCTCATCCTCGCAAGCTTCGGCCTTTCCGCCATAGCGGTCGTATTTTCGATATCCCGTCGGCGCCACCAGACAACGGCCATTGCATACAGTCCCGGCGAGGACGTGGCTTCGGAAGCAGCGCGCAAAGTGCTGCGCGAGTTCGAGAAAAACGGGCAGTCCGTCGATGCCGCATTGGTCACGTGGTCGCCCGATACCTTGCGCAAGATCCTGGCCGACGATCTGCCGGACGCACAGGTTATCGTTGTGTCCAACCGCGAACCCTATATCCACAATATCAAGGGCAATGGCGTCGAACTCCTGGTGCCTGCCAGCGGGCTGGTTTCAGCGCTCGAGCCGATCACGCGCGCGTGCTCCGGCACCTGGATCGCCTATGGCGGCGGCACTGCCGACCGTCTCATGGTCGACGAAAACGACCGCGTGCAGGTGCCGCCGGGCAATCCTTCCTACGCGCTGCGCAGGGTCTGGCTAACGGAGGAGGAACACCAGGGTTATTATCTGGGTTTCGCCAATGAAGGCTTGTGGCCGCTTTGCCATATCGCCTTCACCCGGCCGGTCTTTCGCGCCTCTGACTGGGAGGCCTATGAGGCCGTCAACAGGAAGTTCGCCGATACCGTGGTCGCCGAAGCGCGCAACGAGCGACCGATCGTGCTGGTTCAGGATTACCATTTCGCGCTCTTGCCGCGCATGATCCGCGAGCGCCTGCCCGAGGCGATCGTCATCACCTTCTGGCATATCCCATGGCCCAACTCCGAAGTTTACAGCATCTGCCCATGGCGTGAGCGGATCCTGGAGGGGCTGCTCGGCAGTTCGATCATCGGCTTCCACACCCAGTTCCATGCCAACAATTTCACCGAAAGCGTCGACCGCTTCCTCGAAAGCCGGATAGAACGAGCGGATGCGGCCATTTCCTATGGCGGGCAGACGACACTGGTTCACGCCTATCCCATCTCCATCGAATGGCCGGCCGAACTCCTGGCGAAACTGCCCGATGTCGACCAATGCCGTGGCCGTGTCCGCGACAGGTTCGAACTGCCGGCGGATGTCAAACTCTGTGTCGGCGTCGAGCGTCTCGACTACACAAAGGGCATCCTCGACCGCTTCCATGCACTGGATGAATTGTTCACGCGGCATCCCGAATGGATCGGAAAACTGGTCTTCCTGCAAATAGCAGCACCCAGCCGCGGTACGCTCCCGGCCTACAGGCAACTGCACGATGAATGCCATCGCTACGCGGAAGAACTCAACCAGCGCTTCGGCAGCGAGGGCTACAAGCCGGTCATCATGGTTGCCGAACATCATTCGCAGGAGCAGGTCTACGAAATCTACCGCGCCGCCGATATCGGCATGGTCACCAGCCTGCATGACGGCATGAATCTGGTCGCCAAGGAATTCGTCGCGGCGCGCGACGACGAACAGGGCGTGCTTCTGCTCAGCACCTTCGCTGGCGCTTCACGCGAACTTCTGGAGGCGCTGATCGTCAATCCCTACGATGCGGCCATGATGAGCGAGGCGTTGCAGCAGGCGCTGATCATGTCGCCGGACGAGCAGCGCGAGCGCATGCGGCCCATGCGCGAGATGGTCCGCAACAACAATGTCTATCGCTGGGCCGGCAGCATGCTTCTCGACGCGGCGCGGCTGCGCAAACGCGGCGACCTCGACCGGGTGACGGGTACCGGCGAGCGATCGCCCTCAAACGCCAACAACGTCATCTCCATGTTCGAGCGGATGCGGAAGGCTGCATCGTGAGCGGCGTTCGGAAGCCGCCGGCGCTGGATCTGCCGGAAGGGCAATGGGCGCTCTTCCTCGATATCGACGGCACCTTGCTCGAACACGCATCCCATCCCAACGCCGTTTTCGTCAGTGAGGAACTGCGTGGGCTTCTCGGCAATATCGAGCAGAGGCTGGGCGGCGCCCTCGCCTTCATCACCGGACGTTCGGTCTTGGCCGTGGACAGGCTGTTTCAGCCCCTGAAGCTGCGCGCCGCCGGACTGTACGGATTGGAGCACCGGCTGACGCCCGACGGCCCGGTTGGCGTCGCGGACACTCCGGCCGACATCGCCGCCCTTGCCGATGCGATCGAAGCCGAACTGGATGACGGCCAGGTTTACATCGAGCGCAAGGGCCCGATCCTCGCCATCCATACCCGTGCGGCACCGCATCTGCTTGCCCGTGCAACCGATCTTGTCGAACGGGCATTGGCCCAGCTTCCGCAGGGCTACCGGGTGATTCCGGGAAATGCCGGCGTTGAACTCATGCCGCTGGAAGCGGTCAAAGGCGGCGCCATCCGGCGTTTCATGGCAATTCCGCCCTTTGCCGGCCGGCGGCCCGTATTTCTCGGGGACGACACGTCCGACGAAAACGGCTTCGAGGCGATAAACGAAGCCAGGGGCATCTCCGTCCGCGTCAAGCCGCGCGGACCGACGGCTGCAACCTACGCACTTGAGAATGTTGCCGAGACAATAGCTTGGCTTGAGACCAATTTCGAGGTCTCGCGCGTGTCTTGACCGCGATCTTCTCCTTGATCCTGCCGAACTTCACCAACTGGCTGCTGTCCTGATGGGCATCTATGGCTGGTTCTTCGGCGTGGCCATCGCCGGCGCTATCTATTGCGTACTGCGCACGATGGTGCTGGGCGCCGGAGCCAGGATGGCGAAGGCCTGAGAAGAATAATTGGGCGGCGCGGCACCGCCCCATTTATTTGGCGACCATCTCGGCCAGTTTGCGCACCGTGTTCCAGTTGCGCGAGGTGCCGATACCGAGACGTTTGTGGCTCACCGCCGCAAGCAGCCGCGAGCTCGGCGTTTCGCGTGAAAAGACGATCCAGAGATCGCCGCCGACCGCCTGCAGTTTTTCATTCCTGCCGATATAGGCCTGCAGCGCAGCGACCGCGTCGGGGGAAACAGGCGCCCGCATCACACGCACCGCCACCTGGTCGGCGGCGGCGGCCGATTCGGCCGGAAACGGATTGCCGGCCGCAAGCCTCAGCCAGTCGTCCGCGCTCCGCACGATGATATCGACATGGCGGTCGAAGGTTTTCTCGAACGCCGTCTCCAGCCGGCCTTCCAGCGCTGCAATTTCTGTCTCTTTCGCTTCGAATACCAGATTGCCGGTCGCCACCAGCGTGCGCGGGTTCTTCAGCCTCAGACCTTCCGCCATCGCTTTTAAATCGGCCATGACGACCCGTCGCCCCTCGCTCAGGAGGATGCTGTAGAGCAGCGCAACATAGGTTCGCATGAGCGCCCGACGCTAGACCAGGCGGCTCTGCTCCACCGCCGCCCCGATGAAGCTGGCGAACAGCGGATGCGGATCGAGCGGCCGGCTTTTCAGCTCGGGATGATACTGCACGCCGATGAACCAGGGATGGTCCGGATATTCGACCGTTTCCGGCAGCACGCCGTCCGGCGACATGCCGGCAAACACCAGGCCGCAATCCTCGAGCCGCTCCTTGTAATCGACATTGACCTCGTAGCGATGGCGGTGGCGCTCGGAAATCTGCGTGTCGCCATAGATGTCGGCGATCTTCGAACCCTTGGCAAGCTCGGCTTGATAGGCCCCGAGCCGCATGGTTCCGCCGAGATCGCCGGTTTCCTTGCGCTTCTCCAGCATGTTGCCCTTCAGCCATTCGGTCATCAGGCCGACGACCGGCTCATTGGTGGGACCGAACTCCGTCGACGAAGCGTGCTCGACGCCGGCCAGGGAACGCGCGGCCTCGATGCAGGCCATCTGCATGCCGAAGCAGATGCCGAAATACGGCACCTTTCGCTCGCGGGCGAACTTGGCCGCCAGGATCTTGCCTTCCGAGCCGCGTTCGCCGAAGCCACCGGGCACAAGGATGCCATGCACCTTTTCCAGCCAGGGCGCCGGATCTTCCTTCTCGAAGATCTCGCTTTCGATCCAGTCGAGCCTGACCTTGACGCGGTTGGCCAAACCACCATGCGACAGCGCCTCGATCAGCGATTTATAGGCATCCTTGAGGCCGGTGTACTTGCCGACGACGGCGATGGTCACTTCGCCTTCCGGGTTGTGGATGCGGCTGGACACCGCCTGCCACGGCTCCATGCGCGGCTTCGGCGCCGGATCGATGCCGAACGCAGCCAGCACTTCCGAATCCAGCCCTTCATTGTGATAGGCAATCGGCACATCGTAGATATGCGGCACGTCGAGCGCCTGGATGACCGCGCTCTCGCGCACGTTACAGAACAGCGAGAGTTTGCGGCGCTCTTCCTTCGGGATGGGACGGTCGGCGCGGACCAGAAGGATGTCGGGCGCAATGCCGATGCCGCGCAGTTCCTTGACCGAATGCTGGGTAGGCTTGGTCTTTAGTTCGCCCGCTGTCGGAATGTAGGGCATCAGCGTCAGATGCACATAGACGGCGTTGTTGCGTGGCAGGTCGTTGCCGAGCTGACGGATCGCCTCCAGGAACGGCATTGCCTCGATGTCACCGACGGTGCCGCCGATCTCGCAGAGCACGAAGTCATAGTCGTCATTGCCGTCGAGGACGAAATGCTTGATCTCGTCGGTGACGTGCGGAATGACCTGCACGGTGGCGCCGAGATAGTCGCCGCGCCGCTCGCGCTCGATGATGTTCTTGTAGATGCGGCCGGTGGTGATGTTGTCCTGCTGGTTGGCCGAGCGCCCGGTGAAGCGCTCATAGTGGCCAAGGTCGAGATCGGTCTCGGCGCCATCGTCGGTCACGAAGACCTCGCCGTGCTGGTATGGCGACATCGTGCCGGGGTCAACATTGAGATAGGGATCGAGCTTCTTGATGCGCGCGCGATAGCCTCGCGCCTGCAAGAGAGCCCCAAGGGCCGCTGCGGCGATGCCTTTTCCGAGTGAGGAAACCACGCCGCCTGTGATGAATACATATCGCGCCATGGGAGTCATCGCTTAACGCGGCCGAATTGATTCCGCCAGAGAAAAAACCGCCGCGAAGGCTTTTTCCCAAGAAGGCGCTCTGGTGATGGATGAGCAAAACAAAAGGGCCGGCGAGGCCGGCCCTTTCGGCAGTATCGGTCAGAACGTCAGATGATGACGACCTTGGTGCCTATTTTCACCCGGCGGTAAAGGTCCATGACGTGCTCGTTGACCATGCGGTAGCAGCCGTTGGAGGCGCTGGTTCCGATCGACTGCGGCGCGATGGTGCCGTGAATGCGCAGGTAGGTGTCCTTCTTGCCGTCATAGAGATAGATGGCGCGCGCGCCGAGCGGATTTTCGCCGCCGCCGGGCATGCCATCCTTGTACTTGCCGTAGAGCCGGGGTTCGCGCTTCTGCATGTCCAGCGTCGGAATCCAGCGCGGCCACTCCTGCTTGTCGCCGACGGCAACCGTGCCCTTGAACTGCAGGCCTTCACGGCCGACAGCGATCGCGTAGCGGCGGGCAGTCGAAGAGGATTCGACGAGATAGAGGCGGCGTGCGCTGGTGTCGATGACGATGGTGCCCGGATCGTAGCCGGAGAACTCGACCTCCTGAGGCACGAATTCCGGCTTGACCTTGAACTGCCGCTTGGCTTCCTTCGTTTCGAGTGCGGCGTCGAGCGCGCGCGTCTCGGGAAGCAGCGACATCGACGATGACGAGGACGTGCCGCCGAACAGGCCGGCGAAGAGCCCGATGCTCCGCGGTTTCTGCCCGACCGCCTCGCTGCGCAATTCGCCGTTATTGCCGGTCAGCGCGACATTCATGGCCTCGGCCGGAAGTGGTTCCGCCGACTGGATCGGCGCGATCGGCTGAACCGGCTCGATGAGCTTGACGGTCTTCTTCTTGGCCGGCTTGGCGTCAGCCACCCTGGCCTCGGCGGCGGGCTGCTCCTTCTTGCCCAGATTCTTCTTGGCGAGGAACGCCTGCCGGTCCGCATCCGCCTTGGCTTTGGCCGCGGCGCGCATCGCCAGCTTTCTGGCCTCGAGCGCCTTGGCCTTGGCGGCGTCCCTGTCGGCCGCGATCTTGGCTTCGATCTTGCCGATCTGGGCAAGGTCGTCAGAGGTCGGATTTTTCTTCTTCTTGAGAAGTCTCAGTTGCGCCGCGTCGCTTTTTGCCGCGGCGTTGATCACATCGGTTGTTACTGCGGCTTTGGGAGCCGAACTGCCCGCCGGCATGGCCGCGTAAGCGGGTGCACTCAGGCCGAGCACGGCACAAAGGCCGGCTAAAATGAAGCTGCGAAGCTGCATGGCGAAGATCCGATCGTTCAATGCTTGTTGCCCACGGCGTCGCCCGGCGTCCCCCAAGGACGCCGAAAGTGCCGCGCGCAATCTATAATCGATTAGCCGGAGTCGCCTCAAGCGCGCCGTCGTGCCGCGCCCGGTCGAATCTTCGTGATCGTGCGGCATTTGCCGCGACTGTGTTCAAACAACAACAGATCGCGGCGCCGGACGTTTACCAATTGTTATTGATTTGGGACCTGCGGTGTGACCGGCAAGGTGACGCCGTTCGTTGCCGGCGGTGTGGTCGAACCCGCCGCGGGCGGCGAAGCCGGAGCGGTTGCCGGGGGCGTCGCCGCGGCGTCATTGCCGGAGGGCGGTGCCGGTGCCGTGGTGCCGGAGGGCGGCGTTGGCGCCGTGGTGCCGGGCAACTGATCGAGCACGCCCTTGCCCGCGCCATCCGTTGCCGGCACGCGGTCTAGAATGTCGATCGGCTTCTCGCCGTAACGGGCGACGATCGACAACGTCAGCGAGGTGGCGAAGAAAGCCGCCGCCAGGATCGCCGTCGCCCGCGTCAGCGCGTTGGCGGCGCCGCGCGCGGTCATGAAGCCGGATCCGCCGCCGATGCCGAGGCCGCCGCCTTCGGAGCGCTGCAAGAGCACCACGCCGACAAGAGCGAGCACGACCATGAGGTGGACGACGATCAGTACGGTTTCCATAGTTTATCCTGGCAAAGCCCTGCGCGGCCGCGGATACGGCCGGTGATTTGGAGGCGGCTCAATACAATGCTTTGACGGCATTTCCAAGCCCGTGGCCGGAATATGGGTAGCAATGCGCCCTTTGCAACGATTTCAGCCGCCGCGCGGCCCGCAGGAAGTCAATGATAGGCCGGATATTACGAGATATTCCGATAGGCTTCGGCGATGCCGAGAAAGTCCGCCGCCTTCAAACTGGCGCCGCCGACCAGCGCGCCATCGACATTCCTGACGCCGAGCAGTTCGACCGCGTTGGACGGCTTGACCGAGCCGCCATAGAGGATGCGCATCTTCGCCGCGGCACTGCCAAGCTTTTCCGACAGTTTTTCGCGGATATGCGCATGCGCTTCGGCGACATCGGCGGCAGTGGGCGTCAGTCCGGTGCCGATCGCCCATACCGGCTCGTAGGCGATGATGGTGTTCGACGCCGTGGCGTCCGGCGGCACCGAGCCGGCGATCTGGCGCGACAGCACGTCGAGCGTGTTACCGGCTTCGCGTTCGGCCCTCGTCTCGCCGATGCAGACGACGGCCACCAGCCCGGCGCGCCATGCCGCCGACGCCTTGGCCTGAACTGTCGCGTCGTCCTCGCCGCTTTGCTCACGGCATTCGGAATGACCGACAATGACGTGGCTGGCGCCGGCATCCTTCAGCATCTCGGCCGAAATACAGCCGGTGTAGGCGCCGCTTTCCTTGGTGTGGCAATCCTCACCCCCGGCCCTGACCGGCGTGCGCGACAAAATCTCCGCGGCATGCGCAAGCAGAGTCGCCGGAACGCAGACCAGCGCTTCGGTCTCCGCATCGAGCCCGCTCATGAAGCCGTTGCCGATCATCCTGAGCTCGTTGAGCGAGGCGCTGGTGCCGTTCATTTTCCAGTTGCCGGCGACAAGCGGGCGGATTCCTGGCGTCATTGTTTTGCTTCTCCGGGCGACATTCAGCCCAAGCCCTCACTACCAAAATCAGGCCACAAAGCAATCGACAGTGGGCCGGAAGGACGCTATTGCGCTTGTTTCAGGAACGGCGCATGCGAAAATGCGCAAAAATCGGAAGTAAACATGCTTGGTACGTTGAGAAGCGCGGCGGGAACCTGGGTCGCGAAACTGTTGCTGTCTTTGCTGGTGTTGAGTTTCCTCGTCTGGGGCATCTCCGGACGGCTTATGGGCGGTCTCGGAGGCAAGGACGCCGTGATCACGGCCGGAGGCACGAAAGTGTCGATCAACGAGTATCGCCTCGCCTATGATCGTCAGATCAGCCTGATGTCGCAGCAATTCGGCCAGCGCATCACCCGCGAGCAGGCGACGGCGCTCGGCATCGACAACCAGGTGCTGGCGCAGCTCGTTTCGGGCGCCGTCCTCGACGAGCAGGCCCGCAAGCTCGGGCTCGGCCTCTCCAAGGACCGGCTGGCCGAACTCGCGCGCGATGACCCGGCGTTCAAGGGGCCTGGGGGCAAGTTCGACAGGCGGACTTTCGACTATATGCTGCAACAGGCCGGCATGCGGCCTGAAGACTATCTCAGGAACCGCGCCCAGGTGGCGGTGCGCCAGCAGATCGTCGAGGCGGTGTCCGACGGTCTCAAAGCCCCGGACGCCTTCTTCAAGGCGGTCGCGCTCTATCGCGGCGAAGACCGCACCATCGACTACGTGACCCTGTCGAAATCGTTGGTCGGGCCGATCGAAGCGCCGTCCGACACAGCACTTTCGGCCTATTTCGAGGAAAACAAGAAGACCTATGCGGCGCCGGAATACCGCAAATTCTCCTACGTCCGGCTCGAACCGCAAGACATCATGGATTTGAGCGCCGTGAGCGACCAACAGGTCAGCGACGATTACAACAAGAACAAGGCGCGTTACACCACGCAGGAACTGCGCACCATCGAACAGCTCGTCTTCAAGACGCCTGAAGCCGCCAAGGCCGCGCTCGATTCGCTCCAGACCGGCGCAACCTTCGACAAAATCGTCGCCGCCGAGGGCAAGGCGCCGGCCGATACGCTGCTTGGTACGCTGGCCCGGGACAAGATCGCGGACAAGGCAGTGGCGGATGCGGCGTTCGCGCTCAACGTCAATGAAGTCAGCCCGGTCGTGCAAGGCGCCTTCGGTCCGGTGCTGCTGCGCGTCACCGATATCAAACCCGAAGTGGTAAAGCCGCTGGCCGAGGTGTCCGCCGAGATCCGCAAGGATCTGGCGCTGGGCGAGGCAAGCCGTATCCTGCTGGATGTACGTGACAGTTACGACGACACCCGCGCCTCGGGTAGCACGCTTGCGGAAGCGGCCGCCAAACTGAAGCTCAAGCTCGTCACCATCGACGCGATCGATCGCACCGGCCAGACGCCGGACGCCACCATCGTCAAGGACCTGCCGGAATCCCCTGAGCTCATCAAGGGCGTCTTCAGCGCCGAGCCGGGCACCGAAAACGACGCCATCACCACGGCCGACAACGGCTTCGTGTTCTACGAGGTGGACGACATCACGCCGGCCCGCGACCGTACGCTGGATGAAGTCCGCCAGAAGGTGGTGGCCGACTGGACGGCGGCGGAAACGACCAAGCGGCTCACCGCAAAGGCGGGCGAACTCGAAAAGCGTCTCAAGGCCGGCGCCACGCTCGATGTGATCGCCGGCGAGCTCAAGCTTGAGAAGCAGACCAAGCGCGGCGTCAAGCGCGAGGCCGACGACGTCGATTTCGGCAAGGAAGGGGCGGCTGCCATGTTCGGCGTCGGCGAAAGCGGGACCGGCCTGATCCCCTCGCCTACCGGTGACGGACAGATCCTGTACAAGGTCGCCGAGGTCTTCGAGCCTGCCGGCGCCGATGCCAGCTCCTTGCCGGACGATGTGCAGAAATCCTTCACGTCAGGCATGTCCGACGACCTGCTCGACCAGCTGGTGGCGCAGTTGCAGACGCAATACGACGTTCGCATCGACCAGACCGCCGTTGCCCAAGCCCTGACCAGATGAGCGCGCTGAAGACCCATATTGCCAAGATCGCCACGGGAACCGCGCTTTCCTTTGAGGAAGCGCTCGAGGCTTTCGACATCATCATGTCGGGCGACGCTACGCCCGGCCAGATCGGCGGCTTCCTGATGGCGCTGCGCGTGCGCGGCGAAACGGTGAGCGAGATTTCCGGCGCCGTCGCCACGATGCGCGCCAAGATGCTGCGCGTCGATGCGCCCGCCGGCGCCATCGACATCGTCGGCACCGGCGGCGACAACTCGCATTCGGTCAACATTTCGACTGCATCCGCCTTCGTCATCGCCGCCAGCGGCGTCCCGGTGGCCAAGCACGGCAATCGCGGCCTGTCCTCGCAGACCGGGGCCGCCGACGTGCTGATCGCTCTCGGCGTCAAGATCGACATCCCGCCGGAAACGATCGGCCGCTGCATCCATGAGGCCGGCGTCGGCTTCATGTTCGCGCCGGCGCATCATCCTGCCATGAAGCATGTCGGCCCGATCCGGGTCGAACTCGGCACGCGCACCATCTTCAACCTGCTTGGCCCGCTGTCCAACCCGGCCGGCGTCAGCAGGCAGATGGTCGGCGTGTTCCTGCCGGAATGGATCATGCCGGTGGCCGAGACATTGAAAGCACTGGGCGCCGACCATGCCTGGGTCGCCCATGGCGACGGCTATGACGAGATCACCACCACCGGCGAGACCCAAGTGGCCGAGCTGGTCGGCGGCGAGATCCGCAGCTTTACGCTGACCCCGGAAGCCGTCGGGCTGAAGCGCCACACCAAGGACGAGCTGCGCGGCGGCGACGCCGCCTACAACGCCAAGGCCATGCGCGACATGCTGGCAGGCGCTGCCGGCGCCTATCGCGACACGGTGCTGATGAATGCCGGCGCCGGGCTGGTGGTGGCGGGCAAGGCAACCACGCTGGCCGACGGCATGGCGAGTGCTGCGCAAGCCATCGACAGCGGCCGGGCGCTAAAGGTGCTCGACAGGCTGGTCGCGATTTCGAACGGATAGGGAATGGCTGATATCCTGCGCAAGATCGAGGCCTACAAGCGCGACGAGATCGCCGCGGCGAAGGCGCGTGTGCCGCTGGCCGATATCAAGGCGCGGGCGAAGGACGCCGATGCGCCGCGCGGCTTTCTCGCGGCGCTTGAGGCCAGACGCATAGCCGGTGGTTTCGCGCTGATTGCCGAGATCAAGAAGGCGAGCCCTTCCAAGGGCCTGATCCGCGCCGACTTCGACCCGCCGGCACTGGCCAGCGCCTATGCGAAAGGCGGCGCTGCCTGCCTTTCCGTGCTGACCGACGCGCCGTCCTTCCACGGCGCGCCCGAATTTCTCACCACGGCACGCAGCGCCGTGGCTTTGCCAGCACTGCGCAAGGATTTCCTGTTCGATCCGTACCAGGTTTACGAGGCGCGCGCCTGGGGTGCGGACGCTATCCTCATCATCATGGCCAGCGTCGATGACGCCATGGCCAGTGAACTCGAATCGACGGCCTTCGCGCTTGGCATGGATGCGCTGGTCGAAGTGCATGACGAAGCCGAGATGGAGCGGGCATTGAAACTGTCGTCCCGCCTGATCGGCATCAACAACCGCAATCTCAGGACGTTCGAAACCAGCATCGAGACCTCGGAGCGGCTGGCCGCGATGGTGCCGGCCGACCTGCTGCTGGTCAGCGAGAGCGGTATCTTTTCACATGACGACTGCCGCCGGCTGGAAAAGAGCGGCATCGGCACTTTCCTTGTCGGCGAGAGCCTGATGCGGCAACAGGACGTGGCCGCCGCGACGCGCTCGCTGTTGACCGGCAAGGCTCCCGCCGAGGCGATCTGAAGATGACAACCGCCCTCACCCATCTTGGCGCGCAAGGCGAAGCCAATATGGTCGATGTCGGTGACAAGGCGGAGACGACGCGCTCGGCGATCGCCGAAGGCTTTGTCTCGATGCGGCCCGAAACACTGGAAATGATCCTGGCGGGCGATGCCAAGAAAGGCGACGTGCTCGGCGCGGCGCGTATCGCCGGCATCATGGCCGCCAAGAAGACGCATGAGCTGGTTCCACTCTGCCACCCGCTGCTGCTGACGAAAGTCTCCGTCGACATCGAGCCGGACCCGTCGCTGCCCGGCCTGAAGGTCACGGCGCTGGCTCGCGTCACCGGCAAGACCGGCGTCGAGATGGAAGCACTGACCGCGGCCTCGGTCGCTTGCCTGACGATCTACGACATGGCCAAGGCTGTCGACCGCGCAATGGTGATCTCCGGCATCCGGCTGGTGGAAAAGACCGGCGGCAAGTCCGGCGACTACAAGGCAGGTTCTTAAATGGCATTGGTTCCGGTCGCCGAGGCGCTCGAACGCCTCCTTGACGGTGCGACGGCGCTGCCGGGCGAGAGCATTGCGCTGATGGACGCGCCTGACCGGGTTCTGGCCGAGCCCGTGGTGGCGCTGCGCACCCAGCCGCCCTTCAATGCTTCGGCCATGGACGGCTATGCCGCGCGGGCCGCCGATGTCGCATCCATACCCGCCAGGCTTTCGGTGATCGGCATGGCACCGGCCGGCCGTGGCTTCGAAGGCATTATCGGTCCGGCGCAGGCCGTGCGCATTTTTACCGGCGCGCCGCTTCCCGCCGGCGCCGACACCATCGTCATTCAGGAGAACGCCAGGGATCTCGGCGGCGGCGGCATCGAAGTGATCGAGCCGACGCCGGAATGGCGCAATATCCGTGGCCTTGGGCTCGATTTCTCCAAAGGCGATGTGTTGTTGGAAAAAGGCCGCGTGCTCGATCCAGCGGCGCTGTCACTCGCGGCGTCGGCCAATCATCCGCGCGTCAGCGTGGTAAAGCGGCCGCTGGTCGCCATCATCGCCACTGGCGACGAATTGCTGCCGCCCGGCAGCGACCTCGGGCCCGACCAGATCATCTCGTCCAATGCCTATGGCGTTGCCGCCGCCGCCGCGTCGGTGGGCGCAGATGCCCTCGACCTCGGCATCGCCGCGGACCACCATGAAGCGATCGCCACTCTGGTAAAAAGGGCGGTCGCGGCCGGCGCGGATGTCATCGTCACGCTCGGCGGCGCTTCGGTCGGCGATCACGACCTCGTCCATGACGTGCTGACCGGCGAAGGCATGACGCTCGATTTCTGGAAGATCGCCATGCGTCCCGGCAAGCCGTTGATGTTCGGGCGGCTGGGCGATGTCAGATGCATCGGCCTGCCCGGCAACCCGGTGGCGAGCCTGGTCTGTACGCAGCTCTTCCTGAAGCCGCTGCTGGCGCGGCTCGGCGGCCGCGTCCATCGGCAGGACATGCGCGAGGCGCGGCTCGGCACTGCAATGCCGGCGAACGATCTCAGGCAGGATTATGTGCGCGCCGTGGTGACGGAAGAGGCCGGCACACTACTGGCGACGCCGTTCGGCATCCAGGATTCCTCGATGCTCAGAATGTTGGCCGACGCCAATGCGCTGATCGTGCGTGAGCCCTTCGCTCCCTCTGCCGCCGCGGGCGCTGCCTGCAGCGTGCTGATGCTACGCTGAACAAAACGTCAACACATTCATTAAACTTTAAACGGTTGCGGAACACAACTGGAACAGATAGTGTTTGTTCTGGGTTTGTTTTTCTGATTCTGTTTGGGGGCCGCGATGCTGACACGCAAACAACATGAACTGCTGATGTTCATCCACGAAAGGCTGAAGGAAAGCGGCATTCCCCCCTCGTTCGACGAGATGAAGGAAGCGCTCGATCTCGCCTCCAAATCCGGAATTCATCGGCTGATCACGGCGCTGGAGGAGCGCGGCTTCATTCGCCGGCTACCGAACCGCGCTCGTGCGCTGGAGGTGCTGCGTCTTCCCGACTCGATTGCCCCCGGCCTCAATGCGGCGCGCAAATTCTCGCCGAGCGTCATTCAGGGCAGCCTTGGCCAGAACAATTCCGGGCAGGGCAACCTCGGACGGCAGATCAAGCCGGCGCCGTCCCGCATGCCTTCGGCCGGCAATGATGACGACGCCGTCGCCGCTGTGTCCATTCCGGTGATGGGCCGCATCGCCGCCGGTGTGCCGATCGACGCCATCCAGCACCAGACGCACTCCATCTCGGTGCCGCCCGACATGATCATGGGCGGCGAACATTACGCGCTTGAGGTCAAGGGCGATTCGATGATCGAGGCCGGCATTTTCGACGGCGACACGGTCATCATCCGCAACGCCGACACCGCCAGCCCTGGCGAGATCGTCGTGGCGCTGGTCGACGAAGAGGAAGCGACGCTGAAACGGTTCCGCCGCAAGGGCGCCTCGATTGCGCTCGAAGCCGCCAATCCGGCCTATGAGACGCGCATCTTCGGACCGGACCGGGTCAAGGTGCAAGGCAAGCTCGTCGGTTTGATCCGGCGTTACTGAGCCACGGGCTGCTTGGGTTTTTCGGGCTTGCGGTATGGCGGCAGGCCCCTCGCCTCGCGCGAGAACTTTCGCTGGGTATGCCACGGCCGATATGGCGCTTTGACGGCGAAGCGGATTTGCGCGCGCGTCGTCGCCGATTGCCGATTGAAGAAGATGGCGGCACTGCCGGCGCGGGCGAGTTGCCGTTTGGTGACGACAAGAACCAGCGGATTGCGGCAGGGATCGTAGGCGGTGGCGTCGTTGATGACGATCAGATCCGCAAAGCCGCAGGCTGGCCGGGCGGTCTTGCGGTCGTCGGCAAGCGCGACGATAGCGCCCGATGGATGCCGGGCGACGCACAAGCCCTCTGTGCAGTAGAACGGCGCGCCCGTTGGCAGTTCGGCCGGATCGGCTATGTCAAACTGAGCGTCTCCCTTGTCGAACGTCTCCGGCTCGACGATGGTTTCGGACACCAGCGCATGCTTCCAGTTGTCGGTGGTGAATACGTTCGAACGCACCCGGTTGATGGCAAGTTCGCCGTTCCCGATCGACAGCGCCACCAGATGCCCGTCCTCCGAGATCAGGACGTCGGGCGTGCGTGTGTCAGAAATCGTCAGCAGCCCGGCGATGGCAAAAGGAACTGCCGCGAGCCGTAGCCGGGTCGTCGCCATGGTCGCAATGACAAGGGCGATCGTCACCAGCAGCACCGACTGGCGAGAAATCAGCCCGACTGCATCGATTGGCGAGCGCTCCGATATCCAGCCGGACAGGGCAATCATCGCCGTCAGCCCCTTGCCCATTACATACAGAAACGGGCCGTCGGCGCCGAACGGCATCGCCAGCGCGCTGAGAACCGCGGAAGGCATGACCACTAGCGAGACGATCGGCATGATGGCCAGGTTGGCGAACAGGCTGAGCGGCGATACGCGCTGGAAGTGCCATATGGCGAAAAGCGCGGTAGCGCCGCCGGCGATGATGGAGGTCATGGCGAGACCACCCATTGCAGCCAAGAATTTTCGCGTGACGAAACTGGGCAGCGATCGTTGCGGCGGTAGCGTGGTTGCCCTGCCTGCGCGGTAATCGGACCAACCGGCATAGGCGCCGACGAGCGCCGCGGTCGCGGCGAAGGACATCTGGAAGCTCGGGCCGACCACCTCGTGTGGCGACACCAGAATGACGGCAATCGCCGAGATCGCCAGATTGCGCATGGTGAGTGCCGCCCGGTCGAATAGCACGGCGATCAGCATCACCGCCAGCATGATGAAGCTGCGCTCGGCGGCGACCACGACGCCAGAAATGACGAGGTAGGCCGCGATCGAAAAGAGCGCGGCTGCGGCCGCATATTTCTTGATCGGCCGGCGCGACGAAAAGTCGGGAAACAGCGCGAAGGCGCCGCGCAGCAGCGCCATGACCGTGCCTGCGACCAGTGCCATATGCAGGCCGGAGATGGAGATGATGTGGTAGATGCCGGTGCGCCGCATCGCCTCGTTGATCTTTTCCGGGATGCCGGCGCGCACGCCGACGATCAGGGCTGCGGCGATCTCGCCCTCGGCGCCGCCAACTTGACTGCGAATATGGTCAGCGATGCTCTCCCGTGCGTTCTCGACCGCCGAAGAAAGACGCGCGGCAAGCGGCGCGCCATCTGGCGGCTCGGCATCCGCGCCGACAAGTTTCGGCGTACCGAGGAAAAAACCGCTGGCGCCGATGCCGGCGAAATAGCTGTCGAAGGAGAAATCATAGCTGTCAGGCCGCACCGGGCCGGTCGGCGGCAGCAGCCTGGCATAGCCGGTCACCACGGATCCTGCGGTCATGCCGGGCGGTATTTTTGAAGCCGAAACGCGAACCCGCTCCGGGGCATAGCGCAGCGTCGGCCGGGCGGTCGAGATCACATCGATGGTCAGCCGGACGCGGCCATTCGCCATCTGGTCGAGGCTGACGAGACGGCCGGTCAGCCGCGTCGGGATTTCCGAACCGAGCACCGGCGTTGCGACGCGCCAGGTCTCGACCTTGGCGGCGAGAATGCCGAGAGCGCACAGCAGCGCCGCCATGAAGCACAGATGCGTTTTGCGCCATGACCGCGAGACCGCAGCGCACAAGGCCATCAGGACCACGACGGCAATGGGCTGCGCAAAGTCCGGCTCCACGGCAAGCGAAAAATAGAAGATCACCCCGGATGCGAGGAATACCGGCACCAGCAGGAAGGCGATGCCCCTGTCGATTTCCAGGCTAGCCGCCGAGACCATGCTGTCGCGGATACTGGACGGCGAAAGGCGGCGAAGCTGCCCGCCAACGCGATCGGCGGGGCTGATAGTCGGGACCGTCGGCGTTGGCGTGCGATCCTGTGGCAAAGGCGGGACATCGAGGCCCGGCAGCGAAACCGGCGCCGGCAGGACGGGAACGGATGCGGCAAACAGCAACCGTTCGCTGACGCCGCCGACTGCGCCCTCGCTCTCGTCCGCACCCCGGCCTCGTCCAGCCATCGGGTCTGCCCCTTGCGCCCTTGACCTCCTATGCTACATGAACGCGCAACGCGCGAAAGTCCGTGCAACCACATCCACTGCTGCGCCTGCGCCCCGAGAGTTCCATGCCCGACAAGGTCGTCACCCGTTTTGCCCCCTCGCCCACCGGCTATCTGCACATTGGCGGGGCGCGGACGGCGCTGTTCAACTGGCTGTATTCGAAGCACACCGGCGGCACGATGCTGCTGCGCATCGAGGACACCGACCGCGAGCGTTCGACCGATGCAGCGACTTCTGCCATTCTCGACGGTCTTTCGTGGCTCGGCCTGACCTGGGACGGCGAGCCTGTATCGCAGTTCGAGCGCGCGCCGCGCCATCGCGAGGTGGCCGAGGAGCTGGTGCGCATGGGCAAGGCCTACTACTGCTACGCGACACCGGCGGAGCTCGAGGCGATGCGCGAGACGGCGCGGGCCAAGGGGCTGCCTCCCCGCTATGACGGCCGCTGGCGCGACCGCGATCCGTCGGAGGCGCCGGCCGATGCCAAGGGTGCCATTCGCATCAAGGCGCCGACCGAGGGCGAGACGGTGGTGCATGACCGCGTGCAGGGCGAGGTGCGCTTCCCCAACAAGGATCTCGACGATTTCATCATCCTGCGCTCGGACGGCAATCCGACCTACATGCATGCCGTCGTCGTCGACGACCATGACATGGGCGTCACCCACATCATCCGCGGCGACGACCATCTGACCAACGCCGCCCGCCAGACCGTGATCTACCGCGCCATGGGCTGGGACGTGCCGTCGATGTCGCATATCCCGCTGATCCATGGCGCTGACGGCGCCAAGCTGTCGAAGCGGCATGGCGCGCTCGGCGTCGAGGCTTATCGCGCCCTGGGCTATCTGCCCGAGGCGCTGCTCAACTATCTGGCGCGGCTGGGCTGGAGCCATGGTGACGACGAGGTAATGTCGATCGCCGACATGATTGCCTGGTTCGATATCGGTGACGTCAACAAGGGGGCGGCCCGTTTCGACTTCGCCAAGCTCGAGGCCCTGAACGGCGTGCATATCCGTCGCATGAACGACGCCGACCTGCTCGACATCTTCATCGCCACCCTGCCCTATCTCGAAGGTGGCCCGGCGATCGCTGCCCGCCTCGACGACAGGCGCAAGGCGCAGCTGCTTGCCGCGCTGCCGGGCTTGAAGGAGCGTGCCAAGACCTTGGTGGAACTTGTCGACGGTGCTGCCTTCCTGTTCACCGAGCGACCGTTGCCGATCGACGAGAAGGCAGCGGCATTGCTCAGCGGTGACGCGCGCGCGATCCTCCGGGGCGCCCACGGCGCGCTGAAGGCGGTTTCAGGCGACTGGACGGCCGCAACGGCCGAAGCGGCGATCCGCGACTATGCGCTGGCCGGCGGCTATAAGCTGGGCGCGGTCGCTCAACCCTTGCGGGCAGCACTGACCGGCAAAAGCACCTCGCCCGGCGTTTTTGACGTACTTGCCGTGCTCGGCCGCGAGGAAAGCCTGGCGCGCATAGCGGATCAAATCGATTAGGAGAAAACTGGCCCAAGAAGATTGGCATTGAAAGGCGCGTTTCGCAGTGCAACATTAGGACTTGGCCCAATCTGGCACGCACCCCTCCACAATGCGGTGGCGAATACGCGCATTTCCGGTGATTTCGACGTGTCGCTTTGCAGAATTTTGCCTTTGCCGGCATGAGGAAACAAAAAGGAGTTTGCAATGACCGAAGCTGCGACAAAACTGGAATTTGGTGGCAGAGACCACCCGTCGTCGGCAAAGCTGGAGCTCGGCGGCAAGACTCATGAGTTCAAGGTGCGAAGCGGCTCGGTCGGTCCTGATGTCATCGACATCGGCGCGCTCTACAGCACCACCGGCGCCTTCACCTACGATCCCGGTTTCACCTCGACGGCAAGCTGCGAGTCGGAAATCACCTTCATCGATGGCGATGCCGGCATCCTGTTGCATCGTGGCTACCCGATCGACCAGCTGGCCGAACATGGCGACTTCCTCGAAGTCTGCTACCTCCTGCTCTACGGCGAATTGCCGACCAAGGCGCAGAAGGACGATTTCGACTACCGGGTGACGCGGCACACCATGGTGCATGAGCAGATGTCGCGCTTTTTCACCGGCTTTCGCCGCGACGCGCACCCGATGGCGGTGATGTGCGGCGTGGTCGGCGCGCTGTCGGCCTTCTATCACGACTCCACCGACATCTCGGACCCGTACCAGCGCATGGTTGCCTCGATGCGGCTGATCGCCAAAATGCCGACGATCGCGGCGATGGCCTACAAATACCATATCGGTCAGCCCTTCATTTACCCGAAGAACGAGCTGAATTTCGCCGCCAACTTCCTGCATATGTGCTTTGCCGTGCCGTGCGAGGAATACAAGATCAACCCGGTGCTGGCGCGCGCCATGGAGCGCATCTTCATCCTGCACGCCGATCACGAGCAGAATGCCTCGACCTCGACCGTCCGCCTCGCCGGCTCGTCAGGCGCCAACCCGTTCGCCTGTATCGCTGCCGGCATCGCTTGCCTATGGGGTCCGGCGCACGGCGGCGCCAACGAGGCCGCTTTGAACATGCTGGGCGAAATCGGCCATGTCGACCACATCCCGGAATTCATCGCCCGCGCCAAGGACAAGAACGATCCTTTCCGGCTGATGGGCTTTGGCCACCGCGTCTACAAGAACTACGATCCGCGCGCCAAGATCATGCAGAAGACCGCGCATGAGGTGCTGGGCGAACTCGGCATCAAGGACGATCCGCTGCTCGACATCGCCATGGAACTGGAAAAGATCGCGCTGACCGATTCCTATTTCATCGAGAAGAAGCTTTATCCGAACGTCGACTTCTATTCCGGCATCACGCTGAAGGCGCTGGGCTTCCCCACCACCATGTTCACCGTGCTGTTCGCGGTCGCCCGCACTGTCGGCTGGATCGCGCAGTGGAAGGAGATGATCGAGGATCCGCACCAGAAGATCGGCCGTCCGCGCCAGCTCTATACCGGCGCGCCGGAACGCGACTACGTGCCGATCGCCAAGCGCTGATCGGTCTGAAATTCTAGGAAAAAGCGCCCTTTGCGGCGCTTTTTTGTTTGATGTGGTTGAGAACAACATCCGCCGCGATATCGCCGGACGGCCTGTCGGTGACCATGCGTCTGGCCACCTCGGCAAAACCGTCCTTCTGCCAGGCGCGATAGGCGGTGTCGGAAAACAGCGCTTCCAGCTGTCGCGCCAGATAGGGCGGCCGCACATATTCGTTATAGTGCTCGGTCACCACCGGCTGGTCCGCGATGAGGTTGGGCAAGGCAGCGCTCCACACGGTGATCAGACGCTGGGCCAGCCGCATGACCGGATCGAGCCGGTAGCACGAGATCATCGGCACCCCTGACAGCGCCAGCTCCAGCGACACCGTTCCCGACGCGATCAGCGCCGCATCGGCCTTGCCGAAAGCCTGCCATTTGCGATCGGGATCAAGGATGATCTCCGGCTTCTCGTCCCAGCTTGCGACCGAAGTCCTGACCAGATCGGCGACATGCGGCACCGTCGGCAGCAGCAGGCGCAGACGGTGCCCGCGGGCGCGCAGGATCGAGACCGTCTTGCCGAACGGGCCAGCCAGCCGTCGCACCTCGCCGCGGCGCGAGCCGGGCAGCACAAGCAGCGTTTTCACGCGATCCCCCGACAGGTCTCGCGGCAATCCTTGCGCCTTGGCGGCGGCATGCACGCCTGGATCATGCGCGAGACGATGACCGACATAGGTGCCGGACGGACCGCCAAGGCGCGCGAGTTCCTTCACCTCGAAAGGCAGGATGCAAAGGATGTGATCGACATACGGCCTCATCGCCACCGCTCTGCCCGGCCGCCATGCCCACACGCTCGGGCAGACATAGTGGACGATCGGGATCGCCGGATCGGCGGCACGCACTTTCCTTGCCACGCGCAGCGAGAAATCCGGACTGTCAATGGTGATCAGGCAGTCGGGCTTTTCGCCGGCAATCGTATTGGCCGTCTGGCTGATCCGTCGCATCAGGCGCGGCAGGTCGCGCAGGACGGCGCTCAGCCCCGTCAGCGCGATCTCGCTGCCCTCGAACAGCGGAGTGAGACCGAGCCCCTGCAGATGGCGTCCGCCAATGCCGACAAGCCTGATATCGCGGCCGGTCGCGCGCTTGAGCGCTTCGACGAGGTCGGCGCCGAGCAGGTCGCCGGATTCCTCGCCGGCGACGATGGCGAGCTTCAGCGGCCGGTCATTCGCCATGCACTGGCTCCGCCGTAGGCAGGCCGATCACGAACAGGCCGAGTGCATCGGCGCGCGCGACGACGACAGGCCCCTCCAGAACCAGCGAGCGGCCGGCCTCGACCGCAATGCCGGCAAGGCCGGCGGCATGCGCCGCCTCGACCGTCTGCGGGCCGATGGAGGGCAGGTCGGCGCGCAACTCCTGGCCGGGCTTGGCGCATTTGACCAGCACGCCGCGCGCCTTGCCGGCCAGCCTGCCATGGCCGCGCAGCTCTCTTGTCCGCTCGAGCAGCCCGTTGGTGCCTTCGATGCCTTCCAGCGCAATGGCGCGGCCACCGATCGCGACAGCCGCCTGGCCGATATCCAGCGCACCGATGGCATATGCTGCCGCACGAGCCGCCTCGATGTCGCGCCAGTCGGATTTTCGCGGCGCCGCCCTGGTCAGCGGGCCTTCGGCCGCAACCAGTTCCGGCACGATCTCATGGGCGCCGACGACCTTGACGCCACGCGCCTCCAGGGCCCGTGTCAAAACCTTCAGCAGGCCGTCGTCGCCACGGGCAAGCGCCATGATCACCGTAGGCACCACGGCCAGCAAGCCAAGGCTCGGGCGCATGTCGATCAGTCTTGGCCGGCGCCTGATCTCGCCGGCAAGGACCAGATGGCTGATCCGCCGACGCCGCAGCAACGAAGCCAGCGAACCGATGTCTTCCAGGGCGAGGCTCTCATGCTCGTAGCCGTCGAGGTCGGCCTTGCGGTCGACTTCGCCCTCGATCTGAATGATGACGGGCGGATAGCCTTGCCCTGCCAGGCTGACCGCGACTTCCACCGGAAGACTGCCGCCGCCAGCGATGATGCCGACCCTGGCGCCCGGCGCGAGATCAAGGCTCGACGGCGAGGCCTCAGTCTTCGTCATCGGCCTTTAATCTTCGTCATCGAAATCGTCGCCGTCGCCAGCCTTGAGAGACGGGACGGCGTAGTGCCTCTTGCCGCGACTGGCGATGAAATCGATGATCTTCATTGCGGTCGGCGACGAAACAAACTCCGCCTTGGCGAATTCGATGTTCTCGCCGACGGTTCTGGAACGATCGAAGATCGTCCTGTAGGCCTTGCGCAGCGTGTGGATCTCGGAGCGCGGCAGGCCGGCGCGTTTCAAACCGATGATGTTGAGGCCGCGAAGGCTGGCGCGGTTGCCGACCGCTATGGCGTAGGGAATGACGTCGCCAACGATTGCCGAGCAGCCGCCGAGGAAGGCGTTGTCGCCGACGCGGACAAATTGATGAACGGCGGTGAGGCCGCCGATATAGACATTGTCGCCGATCTCGCAATGGCCGCCCAGCGTCGCCTGATTGGCGAAGGTGGCGTTCTTGCCGACAATGCAGTCGTGGGCGATATGGGCATAGGCAAGGAAGTTGCCATTGTCGCCGATAACAGTCTCGCCGCGGCTGGAATCGGTGCCGAGATGCATGGTCACGCCTTCGCGGATCGTGCAGTTCTCGCCGATGACCAGCGTGGTGCGGCCGCCCTTGTGCTTGGTGTTCTGCGGCGGCCCGCCCAGTGTCGCCATCGGATAGACCTTGGTCGAGGCGCCGATCATGGTCGCCCCCATCACCGAGACGTGGCTGACCAGTTCGACACGGTCGCCGATCACCGCGTCGGCGCTGACATGGCAGAAGGGGCCGATGCGGACACCTTCGCCGATTTTGGCGCCCGCCTCGATGACCGAAGATGGATGGATGACTGTCGGGATTTTCATAAGCATTCGATCGTCAATCGCTGGTGACCATCATCGCCGATATCTCGGCTTCCGCGGCCTTGACGCCGTCGACCAGAGCCTCGCAGGCGAATTTGAGCAGGTTGCCGCGTTTCTTGATTTTCTTGACATGGATTTTCAACTGGTCGCCGGGAACGACCGGCTTGCGGAATTTGGCATTGTCGATGGTCAGGAAATAGACCAGCGACGGCTTTTCGGCGGCAAGGCTGCGGATGCAGATGGCGCCGGCCGTCTGCGCCATTGCCTCGACGATCAGCACGCCGGGCATGACCGGCTGGTCCGGGAAATGACCCTGGAAATGCGGCTCGTTTATGGTCACGTTCTTGATGCCGACAGCGGACTCGTCGCCATCGATGTCGATGATGCGGTCGATCATCAGGAACGGATAGCGATGCGGCAGGAGCTTCATCAGCCCCAATATGTCGACCGCTTCGAGCGTCGTCGCCGCGTCCATCTCAGCCATTTCCCCCATCGCCCGGTTTGCGCGACCTTGCCAGTTTTCGCAGGGCCGCGATCTCCCGCATGGCTTCCGCCATTGGCTGTGCCGGGTATCCCCCCCAGATCTCTCCCGCCGGGACGTTGCTCATGAACCCACTTCTTGCAGCAAGCTTGGCTCCTGTCCCGATGGTCAGGTGGTCCGCGAGGCCGACGCCGCCACCCATGGTGACGTTGTCGCCCACCGTTACGGAGCCGGAAATACCGGAAAGTCCGGCTATTATGCAATTGCGGCCGATGCGGACGTTATGAGCGATCTGCACCAGATTGTCGATCTTGGTGCCTTGGCCGATGATCGTATCGGACATGGCGCCACGGTCGACCGTGGTGTTCGAGCCGATCTCGACGTCGTCCTGGATGACGACGCGGCCGATTTGCGGGACGCGCTCCGGCCCTTTGGCGCCGGCCACAAAGCCAAAACCGTCCTGGCCGATGCGGGCGCCGCCATGGATGATGACGCGGTTGCCGATCAACGCATACTGGATGCTGGCGCCGGGGCCGACATAGCCGTCGCGGCCGATCTGGCAGGAGTAGCCGATGACGGCATGCGGAGCGATGACCGTTCCGCCGCCGATCGAGACACGCGGCCCGATCACCGCGCCGGCCTCGATGACGGCGCCAGCCTCGATATGCGCGGTCGCATCGACATGGGCGTGCGGCGATATGCCGGTCTCGCCGGTCATCGGCCCCGGTGTCGCGGCTGTCGGGAAAAGCAGGCGTCCGACCATCGCGAAAGCCTGCTGCGGGCGCGGATGGACCAGGACCGCAACGCCAACCGGCGCCTTGCTCGCGAACTCGGTGGGACAGAGAACCGCGGCAGCCTTCAGCGATTGCATCAGCGCGAAGTTGCGCCTGCCGTCGACGAAAACGAGCGCGTGCTCGCCGCCCTCGTTTGCCGGTGCCAAGGCTTCGATCGATATATGGGACTGACTGGAATCGGCAAGCACCGCGCCGGTCAGATTCGCGACTTCGCCGGCCGTATACCGGCGTGAGGGCGCGAAGAACACCGGATCGGTCATTCCAGAAGCAATATCCAGCTAGCGCATGACCCCGAAAACCGGAATCGATTGTCGGAAAGGATCATGCGCAAAATCAAAGTGCTACAGCGTCCCTTGCGCGCGCGGCGCTGTAGTGTCGGATCACTCTCTTCCGGACCCCAACGGCCCGGAAGCATCGTCCCCGCGGATCAGAAGCGGGTCGATATGCCGAAATTGAATTCCTGCGTGTCGTCGGTATCTTCCTTCTTGACCGGGACCGCGTAGTCGATGCGGATCGGACCGAAGGGCGAAGCCCACATCAGGCCGACGCCGACCGACGCGCGCCACTCCATGTCAGTCGAAACCTGCGTGACCGTCGTGTCGATCTTGCTGCCATAAAGCGTTGCAGCATCGGCGAATACGGCGCCGCGCAAGCCGAAGCTTTCCGGAATGACCGGCAGCGGGAACTGCGCTTCCGCTGATGCATTGAAATAGGTGGTGCCGCCGAGGTGGTCGCCCGTAGCGATGTCCGCAGGGCCAATGCCGCCATAGGCAAAGCCGCGGATCATGCGGTCGTTGCTCTGGAACTGATCGAAGATGCGCAGGTCGCCGCTGCTGTAGCCCTGGACATGGCCGGCGCCGCCCGAAATCAGGCCGACCAGATCGAGTTGCTCCGACAATGTCTGATAATAGCTGCCGCGCGCGGTGACCTTGACGTACTTGGCGTCGCCACCGAGACCGGCGAATTCCGTGCTGACATTGGCGTAGATGCCGTCATGCGGATTCTTCATGTCGTCGATGGTGTTGTAGAGCAGGCCGAGGCTGACCGACGACTTGAGCCACGGGCTCTCATCGATGCCATCCAGGATTGCCTGGGAGACGTCGCATTTGGCGGGATCGTAAATCCCGTCGGTCTTACAACCGTCGTCGAGATCATACTTCTCCTGAGAAATATTGTACGCAAGCTGGGTCGAGATGTTGTCGGTGATCGGCAGGCCGAAGCGAACCGTCGCCCCGAGCGTCTCGCTGTTGTAATCGCTGTAGTCCCTGGTCCGCTGGTAGATATCGAAACCGGCGGCGATGCGGCGTCCAAGGAAATAGGGCTCGGTGAAGGAGAGGCTGTAGTCGCGCGAGTTCTTGCCACCGCCGGCCGACAGCTTGATGAACTGGCCGCGGCCGAGGAAGTTGCGCTCGGTGATCGATCCTTCGACGGACGGGCCTGCCGTGTCGCCGCCGGTAGAATAGCCGGCGCCGACCGAGAACTCGCCGGTCGATTTCTCGACCACGTCGACCACCAGCACGACCTGGTCTGGCTGCGAACCGGGCACGGTCGAAACCTCGACTTTCTCAAAATAATCGAGTGCTTCCAGCCGCTTCTTCGCGCGCTGGATCAGAACCTGATTGAAGGCATCGCCCTCGCTCACGTCGAATTCGCGGCGAATGACGTAGTCGCGGGTCCGATCGTTGCCGCGAATCTCGATGCGCTCGACATAGGCCTTGGTGCCCTGGTCGATCGTGTAGACGACCGAAATGGTACGGTTTTCGAAATTGCGGTCGCCGCGCGGCGTCACCTGGGCGAAGGCATAGCCTGAACCCGCGACCTTCTCCGTCAGCGCGATGATGGTGTCTTCGACATTCTTGGCGTTATAGATGTCGCCCTTGCGGGTTTCGACCACCGACTCGAGGGACTTGCTGTCCACCTCGGGAATAGTGCTCTCGACGCTGACGTCGCCGAATGTGTAGCGATTGCCTTCCTGCACGGTGATGGTCACCGTGTATTTGTTGGTGGCGTTGTCGAGTTCGCCAACCGCCGAGACAACCTGGAAGTCGGCATAACCGTGATTGTAATAGAAGCGGCGCAGCAGCTCCTGGTCGGCGTTCAGCTTATCCTGGTCATAGACGTCGTCGCGCAACACGAAGGAAAGCCATGTCGAGCGCTTGGTGTTGATCACGTCCGACAGCCGGCGGCTCGAATAGGCGCTGTTGCCAACGAAATTGATCGCCGCGATCTGGGTGCGGTCGCCTTCGTTGATGTTGAAGACCACGTTCACGCGGTTGTCGCCGAGATCCATGATCTGGGTGGTCACGGCGGCATCATCGCGGCCGATGCGCCTGTAGGCGGCCTTGACCGCCTCGACGTCGGCATCGAGCGTCGCCTGCGAGAACGTTCCGCGCGGCTTCAACTGGACCGCCATCGCCAGGGCATTGTCCTTGAGCTTCTTGTTGCCCTGGAAAAGCACCTGGTTGACGACCTGATACTCGGAAACCTTGATGACCAGCGTCGAACCGACCTGGTTGATCTGGACGTCGGAGAACAGGCCGGTGCCGAACAGCGCCTTCACGGCATCGTCGATGTCGGAGCTGGAAAACGCCTTGCCGGGCTTGATCGAGACGTAGTTGCGGATGGTGTCGGCATCGACACGCTGATTGCCGCTGACTTCAACTCTTGAGACAACAGCGGCCTCTGCCGCCGATGTGGCAACGAACTGCACTGCGAGCGCACCTGGTACGACCAGGGCGGCGGACAAGGCCACCGCGGACGCGGCGCTCAGAAACTTGGATGCTGCCTTCATCGGGCTTTTGTACCTTTTCTCGTAGTCCCCACGGCGAGAAAACCGGACGTGCGGTAATTTCTCCTAACCGTATTAACCGGATTTTCCCTACACGCAAGGCTTCTGGTTAATTTGTAATTACTTAACCTAGGGGCGTGGCTTTCGCGTCACGCCAACCCCCGTGCATGGTAAACGGCGTCTCAACATTGGTGGTGCCGAAGCCAGATTTCTTCATGATTTCAGCACCCAAACAGATCGTTCCAAAAAACGAAGCCCATGAAGCCCAGGACCAGAATCAGGCCGCTTCTGTAGGCCATTTCCATCATCCGTTCCGAAACCGGCCGCCGGATGACGGCCTCCACGCCGTAGAACAAGAGATGGCCGCCGTCGAGGGGGGGAATCGGCAAAAGGTTGAGAATACCGATCCCGACCGACAACAGCGCAACAAGCTGCACGAGCCACTCAAAGCCCAGCTTTGCCGCCTTGCCGGCCATGTCGGCGATCTTCACCGGCCCGCCAAGCTGGCATTTGTCCTCGCGCCCGACGGCGAAACGCTGCAGGAACTGACCGGTGCGCTGGATGATGTAGCCGGTTTCCTCGACCGCGGCGGTCAGCGCGCCGGCCGGACTGTAGGTGATCAGCCGGGGCTGGCCGACCTCCTTGTTGTTGACGACGCCGATCACGGCCACCTTGACCTTGTTGCCTAGCGCATCCAGCTGCTCCATCAGCTCCGGCGTCGCGGTGACGGTCACCTCCTTGCCGTCACGCAGCATGACGAAGGTAATGGTATCGCCGGAGCGGCCAGAGACCAGGCGCTGGACATCGGAGAAGGTCTCGATCTTGCTGCCGTCGACGCTGACGAATCGGTCGCCGGGCAAGATGCCGGCCTTTTCAGCCGGACTGCCGGCGGTAACCTGAGCCACCATCGGCTCCATCACCGGGCGGCCATAGAGGGAAAACATCACGGTGAAGACGGCGATGGTCAGCAGGAAATTGAACAGCGGACCGGCCACCACCGTCGCCGCGCGCTTCCAGATCGGCTGCGTGTGGAAGGCGACCTTGCGTTCGGCATCGGTCAGCGTTTCGAGCTCTTCCGAGCCGGGCTGGCTCGAGGTGGCGTTCATATCGCCGACGAATTTGACATAGCCGCCGAGCGGTATGGCGCACAGTTTCCAGCGCGTGCCATGGCTGTCATTGAAGCCGAAGAGTTCCGGCCCGAAGCCGACCGAAAAGGCCTGTACGCCGATACCGCACCAGCGGCCGACGAGGTAGTGGCCCATTTCGTGGACGAACACCACCACTGTCAGCACGAACAGGAAAGGCACCAGCGTGCCGAGGAAAAAGCCCTCCGTGCTGAAAACCGCGTGAAGAATCTCGTTCAATTCATGCCCTCGAATTCGTCCGTAGCCAGAATCTTCCACGTACGCGGTGCGCTGCGACTGTCACATCAATCCAGGCGAATCCATGACGCACTCCGCCATGCCAGGAAACAATGCCGTTCAAGCTGGAAACAGTCCCTGTGCCGGATGGTCGGCGCCCGCCGAAATCCAGCCGATGACGTATAGGGCAAAAGCGGCCGCGACAAGCCCGTCGACCCGGTCCATGACGCCGCCATGGCCAGGTATAAGCGCGCCCGAATCCTTGCGGCCGTGGCGGCGCTTCACCCACGATTCGAACAGGTCGCCGGCCTGGGAGACGATCGAAAGCACCAGCGCAACGACGCCGAGCATGGCAAGATTGCCGGCGCCGGCCGCGGCGGCCAGCAGCAGCCCGGCGATCACGCCGCCGACGGCACCGCCGAGCGCACCGCTCTGCGTCTTGCCCGGCGAGATCGAGGGCGCCAGTTTCGGACCGCCGACGCTGCGGCCGACGAAATAGGCAAAGATGTCGGTCGCCCAAACCACCGCGAACAGGAAAAGAATGGCGACGAGGCCGGGATGGTCGCCGTCGCGCAAAAGAGCAAGCGACAGGCCGGAAACGGCCGCATAGGCAAGGCCGGATGCGTCCCACTGCCCCGTCTTGCGCGCCCAGGCCGCGGCCACGACGACCATGACCAGCACTGCCACCAGAAGCAGCAGCCAGAAGGCCGGCAGGCCGGCGATCAAGGCGCCGACGAAGACCACAAGCAGCGCCTCCGGCAGAAAGCCAAGACCTGGGCCGGCGGCCGGGCGGCACATCCGCGTCCATTCGTGGAAGATCACAGCCGCCATGGCGGCGCACAGCAAGCGGAACGGCAGTCCGCCAAGCCAGGTCAGGCCAAGCGTGGCGACGGCAAGCACGACCGAGGAAATGACACGGAGCTGGAGGTTGCTCATCCCTTGGCAGTCGCAGCGACGTCCTGGGCACCAAGCCCGCCGAAACGGCGCTCGCGGCCGGCGAAATCGCGCAACGCGTCGGCCAAATGCTTGCGGCTGAAATCGGGCCAGTAGCAAGGCAGGAAGACGAGTTCGCTATAGGCCGCCTGCCACAGCAGGAAATTCGACAGCCTGAGCTCGCCGCTGGTGCGTATGACCAGTTCCGGGTCCGGGATGCCTGCGGTGTCGAGGGCGCCGGCAAAGGACTCGGCGGTAATCGCCTCACTGTCGAGCTCGCCGCGCGCCGCCGCGGCAGCAAGCTTGCGCGCCGTGCGTACGATCTCGTCGCGTCCGCCATAGTTGAAAGCGATGATCAGGGTCAGCGCGGTGTTGCGCACGGTCAGCGTTTCGGCCTCCTCAAGCAGCGTCCTGATATCGGACTGCAGCCCTGTCCTGTCGCCGATGATCCTGACGCGCACACCGCTCTGATGCAGTTCGGCGAGATCGCGGCGGATGAAGAGTTTCAGGAGGCCCATCAGGTCGCTGACTTCGGACTTCGGCCGCGACCAGTTTTCCGACGAAAAAGCGTAGACCGTCAGGAAGGAAATGCCGAGGCCGGGGGCGGCGCGCACCGTCTTGCGCAGCGCCTCGACGCCGGCCCGATGCCCGGCAAGCCGCGGCATGCCGCGTGCCTTGGCCCAGCGTCCATTTCCGTCCATGATTATCGCGACATGCGCGGGGCTTGTCATAGTTTCGCTTTCGGGTCGGGTACCTACCCTTAAACCTGCATGATTTCAGCTTCCTTATCGGAAAGCAGATGGTCGATCGTGCTGATCATCTCGTCGGTGAGCTTCTGGACCTGATCGGAGCGCTTGCGCTGGTCGTCCTCGCTGATATCGCCGTCCTTTTCCGCCTTCTTGAGAAAGTCCATGCCGTCGCGGCGCACATGGCGCACGGCGACGCGGGCATTCTCGGCATAACCATGCGAGATCTTGACCAGTTCCTTGCGGCGCTGCTCGTTGAGCTCGGGCAGCGGAATTCTAAGATTGGTGCCGTCGACGATCGGGTTGAAGCCGAGATTGGATTCACGGATGGCGCGGTCGACCGCGCCGACCATCGACTTGTCCCAGACCGAAACCGAAATCATGCGTGGCTCGGGCACCGATACATTCGCCACCTGGTTGATCGGCATGGTGGTGCCATAGGCTTGTACCTGTATGGCGTCGAGCAGGTTGCTCGAAGCGCGGCCGGTCCGCAGCGAAGCCAGATCGTGTTTGAAGGCCGCGATCGCCCCATCCATGCGCCGCTTGAGATCGTCGTATTCGCCACTCATCATCGTCTCCTCGACCCGTTGGCCCGGGTTCACTGTTTCAGGGGAAAACCCCATGCATGAGTCTCATTCCGAAGATCCGCTTTTTGTTCACGCGGACCTTCGGTTCGGGATCTTGCTCCCGATCAGCTGTCCGCGACGACCGTGCAGCGGCCGCCGCCCCTCAGAATATCCCCAAAGCCGCCCTTCTCGTGTATCGAATAGACGATTATCGGAATGTTGTTTTCGCGCGCAAGTGCAATCGCAGCCGTATCCATGATCGAAAGCCCGCGTTTTATCACTTCGGCATGGCTGATGCGCTCGAAGCGGGTCGCGTTCGGATCCTTCTTGGGATCGGCCGAGTAGACGCCGTCGACCTGGGTGCCCTTGAACAGCGCATCGGCGCCGATTTCGGCGGCGCGGAGCGCCGCGGCCGAATCGGTGGTGAAGAAGGGATTGCCGGTGCCGCCGGCGAAAATGACGACCTTGCCCTGGTTCATGTAGGCGGTCGCCTGGCGCTGGGAAAAACTCTCGCAAAGCTCGGGCATGGCAATCGCCGACAGCACCACGGCGTCGACGCCGATCTTGTTCAGCGAGGTGCGCAGCGCCAGCGAGTTGATGACCGTGGCAAGCATGCCCATATGGTCGCCGGTGACGCGGTCGCCGCCCTTGGACGCCACCGCCACGCCGCGAAAGATGTTGCCGCCGCCGATGACGACGCCGACCTCGATGCCGAGCGCGCGAGCCTCCGCGATGTCGGCCGCGATGCGATCGACGACCGACACGTCGATGCCGAAATGCTGTTCGCCCATCAACGCTTCGCCCGATGCTTTCAGCAAGACACGTCGGTAGAGGGGCTTCACCGTCATCTGGTCCTCGTCATTGTGCATGTGACGCCTTCGGGCGCCGCGCCCGGAAACACTGGCTCCGATACACGAAGGGCGCCGCGATGTCACGCGGCGCCCGAGCCGGAAACGGCAAGAGAATTGTCAACTCACGCCGGCAAACGAGCCTTGCATGAGCAGATCCGGCAGATAGCTTGCCGGCTTGTCGCCAACCGCCTGGCCGCCTGTCAGGCCGCCTTGTATTTCCGGGCCGAAGAACGAATACGGAAAGGGCGTGACCGGTCGGCTCACCGCATCGAGCCGCGCCCGAAGCTCTTCGGGAATGTCGAAATCGAGCGCGCCGAGATTGTCCTTGAGCTGGTCAAGCCTGGTAGCGCCGACGATCACGGACGCAATGCCCGGCCTGTTTGCCGTCCAGTTCAGGGCGACCTGGGCCATGCTGCGGCCAAGCTGGCCGGCAACCGTCTCCAGTTCGGCGACGATTTGCCAGTTGCGGTCGGTGAATTTCTGGAACCCGGGATTGCTCGAACCGCGCATCGTCTCCAGCCTGCCGCCATCCTTGACGATTGTATCGGAACGGTATTTTCCGCTGAGCAGGCCGCTGGCCAACGGGCTCCAGACCATGATCCCGGCGCCATAGCGCGTTCCGAACGGCACGAATTCGTGCTCGATGTTGCGCTCGGCCAGAGAATATTCGAGCTGAAGCGCCGAAACCGGTTCATAGCCGCGATGCTCGGCGACCGACTGCGCCCGGCTCGCATACCAGGCCGGCACGTCGGAGAGACCGACATGCCGGATCTTTCCGGCCCGCACCAGGTCGTCAAGCGTCCGCATCACCTCCTCTGGTGGCGTCAGCCTGTCCCAGGCGTGGAGGATGTAGAGGTCGATGTAGTCGGTACCGAGACGCTTCAGCGAGCCTTCGACGGCGCGTATTATGTTCTTGCGGCCGTTGCCGCCGGCATTCGGGTTGTCGGCCAGCGGGTTGAAACTGAACTTGGTGCTGATCACGGCCTTGTCGCGCAACCCGCGCTCGGCGATGAATTCGCCGAGCCAGGTTTCGGACGTGCCGCCGGTATAGGCGTCGGCCGTGTCGAAGAAATTGCCACCCGCCTCGACATAGGCATCGACCAGTGCGCGAGCGGTCTCCTTTTCGGCGCCCCAGCCCCATTCCGTGCCGAAGGTCATGGTGCCGAGCGCAAGCCGCGTGACACGCAGCCCGCTGTTGCCGAGAGTGTAATAGCTCATGGTCATTGGTCGTCTCCTTTGCTTTCACCGGCAGGGCCGGCTTGTGCGAGTAGAGATATTGGAGACTGTGGCCCCCTATAAGATTGCATTGTCGACAAGCACTATGCGATATTGTTCATGAATGGATCGCGACCTGCTCAGCCATCTTCCAGTCGTCGTGGCCGTGGCGCGGCGCGGCGGCTTTGCGCTGGCGGCCGCCGAGCTCGGCATGAGCGCATCGGCGGTCAGCCATGCGGTGCGGCTGGTGGAGGAGCGGATCGGCCAGCCGCTGTTTGCCCGCACCACGCGCAGCGTGTCGCTGACCGAGGCCGGTCAGGCGCTTGTCGCGACGGCGGAACCCGCGCTGCAGGATATCGCCGAGCGGATGGAGCGTATTCGCGGCATCAAGGGCCGGCCGGCCGGCCTGCTCAGACTGAATGTTTCGCATGTCGCCGTCCCGATGGCCGTGACACCGGTCGTAACGGCCATGGCGGAGCGCTACCCCGATATAACGGTGGAAATCTTTGCCAATGAAGGACTGGTCGATATCGTCGGCGAAGGCTTTGACGCCGGTATCAGGCTTGGCGAGATGATCGCGCAGGACATGATCGCGATCCGGCTGACACGGCCGTTCCAAGTGATCATCGTCGCTTCGCCAGCCTATATCGGCCGGCGAGGCCGCCCGGGCAGCCTGGCCGACCTCGCTGCCCACAATTGCATCGGCTACCGTCTCGTGCGATCGGGCGCGGTCTATCGCTGGGATTTGGCGGAGGACGGCAAGGACGTGGCGGTGGAGACGCGCGGCACGGCTGTCGTCACCGATTCCCTTGCCGCGATCGATCTGGCGCTATCGGGAACGGGGCTGGCCTATGTGTTCGAGCCGCTGGTGCGCGCTGACATCACCGCCGGCCGGCTTGTCCAGGTGCTGCCGCAGTCGGCGATCGAGGAACCAGGCCTGTTCCTCTATTTTCCCAGGCGGTCGGCGATGGCGCCGAAGCTCAGAGCCTTCATCGACACCGCACAAGAGATCGGCCGGACATCCTCGCGGACGCCCGGCCGAGTTGCCTGAGCTGAGAAGCCCGTCTCCGGGCTATATGTTTTCGGGCTATTTCTTGACCGCTGCCGCGACTTCCGCCGCGAAATCGGTCTCTTCCTTCTCGATGCCCTCGCCGAGCGCGAAGCGCAGATAGGCCGTGATCTTGGCCGGCGCACCGATCTCCTTCTCGGCATCCTTCAGCGCCTTCTCGACGGTGATGTCGGGATTGAGCACGAAGGCCTGCTTGAGGAGCACGACCTCTTCGTAGAACTTGCGCAGACGGCCCTCGACCATCTTCTCGATAATCGCTTCCGGCTTGCCCGACTGGCGCGCCTGGTCGGAGAAGATCGCCTTCTCACGCTCGACCGCGGCGGGATCGATCTGCTCGGCGGTCAGCGCCATCGGGTTGGTGGCGGCGACATGCATGGCGACCTGGCGGGCAAAGGCGTTGGCCGCATGCTCGTTGCCGGTCGTCTCGATGGCGACCAGCACACCGAGCTTGCCGAGGCCATCGGCAACCGCGTTGTGGACATAGGTCGCCACGGCGCCGTGCGGAACGGTGAGCTTGGCCGAGCGGCGGAAGCCCAGATTCTCGCCGATCGTGCCGACGGCATCCTTGATGACGTCGGTTACCGACTTGTCCGAACCCGGATATTTGGCAGCCGCAACCGCCTCGGTCTTGCCATAGGCGAGCGCAACCTTGGCCACGTTGGCGACGATCTCCTGGAAGGCAGCATTGCGGGCAACGAAATCGGTCTCGGAGTTGACCTCGACAACAGCCGCCTCGCGGACGCCGGAATCAACGCCGATCAGGCCCTCGGCAGCGGTGCGGCCGGCCTTCTTGTCGGCCTTGGAGATGCCCTTCTTGCGCAGCCAGTCGACGGCCTCTTCCATGTTGCCGTTGGTCTCGTTCAACGCCATCTTGCAGTCCATCATGCCCGCGCCGGTCAAGTCGCGGAGTTCTTTGACCTGTGCAGCCGAAATGCTCATTGTCGCCTCTTTGTTTCAAATGCGCCGACGCACCATCGAAATTCGATGATGCGCCCGGCACCAGCGCTTAGCGCGCCAACATATTGGAAAGATGAAGGCCGGAACCGGCCTTCGCTATTGTGCTTCCGGGGTCTCGGCCGCGGGCGTCGGATCCAGCGCCGGTTCGACCGGAGCCTCGACCGCAGCGCCAACATCGACGCCGAGCGCGCCCTGCTGGCGAGCGATGCCGTCGATGGCGGCCTTGGCGATCAGGTCGCAATAAAGCTGGATGGCGCGGGCCGCGTCGTCATTGCCGGGGATCGGGAAGTCGATCTTGTCCGGATCGCAGTTGGAATCGATGATGGCCACGACCGGAATGCCGAGACGCTTGGCCTCGAGGATGGCGATCGCTTCCTTGTTGGTGTCGATGACGAACATCAGGTCCGGCGTCGAGCCCATGTCCTTGATGCCACCCAGCGCCTTGTCGAGCTTCTCGCGCTCGCGGTCGAGGTTGAGGCGCTCCTTCTTGGTCAGGCCCTGGGCCTCACCGGCCAGCATCTCGTCGAGCTTGCGCAGGCGCTGGATGGAGTTCGAGATCGTCTTCCAGTTGGTCAGCATGCCGCCGAGCCAGCGGGAATTGACATAGTATTGGGCCGAGCGCTGCGCGGCATCGGCGACGATGTCGGACGCCTGGCGCTTGGTGCCGACGAACAGCACGCGACCACCCTTGGCGACGGTGTCGGACACCTGCTTCAGCGCCTGGTGCAGCAAGGGCACCGTCTGCGACAGGTCGATGATGTGGATATTGTTGCGGGCGCCGTAGATGTAGGGCGCCATTTTCGGGTTCCAGCGGTGGGTCTGGTGGCCGAAGTGAATGCCAGCTTCCAAAAGCTGGCGCATGCTGAAATCAGGCAGAGCCATTCTCAAGTTCCTTTCCGGTTAGCCTCCACGGACACAGGCATTTCCGGACGGATGTCCTCGAATGCCACCGGAGGTTTCAGCCGGATTTCTCCCGGGCAGACACCAAAGTCCGTGTGTGGAATGAGCGCGCATATAGAGGGGAAGTGCTGCAAACGCAAGCGCTGCCGTTCAGGGTGCGGCGATCAGCGCACCGGTGTCGTCACCGCATCTTGCCCTT
The DNA here is from genome assembly GCF_000350085.1 of Mesorhizobium metallidurans STM 2683. Classification (GTDB taxonomy): domain Bacteria; phylum Pseudomonadota; class Alphaproteobacteria; order Rhizobiales; family Rhizobiaceae; genus Mesorhizobium; species Mesorhizobium metallidurans. The sequence goes on from NZ_CAUM01000112.1 coordinate 40,086, forward strand.
CGGCACCCTGACACGCCTGAAAATCGCGACGATTTCCTCGCGGGTGCACTCGATGGCGCCAAGCCGCACCGCGCGGTCGCGTTCGAAGCCGGTTATGTCATAATGCGGCGCCGATGTCTTGGGCGGTCCCTGATAGGATGAGCGCTTGATGCCAAGCTGGGCGGCAAAGCGGTGCAACTCGTCTGTATCGTCGGCCAGAAGATGGCACCAGCGGTGGCCGACCCACTTCCAGATTGCCGCGTCGACATAGACCGCCATCAGGCTTGCCGCACTCCGTCACCCGGTCCGTATGCCGGGTCGTCATGCCAGGATTCCGGCATCAGCGATGATAGAAGGGATTCGGGTAGAAAATGAAGCCGCCGCCGGCCTCAACCTGACCGACGATTGCGGTGATGGCGTCCTGCATGCGGCGGTGCAATTCGGCAAGCGCCTCGTCGACCGAGCCCTGCCAGGCATGCAATCCGAGCGGCTCCGGCGCGCGGATATGGGCGCGACGCGGCCCTGCCGGCTGCGGCACGAAGCGGTTGATCGTGTCGCGCAGGGTGCCCTTGCAGTAATCGTTGCGGATGCGTTTCAGGTGCTCGGCGATCTCCTCTTGCGTGATGCGCGGACTGGACCATGCCCACGGCCCGACACGCTGGATACGCTGGATGGTGTCCGCCAGCGTCCGGACCTGCTTCTGCTCTTCGGCATCGCCCGCCCCTTCCCGCAGCCAACGGCGCGACCGGCGCAAAAGCTCGGCGATTTCATCGATTCCAGATTCGACTGGGGCGGATTCGACTGGAATTAGTTTCCCAAGGCGCCGGCTTAATTCGGTCAGCAATCGCTTCTGACGCGCGGCATAGGAGGCCTGCGCGTCAGGCAACATCTCGCAGGTGCTCTCATCGCGGGACAAGAGCGTTGCATAGATATGGTGGACCCGCCCCGACAGCGTATCGGCGGCATGACGTTCGACTTTCAGGCTCTTCTCGACATAGCCGCATTCCCGCGCCAACGCCGGCTCGACATCCCCGGTGAAGGCCAGCTTCCAGACGACCGGCGCGACGCACACCTTGAAATCCCCGTCCGTTGCGCGACCGCACTTGAGCGCTTCGAACCCCATCTCGACGGCCCCTGGCAGCAACGGGGCAACGACATTGGCATGCCAGCCGACGCCGCCCTCGGGATGCAGGAGCACGCCATGCCCTTTCAGCGCCCAGGCGACCGAATGTTCCTTGGCCGCTCCGCTGTTACCGGGGATCTGCGCGATCAGATTGTTGGCCAGCCAGAATTTCTGCATGATCCGGCCGAGACCGTTGACGACGCCATGCGTGGCCCAGGATGCCGCGAGCGGGCTGACCTGAGAGACGATCTCCTTGTCGATCATCCAATCGGTGAAGAATTCCGGATGGTTGGGCGTGATGAATGTCGCCTTGCCGCCGCCGCAGCAGGCCTTCAGCCGCTGCCTGTCATCATCGGGAAATTCTATGTGGCGGACATTGGCGACGCCACGCAAACCGGCCAGAAGATTGAACGGCAACAGGTCGCGCAAGCCGGGAACGCCGTGCAGCATGACAATCCGGTTGACGAAAGTCATGATCCTGATCAGCGCCGGACTGGGCTTCGGCGCCACGAACACATCGATTCTGCTCAACCTGATCCCCCGAGGTAGACGCCGGGGAAAGGATGAAACGCAATTGCGGCGTGTTCAAGTCATCAAGCCTGTTTAGCCAGCGTCGTGGCTAACCAGGCCGGGGACAGGCGCTATTTCGTCGGGCAGGGCTTCGACTGATCGAACAGCGACAGGTTGACCAGCTTGCCGGTCATAGAGAATTCGCCATAGTTCATGACCATGTCGCGCGTGATGCCGTTCTCAAGCAGCTTGAAGCTGATCCGGTATTCCGGCACCTCCTCGCCCGACTTGTCGGTGTCGTCGAAATAGGCGATGTCGACCGGCCAATATTTGTCGGTCGCGAGCTTGGCCAGCGCCGGCGCTTCCGGATCGGCCTTGTCGGCATCGGCTTTCTTGCCGACGACGACGGTCGTGGCCATCACCTTATCGGCGTCTTCCGAGCCGTCGAACAGATTGGTTTCGTAGAAGTTCTCGCCCTTTTCGGCCTTGCCGATCAGTTCGACCAGATGCTGGGTCGGGAATTGGGTGGCAGCCAGTTCGATGCTGTTCCTCTCCGGCTTGTCCAAATCGACCTTGAGGCCCTTCGTTTCCTTCGTTGCGGTGCCCTTGACCTCCTTGTCGAGGTTCTGGTCGACGAAGGATTTCGTTACGAACGAGAAGGTCTTGCCTTCGGCGTCCTCGAAGGTCGTCGTCTGCTGGTCGGTCAGCCGCGTGTTGTCGCCGGTGACGATCTGGGTGACCATGCGGAACTTCACCGTGTAGCCTTCGCAGGGCGAGCCATTGAATTCGTAGACCATGCGCCCGGAAATGCCGGTGATGCCGGAACGATCCGACGCCTTGTCCAGGGTGATGTCATAAACGGCGCGATGCGCCTGCAGCGCCGGCACGGCAAAAGCAGGAGCCACTGCGAAAAGCGCCGGCAGCAGAACGGCATGGAATGCGAGGCGCGTTGCGCGCATGAGGGGCTCCGATCATCGCGGCCGATGGCAGGCCGCAGGGAAAGATGGTCCAGCTTAAAAAAAGTCATGGCGGAAGCGAGGCAAAAATAGCAATTTCGGCCCGGCCTGCGCGGCAACATCAAGCAATAGGGAAATACCATGAGTGAAACAATCGAAAAGCGGCTAAGCGATCTCGGCGTGACGCTGCCTGTCGCCGCCACACCCGCCGCCACCTACGTGACTTATTGCAGGACCGGCAACCTGCTGTTCACCGCCGGGCAGTTGCCGCTGAAGGACGGCAAGCTGCATGCGAGCGGTCTGCTCGGCCGCGACGTCGACACTGCAGCCGGCAAGGAAGCGGCAAAATATTGTGCGATCAACTTATTGGCGCAGGCCAAGGCCGCCCTCGGCGATCTCGAAACAATCCACCGCCTGGTGAAGATCACCGTCTTCGTAGCCTCGACGCCGGATTTCGTCGAGCAGCATCTGGTTGCCAACGGCGCTTCAGATTTTTTCGTCGCAGTGCTTGGCGACCGCGGCAAGCATGCTCGCTCCTCCGTCGGCACCACCTCCCTGCCGCTTAATGCCGCAGTGGAAATCGAAGCGATCTTCGAAGTCGAGTGAGCCAGATATGACCGACCTTTCCTGGCTGACCGCCCGGCCCGTTGCCCATCGCGGCTTTCACGACATGAACAAGAAGCGCTGGGAGAACACGCTTTCCGCTTTCGCCGCCGCGGCCGAGCGCGGCTATGCGATCGAATGCGATGTGCATTTGTCGTCGGATCGCGTTCCCGTCATCATCCATGACGACGACCTCAAGCGGCTGACCGGCCAGGACGGCTTCGTCTGGCAGCGCACGGCGGCCGAACTGACGGCGCTCAGGGTTGGCGGCACCTCGGACCATCTGCCGACGTTGCAGCAGGCGCTCGATCTGGTCGGTGGCCGCGTGCCCATGGTCGTCGAGTTGAAAGGTGTTCCCGGCCATGATGAAGGCCTGGTCGAAAGCGTCGGTAAGATGCTCAAGCGCTACAAGGGCAAGGCGGCGATCATGTCGTTCGACCATTGGCTGATCCGCGACTTCCCCAAACATGCGCCTGGCATTCCAGGCGGGTTGACCGCCTACGGCAAGGACGTCAAGTTGATCGAGGCGCATTTCGCCATGCTGGCGCACGATCTCGCCTTCACCTCCTATGCCGCCGGCGACCTGCCGAACCGGTTCGTCTCCTTCGTGCGCGAAAAGCTCAAAATGCCTGTCATCACCTGGACCGTGCTCGACCAGCCCGCGGTGGAGCTCACCTTTAGATATGCCGACCAGATGACGTTCGAAGGCTTCGAACCCGATCACGTGAAGGTGGCCTGAAGCGGGCTTGCATGGCCCACTTTGGCGCTTAAATTAGCCCGATGGATCAGGGTGATGAATGCGGCGGACAGACGGCGAATGGGCAGTATTCGATCCGCGTAGCCGCCGGCATCGGTGCCTTCACCCGCGATGAATGGAATGGCTTCGGCAGTACCACGCGCACTGACACAGAAAATGGCTACAACCCCCTTGTTTCGTTCGCTTTTCTGAGCGCACTCGAAGACTCCGGCTGCGCCGTTCGGCGCACCGGCTGGCAAGGCCACCACCTCAGGCTGGAGACGGCGCAAGGCAGGTTGCTCGGCGCCGTGCCCTGCTATCTCAAGTCGCACAGCCAGGGCGAATATGTGTTCGACCATGGCTGGTCCGATGCATTCGAACGCGCCGGCGGACGCTATTATCCAAAACTGCAATGTGCAGTGCCGTTTACACCCGTTACCGGCCCTCGCCTGCTGGTCCGCAAGGGCGAGGACAGCGATGCCGTGAAGGCCGGGCTGGCTGCAGGCCTGAAGGCGGTGACGGAAAAGCTCGGCGTGTCTTCCGGTCATGTCACCTTCGCCCAGGAGAAAGACGTCGACACGCTTGAGGCGGCAGGCTTCCTGCACCGCACCGACCAGCAGTTCCACTTCTTCAATGAAGGCTTTTCGAACTACGACGACTTTCTCGCCACGCTGGCTTCACGCAAGCGAAAGGCGATGAAGAAGGAACGGCGCGAGGCGCTCGCTCACGGCATCTCGATCGACTGGCTGACCGGCGGGGATTTGACCGAAAGAGTCTGGGACGACTTTTTTGCGTTCTACATGGACACCGGCAGCAGGAAATGGGGCCGGCCCTATCTCAGCCGCGAATTCTTCTCGATGATCGGCGAGCGCATGGCCGACGACATCCTGCTGGTGATGGCCAGGCGCAACGGGCGCTACATTGCCGGCGCCATCAATTTCATCGGCTCGGATGCGCTTTACGGCCGCAACTGGGGCTGCATCGAGGACCACCCCTTCCTGCATTTCGAGGTCTGCTACCATCAGGCGATCGACTTCGCCATCGAGCGCAAGCTGAAGGTCGTCGAGGCGGGTGCGCAAGGCGAACACAAGCTGGCGCGCGGCTACAGGCCGGTCACCATGCATTCGGCGCATTACATCGCGCATCCCGGCCTGCGCAACGCGGTGGCCGACTATCTCAGGCGCGAACGGCGCGAGGTGGAACGGATGGGGGACTATCTTGAAGAACACACCCCGTTCCGCAAGGATCTCGAAGAATAGGCCGAAACCTGGTCGACGTTGCCCGACGTCTTGCCGCGCGAAGGCGGCTTCGCTACACGGGGCTGAACATATCTGGAGGGCGCCATGGCCGAAACCGCCTACGATCCCGGCAACATCTTCGCAAAGATACTGCGCGGGGAAATCCCGTCGCATCGCGTCTACGAAGATGACGCGGTCGTCGCCTTCATGGATGTGATGCCGCAAGGACCGGGCCATACGCTCGTGCTGCCGAAGGCGCCTTCGCGAAACCTGCTCGACGCCGATCCGGCTACGCTCGGCCCGCTGTTTGCCATCGTGCAGAAAGTGGCGCTAGCTGTAAAAAAGGCCTTCGACGCCGATGGCGTTACCATCATTCAGTTCAACGAGCCGGCATCCGGGCAGACCGTCTATCACCTCCATGTCCACGTCATTCCGCGCTTCGATGGCATCCCCTTGAAGCCGCATACGGGACAGATGGAAAGGCCCGAGGTGCTGGTGGAAAACGCCGGCAAGATCCGGACGGCGCTAAGCAACTGATCCGGTCGCAGGCGGGCTCCAGCCGACTTGCGATTGCGCCAGGTTTCGAAAGGCGGTCGGCTGCGGGCCGTGGTCAAGCCGCCACCTGATCGCCTCTGCACACTGCTGCGGGCTTAGCAGCGACGTATCGACCTCCAGGTCATAGATGCCCGGCCGGTGTACCTCTTCCTGCCACAGACGCACGGGCCGCGGCATCGGATCGTCGCTGGAGCCGGTGACATAGCCCTTGTCCGCCGCGCTCCGCGCGCGCCGTTCAAGAATCACCTCGATCGGGCAGCGAACCCCTACGAAAAGAACCGGCAGGCCGGTGAGCCGACCGGCGCAATCGGCCAGGATGTTGAGCGGCTTCGAATAGGCATCGTGATGACCGAGATCGGCAACGACATTCAGCCCCGACCGGCTGTGGGCGGCTATCGATTCATAGAGCGCGGCATAGAATCGGGGCACGTGCATTTCGAGATCGGGGCGCTCCCCGCCGGGGCGCAGGCCAATGCCCGGACGAAACTTGGGCGGCGTGGTCTGTGCGAAGGTATCGACACCAAGGTTCATCCAGACGCCGTCGAACGTCTCCTGGATCGCCTGGACAATGCTTGACTTTCCCGATCGCGGCGCACCGTTCAGAATGATGATTTGCCCGACTTGCACGCGGCCCCTCCTAACAAAAAAAGCCCCGTTGCCGGGGCTTTTTTGACTCCAGAGCTTGTCAGCCCTTGCGGGGAAGTTGCGGCACCAGGCTGCGCTTGCCGCCATCCTTGACCTTGGACTCCGGCTTCTGTGCCACGGCCTTTTTCGCGGCGGGCTTTTTCGCCGCTGCCTTCTTGGCCTTGGGCGCATCGTCCAGCTCTTCCTTCTTCGGCTTGACCGGCGCCTCGTCGGCCAGCGATTCGAGCTTCAGGCCGGTCTCGCCGGTCTCCTTCTTATCGACGGTGACACGCACCGTGCCGCCCTTCTTGAGCTTGCCGAACAGCACCTCGTCGGCCAGCGGCTTCTTGATGTGTTCCTGGATGACCCGGCCGAGCGGCCGTGCGCCCATGCGCTCGTCATAGCCCTTGTCAGCCAGCCAGGCGATCGCGTCCGACGACAGGTCGAAGGTGACGCCACGCTCGGAAAGCTGGGCCTCGAGCTGCATGACGAACTTCTGCACCACCTGATGGATGACCGGCACCGGCAGCGAGCCGAACGGGATGATCGCATCGAGACGATTGCGGAATTCCGGCGTGAACAGCCGGTTGATCGCCTCGACATCGTCGCCTTCGCGCTTGGTCGAGCCGAAACCGATCGCCGCGCGCTGCGCATCCGACGCACCCGCATTGGTGGTCATGATCAGGATGACATTCCGGAAGTCGATCTGCTTACCGTTGTGGTCGGTCAGCTTGCCATGGTCCATTACCTGCAACAGGATGTTGAACAGGTCCGGATGCGCCTTCTCGACTTCGTCCAGCAAGAGCACGCAATGCGGATGCTGGTCGACGCCGTCGGTCAAGAGGCCGCCCTGGTCGAAGCCGACATAGCCGGGAGGCGCGCCGATCAGCCGCGAGACCGTGTGACGCTCCATATATTCCGACATGTCGAAACGGATCAGCTCGACGCCAAGCGAGGCAGCGAGCTGCTTTGCCACTTCGGTCTTGCCGACACCGGTCGGGCCCGAGAACAAATAGGAGCCGATCGGCTTTTCCGGTTCGCGCAGGCCGGCGCGCGCCAGCTTGATCGCCGAGGTCAGCGCCGTGATCGCGGTGTCCTGACCGTAGACGACGCGCTTCAACTCGATGTCCAGACCCTGCAGCACCTTCTCGTCGTCGGCCGAAACCGTCTTCGGCGGAATGCGGGCCATGGTGGCGATCGTCGCCTCGATCTCCTTGATGCCGATGGTCTTCTTGCGCTTGGCCTCCGGCACCAGCATCTGCGAGGCGCCGGTCTCGTCGATCACGTCGATCGCCTTGTCCGGCAGCTTGCGGTCGTTGATGTAGCGGGCCGACAATTCGACCGAGGCCTTGATCGCCTCGCTCGTGTAGCGGACCTTGTGGAACTCCTCGAAATAGGGCTTCAGGCCCTTCATGATTTCGATGGCGTCCTCGATGGTCGGCTCGTTGACGTCGATCTTCTGGAAGCGCCGCACCAGGGCACGGTCCTTCTCGAAGAACTGGCGGAACTCCTTGTAGGTGGTCGAGCCGATGCAACGAATCGCGCCGGACGACAGCGCCGGCTTCAACAGGTTCGACGCGTCCATGGCGCCGCCCGATGTTGCCCCTGCCCCGATCACGGTGTGGATCTCGTCGATGAACAGCACCGCGCCGGGATAATCCTCGAGCTCCTTGACGACCTGCTTCAGCCGCTCCTCGAAATCGCCGCGGTAACGAGTGCCGGCGAGCAGCGTGCCCATGTCGAGCGCAAAGATGGTGGCGTTGAACAGCACTTCCGGCACGTCGCCCTCGACAATGCGCTTGGCGAGGCCTTCGGCGATCGCCGTCTTGCCGACGCCGGGGTCGCCGACGTAGAGCGGGTTGTTCTTGGAACGGCGACACAGCACCTGGATGGTGCGGTTGATCTCGCTCTCGCGGCCGATCAGCGGATCGATCTTGCCAGCCTTGGCCTTGTTGTTGAGGTTGACGCAATAGGCGGTCAGCGCGTCCTGCTGCTGCTTCTTCTTGCCGTTTTCCTCCTGCGGCTCGGCGCCGTTCTGGCCACCCTGCTCGTCGTCGGCGCCGCGCGGCGTCCGCGTCTCGGATGCGCCGGGGCGCTTGGCGATGCCGTGCGAAATGTAGTTGACCGCGTCGTAGCGGGTCATCTGCTGTTCCTGCAGGAAATAGGCGGCATGGCTCTCGCGCTCGGCGAAGATGGCGACAAGCACATTGGCGCCCGACACTTCCTCGCGGCCGGACGACTGCACATGGATCACTGCACGCTGGATGACGCGCTGGAAACCGGCCGTCGGCTTGGAATCCTCGTCGTAGCCGGTAACGAGATTGTCGAGCTCGGTGTCGATATAGGTCAGCACCGTATGCTTCAGATCGTCGAGATCGACATTGCAGGCGCGCATGACGGCGGCCGCCTCGGTGTCGTCGATGAGCGCGAGCAGCAAATGTTCAAGGGTTGCGTATTCATGGTGCCGCTCATTGGCGAGCGTCAGCGCTTGGTGAAGCGCCTTTTCCAGGCCTTGGGAGAAAGCCGGCATGTTACCTCACTTCTTCTCCATCACGCATTGCAGCGGATGCTGATTCTGTCGGGCGAAATCCATGACCTGGGACACTTTGGTCTCGGCCACCTCGAATGTATAGACCCCGCACTCGCCCACTCCATGATTGTGAACATGAAGCATGATGCGTGTGGCGGCTTCACGGTCCTTCTGGAAAAAACGCTCCAGCACGTGAACCACGAATTCCATGGGTGTGTAGTCGTCGTTGAGGATGAGGACCCGGTAAAGGCTGGGCTTCTTGGTCTTGGTTTTGGTGCGCGTGATGACGGCCGTACCGCGACCGGCCTCGTTGCCGTCGCTGCCGTTTTGCATGCGCGCCACGTCTCTCGTGGCAGTCAAACCGATCGTCACGTAGTCCTGCCTTTTCGAATCCCCATGCGAGTTCGACATGTAGGTGTTCGATGGACGATTTTAAGCCCTTCTGTTTAGCTGACAATATGGCTAGGTGGCCAAACTTGACGGATTTTCGCAATCGTGAAGCCAGCAGAGCCCCTGATTTGAAATTGCCATGAAAAAACCCGGCCGCGCTTCCGCGACCGGGTCTGTCTTACAGGCTCGGGGCCGTCTTCACATCATACAGACAAATTACTTCGCCTTTGCGACGATCGATTCGAACGGCTTGTAGGCTTCCTTGGCGAGTTCGGCATAGAGATCGCCGATCTTGGTGGCTTCGGTGACGAAGGATTCGTAGGACTGCTTGGCGTAGTCGGACTGGATCTCGATCGCCTTCTCCAGCGACTTGGCCGAGACGAGTTTCTCGACTGCGGCGCTGCCGGCTTCGAAGCTCTTCTTGGTGTATTCGCCCGCTTCGGCTGCAATGGCCTGAGCGCTCTTGGAAAGCGACGCAAAGCTCTTCAAACCGGTGTCGGCAAACTCTTTGCCGTATTTGCTGAAATCTTCGTAGGTCTGGGTCATTTCCGCATTCCCTTGATGGCGGCCTTTGACGGCCGCCCTGAACGATGGGCGTCCTATCCGGCCGTGTTGTGCAATGCACGTCAATATATTGTGCGCCGCACAAAAGTCAAGATTTGGCCAACATCGGCGACTCCGCCACACCGGCAGTGCCTAAGATTCGAATAAAGAGAAGCTCAATCCCGAAGAAAATGGTGAACGCGGCGGTTACCATAAACGGATTGGTAACGCTGGCCGCGTTAGCGTGGCCGGAAGTGAGGCAGGACCCTTTGCCGCCTCCAGCGCAACAAAAAATTCAAAGGAACTATCGGTGCGTCAGGCGTTGTCGGGCATTCTTTCCAAATCCGCGTCCTCTCTGAAAACGATCATGATCCTCGCTTTTGCGATGACATTTGTCGTTGCCGGGGCCGCTTCATCTTATGCGGCCAGGTCCGCCGCCATCGTCATCGACGCCAAGACCGGCAAGGTGCTTTATTCGTCGGATGCCGACGGCCGGCGCTATCCCGCCTCGCTGACCAAGATGATGACGCTTTACCTGACCTTCGAGGCCATGGCGAAGGGCAAGATCGCCAGGAATTCCCCGGTCGTATTCTCGGCACGTGCCGCTGCCGAGCCGCCGACGAAACTCGGCGTCCGGCCCGGCGGGGCGGTCACGGTCGAGACTGCGATCCTGTCTATGGTGACCAAGTCGGCAAACGACTCGGCAACGGCGCTCGGCGAGCTCCTCGGCGGCAATGAAGCCAATTTCGCCCGCATGATGACCGCCAAGGCCCGGGCGCTGGGCATGAAGTCGACCGTTTTCCGCAATGCCAATGGCTTGCCAGACCCCGGTCAGTTCACAACCGCGCGCGACATGGCGATGCTCGGCATCGCGCTGAGAGAGCATTATCCCCAGTATTACGGCTATTTCTCGCAGCGCTCGTTCCTTTATGGCCGCAAGCGCATCAACGGCCATAACCGGCTGCTCGGGCGCATCAAGGGCGTCGATGGCATCAAGACGGGTTACACGCGGGCCTCCGGTTACAATCTCGTCTCCTCGGTCTCCGACGGCGATCGCCGCATCGTGGCGGTGGTCATGGGCGGGAATTCGGGCGGCAGCCGCGACAACCAGATGGCCGGGTTGATCAACGCCTACATGCCAAAGGCGTCGTCGCGCGGCGGCGGCGTGTTGATCGCCAAGGCCGGCGGCGGCAACCCGATTACAGCACTGGCCAAGGTGTTCCTGCCCAAGCACGACGCGCCGACGCCGGACGAAAAGCCGGGCAATGATGCCGTTGCCGCTCTTGTCGAGGAAAACGCGCCCATCGTCGAGGAGACTACTCCCGTCGTTCAGACCAGAAAGGTCAAGACGGTGGCCGTGGCCACAGTGGACGACATAGCGACGGCCCGGGTTGCAGCCGCCTATGCCGAACCGGAGGCGATCGACCCCGTCAATACCGCATCGGTGCCGTCGGGCTGGGCAATACAGGTCGCTTCTTCGCCCAAACGGTCCGAGGCCCAGGCTTTCCTCGACAAGACGACGAAGCAGGCGCCCGCGGTCCTCGCCGACGCGTCCGGTTTCACCGTCGCTTTCGACAAGGACGGCGTCACCTACTACCGCGCCAGGTTTGGCGGCTTCGGTTCGAAGAACGCCGCCTGGAAAGCCTGCAGCGCCCTGAAGAAAAAGAAGATCGAGTGCTACGCCGTCCAGCAATAGGCGGTGTGGAAGAACGCCTCCCGGGAAATTCTGCGTCGAAGGAGACTAGTTGTGATTGGAGAGCAAGACATCCTTGGCTTCGTTGATCCGCGCCGCAAGGAAAGACGTGCCACCGATATCGGGGTGCAGGCGTTGCATCAGGCGGCGGTGCGCCTTGCGGACATCCGCCGCGGCGGCCCCCGCTTCAAGACCAAGGATCTTGTAGGCCTCCTCCTTAGTCATGGCGCCCGAACCTGGCGCAACACCCAGCCCTTCGCCACCATTCGCCTCAGCGTCTTTGCGCCAGACGGGAAATCTGCTGTCAAGATACGTCTCTAGCAATTGGCGGCTCTCCGGGTCGCCGGAAAGCTCGCGGTAAAGCTGCTGCAATTCCGCAAGCCCCATGGCGCCGAGCATCTTGCCTTCATGGCGACCGGCCAGCACGAGCCCTTCCAGGCCGCCGGTATCGTGATCGAGCTCCATTTCGAGTGCCGCGGTACGCACCGTCGAATGCTTGCCCGGCGACAGCTTCGCTGGCGGCCGTTTCATCCGCACGGAGCCATACCAGGCGAGCGCCGCCGACAGGATCAAACCGCCAATGCCCTGGCGTCCGACCAGCAGCACGGCAACCCCGACCAGCGCCAACAAGAGAGGCCCGACCGTCCTCATCCCGCTTGCGAGTTGCTTAGGGTCGGCGTGGACGAAGACTGTGGCGACGCCGAGAAGCACCAGAACGAGTGCTACAAACAGAATAATCGCGCCCATTATTTCCTGCCGCCCCGCAGATGCTCGATCATCAGCCGGTCTTCCGGCCTGCCTCGGGCTTCCAGTGCTGTCAACCCGCCGGTCGCAAACACGGCGACCGCCGAAAGCAGGCTGGCCAAGGTCGCGGCGGCCCGCCGATCAAATCGGAACCATGCCCCTTTGGACAGCCGCGCGATTTCCTTGAACGCCTTTTCCGCGCCGGAATCATGACCCTCCTGAAAGACGAAGACAGGAACGCCATGCAGGCCGAGGCTGCCGGCTTTTGCGGCAAGGTCGTCGACATTTTCTTCCATCGCGTCGCCGATATAGACCAGCGCATTGACCTTGGATGCCGCCGTCTGTTTCAGGGCATGGACAAGCACCTTGCCGATCTGGGTGTTTCCGCTGCGGCATTCTATCCGCGTCATCAGTTGCTTCAGAGCGTCTGTGTTGGTCACGAACGCGGATGAACGGCATTCGCCCAGACCGCGAAAATACACCAGTTGAACCTTCAGTGCCCCGGCCTTGCCGACGGCGTCGAACATCTCGCCCTGCAGCGCACAGGCGAGATCCCAGGTCGGCTGGCGGCTCATCGTGGCGTCGAGGGAAAGGATCAGCCTGGCTGAACCGGTCGCGGACGCAGCAAGCGTCCTCGCTCGGCGTACAAAGGCGTCTATTTCGCCGGTGCTCGATTGAGGCTTGACCGGCGCAGGATCGGTCCTTGCGGGCACGGGCTGCTTCTTGTCGCTCATGCGATTCAAGATGTGGCGTTGCCGCGCCGCTTGCAAGTCCAACGTGATGGGACTTGCAGTGCCAGCGATCAGGACAATCGGCCTCCGACCTGGCGCCTACGCGTTAGAGCAGGCCGAGGTCGGCGAGCTCGCGCCTGAGTTTCGGCGGTATCTCGAACAGCCCGGCCGTGCCCTTGCCGAGATCGGCCGGCGCATCGGAAGGTTTCAGGTAGCGCCAGCCCTGAAAGGCGCGGCGGGGCTGCCAGTCGGTGCGCACGACTTCCGGATCGAGCATAAGATGACAACGGCCGATGCCTTCATCGTCGGTGAAGGGCCGGATTTCGGTGATCAACTGGCGGCACTGGACATTGCCTTTGACCACCCAGTAGAGCGACCCGCCATCGGTGATTTCAGCGCCGCGGGTCGGCACCATGCGGGTGGTGTGCCAATGTTCGGCCGGCTCCCCGGCGCGCCGCCGCTCGTCAAGACGGAAGGCGATCCACTCTTCGAGATCCTCGACGCTGTCGCAACCGACGCAGAGTTTTATGAGATTGAGAGACATCGCCTAAGGTTTAGTCCGGCAGGCGAACACGTCAACGGCCCCGCCCGACTTCTCCACAGTGCCAGTCCCCTGGCGCCCAGCCTGGCGTTCAGTGGGTTTCAAAACGGGCTCTCAGCACTCCACCACGTTGACGGCCAGCCCGCCAAGGCTGGTTTCCTTGTATTTTTCGTTCATGTCGAGGCCGGTCTGGCGCATGGTCTCGATGGCGGCATCGAGCGGCACGAAATGAGTGCCGTCCCCCTTGATGGCCAGCGACGCGGCGGTCACCGCCTTGACCGCGCCCAGCGCATTGCGCTCGATGCACGGCACCTGCACCAGCCCGCCGACCGGATCGCAGGTCATGCCGAGATGATGTTCGAGCGCGATCTCGGCCGCGTTCTCGACCTGCTCGGGCGTGCCGCCCATGACCGCGCACAGACCCGCCGCCGCCATCGCCGAGGCCGAACCGACCTCGCCCTGGCAGCCGACTTCGGCGCCCGAGATCGAGGCGTTGGTCTTGATGATGCCGCCGACCGCCGCAGCCGTCAGCAGGAAATCGCGGATGCTCGGCTGATCGGCCTCGGGATGGAAATGCAGCCAGTAGCGCAGCACCGCGGGCAGCGTTCCGGCAGCGCCATTGGTCGGCGCGGTGACGACGCGCCCGCCGGCGGCGTTCTCCTCGTTGACCGCCATGGCGTAGATCGACAGCCAGTCATTGGCGAGCAAGGGATTGGGCCGGTTCTGCTGCCACTGCTCCTGCAGCTTGTCATGCAATTGCCGCGCGCGACGGCGCACCTTGAGCCCGCCCGGCATGATGCCGTCCTGCGACAGGCCGCGATCGATGCAGCCCTTCATGGCGCTCCAGATGCCGTCGAGACCGGCGTCGAGCTCTTCGCGCGACATCTGCGTTTCCTCGTTGATACGCTTCATGTCGGCGATGGAAAGGCCGCTTTTCGCCGCCATGGACAGCATCTCGACGGCGTTCTTGAATGGATAGGGAACCTTCTTGCCTTCCGTCGTCACCGAGCCCTTGGCCTTCATCCGCTGCAACTCTTCCTCGGAAACCACGAAGCCGCCGCCGATCGAATAGTAAATGCGCTTGAGCAGCAGCCGGTCGCCGGCATCATAGGCTGAGAAAGCCATGCCGTTGGCGTGGCCGGTGAGCGGCGTCTTGCGATCCAGCACCAGGTCCGTGGCCGGGTCAAAGCGATAGGATGGATGACCGGGCGGCGAAACCCGCTTCCCGGCAGCGATACGGGCGACAATGCCGTCGGCCTGATCGGGATCGACGTTCTGCGGCGTCTCACCGGCAAGACCAAGCACCACCGCGCGGTCGGATCCGTGGCCGATGCCGGTGTAGGCGAGCGAGCCATGCAGGCTGGCTGCGATGCGATCGACCTTGGCGCCGGCCGGACGCGGCCAGTCGTCTCCCGCGACTTCGTCGAGAAACCGCCGCGCGGCCGTCATCGGCCCCATCGTGTGCGAGCTTGATGGTCCAATGCCGATCTTGAACAGGTCGAAAACCGAAAGGAACACGCGCAGCTGTCTCCGTACCGAAACCTGCATATAGGTATTCCCATGATGTTTCTGCTCTTTTGAAGGTCGCGGCGCAGCACCTGCCGACTTTGTTTGCTCCGGCAGCGACATGGCCGCGTTCAGCCATCGAAGCGACCCCTCCGGCTGTGGTAAAAGGCAATGCATGGGCGATTCCTTCCATCTGTCGACGGCCGATTTCGCGGCCCTGGCCTTCTTCCTCATCGTATGGGTGCTGCATACGCTTGCCTCCGACGGAAAGCTGTTCAGCCGCGTGTCGCTGACGACGGCAATGAACGCCCAGCGCGAAACCTGGATGCGGACCATGGCCGAGCGTGAGATCCGCATCGTCGACACCGCCATCATGAGCGGGCTGCAGCAGGGAACCGCCTTCTTCGCTTCCAGTTCGCTGATTGCGCTGGGTGGCTGTTTTGCCTTGCTTGGCGCTTCCGACCAGGTTGTTGCGGTGCTGAGCGACTTGCCCCTCGGCGAGACAGCGTCGCGCGCGGCCTTCCAGATGAAGGTGTTCGGCCTGGTGCTGATCCTGGCCTTTGCCTTCTTCAAATTCGGCTGGGCCTACCGGCTGTTCAACTATTGCTCGATCCTGATCGGCGCCGTGCCCATCCCGCATGGCGAGGCCTCGCGTAACCCGGTGACCGAAATGGCGGTGTGGCGGGCGGCGCGCATGAACATGCTGGCCGGAAAGCACTTCAATTCCGGTCTGCGCGGCGTGTTCTTCTCGATCGGCTATCTCGGCTGGTTCATCGACCCGATGGTATTCGTGCTGTCGACGCTGCTGCTTCTGGCGGTGCTGGTGCGCCGCCAGTTCTTTTCCGCCGCGCGGCAGGCGGTTATCGGTCAGCCGCCCGGCCTATCAGCTGGTCCGGGGAAGAGCCGATCGATCCGGCCCGACAGCCAATAGGCCATCAGCCCGATCCATTCACGAACCGCGGTGGTGGTGACCTCCAGCGCGTTGTAGGGGGGAAATGAGCCGATGCTTTCCGTGCCGGAGGTCATGTAGTCGACAGGCCACGGAACGGTCGGAAAGCCGGCCTTGTCGAACAGCGCCGTGGCGCGCGGCATGTGGAAGGCGGACGTCACCAGCAGCCAGGTCTCGCCGGGTTTCGGTGCGACCAGTTGCCTGGTAAAGGCCGCATTCTCATAGGTGTTGCGGGATTTGTTCTCTAGGATCAGCCGATCGGCCGTCACGCCAAGCGCGGTGAGGAGGCGCGGCCCGGAGTCTGCATCGCCCTCACCTTTGACCACCATTTCAACGGTGCCACCGGAGATGGCGATTTTCGCTGTCGGAAAACGCCGCGCCAGCACGGCCGCCTGGACGATCCGGTCTCCGGCGCCATTAATTTCATAGCCGCCACGCACGGCATTGATGGCACTCTCCAAACCGCCGCCCAGCACGATGATACCGTCGACCCTTGCTGGCAGCGGCGGCCTGGGGAAGCGGTCCTCCAGCGGACTGATCATTATTGCGCCGAGTTCCGTCCATGTCGAAAGCACAAGAATGAGAACGGCAAGGACGCTGCCGGCGGTTGCCAATCCTCGCCGGCCGGACATCGCCGCGACCAGCCCCGCCAGCAGCAGGAAGATCGCAAAATTCAGCGGCTGGACAAAGAACCAGAGAAATTTGGAAAGATAGAAGAACATTCCTCACCCCCACCGCAACGGCCCGAAAATCGGAATCGATTTCCGGAAAGCACGGTGCGTAGACCAAACGTGTTAGAGCGTACTTTGTGCATCCGGATGGATGCATGTCGCTCCAATGCATGCCGCCCAAAAGCGCTTAGCGGTTCTGGTGTAACGGCATGCATAGACCGGGGCTAAAGCGCCCCGCATCATTCAAACGCGATGCCTAAAGGACTACCACCACTTTTCCGGCTGAAAGCTGCCGGCCGCCTGCTCGATGACATGGGCGGTCTGGAACAAGGTTTCCTCGTCGAAGGGACGGCCGATAAGCTGCAGGCCGAGTGGCAGGCCCTTGGCGTCGAGGCCGGCCGGTACGGCGATGCCCGGCAGCCCGGCCATGTTCACCGTCACGGTGAAGATGTCGTTGAGGTACATCTTGACCGGGTCGGCCGCCATGTCCTCGTCCGCGATGCCAAAGGCCGCCGACGGTGTCGCAGGGGTCAGAATGACGTCGATGCCCGCCGCGAACACATTCTCGAAATCCCGCTTGATGAGGTTTCTCACCTTCTGCGCCTGCAGATAGTAGGCGTCGTAATAGCCGGCCGAGAGCACATAGGTGCCGATCATGATGCGGCGCTTGACCTCGCGGCCGAAGCCGGCCGCCCGGGTGTTCTCATACATGTCGACAATATCCTTGCCGGGCACGCGCAGCCCATAGCGGACGCCGTCATAGCGGGCGAGGTTCGACGAGGCTTCGGCGGGCGCCACGATATAATAGGCCGGCAAGGCATATTTCGTGTGCGGCAAGGAAATGTCGACGATCTCGGCGCCGGCATCCTTCAGCCAGGCAATGCCCTTCTGCCACAGCGCCTCGATCTCCTCAGGCATGCCGTCGACGCGATACTCCCGGGGAATGCCGACCTTCATGCCCTTGATAGGCTTGCCGATCGCCGCCTCGTAATCGGGCACCGGCCAGTCGACCGATGTGGTGTCCTTCGGATCGACCGAGGCCATGGATTTGAGCAGGATCGCGGCGTCGCGCACGTCGCGGGCGATCGGCCCGGCCTGGTCGAGCGACGATGCGAACGCGACGATGCCCCAGCGCGAGCAGCGGCCATAGGTCGGCTTGATGCCGACCGTGCCGGTGAAGGCGGCGGGCTGGCGGATCGAGCCGCCGGTGTCGGTGGCGGTGGCGCCGGCGCACAGGAACGCCGAGACCGCCGAGGCCGAACCGCCGGAAGAACCGCCCGGCACGAGCTGGGCATTGTCCAGCGTCTGCGCGGTCCTGGTGCCTCCGGCCGAGACGAAGCCGCCATCGCCCTGATGCGTGGTCGGCATCACCACCGTGTCAAGGCGCGAACGCCGCCACGGATTGACGACCGGACCATAGTAGGACGTCTCGTTGGACGAGCCCATCGCGAATTCGTCCATGTTGAGCTTGCCGAGCATGACGGCGCCATCGGCCCACAGGTTGGTGGTCACGGTCGATTCGAAGCGCGGCTTGAACCCGTCCAGCACGTGGCTGCAGGCCTGGGTGTGAATGCCCTCGGTGCCGAACAGATCCTTGATCCCGAGCGGGATGCCTTCGAGCGAACCGCCCTCGCCCTTGGCCAGTTTCGCGTCCGAGGCCTTGGCCATCTCGCGCGCCTTGTCGTCGGTGACCGCGACATAGGCGTTGAGCGCCGGATTGGCCCGCTCGATCGCCGAGAGATAGGCTTCGGTGATCTCGGTCGCGGTGATTTCCTTGGCGCACAGCTTGGCGCGGGCCTGCGAAATCGTCAGTTGCGTCAGGTCGTTCATCGGGCAAGGCTCTTTTCGTAAAATACCGACCACTCGGTATCAGGGTAATCCAGCACCGGACCGCAGCGCGAGAAACCCGCGCGTTCGTAAACGGTCCAGGCGGCGGGGTGGCGGTCGCCGGTCTCCAGAACCAGGCGTTTCAGCCCTTCGCTGCGCGCCAGTTCCTCGACCCGCTCGACGATTTTCGCGCCGATCTTCTGGCCGCGATGTGAGGGCCGCGTATACATGCGCTTGACCTCGCCGATTGCGCCGTCGTGGCGTTTGAGCGCGCCGCAGCCGATGGCAAGGCCGTTGTCGCGGGCGATGAAGACGGTGGTGGTCCTGTCGGCCATCTGCTCGACGGTCATGTGGTAGCAATGCTCCGGCGGCGTCAGTTCGAGCAGCGTGGTGTTGAGCTCCTCGACCAGCCCGCGCACATCGTCCTGCAATGGCGTCTCGATGGCGATCTCGATTGCCATCGGCTGCTACTCCACGACCTTCGGAACGAGGAAGAAATTCTCTTCGGTCGCCGGTGCATTGGCGACAATGTCGGCCGCCTTGTTGCCGTCGGTGACGACGTCCTGGCGTTTCTTCATCTCCATCGGAGTGACCGAGGTCATCGGCTCGACGCCGGAAACGTCGACCTCGTTCAACTGGTCGACAAAGCCGAGGATGGCGTTCAACTCGCCGGTCATGCGCTCGGCATCCTCCTCGCTCACCGCAATGCGGGCGAGACGCGCAACGCGCTTCACAGTCTTGACATCAACGGACATATTTGTCGCCTCGGGAAAACCAGGTCGCGCTATAGCGGCGCTGCGCGTGCCGCGCAACATGCATCATGCCGACAACGCGGCTGCAAGCGTCTATGGCAGCGCCACGCCGTCGCAGAGGAAATAGCTGCCGCTGTTGCCGCTTGCCTCGCTTTCGTCGTCGACGGGCCGGACGGAAACCAGGTCGACCTGCTTCGGGCTCATTTGCGTGACCGATAAAACGTCCGGAAAGAGATAGCCCGGCTCCTGGCAGATGGCGGTCACCGCCCAGCTCGGTGAACGTGTCGCCTTGGTGATCTCAAGGAATTCGCAATTATATTCGATGCTTTCCAGGCCGCGGGCCGACAGCACGATGTTGCCGGCCTCGATCACCGTCCGCAGCGTATCCTTCTTGGCTTGAGCGCAAAGATCCTCGGATTGGAGATAGACACCCTCAATGAAATCCTCCGCTGCAGGCGCAGGCGACGCCGCAACCAGCATCGAAATGCAAAGAGAGCTCCTCAAAGCCATGTTTTCATTCCGTTTTGGTGTCTTCCACCCTGTATCTTCTACAAGGTAATCGTCTCGCCGATCTTCGGCAATGCCACTTTCACATCCGACCCGTCCATCCCCGCCACGAACTTTTCGGGCGTCGGGTCGATCATCGGAAACGTGCCGAAGTGACTGGGAATGACCGTATCGAAATCGAAGAAGCGCCGGCAGGCAAGGGCCGCCACCGCGCCGCCCATGGTGAAGCGGTCGCCGATCGGCACGATGCCGATCTTCGGCTCGTGCAATTCGTTGATCAGCGCCATGTCGGAAAAAATGTCGGTGTCGCCCATATGGTAGAGCGTCTTGTCCTCCGGAAAATGCAGCACAAGCCCGCCCGGATTGCCAAGATAGGTGTTCTGGCCATTGTCGCCCGGGAACGACGAGGAGTGCAGCGCCTGGACGAAGGTGGTGGTGAAGCCGCCGCAATCGACAGTGCCGCCGATATTTCCTGGGTTGATCTTCTTGTCGCTGACGCCCTTGCCGACCAGGTACATGCAGATCTCGAAATTGGCGACCAGCATGGCGCCGCTTTTCCCGAGCACCTCCAGCGCGCCGCTGATGTGGTCGCTGTGGCCGTGGGTCAACAATACATGCGTGACCCCTTCCGCCGGTCCTTCCCAACCACCGGTCCAGGACGGATTGCCGATCAGATAGGGGTCGATGAGGATTTTCGCGTCGGCGGTCTCGATGCGGAATGCCGAATGGCCGTACCAGGTCAGTTTCATGAATGCTTTCCTCGATTTTTGCTTCACCAGAGGATAGAACGCCGACGGCAAAGTTAAAGTGCTGCTGCGTCCTCTGCGCGTACAGGACGCACCGCGCCATAGTCAAAAGGAAAGCGGTTGAGCGTCATCACGATCGAGGAGTTGCCGGCGCGGCTCAGCGGCGGCAAGACGCTGGCCGGGCTCGATCTGGGCGACAAGACGATCGGCGTGGCGGTTTCCGACCGGGGTTTTTCCTTCGCCCATCCGCGTCCCGTCATCATGCGCCGGAAATTCTCCCTCGATGCCGCCGCGCTGCTGGCCCTGCTGCAAAAGGAGAACGCCGGGGCCGTGGTGCTTGGCCTGCCGGTCAACATGGACGGATCGGAAGGGCCGCGGGCCCAGAAATCCCGCGCCTTCGTCCGCAATATGGCTGGCCTGACCGACCTGCCCTTCGTTTTTTGGGACGAGCGGCTGTCGACGGTGGCGGCCGAGCGGACATTGATCGAGATGGATTTTTCGCGTCGCAAACGCGCCGGCAAGATCGATTCGGCCGCTGCGGCCTTTATCCTGCAAGGCGTTCTCGACCGGCTTCAGAGGCTTGGCGTCGATGCCTGGTCGAAATAGCGGTCGCGCATTGTCCTTAGCCAGCCGCCGATCGCCCGGCGCCGGCGAAACGCCCAAAACGCCATCAAGAGCAACCCGTCGATGACGCAGGCCTTCGCTACCATGCCGGGAATGATCGCCGGATCGACGCCAAGCATCTGCCCGTAAAGCTGGAAGACGAGATCATGCAATTGCCGGCTGAGCATCACATAGCCGAAATTGATATCGTTGAGCGACAGGAAGAACCAGCCCCAGAACAGGACGAGCGGAGCAGCCCAGAGTGCGAACAAATAGCGCATCAGCGGCCATCCCTCGGGTTGGTGTCCGATCGACCGGAGATGCGCGACAGCAAGGAACTGTGCGCCGCGTCCTTCGCCATCAGATGCGCGGCGGCCCGAATGTCGGCTCTGGCCGGAACCGCTGCGGCAAAGGCCGAGCGCCGCTCAGCAAGCATGGCGACATAGGAAGCCAGAAGTGCGGCCAATTGCACGGCGACAGCCATGAACAGCCCATTGATGCCTTGCGCGGCACCGCCGACCAGAATGAGCGACAACACGCCGGAAGCCGAGATGAAGGCGGTGCGCACGACGCTGTCGACAGCTTGCGGGTCTGGCACGCCGCTGATCAGGGTCTCAACGAAGGCCCAGCAAAACAGCACCGCGACGACAAGCAATGCGACGGCAAGCGGCGCCACGACGATGGCGTTTTCGAGATCGCCGAAATGGGCATTCTGAACGGCAACACCCAACACGCCGAGCGCTGCCGCCACACCGCGATTTCCGTCAATGCAGATGAACGCCAGCAGGGCGAAAGCCACCGCCCAGTGCAAGGCCAGAAAGGAGGTCAATATATACCGCATGGTGTTCCTGCTTTGATAAACAGGACAGTGGGCTTTGCCGTCTGCCACCGCAATGGAAACCATTTGTTAAGGTTAACGGCCATCCACAGGGACGCGACAAAGGACAAATTCCCTGTCAAAACCCTCTCAGTTGACCGGCGGATAGAGCGTGTCGATGATCATGCGGGCATCGTGGCGCGAATCGAGCATGCCGTAGGTGTTGCGCCACTGGCCGGCTAGCCGCGTCTCGACGAAAGCATCGGCTATCCGCCCTGCTCCCAGCCGGCGCAGCTCCGCCGCCGCCGCCGACAGCGCCAGTTGCTCCGTGAGCAGCCGCGCCGAGCCCTCATCGGTTGCCGCGACCTGCATCGCCGCCTTGAGCACGCCGATGGTGCCACGCCCGCCGGCGCCGAGATCGCGGTCGATGCCGCTCAGCACCTCGTCGAACAGGCCGGGCGCCCGGCCGAGCACACGCAATACGTCGAGCGCCATCACGTTGCCGGAACCCTCCCAGATCGCATTGACCGGCGCCTCGCGATAAAAGCGGGCAAGCGGCGCTTCCTCGACATAGCCATTACCGCCCAGGCATTCCATCGCCTCGTAGAGCAGCGGCGGCGCGATCTTGCAGACCCAGTATTTGACGACCGGGGTCATGGCGCGGGCGAAGGCCGCCTCGCCACGGTCGCTGGCCGCCTCGTCGAAGGAACGCGCCAGCCGGAACGACAGCGCGGTGGCGGCGGCGACGTCGAGCGCCATGTCGGCCAGCACACGCTGCATCAGCTGCTGCTCGATCAAATTGGCGCCGAACACCTGGCGGTGGCGTGTGTGGTGGACGGCCTCCGCCAGCCCTGCCCGCATGATCGCCGACGAGGCGATGGCGCAGTCGAGCCTGGTCAGCGTCACCATGTCCATGACCGTCTTTATGCCGGCGCCGGGCTCGCCGACCATTTCGCCGATGGCGTTGACGAACTCCACTTCGGACGAGGCGTTGGAGCGGTTGCCAAGCTTGTCCTTCAGCCGCTGGAAGCGGAACCCATTGCCTGATCCATCGCCGAGAATGCGGGGAACGAGGAAGCATGAAAGCCCCTCCGGCGCCTGTCCGAGCACCAGGAAGGCATCCGACATCGGCGCCGACATGAACCATTTGTGGCCGGTCAGCCGGTAGAACCCGCTGCCGGCACGCTCGGCCCTGGTCGTGTTGGCGCGCACATCCGTGCCGCCCTGTTTCTCGGTCATGCCCATGCCGAGCGTCAGCCCTGTCTTTTCGACCGGCGGCTTCTGGCTCTGGTCGTATTTGCGAGTCGTCACCCTGGGCGCCCATTCGCGAAACAGCTTCGGGCTGGCCATCAGCGCCGCCAGCGATGCGCTGGTCATGGTGATGGGGCAGAGATGCCCGGTCTCGAGCTCCGCCGTCAGGTAGAAACGCGCGGCGCGCACCTGATGGCGGCGACCGACCTCGGCATCGCCATTTTCCCAGACCGAGGAATGCAGGCCGTTGGCCACCGAACGGCGCATCAGCGCATGATAAGCCGGGTGGAACTCGACCTGATCGATACGCCGGCCCTGCCGGTCATGGGTCCTGAGCTTCGGCGTCTCGACATTGGCAAGACGGGCCAATTCCTGCGCCTCCTGCGTCAGCACGAAACGCCCAAGCCCGTCGAGATCCTTGCGCACCGGATCGGAAAAGCGCTCGGCAAGCTGGATCAGCAACGGATCGCCTCGCCACGCATTGCCGCCCGTCTGCGGCGGCGGCTGGTTGATCACGTCGTCGGTCACGCACTGTCCTTGTTGTCTGAAGGCTGCGAAGCTGTCTGAAGGCTACGAATCCGAAGCCGTTGGGGGTTATAGCCCAAGCGTTGCTGCGCGCGCGACGAAAAACCGGGGAGAAGGGCCGCAATCCAAAGCTGGTGCTTGCGGCTGCAAAATCTGAGCCCTATAGCAGCGCCTTGAGATGACCGACGCTTCGTCCCCCTATCCTCACCGCCATCTTCTGGGCATCCGCGATCTTTCCCCCGCCGACATCGAGCTCCTGCTCGACCGGGCCGACCGGGCGGTGGCGATCTCCCGGCAGCCGGAGAAGAAGACCTCGACGCTGCGCGGCCGTACCCAGATCAACCTCTTCTACGAAGCCTCGACCCGCACGCAATCCTCGTTCGAGCTGGCCGGAAAGCGGCTCGGCGCCGACGTTATGAACATGTCGGTGGCGAGTTCCTCGGTGAAGAAGGGCGAGACGCTGATCGACACGGCGATGACGCTGAACGCCATGCGCCCCGATATACTGATCATCCGCCACCAGTCGGCGGGTGCGGCGGCCCTTCTGGCGCAGAAGGTCGGCTGCTCGGTGGTCAACGCCGGCGACGGCGCGCATGAGCACCCTACGCAGGCGCTGCTCGACGCGCTGACCATCCGCCGTGCCAAGGGGCCGCTGTCGAAGCTGATCGTGGCGATCTGCGGCGATATCCTGCATTCGCGCGTCGCGCGCTCCAACATCATGCTGCTCAACGCGCTCGGCGCCCAGGTGCGGGTCGTCGCCCCGTCGACGCTGCTGCCGGCCGGCATCGAGAAGATGGGCGTCATCGTCACCCGCTCGATGGCCGAAGGGCTTAAAGACGCCGACGTGGTGATGATGCTGCGCCTGCAGCGCGAGCGCATGGAGGGCGCCTTCGTGCCTTCGGTGCGCGAATATTTCCGCTATTTCGGTCTCGACGCCGAAAAGCTGAAGGCGGCCAAGGGCGACGCGCTGGTGATGCATCCAGGCCCGATGAACCGCGGCGTCGAGATCGCCTCGGAAATCGCCGACGGCCCGCAGAGCGTCATCCAGGAACAGGTGGAGATGGGCGTCGCCGTGCGCATGGCTGTCATGGAAGCGCTGCTCGACCCCCGCAGAAACACTGAAGGCCGTGACACATGAGCGCGACGGTCTTTGAACGCGTTCGCATCGTCGACCCATCGCGCGGCATCGACGAAGTCGGCACGGTCATTGTCGAGGGCCGCAAGATCACCGCTGCCGGCAAGGCGGCGCTCGACCAGGGCGCTCCTGAAGGCGCCACGATCATCGATGGCCGCGGCAAGGCGATCATTCCCGGCCTGATCGACGCCCGCGTCTTCATCGGCGAACCCGGTGGCGAACACCGCGAGACGATTGCTTCGGCGAGTCTTGCTGCGGCGGCCGGCGGCGTGACCTCCATCGTCATGATGCCCGATACAGACCCGGTGATCGACAATGTCGCGCTGGTCGAGTTCGTGCTGCGCACCGCCAAGGATACGGCCGTGGTCAACGTCTTTCCGGCGGCGGCGATCACCAAGGGCCTCGAAGGCCGTGAGATGACCGAGTTCGGCCTGCTCCTGGAGGCCGGCGCGGTTGCCTTCACCGATGGGCGCCACACCATATCGAGCGCGCTGGTGATGCGCCGCGCGCTGACCTATGCGCGCGATTTCGGCGGTGTGATCGCCCATGAAACCCAAGATGCCGACCTCGCCTCATCAGGCGTCATGAATGAGGGCCTCTATGCCAGCTGGCTCGGCCTTGCCGGCATTCCGCGCGAGGCTGAATCCATCCCGCTGGAGCGCGATCTGGCGCTGGCGCGGCTGACCGGCGGCGCCTATCACGCGGCCAAGATCTCGACGGCGATGGCGGCGGCAGCGGTCACGCGGGCCAAAGCCGAAGGGGCCAATGTCACGGCAGGCGTGTCGATCCACAATCTGTCGCTCAACGAGAACGATGTCGGGGAGTACCGCACCTTCTTCCGGCTGACGCCACCGCTGCGCGCCGAGGAGGACCGGCTGGCGATGATCGAGGCGGTCAAGGACGGCACCATCGACATCATCGTCTCCTCGCACGACCCGCAGGACGTCGACACCAAGCGCCTGCCCTTCGCCGATGCGGCGGCTGGCGCCATCGGGCTGGAAACACTGCTGGGCGCGGCACTCCGGCTCTACCACAATGGCGACGTGCAACTGCTGCGGCTGATCGAGGTGCTGTCCACCGCCCCGGCAAGGTTGTTTGGCCTGCCCGGCGGAACGCTGAAGCCCGGCGCGTTGGCCGATCTCGCGCTGGTCGATCTGGACGAGCCATGGATCGTCAGCGAAGGCGGCATTCGCTCGCGCTCGAAAAACACCTGTTTCGAAGGCGCGCGGCTGCAAGGCAAGGTCTTGCAAACGCTGGTAGCGGGACGCACAGTGTTTTCGGCCTAGTTGGCTGTGGCGCATCGCTCCGCAATCCGATCGGCTTGGGAAGCGCGTGGGGGAACAATGGCTTACGGTCCGGTCTTGGCAATTGTCTTCGGCTACCTGCTCGGCTCGATTCCGTTCGGGCTGCTGATCACCCGTGCCGCCGGCCTTGGCGACGTGCGCAAGATCGGCTCCGGTAATATCGGCGCCACCAATGTGCTCAGGACCGGCAACAAGGGGCTCGCCGCCGCGACGCTGCTGCTCGACGCGCTGAAGGGTACTGCAGCGGTACTGATCGCCGGCCGCTTTGCTCCGGAGCTTGGGCTTTGGGCCGGACTTGGCGCTTTCCTTGGCCATCTCTTTCCGGTCTGGCTCGGCTTCAAGGGCGGCAAGGGCGTGGCTACCTATCTCGGCGTGCTGATTGCCCTTGCCTGGCAAGTGGCGCTGATCTTCGCCGTGGTCTGGCTGGCGGTTGCGTTCCTGGCCCGCTACTCCTCGCTGGCCGCGCTGACGGCTGCGATTGTCGTACCGATCGCGCTCTATTTTCTCAGCACGCCTCAGATCGCCGGCCTGTTCGTGGTGATGAGCCTGATCGTCATCATGAAACACCGCGCCAACATTGAGCGGCTGCTGGCCGGCACCGAGGGCAAGATCGGAGCCAAGGGGTGAGCCAGCGCTCCGCCGGGCCGCGCCTCAGCGACCGGCAGCGGCTGAGCTGGCTTCGCTTGATAAGAACGCCGAATGTCGGCCCGGCGACCTTTCGCGATCTGATCAACCGCTTCGGCTCTGCCGAAGCAGCACTTGAGATTCTGCCCGAACTGATGATCTCGGGCGGCGCCAGCCGCATCGCCCGCATCCCATCCGTTGCCGAGGCCGAAGCCGAGCTGGAAGCCGCACGTCGGGCCGGCGCCCGCTTCGTCGGCATCGGCGAAGCGGACTATCCACCGCTGCTGAAGAGCATGGATCATCCGCCACCATTGCTGGCGGTCAAGGGCGAAGGCGCGGTGTTCCGCTTGCCGGCGGTGGCCATCGTCGGCGCCCGCAACGCCTCGCTGGCCGGCATCAAGATGGCGCGGACGCTGGCCGCCGAACTCGGCCGCGACGGCTATGGCGTCGTTTCCGGCCTGGCGCGCGGCATCGACACCGCAGCACATCATGGCAGCCTTGCAACCGGCACGATCGGTGTGCTGGCCGGCGGTATCGATATGCCCTACCCGCCCGAGAATGCCGGCCTGTGCGACGAGATCGCCGAGCGCGGCGGCGCCATCATCTCGGAAATGCCGTTTGGCTGGCAGCCGCGTGCCCAGGATTTTCCGCGCCGCAACCGCCTTGTCGCCGGCGCTGCCCTGGGACTGGTCGTGGTCGAGGCCGCGCAACGCTCCGGCTCGCTGATCAGCGCCAGGCTTGCCGGCGAGATGGGCCGGCTGGTCTTCGCCGTCCCCGGCTCGCCGCTCGATCCGCGCGCCGCCGGAACCAACGGCTTGCTCAAGGACGGCGCCACCCTCGTCACCGAGGCGTCGGATGTTTCCAGCGCGATCGCACCACTGGTCGGCACGCGGATGCCAAGGGCGCCGCTCGAAGAGCCGCCCGATTTCTCGGTGACGCCGCCCCCCGGCGAGGACGACCGCGCCCGCGTCATCGAGGCGCTCGGCCCGACGCCGGTGGCGGTCGACGAGATCATCCGCCACACCGGCCTGCACCCGGCCCAGGTTTTCATGGTGCTCTTGGAACTCGACCTCGCGGGCCGGTTGGAGCGGCATGCGGGCGGGAACGTGTCGCTGGTTTGATCGAGGTTTTCCGTCTCGCCTACGAGGCTCTCACCACGATGGGACGGCAGGTTGCGAGAACAGCTGTCACCTGCGGCACGCTCTGCCCGCGGTCAAAGTCATTGCTGGCTTTGCGTATGGGAACCACGGTGTGCTCTGGCTCCGGGAGCGACAATCGGCAGATATTGCTTCTCACCGATGCATCTTGATTGGCTCTAGCTGCAAGCCACTCCGCTCTGTCCCGCGTCAAACCGATGAGGCAAGTACCGGCGAAGTCTGCTGGCACATCAACGGTCGTATCAAAGACGGCCCATGTGCCGGTCGGCTCTTGAACAGTCAAAAACCTCATAACAGAACCTGCTAATATAGCGCTCGAACTTACGGGATGAAGCTCTCTTACCGCATCGATCAAACGAAGGAGGGTTTCGTGCCGACAGACGCCGGCAGCCTAATATGTGTGCTGGCTGGACCGCGGGCAGCCTTGCGGAGCCGCTCGCTATCACGGGCATCAGCGGGCGATTCCTTGGGCGGGATCCCAGGAGAACCGACAGCCACTTCCGAAGCCACGTCAGTGAGCTTCTTCATGCAACGCGCTGTTTTACTTGAGAATTTTGGTGAGCGCGTCGGGGTTCGAACCCGAGACCTACTGATTAAAAGTCAGTTGCTCTACCGGCTGAGCTACGCGCTCTCGCGGGCCCCGAAATGCTGCCCTCGAAATTGCGCGGAACATAGGGAGAGTGCTTCGCACGGTCAACCGGAAAAAGAGAAAGCGAAAGCCAGCATTTTTCGTGGTAGAGCAGCGCCTCGCGCCCCCGATTTGGCAAGCACCTGGCGGTCTTCGGCAAGCAAGCGAAAGTCTGGCCTTGGACATCACGGTCAACCGGGAGAAACATTACAAATCAGCGGCTTGCAATTTTTCGCGGAACAATCGCGCCGCCTGCCCGTTTTCCCGCGACAAGGGACATCCCTTCCAAGGAGAATATCATGAACAGGATCATGTCGGGTTTGCTGGCCACAACCCTCTCGCTTTCGTTCGCTGCCGCGGAGATCGTGCCGGTCAACGCGCAGCCGACCTACGTGCCGCTAAGCCAGGGCCTGTCGTCAAATGTCCAAACTGTCCAGTATGAGCCGTGGCGGAAGCGGAACTTCAACCGCAATTTCTCCCGCCGCGACTTTTCGCGTCGCGATTTCTCCCGTCGCAACTTCGCGCGCAATGACGGCATGTACTGGCGCGGCCACCGCGGCTCCCGCGAATGGCGTCGCGGCTATCGCCGTCATGGCGATTACTGGTTCCCGCTGGCCGCCTTCGCCACTGGTGCGCTGGTCACCGGCGCGATCATCAACAACCAGAACCGTGTTTATCGGGGCGGCGACGCCCATGTGCAGTGGTGCTACAACCGCTACAGATCGTACCGCGCGTATGACAATACGTTCCAGCCCTATAACGGCCCGCGTCAGCAGTGCTATTCGCCTTACTGACGGCCTCCAGTCGGTACAGCGATCGTCGAGGACCCGTGCGTCCATAGGCACGGGTTCTCTCTTGGCAGTTCGATAGAACCTGAGCCGCTTCGATCAACCGACCCAGTTGATGGTCTTGATAGTCAGATATAGGCCACCGCCTTCACCACGCGGAGAACGGTAGGCGCCGAGAGCGTTACAAATTCGGACCATTGCCCCGGCCAGTTCCCAACCGAGCGCCTCCAGGTTATCCGCATCCGTCACATACGCCTGAGCCAGCTCGTCAATGCCGTTTTCTTCTCCGAAGGATCGAACCAGTTTTGCGTGGCTAAGGAGTTCGCCAGGCAAGTTTGAATTTGCCCACGACCAAGCCAGTTGCTGGCCTTGACGCTCGTGGAACCCGCAATCTGGATCTCCGCGACCACCTTGACGATACTGCCTTCCGAAAAAAGAAGCTTTCCAGTCTTGAGATCGTAGTCGTAGCGGGCCACCTGCCGAGACCGAAATCGTCCTTTAAGCGCTTATTCTTCGCGTTCAGCTGTTCGAAAGCCTCTTTGCGCCAAGCAGTATACCAGTCTGGATTCATTCCCCTCACCCCGGCGCCGCCTTCTCACCGCTTATTGCATGCTAAGTGTCCGGCGCACAGCGTCGCGCCAACCAGCCAGCTTGGCCGACCGTGTGGCCGCCTCCATGTCTGGCTTGAAGCGCCGGTCAAGCGCCCAGCTCTCGGCGAACTCATTTGCCTTCGGCCAAACGCCCGCCTTTGAGCCGGCAAGCCATGCCGCGCCAAGCGCCGTCGTCTCCAGAATGGTCGGGCGATCGACCGGCGCGTCGAGGACGTCGGCCAGCCGCTGCATGGTCCAGTCCGACGCCACCATGCCGCCGTCGACACGAAGCACTGTCCTGGCCGACGCGCCCTTCCAGTCCTTACGCATGGCGTCGAGCAGATCACGGGTCTGGTAGGCGACGGATTCAAGCGCGGCGCGGGCAAACTCCGCCGGGCCTGAATTGCGCGTCAGCCCGAAGATAGCGCCACGCGCATCGGCGTCCCAATGCGGCGCGCCGAGCCCGACAAAGGCCGGCACCAAGTAGACATTCTGCGTCGGATCGGCGGACGCCGCCAACACGCCGCTTTGCTCGGCCTTGCCGATGACCTTGATGCCGTCGCGCAGCCATTGCACGGCCGCACCCGCGATGAAGATCGAGCCTTCAAGCGCATAGGTGGTCTTGCCGTTCAGCCGATAGGCGATGGTGGTCAAAAGTCGGTTCTTCGAGCGTACCAGATCGCCGCCGGTGTTGAGCAGCGCAAAGCAGCCGGTGCCATAGGTCGATTTCATCATGCCCGGCTCGAAACAGGCCTGGCCGATGGTCGCCGCATGCTGGTCGCCCGCCACACCGAGAATTCTGATCTCCGCGCCAAACAGACTTCTCTCTGTGATTCCATAGTCATCGGCGCAATCCTTCACCTCAGGCAGCATCGCGGCCGGGATGCGCAGAATGGAAAGCAGCTCGTCGTCCCAGGCATTCTTCTCGATGTTGTAGACCAGCGTGCGCGAGGCGTTGGTGGCGTCGGTGGCGTGAACCTTGCCGCCGGTCAGCCGCCAGATCAGGAAACTGTCGATGGTGCCGGCCAGTAATTCGCCCTTCTCGGCGCGTTTCCTGGCGCCCTTCACCTTGTCCAGCATCCAGGCGATCTTGGTGCCCGAGAAATAAGGATCGAGGAGCAGGCCGGTTTTTTTGGTGAAGGTCTTCTCCAGGCCCTGCTTCTTGAGCTTCTGGCACAGCGGCGCGGTGCGCCGGTCCTGCCAGACGATCGCATTGTGGATCGGCTTGCCGGTCGCCCTCTCCCATATGACGACGGTCTCGCGCTGGTTGGTGATGCCGATAGCGGCCACGTCCGACCCCGCACGACCGGCGCTCTCGAGCGCGGCCTTCACCGTTGCGACGACGCTTCCCCAGATCTCTTCCGGGTCATGCTCGACCCAGCCCGAGGCCGGATAGTGCTGCGCGAATTCCTTCTGCCCGCTGCCCACGACCCTCATCTCGTCGTCGAACAGGATCGCCCGGCTCGATGTCGTCCCCTGATCGATTGCCAGGATGAAACCGCTCATAATCTCTCCCTCAGCGTGTGCTCAAACAGGGCGCACGGCACTGCAATTGTCCAAACAAACAGGGGAGACGGCAACATGCCGCCTCCCCCAATATTGCTGCGCGGCGCGAACGCCCGCATCAACAGTCCTACTTCTGCCAGCTCTTGATCAGTTCGTCATAGTTGACGGTGATCGGCTTGTCCTTCTCGTTCTCTATCTTCAGCTGCGGAGCGAGATTGCCGGCCGCAACAGCCGCGGCATTCTGCTCTTCCAGTGAAGTCTCCTCGGCCATTTTCGGACCGATATCGCCCTGCACGCCAGAGCGCTCGATGCGTTCCATAACGTTTTCCTGCTCGGCGCAGAGCGAGTCCATCGCTTCCTGCGCGGACTTGGCGCCCGACGACGCGTCGCCGACCGCCTGCCACCAGAGTTGCGCAAGCTTCGGATAGTCAGGCACGTTGGGACCGGTCGGCGACCACTGGACGCGGGCGGGTGAACGGTAGAACTCGATCAGGCCGCCGAGCTTCGGGGCACGCTCCGTGAAGCTCTTGTCCTGGATTGTGCTCTCGCGGATGAAGGTCAGGCCGACATGGCTCTTCTTCACGTCTACGGTCTTGGAGGTAACGAACTGGGCGTAGAGCCAGGCGGCCTTGGCGCGGTCGTCCGGGGTCGATTTCAGGATGGTCCAGGAACCCGCGTCCTGATAGCCGAGTTTCATGCCTTCTTTCCAGTAGACGCCATGCGGGCTCGGCGCCATGCGCCATTTCGGGGTGCCGTCCTCGTTCACAACCGGCAGTCCCTCCTTGACCATGTCGGCAGTAAAGGCTGTGTACCAGAACATCTGCTGGGCAATCGCCCCCTGTGCCGGCACCGGGCCGGAGTCGTAGAAGGTCATGCCCTGCGCTTCCGGCGGAGCATAGGCCTTCAGCCAGTCGAGGTATTTGGTGATCGAGTAGACCGCCGCAGGGCCGTTGGTGTCGCCGCCGCGAGCCACGCAGGAGCCGACGGGCCGCGACTTCTCATCGACTTTGATGCCCCACTCATCGACCGGCTTGCCGTTCGGGAGCCCCTTGTCGCCATTGCCGGCCATCGACAGCCAAGCGTCAGTGAACCGCCAGCCCAAATCCGGCGCCTTTTTGCCGTAGTCCATGTGGCCGTAGACTTTCTTGCCGTCGATTTCGCGGCCGGTGAAGAAGGCGGCGATGTCCTCATAGGCCGACCAGTTGACCGGCACGCCGAGGTCGTAGCCGTACTTCGCCTTGAAGTCGGCCTTGTTCTTCTCGTCGTTGAACCAGTCGTAGCGGAACCAGTAGAGGTTCGCGAACTGCTGGTCCGGAAGCTGGTAAAAACTGCCGTCCGGCGCTGTGGCAAATGGCATTCCGATAAAATCTTTAAGGTCGAGACCCGGATTGGTCACATCCTTGCCTTCGTTGGCCATGAAGTCGGCAAGGTTGCGCGCCTGCTGGTAGCGCCAATGGGTTCCGACCAAATCGGTGTCGTTGACGTAGGCGTCGAAGATGTTTTCGCCGGACTGCATCTGCGTCTGCAGCTTTTCGATAACGTCGCCTTCGCCGATCAGGTCATGGGTGACCTTGATGCCGGTTATGTCCGTGAACGCCTTTGCCAGCGTTTTTGACTCGTATTCGTGGGTCGTAAGGGTTTCGGACACGACCTTGATGTCCATGCCCGCAAAGGGTTTTGCGGCATCGATGAACCACTGCATCTCGGCTTCCTGGGCAGCGCGATCGAGAGTCGACATGTCGCCGATCTCAGCGTCGAGGAATACCTTGGCTTCGTCCATTCCGGCATAGGCGTTGCCTGCCCCGAGCAATAGGACAAGCGCAGTCGTTGATGTAAAAAATTGCCGTCGCATGTGTTTCCTCCACTGTTTCAGTTTCAAGTGCGATCGGAGCAGCCGCCGGCACGCGGCTGCTCCAACAGTTCCCCCTCTATACGTA
Organism: Mesorhizobium metallidurans STM 2683; assembly: GCF_000350085.1. GTDB lineage: Bacteria > Pseudomonadota > Alphaproteobacteria > Rhizobiales > Rhizobiaceae > Mesorhizobium > Mesorhizobium metallidurans. The sequence continues at coordinate 73,405 of NZ_CAUM01000112.1, forward strand.
GCGGAATACGCCGATGGCGTAGACCACGGAGAGAGCGAGAGCCCACCACAGGTTGGGTCCGACAAGACCCAGCCAAGTGAGATGGATAAAGGCGCTGCCGAGCAGCGAAATGAAAAGCCTGTCGCCGCGCGTCGTCTCGAACCGCAGCAAGCCGACCCGGGGATTGCCGCCCGGCGAGGCGTATTCCCAGACGGCCATGCCGCAGAGCAGCACCAGGATCGTGATGAAAAAGATCGCCGTCGGCAGCGTCCACGCCATCCAGGTAAAGCTCATCGCCTCGATCCTCCACGGCCTGCGATCCGTCCAGCAATCCTCGGTGCAAAAATCAACATCAGACCCTCCCCAGGGCGAAGCCCTTGGCGATGTAGTTGCGGACAAACCAGATGACGAGCGCGCCCGGAATGATCGTCAGCACGCCGGCCGCGGCCAGCACTCCCCAATCCATCCCAGCTGCAGACACTGTGCGGGTCATGACCGCGGCAATCGGCTTGGCGTCCGTAGTCGTCAGCGTGCGGGCGAGCAGAAGCTCGACCCACGAGAACATGAACGTGAAAAAAGCCGCGACGCCGATGCCGGAGGCGATCAGCGGCATGAAAATCTTGACGAAGAAGCGCGGGAACGAATAGCCGTCGATATAGGCGGTCTCGTCGATTTCTTTTGGCACGCCGGACATGAAGCCTTCGAGAATCCAGACCGCCAGCGGCACGTTGAACAGGCAATGCGCCAGCGCCACGGCGATATGCGTGTCGATCAGCCCGAATGCCGAATAGAGCTGGAAGAACGGCAGCGCGAACACCGCCGGCGGCGCCATGCGGTTGGTCAGGAGCCAGAAGAACAGGTGCTTGTCGCCGAGGAAGCGGTAGCGCGAAAACGCATAGGCGGCGGGCAAGGCGACAGCGACCGAAATCACCGTGTTCATGACCACATAGATGATGGAGTTGATGTAGCCTTTGTACCAGGACGGATCGGTGAAGATCACCATGTAGTTGGCTATCGTCGGGTTTTTCGGCCATGGCGAGAAGGCGCCAAGGATCTCCTGGTTGGTCTTGAAGCTCATGTTGACGAGCCAGTAGATCGGCAGCATCAGGAAGATGATGTAGATCGTCGGCACCAGCCACCAGAACCGCGATTCCTCGCCGCGCCGTCGCATCTTGCGGGCCAGCGTGGCGTTCGCTATCTGCGTTTCCGCGCTGGATTGCGATTGTCGCATGAACGGTCCATTCCGCCGGTCAGCCGCTGTTTCGTCGAGGCGCGCCATCTCACACCCCCGAATCGTAGTTGGTCATGACGGTGTAAAATACCCACGACATCATGAGGACAATCAGGAAGTAGACGATCGACATCGCCGCCGCCGGCCCGAGATCGAACTGGCCGATGGCTATCTTGACGAGATCGATCGACAGGAAAGTGGTCGAATTGCCAGGCCCGCCGCCGGTGACGACGAACGGTTCGGTGTAGATCATGAAACTGTCCATGAAGCGCAACAAAACGGCAATCAGCAGCACACGCTGCATCTTCGGCAGCTGGATGTAACGGAAGATCGCCCAGCGCGACGCGCCATCGATCTTGGCGGCCTGGTAGTAGGCGTCCGGTATCGAGACGAGGCCGGCGTAGCACAGAAGCACGACGAGGCTCGTCCAGTGCCAGATATCCATCAGGATAACGGTGACCCAGGCATCGTATGGGTCGTTGACGTAGTTATAGTCGAAGCCGAGCGACCGCAGCGAATATCCGAGCAGGCCGATGTCGACGCGGCCGAACACCTGCCAGATCGTGCCGACGACGTTCCACGGAATGAGCAGCGGCAGCGCCATCAGCACCAGGCAGACCGGAACGCCCCAGCCCTTTTTCGGCATGTTGAGCGCAATGAAGATGCCAAGCGGAATCTCGATCGCCAGGATGATGAAGGAAAAGACCAGGTTGCGGACCATCGCTTGCCAGAAGCGGTCGGAGGAAAGCAGTTCCTCAAACCATTCCGTGCCGGCCCAAAAGAAGACATTGTTGCCGAACGTGTCCTGCACCGAATAGTTGACGACGGTCATCAGCGGAATGACGGCCGAGAACGCCACCAGCACCAGCACCGGCAGCACCAGGAACCACGCCTTGTTGTTCCAGGTCTTTTCCATCTACGCCCCCATCTCGACACGCCAGGAATCGGCGTAGAGGTTGATGCCGGCCGGCTCGAAAGCGATTTTCGGATCGGCGGGAATGTCCGCGTCCTCGCCAATGATTGCCGCGATGTCGCGGCCTTCGAAACTGGCGCGGACCACCTTGTGGCGGCCGACATCCTCGACCTTGCTGACCTTTACCGCCATGCCCTCGCGGCCAAGCCTGACATATTCGGGGCGGATGCCGAGTTCGATCGCGCCTGCGGTTCCAGCCTTGGGCGCGCCCGGCAATTCGATCGTCTGGCTGCCGAGCCGCGCGTTCCTGCCCTCGACCGCGACCGGCATGACGTTCATGCCCGGAGAGCCGATGAAGTAACCGACGAATGTATGCTTGGGGCGCTCGAACAGTTCGGCGGGAGAGCCGATCTGCACGATCTCGCCCTCATACATGACGACGACTTTTTCGGCGAAGGTAAGCGCTTCGGTCTGGTCGTGCGTGACATAGACCATCGTGAAACCGAAACGCCTGTGCAACTGCTTCAACTGCGAGCGCAGGACCCACTTCATATGCGGGTCGATGACGGTCAGCGGCTCGTCGAACAGTATGGCGTTGACGTCGGAGCGCACCAGCCCGCGCCCGAGCGAGATCTTCTGCTTCTGGTCGGCGGTCAGCCCCCTCGCCTTTCTCCGGGCCATATCGGCCAAACCGGTCATCTCCAGCGTCTCGCGTACCTTGCGGTCGACATCTGTCTCCGGAACGCCACGATTGCGCAGCGGGAACGCCAGATTGTCGTAGACAGTCATGGTGTCGTAGATGACCGGGAACTGGAACACCTGCGCGATGTTGCGCTCCTGCGTCGACAGATTGGTCACGTCCCTGCCATCGAACAAAAGCTCGCCATGCGACGGGTGCAACAACCCCGAAATAATGTTGAGCAGCGTGGTCTTGCCGCAGCCCGACGGCCCGAGCAGCGCATAGGCGCCGCCATCCTCGAAGGCGTGATGCACCTCCTTCAGCGCATAGTCCTTGTCCGACTTCGGATGCGGACCGTAGGCGTGGCGGATGTGGTTGCAGTCGATGCGCGCCATGTGCCCCTCCTCAAGCCGCCAGCATTTGTAGCGGCGTAGCCGATCGGCCGCTCGCGTCGAAGACCATGATATGCCGCGGGTCGATGAACACCTCGATGACCTGGTCCGGTTCGAACACCAGGATGCCGTGCTCCAGCATAACCCAGCGCACATCGGCGAAGTCGAGATGCACAAAGCTCTCCGAACCGGTGATCTCGGTGACCGAGACCTTGGCTTTCACCGACACCGCCGAGGGGCTCGGCCGGGCAAGGGAGAGATGGTGGGGCTGGAAGCCGATCGTATAACTCGTATCGGCAATACCAGCGAGGTCAGCCGGCACCGGGAGGTTCACCCCACCATCGAGAAGGAAGCTCGAACCGCTCTTCTTCAGCACGATCGTGTTGAGCGGAGGATCGGCAAAAGTCTTGGCCGTGACGAGGTCGTTCGGCTTGCGGAAGACGTCGATCGTCGGCCCGAACTGGGTGATGCGGCCTTCGGAGAGCGTCGCCGTATTGCCGCCGAGCAGCAATGCCTCATGCGGTTCGGTCGTGGCATAGACGAAGATGGTGCCGGCCGCCGCGAATATCCTCGGCAATTCCGCGCGCAATTCCTCGCGCAGCTTGTAGTCGAGATTGGCGAGCGGCTCGTCAAGCAGGACAAGGCCGGCGTTCTTGACGATGGCGCGCGCCAGCGCGGTGCGCTGTTGTTGGCCACCCGACAGGTTGAGCGGCGTGCGGTCGAGATAGGGCGTCAACTTCAGAAGCGCGGCGGTATCGCGCACCTCCCTGTCGATCTTTGCCCGTTCGGTGCCTGCGACCCTCAGCGGCGAGGCAATGTTCTCGTAGACGGTCATCGCCGGATAATTGATGAATTGCTGATAGACCATGGCGACGTTGCGCTTCTGCACCGGCATGCCGGTGACATCCTTGCCATCGAACCAGACAGAGCCGGAGGTCGGCACGTCAAGGCCGGCCATCAGCCGCATCAGGCTGGTCTTGCCGGAAAGCGTCGGTCCGAGAAGAACGTTGAGCGAGCCGTGCTGAAGCGTCAGCGACACGTCGCGGATATGCTCCGCCGCGCCGACCGTCTTCGTCACATTTCTCAGTTCCAGCATGATGCCTCCTCCCAGGCGTTCCGCATCACTTGGCCATCCTTACTCAGCCGCAGCGACATGGCGCCGGCTTATTCCGCGCATGAATTCGTCGAGCGCCGCCGCCTGTTCGCGGCCGAGATGCAGGCCGCGCTTGGTCCTGCGCCACAATACATCTTCGGCGGTGACAGCCCATTCGTTTTCAACGAGGTAGCGCACCTCGGCCTCGTACAGATCGGCGCCGAAGTGCCGACCAAGATCGGCATTCGATCTGGCCAGGCCCAGCAGCGTGCGGGCGCGAGTGCCGTAGAGCCGGGTCAACCGGCGGGCCAGGCGCGCGTCGAGGAACGGATAGGCCGTTTTCAGCTTCGCCACTTCGGCGTCGAAGCCGGTGGCCGGGAAATCGCCGCCCGGCAGCGGCGCGTTCGCCGTCCAGGGCTTGCCGCGTTTGCCGAGAAAATGCTCGATCTTCTCGATCATCGATTCCGCCAGCCGGCGATAGGTGGTGATCTTGCCGCCGAAGGCGTTGACGATTGGCGCGACGCCCTCGCCGCCATCCGCCTTCAGCACATAGTCGCGCGTCGCTTCCTGCGCCTTCGAGGCGCCGTCATCATAGAGCGGACGCACGGCTGAGTAGGTCCAGACGATGTCGGAGCGCCTGACGGCCTGCGCAAAATACTCGCTTGCCGCGGCGCAGAGATAATCGATCTCGGTGTCGCTGATCTTCACGTCATGGGGGTCGCCGGGATAATCCTGGTCCGTGGTGCCGATCAAGGTGAATTCTTCCTCATAGGGAATGGCGAAGATGATCCGCCCATCCTTGTTCTGGAAGAAATAGGCACGCGGGTCGTCGAACTTCTTGCCGACGACGATGTGACTACCCTTCACCAGGCGGACATTGTGCACGTCGTTCAAGCCGACCGTGCCCGACAGCACATGGTCGACCCACGGACCGGCGGCGTTGACCAGAAGCCGCGCCTTGACCTCCTCATGTTCCCCGGTCCGCGCATTTTCCAGCCTGACCGTCCAGAGATCGCCGTCGCGGCGTGCTCCGACAACCTTGGTGCGGGTCCGGATCGTAGCGCCGCGGTCGGCGGCGTCGCGGGCGTTCAACGCCACCAGCCGCGCATCGTTGACCCAGCCGTCGGAATATTCGAAGGCCTTGCGAAACAGCGGCTTCAATGGCTTGCCGGCAGGATCCTTTGCCATGTCCAGCGTTCTCGTCGCCGGCAGCAATTTGCGCCCGCCGATGTGGTCATAAAGAAAAAGACCGAGCCTGATCATCCAGGCCGGACGCAGGCCCTTGGCGTAAGGCAGCACGAAACGCATCGGCCAGATGATGTGCGGCGCGTTCTTCCAGAGAACCTCACGTTCCATCAGCGCTTCGCGCACGAGACGGAACTCGTAGAATTCGAGATAGCGCAAACCGCCATGGATCAGCTTGGTCGAACCGGAGGAGGTTCCGCTCGCCAGATCGTTCATCTCGGCAAGGAAGACCGAGAAGCCGCGCCCAACGGCATCACGGGCAATGCCGCAGCCATTGATGCCGCCACCGATGACGAAAATGTCATGGATCGGGGATGCCTCCACAAAGTCCTCCAACGATTTCGCATTGCAGCATTTTGATCTTTTGCGAAACCGTAGCGGGATTATTTCGAAATGATAACGAATGTCAAACGAAATATAAACGGAGACGATTGCCGTTACGACATTCTCTAGGACAGCGACGTCTCGATCAGCTGAACCTCCGCCTCCTGGCAGATCTTGCGTACCGACGGAATGTCGCAGCGGTCGGTGATGAAGGTGTTGACCTGCGACAGATGACCGATGCGAACCGGCGCCGTGCGCTCGAACTTGGTCCGGTCGGACACCAGGATGACATGCCTCGCATTGGCGATGATCGCCTGCGCCACCTTCACCTCGCGAAAGTCGAAATCGAGCAGCGCTCCGTCATGATCGATCGCCGAGGCGCCGATCACTGCATAGTCGACCTTGAACTGTCGGATGAAATCGACCGCCGCCTCGCCGACCACGCCGCCGTCGGAACCCCGCACGACGCCGCCGGCGATCACCACCTCGATCGAAGGATATATGCGCATCCTGTTGGCAACATTGATATTATTGGTGATGACCATCAAGCCCGTATGATCGAGAAGCGCCTTGCTGACCGATTCTGTCGTGGTGCCGATGTTGATGAACAGCGAGGCGTTGTCAGGGATCAGCCTCGCCGCCGCAAGGCCGATCGCTTCCTTCTCATCGGCGGCGATCTTGCGCCGCGCCTCATATTCCAAGTTCTCGATGCCGGACGGAAACAGCGCCCCGCCATGGATGCGGGAAAGCAGCCTTTGATCGCACAGATCGTTGAGATCCTTGCGGATGGTCTGTGGCGTCACGTTGAAATGCGTTGCCAGATCATCGACCAGCACACGGCCATGATCCTTGGCCATCTGGATGATTTCGGCATGCCGTGGCGACAGATACATCAGGGGAGCCTCTATTTTCGTTTTTCTTGTCCATAGCCCAAAACGAAAGTGATGAAAAGGCGCAGGTCGATTAATGAAAATCAGATGATAGCGAAGGCAAACTTCGGCGCAACTCTCAGAGACCAATCACGCCAGGTCGCGGGCGATCTCCGTGATGGTCTCGAAAGCAGTGTCGATATCCGCCGCCGTCGTCTCGAACTGGCCGACTTGAAAACGGATCGCAACATGCCCGTCCACGCGCGTCTGCGTCAGGTAGATGCGGCCATCGTCGTTGATCGCATTGACCAGGCGAAGGTTGTGGTCGTCCGCATCCCAGCCTTCGGCCGCTATGTGCCGGAACGAAAACAGCGACAGCATCGGTTCGGTGACGATCTCGAAATCCGGCTCTCCGGCCAGCCGCGCAGCGAGACGTTCGCTCCAGACGACATGGTTGCGGATCATGGCCCGCAGATTTTCCAGCCCATGGGCCCGCAGCAGGAACCACAGTTTCAGCGCGCGAAAACGCCTGCCGAGCGGCACCGACCATTCGGAATAATTGATGATGCCGTCGCGTCCATGCGTCTTCAGGAATTCGGGCTTGATCGCCAGCGTGCGGACGAGATCCTCCGGCTGCCGGATGAACTGAACCGAGCAGTCGAACTGCGCACCCAGCCATTTATGCGGATTGAAGACGATGGAATCCGCCTGCTCGGCGCCAGCCCAGAAATGACGGTATTCCGGGCAGATCATCGCCGATCCGGCCCAGGCCGCATCGACATGCAGGTAGAGCCCGTGGCGCCTGGCTACCGCGGCAACGCCGGCAACGTCATCCGTGCCGCCGGTGCTGGTGCCACCGACGCTGGCGATGATGCCAGCCGGCACCATGCCGCTTTTGCGATCGGCGACGATTGCCGCTTCGAGGGCGATGATATCCATTGCATGGAAGCGGCCGGCAACGGGAATGCGCACGAGGTTCTCCTCGCCGATGCCGGATACCCAGATCGCCCGGTCGATGGAGGTATGCACCTGGTCGGACGAATAGACGCGCAATGTCGGCTGGCCTTGCAGGCCCTTCTTGTTGCCCTGCCAGTCGAGCGCGCGCTCGCGCATGGTCAACACGGCCGCCAGCGTCGCCGACGACGCCGAATCCTGCATGACGCCGGAAAACCCCTCCGGCAAACCGAGCGCCTGCCGCATCCAGTCGACGACGCGCGTCTCGAGCTCGGTTGCCGCCGGCGACGTCTGCCAGAGCATGCACTGCGCGGCCATCGCCGAGACCAGATATTCGGCCACCACCGAAGCGGGTGCGGCGTTGGCCGGAAAATAGGCAAAGAAGCGCGGATGCTGCCAGTGCGTCATGCCCGGCAGGATCTTTTGCTCGAAATCGGCGAAGATTGCCTGCATCGTCTCGCCATCTTCCGGTGGCGACGCATTGATGCTTTTGAAAATCTCGCCCGGCTCGACGAGCGGCCGCACCGGCCTTTCTCGCAGCGTGTCGCGGTAGTCGGCACCCCATTCAGCCGCGTACAGCGACCACTCGCGAAATTCATTGCCTTTCATTTCCCTCTCCGTTGCCCCTCGTCGAGCGGATACGAGGCGATCAAAGATCACGAAAAATAGGCGACTTTCATTCGGAAAAATCGGGCAAGCTCGCAAAAGCAGCCTTCAGCGCATTCGACCAGCCGTCCGAGATCGTGCGGTAATATCGATCGTCCTGCGCTATCCGCTTCTTCAGGCTGATCTTGAAGGCGTCCTTTTCGTAGAACAGCAGGTCGAGCGGCAGGCCGACCGACAGGTTCGATTTCAGCGTCGAGTCGAACGACACCAGGAGCAGCTTCACTGTTTCGGCGAAACTCATCGTCCTCTCATAGGCGCGGATGATGATCGGCTTGCCGTATTTGGTCTCGCCGATCTGGAAGAACGGCGTGTCGTCGGTCGATTCGATGAAATTGCCCTCGGGATAGATCATGAACAGCCGTGGTTCGCTGCCCCGGATCTGGCCGCCGAGGATAAACGAGGCATTGAAATAGGAATCGGCCTTGTCGCCGGTAGGCGACGAGTGGGCGATGACTTCCTTGACGGTGTCGCCGACCATCCGCACCGTCTGGTACATGGAAGGCGTTTCCAGCAGCGTCGCGTGGCGATCGGCAATTGCCTTGGTGCGTTCGTCGAGCAGGCTGACCACGGCCTGCGTCGTCGCCAGATTGCCCGCCGACATCAGCACGATGACGCGCTCGCCCGGCTCCTCCCAGACATGCATCTTCTTGAAGGTCGAGATCGAATCCATGCCCGCATTGGTGCGCGTGTCCGACATGAACACGAGCCCACGATCGATCTTCAGCCCGACGCAATAGGTCATCGAATCTCTTTGGCAGCAATCTTGCCGGGAATTACTGCTCCACCGTGACGGTGACCGCAAGCTGTTCTTCCGCCTGTCCCAGCCGAATTCCCGACACGGGCGTGGCATCGCGATAATCGCGGCCGGTCGCCACCTTTACATAGCGTTCGTCGGGAGAAATACCGTTGGCCGCATCGAAGGCAACCCAGCCGAGCCCGAACACATGCGCCTCGGCCCAGGCGTGGCTTGCCGCCTGCTCGACCGCCGCATCCAGCATCAGATAGCCGCTGACATAGCGGGCCGGAAACCCCATGGCGCGCGCCGCGGCGGCAAAGATGTGGCTATGGTCCTGGCAGACGCCGGTCTTGAGCGCCAGCGCCTCCTCGGCCGGCGTCGTCGCATTGGTGGTGCCGGGCGTATAGGCGACGCGCTCGCCGATCGCGGCCATCAGCCGGTGCAGCCGTTCGATGTCGGTGCCCTTGCCGACCGATGCGGCAAGCTCGCGGATGCCGTCGCCGATCGTCGTCAAAGGTGTCTCATGGACGAACAGCCAGAGCGGTGCAAAACCCTGATGCGGCCCGGAAACACCAGCGGTGTCGCGCGTCACCACCTCGCCAGCTGCCTCGACGGTGATGAAATCGCGCTCGCCTTCGACGCTCAACAGCCGCGTGTCATTGCCGAAATGGTCGGTGAAGCGCACTTCCTCGCGCGCGCCGTAGATCTGCAGCTCCCAAGACAGCACCGTCTGCGTCTGACCGCTTAGCGGGAGAAGCCGCAACCGCTGCAGCAGATAGTGCACCGGCGCATCGTAACGGTATTCGGTCCGGTGAGTGATCTTGAGCCGCATGGGCGTCATTTTCCATTTGTAAGCACGATCTTGTCCGCAAACCGGTTTCCACTTTGCGGATCATGCTTAGTAAAACTTGTAGTCCTGCGCGATCTCGTCGCCGAGCCTGGTGTTGTCGCGAATGAAATTGGCCAGGAATTCATGCAGGCCGGCGTCGAATATGTCCTTGATCGAGCCAGCCGTCAGCATGGACTGGGTCTTGCCGGCCGTCGCATGACAGGCATGGCGTTCCCCATAGTCGTCGCCGAGGAATTTCAGGTGCTCCGTCAGGAAGCGGTAGCAGAAGGTCAGCGAGCGCGGCATGCGCACATTGAGGATCAGATAATCGGCGATGTTGGTCGGCTTGTAGTCGGCCTCGTAAACCCAGCGATAGGAGCGGTGCGCCGACACCGAGCGCAGGATCGATTCCCACTGGTAATTGTCCAGCGTCGAACCGACCCAGGAGATCGACGGCAACAGCACATAGTATTTCACGTCGAGGATGCGCGCCGTGTTGTCGGCGCGCTCGACATAGGTGCCGAGCTGCGAGAAATCGAAGATCTCGTTGCGCAGCATGGTGCCGTAGAACGAGCCGCGGATCAGCGCCGTCTCGCGCTTGATGGCATCGAGCACGCTGGGCAGGTCGCGCTCGTCGATCCGCCTGGCCAGCATCCGCTTCAGCGCCATCCACGCTTCGTTGATACTCTCCCAGGTCTCGCGCGTCAGCGCGGTGCGCACCATGCGGGCATTGTTGCGGGCCGTTTCGATCGACGACATCGTGCTCGATGGGTTCGACGTGTCCCTCAGCAGGAAATCGGCGACATTGGCTGCGGTGTACTCCTGGTATTTCTGGGTGAAGGCAGCGTCCGAACCGGCGCTGAGCAGCACCGAATTCCACTCTTCCGAGGCGTTCTGCGTACGGGTCAGCGCCATGCGCAGCCCGGCATCGACCAGCCGCGCCATGTTTTCCGCCCGCTCGATATAGCGGTTCATCCAGTAGAGCCCGTTGGCGGTGCGGCCGAGAAGCATTCTACGCGGTCCTTTGGGCGGTGAATGGTGAATGGTGAATGGTGAATGGCAAGATTTTACCTGGACAGAACATTGCGTTTTTCTCTTCGAGGCATTCTACCGAAGTCAATGAGAATATCATTCTATTCCATTCACCATTCACCATTCACCATTAATCATCCAGCACCCAAGTATCCTTCGTCCCACCGCCTTGCGAGGAATTGACAACCAGCGACCCTTCCTTGAGCGCCACGCGCGTCAGCCCGCCGGGCACGATCTGGATACGGTCGGAAACCAGCACATAGGGCCTGAGATCGACATGGCGCGGCGACAGTCCCTTCTCGGTCAGAATCGGACAGGTCGACAGCGCCAGCGTCGGCTGGGCGATGTAGTTCGACGGCTTCGCCTGGAGTTTCTTGGAAAAATCCTGGCATTCCTTCTTGGTCGCGGCCGGTCCGACCAGCATGCCGTAGCCGCCGGAACCATGCACTTCCTTGATGACCAGTTCGTCGATGTGCTCGATCACATATTTCAGGCTGTCCGGTTCCGAGCAGCGCCAGGTCGGGATGTTGCCGAGGATCGCCTTGCGGCCGGTGTAGAATTCGACGATCTCGGGCATGTAGGAGTAGATCGCCTTGTCGTCGGCGATGCCGGTCCCCGGCGCATTGGCGATGGTGATGTTGCCGGCGCGGTAGACATCCATGATGCCGGGCACGCCAAGCGCGGAGTCCGGCCGGAAGGTCAGCGGATCGAGGAAGGAATCGTCCACCCTTCGGTAGAGCACATCGATCTGCTTGTAGCCTTCGGTGGTGCGCATCGCGACATGACCGTCGATGACGCGCAGATCCTGCCCCTCGACCAGCTGCACCCCCATCTGGTCGGCAAGGAAAGCATGCTCGAAATAGGCCGAGTTGAAGCTGCCGGGCGTCAGCACGGCGATGGTCGGCGTGCCTTTCGTGCCTTGCGGCCGCACCGCCGCCAGCGACTGGCGCAGGAGCTGCGGGTAGTTTTCGACAGGCCGCACCTTGATCTGCTGGAACAGCTCGGGAAAAAGCTGCATCATCGTCTCGCGGTTCTCCAGCATGTAGGAGACGCCGGATGGCGTGCGTGCATTGTCCTCCAGCACATAGAATTCGTTCTCGCTGATGCGCACGATGTCGACGCCGATGATATGGGTGTAGACGCCGGCCGGCGGCCTGACCCCGATCATCTCCGGCAGGAACGCCTCGTTCCTGGCGATCAGCTCCTTGGGAACGCGGCCGGCGCGCAAGATCTCCTGTCGATGATAGATGTCGTCGAGGAAGGCGTTCAACGCCTGGACGCGCTGCTCGATGCCTTGCGTCAGCCGCCGCCATTCATTGCCCGAAATGATGCGCGGAACGATATCGAAGGGGATGAGGCGTTCGGAGGCTTCCTGCTCGCCATAGACGGCAAAGGTGATGCCGGTCTTGCGGAAGACGCGTTCGGCGTCCTGCATCTTCTCGGTAAGTCTGGCCGGGTCCTGCTCCTTCAGCCAGCGATCGTAAGCCGAATACGGTTTTCTCAATCCGGAGACTTCCGGAAGCATTTCGTCGAACGCTGCCAATCGCATACTCCCCTGTGCAGCCATTTCACTGGCGTCGCCGGAGAAAATCAAGCGCAATCGGCAATTTAAAGGGTGCCGGCGATCAGTATGTCACCGCTGCCTAAAATTAGGGCAGCAACAATATGGCTGTGTCAGGGGTTTGCCTCGTTAGAAGGCGCGGAAGGTGACGACCGTAAACGTGTCCTTGATGCCGGTGAGAATCTGCACCTTCTCGTTGACGAAGTGGCCGATGTCCTCCTCGTCGTCGACATAGAATTTCGCGAGCAGGTCGTAGTTGCCGGCGGTCGAGTAGATTTCCGAGGCAATCTCGGCATCGGCCAGTGCGCTGGCAACGTCATAGGCCTTGCCCAGGTCGCACTTTATCTGCACGAAAAACGCCTTCATTGCCCGATCCTGCTCAAGCTTCCACGCATAGGCGGCCCTTGTGGCAGACTGCTGTCCTGCTTTCAAGCATGAGGGCGCCTGGGTTCACCCCCTTGCGTGCGACGTTGAATGTTGCCGTCGCTGAAACCATGAAGCGCCGTCGAGCGTATGATATGCTGAGCGTCTTCGGACGGCTCGTCTGGGACAGCGGAGACAGGCCATGCGCCGAGCGATTTTCGCACTAGCAATCGTTACACTCATCCTGGCATCCCCGGCCTTGGCCGGCGATGCCGAAATCAAGGCAGGCCAGGCAACGATCGACGGTCAATTGAAGGCTTTCATGGCCGACGATGGCGCGGCCGCCTACGGCTTTGCCGCACCGAATGTGAAACGCATCTTTCCGACCGTCGACACCTTCATGAACATGGTGACCAATGGCTATGCGCCGGTGCGCAAGCCGCGGACCTATTCCTTCGGCAAGGTGCAGGAAATGAGCCCGACATCGATCATCCAGCAGGTGCTGATCGTCGGACCGGACGGCAAGGACTACGAGGCGGTCTACACGCTCGAGCAGCAGCCCGACGGGACCTACCGGATAACCGGCTGCAGCCTGCGCGCATCCAATGCGCTGAGCACCTGAGGCCGGTCATATCGCGGGAATATCACCCCTCGCCCAGCCTTCGGAAATTTCCGCGGCCCGCGCGTCGAACGCGCCAGCCTCGATCGCGGCGCGAATGTCCTGCATCAGCTTTTGATAGTAGGAAAGATTGTTCCAGGTGAGCAGCATCGCTCCCAGCGCTTCTTGCGAACGCACCAGATGGTGCAGATAGGCGCGCGAGTAATCCCGCGCCGCCGGGCAGTCGCTCTCCTCGTCCAGCGGGCGCGGATCGTCGGCATGGCGGGCGTTGCGCAGATTGACCTTGCCGCGCCTTGTATAGGCAAGGCCATGGCGGCCGGCGCGCGTCGGCATCACGCAATCGAACATGTCGATGCCGCGCGCCACCGATCTCAATATGTCGTCCGGCGTGCCGACGCCCATGAGATAGCGCGGCCTGTCCGCAGGCAGTTCCAGGCAAGTGATATCCAGCATCTCGAGCATCACCGCCTGCGGCTCGCCAACGGCTAGTCCGCCAATGGCGTAGCCCTTCAGATCCATCGCCTTCAGCGCCCGCGCCGAACGCAGCCGCAAAGCAGGCACGTCGCCGCCTTGCACGATGCCGAACATCGCTTTGCCCGGCTGGTCGCCGAACGCCGCCTTGCAGCGCTCCGCCCAGCGCAGCGACAGATCCATGGCGCGCTCGATTTCCTTCTCCTCGGCCGGCAGCGCCGTGCATTCGTCGAGCTGCATCTGGATGTCGGAATCGAGCAGCCCCTGGATCTCGATCGAGCGCTCCGGCGACATCTCATGGGCGGCGCCATCGATATGCGAGCGGAAAGTGACGCCTTTTTCCGTGAGCTTCCTCAGCTTCGACAGCGACATCACCTGGAAACCGCCGCTGTCGGTCAGGATCGGATGCGGCCAGCGGGCGAACTCATGCAGGCCGCCGAGCCGCGCCACGCGCTCGGCGCCGGGCCTCAGCATCAGGTGATAGGTATTGCCAAGGATGATGTCGGCGCCGACACCGCGCACCTGCTCCATATACATCGCTTTCACCGTGCCGCCGGTGCCGACCGGCATGAAAGCCGGCGTGCGGATTTCACCGCGCGGCATGGTGATCGTACCGCGCCGTGCTCTACCGTCCGTCGCCGATACCTTGAAGGTAAATGCCTTACTCATTGAACTCCTTGTCGAATACCGGCGCAGCCGCGGCCTGCCTGTCGAGCGACTGCCGGTAGCGGATGCAGCCGCGCATGAATTTTGGCCAGGGTGGCACGGCGATCGCCGGCTCGGTCCTTTCCGGTAGCAGGGACCAGAGGTCCGGGTGATGCCAGCACAGATCATGGCCGGTGGCGTCGCGATGTTCGCGAATGCCGGCACGCAGCTTTTTGACCTCGGCGATCAAGGCACCGCGGTCGAAAGTTTCCAGGTCATCGTCCATCGTTCTCCTCCTTGAACAGCAGGCTTGCGTCTCCGTAGGAATAGAACCTGTAACGGTTCTCGATGGCATGCGCATAGGCCGCACGCATCGTCTGCAGCCCGCAGAAGGCCGAAACCAGCATGAACAGCGTCGAACGCGGCAGATGGAAATTGGTCATCAGCATGTCGGCGGTCTTGAAGAGGTAGCCGGGCGTGATGAAGATGTCGGTCGGACCCGACCACGCGGCGAGCCGGCCGTCGGGGCCAGCCGCACTTTCCAGCAGGCGCAGCGACGTCGTGCCGACGGCGACGAGGCGCCCGCCACGTGCCTTCGCCGCGTTCAACGCCTCGGCGGTTTCTTGGGCGACCGATCCGATCTCGGCGTGCATTTTGTGGTCGGCGGTGTCGTCGACCTTGACCGGCAGGAAGGTGCCGGCGCCGACATGCAAGGTGACGAAGCGGCGCTCGATGCCTTTCGCGTCGAGCGCGGCAAACAACTCCGGCGTGAAATGCAGACCGGCTGTCGGAGCGGCGACCGCCCCCTCCTCCCGGGCATAAATGGTCTGGTAGTCGCTGCGGTCGCGCTCGTCGTCATCGCGCTTCGACGCGATATAGGGCGGCAGCGGGATATGGCCGACAGCGTGCAGCGCCTCGTCGAGGAACGGCCCGGAAAGGTCGAAGCCGAGCAGCACCTCGCCGCCTTCGCCTTTCTCGATCACCGTGGCGTCGAACTGGCCGAGAAAGCAGGAATTGCCGTCAAGGCCGAAATGGATACGGTCGCCGGCGGCGACGCGCTTACCCGGCCGCATGAAGGCCAGCCAGCGGTCCGGCGCTGTTCGCATATGCAGCGTCGCTTCCACTTGCGCCGCCGCCTCGCCACGCCGCCTGAT
Source organism: Mesorhizobium metallidurans STM 2683 (assembly GCF_000350085.1). Lineage (GTDB taxonomy): Bacteria > Pseudomonadota > Alphaproteobacteria > Rhizobiales > Rhizobiaceae > Mesorhizobium > Mesorhizobium metallidurans. The sequence goes on from NZ_CAUM01000112.1 coordinate 89,160, forward strand.
GCCTTTCAGTTGCGCGGGAATGACCTTGGTGTCGTTGAAGACCAGCACATCGCCGCGCTTCAGCAAGGACGGCAAGTCGCGCACCGTGCGGTCCTCAAGCCCCTTGCCCGGCCTGACCACCAGCATCCCGGCGCTGTCGCGCGGTTCGGCCGGGCGAAGCGCGATGCGCTCCTCCGGCAATTCGAAATCGAAAAGCTCGACCTTCATTCCGGCCCCCGGCCGCCGCGACAAATGCTATCGAGATGCCGCGCCGAATGCATGTCGCGCAAAAGTGCGCGCCGGTTTTGCGATAACGACATGCATCAAACAAGAACCTAAAGCGCGTCGCAGGAATCCGTTCAAACGCGACGCGCTTTGGGCAGTTCACTTCGCGTCGGCCGCGACCTTCAGCGACACGATCTTGTCGGGATCCTGCACCGGCTCGCCGCGCTTGATCTTGTCGACATTGTCCATGCCTTCGATCACCTGGCCCCAGACCGTGTATTGGCGGTTGAGGAAGGCGGCATCGTCGAAGCAGATGAAAAACTGCGAATTGGCCGAGTTCGGGTTCTGCGAACGCGCCATCGAGCAGGTGCCGCGGGCGTGGTTGGCGTTCGAGAATTCGGCCTTCAGGTCGGGCTTGTCGGAGCCGCCCATGCCGGCACGCGACGGCGCGAAGGAGGGCTTGCTGGAATTGCCGAACTTGACGTCGCCGGTCTGCGCCATGAAACCGTCGATGACGCGGTGGAACACCACGCCGTCATAGGCGCCTTCGCGCGCCAGTTCCTTGATGCGGCCGACATGGCCAGGCGCCAGGTCGGGAAACAGTTCGATGACGACCTTGCCCTTGGTCGTTTCCATGATGAGCGCGTTCTCGCGGTCCTTGATCTCGGCCATGTCAGATATCCTTTTGAGAAAACATATTAATTTGACAATTTTACTTGTCTGCGGCGATGCGCACCTTGATCATCCGGTCGGGGTCGCTGACCGTGCCATTGTTCGCCTCGTCGCCCTTCTTGATGTTGTCCACCAATTCCATGCCGCTGACGACATTGCCGACGATGGTGTACTGGCCATCGAGCGGTGGCGCCGGCGCGAACATGATGAAGAACTGGGAATTCGCGGAATTCGGGTCCTGCGAGCGGGCCATGCCGACCACGCCGCGCACATAGCGCTCGGATGTCGAGAATTCGGCCGGCAGGTCGGGAAGATCGGACCCGCCAGTACCGACGGCGCCGGCACTGAAGCCATTCTTCATGTTGCCGAACTTCACGTCGCCGGTCTGCGCCATGAAGCCGTCGATGACGCGGTGGAAGGCAATATTGTCGTAGGCGCCCTGGCGCGCCAGCTTCTTGATCTGGGCGACATGCTTGGGCGCGAGATCGGGCCTCAACGCTATGGTCACGTCGCCGTCCTTCAGCGTGATGATCATGGTGTTTTCCGGATCGGCGGCGAAGGCCGAAACAGAGGCGGTCACAAGACCGGCGAGCACGACAAGGAACGAGGCGAGCTTTTTCAGCTGCATGGTCTTCTCCGAGAAACTTATTTTGCAAATTTGGCGGTGAGCGCACCGGCCACGGCCGCCGGCACGAAGGGGCGGATGTCGCCTCCCATCGAGGCTATCTGGCGGACAAGTGTGGCGGTAATGGTTCGCACCGAGGGGCTGGCGGGCAGAAAAACCGTCTGCAGTTCCGGCGCCATGGTCTCGTTCATGCCGGCCATCTGCATCTCATAGTCGAGATCGGTGCCGTCGCGCAGGCCGCGTATCATGATAGAGGCGCCCTCTCTCCTGGCTGCGTCGATGACCAGCCCGTCGAAGGCGACGACCTTGATGCGGGCGCCGTCGCGGCCGAATTCCGCCTTTGTCGCACTCTCTATCAGCGTCACCCGTTCCTCGAAGGAAAACAGCGGCTTCTTGCCGGGATGGATGCCGATCGCCGCATAGACGATGTCGGCCACGGCCAGCGACGCTTTCAGCACGTCGAGATGGCCGTTGGTGAGCGGATCGAAAGAGCCGGCATAAAGGGCGATGCGTTCGGTCATGGCAGGCTTCTAGCGGGCACACGGGCGGAAGGCAAATCCGATTGATTGATGCAACGTACGTGAACCTTTTCGCGGACATGAACGACAGATGAATGCGTTGATCACGAACGCTTCACGCAGCGTTCACTAGGTTGCAGCTTCAGAAGATGAAACCAAATTCCCATTTAACCGTTGTTAGGCGCAGGAGAACACGCACATGCTGATCTACATGCTAGCCACCGCAATGACCGTCGCCATGCTGATCGCCACCGTATTCGGGCTGCATCAGGAGGCTGCCCGCGTTCGCGCCAAGGCCAACACCGAGCGTTTCGAAGGTTTCGGCCCACGCAAGCCTTACCGTCACTTCTAAACCACAAAACCGCAGATTGCGTTAGCGCCGGCCCATTGGCCGGCGTTGCCAATTCGAGGCCTATTCGGCGGTGTCGCTACCAGCGTCCTCGACACCGGCATCCGGCCCGGCCTCGATATTCTCTTCGGCTTCCTCGTCCGATTGCGGTTCCGAAATCCGCTCAACCGACACGACCTTCTCGCCTTCTGCGGTGTTGAAGATGGTCACGCCCTTGGTGGCGCGGCTGGCGAAACGGATATCGTGGACGGGCACGCGGATGACGGTGCCGCCATCCGAAACCAGCATGATCTGGTCGTCATTGCCGACAGGGAAGGTCGCCACCAGGCGGCCGATCTCGGCCGTCTTCGATACGTCGGTGGCGCGGATGCCCTTGCCGCCGCGGCCCGTCAGGCGGAAATCATAGGACGACGAGCGCTTGCCATAGCCATATTCCGTCACCGTCAGCACGAACTGCTCATGCGCCTTGAGGAACTCATAGCGTTCGTCGGAAAGCTCCGTCTCCTCGCCGACTTCCTCATTGGTGAGCTGGATGTCTTCCTCCTCGCCGGCCGCGATGCCGGCGGCGAGCCGCCGTTCGGCCACCACCCGCCTGAGATAGGCGGCGCGCTCGGCCGGTGGCGCCTCGACATGTTCGATCACCGCCATTGAGATCACCCTGTCGGTGTCGGCCATGGCGATGCCGCGCACGCCGACCGAATTGCGGCTCTGGAACACGCGCACGTCGCTGACCGAAAAGCGGATGCATTGGCCGGAACTTGCGGTCAAAAGCACGTCTTCATTGTCGGTGCAGGTCTCGACGCCGAGGATCTCGTCGCCTTCCTCCTCCAGCTTCATGGCGATCTTGCCGTTGCGGTTGACCTGGACGAAGTCCGACAGCTTGTTGCGGCGCACGGTGCCGCGCGTGGTGGCGAACATCACATCGAGCTCGCCCCAACTCGTCTCGTCCTCGGGCAGCGGCATGATCGTGGTGATGCGCTCGCCCTGCTCCAGCGGCAGCATGTTGATCAGCGCCTTGCCGCGCGACTGCGGGTTGCCGATCGGCAGCCGCCAGACCTTCTCCTTGTAGACGATGCCGCGCGAGGAGAAGAACAGCACCGGCGTGTGCGTGTTGGCGACGAACAGCCGGGTGACGAAATCCTCGTCCTTGGTCGACATGCCGGAGCGGCCCTTGCCGCCACGGCGCTGCGCCCGGTAGAGCGACAGCGGCACGCGCTTGATGTAGCCGGAATGGCTGACCGTCACGACCATGTCCTCGCGCTGGATCAGGTCCTCGTCTTCCATGTCCGCGCCGCCATCGGTGAGCTCGGTGCGGCGCGGCGTGCCGAACTCGTCGCGCACGGCGATGAGCTCGTCCTTGACGATCTGCTGGATACGGGCGCGGGACGACAAAATGTCAAGATAATCAACGATTTCGACGCCGATCGTGTTCAATTCGTCGGCGATCTCGTCGCGGCCGAGCGCGGTCAGGCGCTGCAGGCGCAATTCGAGGATGGCGCGCGCCTGCTCCTCCGACAGATTGTAGGTGCCGTCCTCGTTGATGCGGTGGCGCGGATCGTCGATCAGGAGGATCAGCGATTCGACGTCGCCCGAGGGCCAGCGCCGCTCCATCAACTGCTCACGCGCCGTCTGCGGATCCGGCGCGGTGCGGATCAGCTTTATCACCTCGTCGATATTGGCAACGGCGATGGCCAGACCGACCAGCACATGGGCGCGGTCGCGCGCCTTGCGCAGCAGGAATTTCGTGCGCCGGCTGATCACTTCCTCGCGGAAGGCTACAAACGCCTTCAGCATGTCGATCAGCGTCAGCACTTCCGGCTTGCCGCCGTTCAGCGCCACCATATTGGCGCCGAAGGACGTCTGCAGCGGCGTGAAGCGATAGAGTTGGTTGAGGATGACGTCGGCCACCGCGTCGCGCTTCAGTTCGATGACGACGCGGTAACCCTGGCGGTCGCTCTCGTCGCGAATGTCGGAAATGCCTTCGATGCGCTTGTCGCGTACCAGTTCGGCCATTTTCTCGATCATCGAGGCCTTGTTCACCTGGTAGGGAACCTCGGTGATGACGATCGATTCACGGTCGTTGCCGCGCTGCTCGACATTGACGCGGCCGCGCATGACGATGGAGCCGCGGCCGGTCGAATAGGCGCTGTAGATGCCGGAACGGCCAAGCACGATGCCGCCGGTCGGGAAGTCCGGTCCCGGGATGATCTCCATCAGCGCCGGCAGATTGATCGCCGGATTGTCGATGATGGCGATAGCGCCATTGCAGACTTCGGCGAGATTGTGCGGCGGAATGTTGGTGGCCATGCCGACGGCAATGCCGCCGGAACCGTTGACCAGAAGGTTGGGGAAGCGAGCCGGCAGCACCTTCGGCTCGGTGTCGGAGGCGTCATATGTGTCCTGGAAATCGACGGTTTCCTTGTCGATATCCTCCAGCAATTCATGCGCGACCTTGGTCAGCCGCGACTCGGTGTAACGCATGGCCGCCGGCGGATCACCGTCGATCGAACCGAAATTGCCCTGCCCGTCGATCAGCGGCACTCGCAGCGACCAGTCCTGCGCCATGCGCACCAGGGCGTCATAGATCGAGGCGTCGCCGTGTGGATGGTATTTACCCATCACGTCGGCGACCGGGCGGGCCGACTTCACATATTTGCGGTTCCAGTGATAGCCGCTCTCATGGGCAGCGTAGAGAATGCGGCGATGCACCGGCTTCAAGCCGTCGCGCACGTCAGGCAGCGCACGGCTGACGATCACGCTCATGGCGTAATCGAGATAGGAGCGCTGCATCTCCTCAATGATCGATATCGGCTCGATGCCGGTCGGGCCGCCATCGGCGCCGCGCGGTGTCTTCTGGTCGGTCAAATCAGGTCACAATCCAGTCGGGAATCACTGGCTGCTTATATAGGAAGCGCAGCCGAAACTCCAATGTCGGCGGCGGCTTTTCCAGTGCCCATTTTTGTGGTGATTTCAAAAGGATACCGCTGATTGCGACGATATGGCCGAAGCGCCTTTCGCCATTGCCAGGGCAAAGCTTGCCATGGGTCACAATCCTCAACCAGGGGGCACGACCGCGACAACCCGGCCGTCGTATCGC